>NZ_QMED01000031.1 GCF_003286125.1 Algibacillus agarilyticus
ATCGCCGTAAGGTTAATGCAACTTCAAGAATGGGCTCAAAACAAAGAAGAAGCTAAAGCGATAGATTGTACTTGTTACGTAGAAAGTACGACATGGCAATTGCTGTGGATGAAAGTAGAAAAAGGGAAAGGCCTTCCGACTAAACCTCCTTCACTTTATTGGTTGTATTACGCTATAGCAAGGTACGGTGGCTGGTATGACAGCAAACGCAACGGACGAGTAGGGATGAAAGTGTTATGGCAAGGTTGGATAAAATTGGCCGAAATGATAGAGTCAATTGCGATGTTAAAATCACTTCAGCAGGCTGGAGACTTGTGATCAAGAGACAGGGATCTAAGTACTGAGGTTTCGTCTGGAACTAGAAACCAGCCCCTAAACCCCGATCGCTTTGACTATAACTATTTTTCAGGTGAAAACCTTAAACAATTTTTTGTGAGTATTAATCATCTCTGTGCCTTTTAACGTTTATTTGTATTCAGGCTTGTCATTTTATATTGATGGATACTCCACCGTGTTTGCTTAACTTGTGTGATTTAAACTTATATTTATTGGCTTATATAGTGAATATATATTTCATTTATATTTATGTGTGGTGACTTCTTTGCACTATATTGGCGCGTGTAGACATTTTCATTCGTTTGATGCAATGTGTTTTTCTATTCAAAATTTAACGATAATTCGGCTTATATATACATTATATATCCAAGTCTCTTCAATAGGCTTGTTCAGAACCCCTGAGCGATATTAATGCGAGGCGTATTAATGCCGGAATGTCGCTTTATTCCATGTTAATTCACAGGGGTTTGTTCCCAATAAATCCTGAGTACTTACGTCCGTTGCCTGCAAACCAAGTCACATCGCTCAAAGGCTCTGTTCTGCTGGGTTTTAAATTGAGTTATGCGGTGTTAAACAGGCTTAATTTAACCTGTTAAACTTGCACCTGCTTGCTTCGCCTTTATGGATGTATGTGCACAGCGTGAGTAGGATGCGTAAGCGGTGCCTAAATCAATTTAAATTTCCACTGGAAACCGCACCTGAAGTCACTTAGGCATATGACGTGTAAAGAGTGCTTTTCTTGTTTAATACCTGTTTTGTGATGTCGTTGGCTGTGTATTTAATTTCCAATTGGTACGCTTTATTGCACTTTGTTGGTTTTTTATTGCACCAAAAAAAACGGGTTTATTATTGTAGTTCATTGTATTTAAGGTGTTTTTTATCTTGATTTGTCGTTATTAAGTGATTATTTTAAATTGCGTTTGCACAACTCATTAATTGGATATTTCATGCTCGTCAAAAAGATTTTCATCATAGCTGCGTTATTTATTTCATTTTTCCCACTTGCCCATTCGCAAGAACTTAGTTTATCAGAAGCCATTAATCAAGCCGGTTTACAGCGTATGCTTTCGCAACGCATGGCAAAAAATTACATTTTAATTAGCCAAAAACTTAATGTTAAAACATCGGCAATGGAGCTTGATGAAAGCGCGGCAACTTTTGAAGAAAACTTGTTTAATTTGTCAGGGTCAGCAACCACATCTGAATCTAAAAACGCGTTTAAAAAATTAAAAAAGAGCTGGTATCGTTTTAGAAGTATTGTACTAGCAGAAGTAAATGATTCTAATACGGTTAATGTGGTTGAATATAGTACCGAATTACTGAAATCGGCCCATGCATTTGTATTAACGTTGGAGCAAACATCCAGTAAAAATGCTGACAAACTCATTAATATATCAGGTCGACAACGAATGTTATCGCAACGTCTTGCGATGCTATATTTTGCGAGTCATTCAGGTTATAACGAAAGTCAATTTAAACAAGAAATGCAAAATACGGCAGGGCAATTTACAGATGCGTTATCCATTTTGCAAAAAGCTAAAGAGAATACAGACTCAATTAATGATGCTCTGGCAGAAGTGTTAAACCAATGGGATTTTTATAAAACAAAATTTAATGTATCAAGTAACGCGCCTTTTTCGCCTAAAACCATCAAAGTGATAACGGAGTCGATGTTAAAAGATATGAATAGCATTACCAAGCAATATGAAATTGTAAGTATTAACGAAATTATCGGCATCATTAAATCAGAAAAGAAAGAGTCATTCTTAGATTTATTTAATTAATTTGAATCAAAACGCGTTGGTATTATTAGAATAACGACGCGTGCTTGATGTATTTTTAGTCAAAGCGATCGGGTTTTAGGGGCAGGTTTCTAGTTCCAGACGAAACCGAAGTACTTACATCCATGTAAGCAAAGCCGTCAAAGCTACCGCGTCCTGCTCTCGCCCCTTACCTGCATCCATGCAGGCAAGTTTCGAGACCTCATGAGCATATGCTCTACTATGTGATTGGGGCCGCCTAAATGGATTTAGGTGTTAGAACGACGCAGGAGCCAAAGTCGAGAGTAAGGGCTGACAATGAACCCTAAAACTTGAGCGAGAAGACTAAAGTTCATATATTCGAGCGTACAACTAAGGTTTTATTGAAATGAAGATCCACCTTTTTTTATTAATTTATTTATTTAGTTTATCGTTTACCACCTCAGCTGCAATTTACAAATGGGTGGATGAAAAAGGGGTCACTCATTTTGGTACTCATTTACCCACAAATGAAAATAAGCAATTAACGATTGAAGAAATGAATTTGTTAACGGGTGAATCAGAATTAACAAATAATATGGCTGAAAATATTGCATCGGCCAATACGTCAAATGAACCTTTAATTGATGACGATAATGGTCAGCGACTTCATTTAAACTGTGCCGCGTCTATAAAGAATATCGCTGCTTCGGTGGATAATTCATTATTTTTACTCAATAAAAACTTTGAAGCAGGGCATATTCAACAAGCTGATTACAGTAAATCTTCAGGGTTATTTAGCAACATTAAAAATAGAACATCGTTAGATAAGTGTACCAAGTCGATTGGCGCAGAAAGAAAATTTTATACCTGTATGACGGCTGACGTGGATAATTTGGTGAGTTGCCTGAAAAAAGCTCGCGCTTAATAATTTGTATTGGTGTTGCTAGTTGCTTTCAAGGTTTAACCTCTCTTTATCGAGCGCGGGCTAAATATTGGCCAAGTAACATAAAATAATGAGAAAAATGGTGCTGTATTTGTTTTCGATGTTCAGCCAACGGATATAACCCTGCTTTTGCTTCTTTACTTTTTTTAGTGCCTTTTACTAAAAACTCGTTACTAATTTCGCTATCTTGTATGTAAGCTTCAAATGCTCTGGCACTTAGCTCCTCAGGTAGTGCGTAATAAACATGATTTAATTTGTTATCAATCAAGGCTGCTGTTTTAAAATAATCACTGGGTTGATTGTTGTGCATAGGATTTAAAAAGAGTGTTTGAAATGTCTTTGCCAACGATTGATTGAGAGGATGTTGCACTTCTTCATTTGATAATAGCCAAGCATGCGATGCAAAACGCGATGTCGGTAACTGCAAAAACTTAGCACAAATATAATGATCAAAGGCATGAAACCACTCATGCGCTAATGCACCTCCGCCTGCATTTTTAGCTAACGCTAATTCTTTTTTTCTTAAGTCATAATGCGCATGTGCATGACGTTGACCCCCCATACCAAAGGCTAAAGATAGCGTGCCGCGTAAAGACAATACTTGTTTTGGTACTTGCAAGATTAACGCGAGGTCAGACAACGCATCAAAGACTAAGTTAGCTGCAATTTGTTGCTCAGCTTTTGTGACCCATTTACCGATATGAATGCACCTAAAATCAAATTCACGGCGGATATCAACAAAGTTAACATCTGTGCCGTTTCTGTGATTAGGTCCGGTGCGATAATAGCCACGATTTAGTCGATTTGTTTTGGTTTGCATTAAGGCTCAAAAAAGGGGGGAGGATAAGGTTAGGGGATCTAAACCTAGCGGCTATTTTCAGCTTTTAAAGTGACTAACGCTAGTTGCACACGTTAGTCTGTTTAGACAAAACATTATTTGTTTAAGCTTTTTTAACAACGCTTGATTTTAGTAACATGTCACTAGAACCGTCGACTTTACAATCGATGTCGTGATCACCAGGTAAAAAGCGTTTAATTGTGGCTTTAGTTCCGACTTTAATCACGGTTGATGTGCCTTTAACTTTTAAATCTTTAACGACGGTGACTTTATCGCCCTCTGCTAATAAGTTGCCGACAGCATCTTTTAATACAATAGCATCTTCATCAACTTCTACTTGATTGGGATCCCATTCGTGGGCGCACTCTGGACAAATTAATAAATTTTGGTCTTGGTAGACATATTCAGACGCGCATTTTGGACAGGCGGGTAACGTAGCACTCATGTTTTTCTCTTTAGGTAAATATTAGTTTATTGCACGTATTATAACGAGCGTAGCGCAATGACGATAGAGGCAATCAGTTTATCACCTCGTTTTGGGGGGTATTTAAAAATATAGAGTTAGTTATTTTATATTTCTAGATTCAATACTCATTTTTAAAAAGCATTATTAATCAACTAAATAGCTCTATTTGTGAGGGGTTAGTTGGTGTGAACCTGAATTTTAAATCATAAAAGCTCATTATTTTTATTAAAGATAACAAATAACTTCCCGATATCAATTTTAGTAAGTGGCAAATTGGCGCCGGTTTTCTGCTTTCGTTGGTCGGTATTCGGTGGTTTGTTGCCGTTGTATGGATATAAACTTAAATTGGATAATTCAAAAATGATCTCAACAATATTAAAATTGACTCGATTAAGACGTAAGTCGCTAATGCTTTCACTATCAATGCGTTCTGATCCTAAAGTTGCTCAATCTCTTAACCAAAAATCACAGGCTATATCATTAAAGACGCCACTCGTTAGTACCTTTGTTCCACTCGTTTTAGGTGCTTGCTCGATTCTATTTTCATATAACACTTCGGCTGAAATGCTAACCCCAGCGGGGGATTGCAGTGCAGATGGTACTGGGGGCGGTGAATGTTTATTTATCGGTAGTAATGAATCTGTTTATACGCGAGAGTTAACCGGTAGTGGCTGGCAGGGTTGGCAAGATATAGGCTCTGTATTTAATGCCACTCCTAATTGTGTGTCGCGGCAAATTGGGAGCAATGATTGTTTTGTTCGCGGTAATAATAATCGGCTTTATACTGCTTTCAATCATGGTTCAGGGTGGAGTGGCTGGCACGATTTAGGCGGAAATATCAAATCTGATCCTGAATGTTTTAGTCGTGAACCCAATCACCTTGAATGTGTTGTTCAAGGTGCAGATGACGCATTGCAATCGTTGTATTGGACTGCCGTGAGTGGCTGGTCAAGTTGGCAGAATTTAGGTGGGATTATTAATGGTCAACCTTCATGTGTTTCATGGAACAGTAATCATCACGATTGTTACGTACGTGCGGCTGATAATACTTTGCAACATAAATGGTGGGCGCCAGAACAAGGCTGGAGCGGTTGGGACAGCAGAGGTGGTGTTCTCGATAGTAGTCCTTCATGTGTTGCGCGCCAAGAGGGTGTAATAGATTGTTTCGCTGTTGGTACTGACAAAGCACTACATAAAATAAGTTATGCCAATACCTATGGCTGGTATAGCTGGGAAAGCTTAGGTGGCAACTTGGTATCTAAAGCCAATTGCTTGTCTCGAGATACTGACAGTGTTGAATGTTTTGCTTTAGATCAGCACTATGGAGTGCAACAAAAATATTGGTCAGCGAGTACGGGTTGGCTTAGTTGGCATAATTTAGGCGGTAGAGCTAAATCAGCCCCTAACTGTTGGACGTTAGCTAATAACCATGCCGAATGTTTTGTATTAGGTACAGATAACTCAATTCATGCTAACTATAATTTTGATAATAATTGGAGCGGTTGGAATTCATTTGGTCAGCCTTCACCCTTGGCTAACCCTAAACCATTAGATTTTATTGCTGATGCAGCTAAAACGCGAGTAAATGATATTGATTTTGCATGGTCGTCCAACGGACCTATTGCTGAAATGTTTTGCATCCAGATTAATGAGGGTGCAGAACCTGCAGAGACATCTTGGGCAGACAATTATTTTTGTAGTTCAGATTATATTGGTATGCAATGGTACAGTGCAGGGGCAATTGCGGGGATGAATTGTACACAAATTTATGAAGGTATAGATCCACATACGTGGCACGACAATTATTTGTGTTTGCCCGTTGATTCTAAGTATAGTTTCTCATGGAACTCTGCTGGCCAACATGGTGCGTTATTTACGCAGTGGTCTGAAGATTTAGACCCTGCTACTTGGAACGATAACTACTTAACCATTTCTAGTGACAGCATGCACTTTTTAGCACAGAAGGCTAATAGTTTAGGTAGTGATGTTGTTAATTTATTTAACGAATTAAACGGTATTATTGAACTTGATATAAATATTGACCATATAGGTTTACCGCATGAATCAGATTTATTACGCGCTTCTGGTTTTATCTATACTAATAATATAAAAGGTGATCATTTGCTGTCGCAAGCGTTGCGTCAAGTTATGCAACTTGCCGCCTCATTAGGTATGCCACAACCTACACCTTATCAATTAAGCTTAACGCGGACAGCTGCGGGGACTTTAGATTTAGCATTGAATATTAAAGTATTAGACACATGGCAACACGTTAATATTAACCCTACCTTAGGGGCAGAGGTTAAATTTAGAAGTTTAAATTTAGTTTTTCATATGGTGGGTGGTAAAGGCGCAATTAGTTATCCAATTGATGCTACCGGTGAAGGGTTTGTTAAACCAACAGCTTACGACCATTGGACCGCCGTGCAGCCTAAAGTGACAGTTGTTGCAACACCCCAGGGTATGAAAGTCACCCTAGGTGGTAAAATGGTGGGGCAGTGCTCTAGTGAACCTCAGGTTTATACCGCGCTGCAAGACTGTAATGCTGATTGGAATGTACTCAGTCAGAATCTTATATTTGGTAATTCTGTATATCAAGGATCCGCAGGTTATCGAGTGGGTGAAGTTGCAGTGACTTACCTAAATGGTCAAGTTAAGAGTGTTAAAGGTGGCTTAGAGCAAGCGCGTATTAATATTCCCGCTAACCCATTAACGTTTAATGGTCAAGCTGATATGGGGATCGATAATACAACACGTTGGATACTATCTGGTTCAACTAACTATGGCGGTGTAAGCTTTGCTGGGAGTGGTTTTGTGGCTAACAATGGTGATTTTTTATTTAGTGGTACCCGTGGCATTAACGTTGGTGGTGCACAAGGTACGAATACCTTAACGGTTGGCCCTAACCATGCAGGGGCTCGCTTTGAAGGACAGTTCTGCGCAACGTATAGCCGTAATGTATGTAATACGGTTTGTCCATTTCCTTTTGTTTGTAATTGGGTATGTGATGCAGTTGATACTTTATCGTGTACACCGTCTTTTGGTGCCGATGTAGGCACCGACGGTAACGTTTGTGCTAATGTGCCCGCAGTAGGCAATGTTTGCTTAGACGTATTGCAGTAGTTACGATGCATTAACTTTTTATTGTTTAATTAAGTGGCTTACCCTTTTAACCCTCAAGATGTTGAAGCGCATCTTGAGGCTTTTTGTGAAATCAATAGGGTAAATTGCACAAAGTTGATAATTCATGCTTCTCGAATACATTTTAAATGTATTAATTCTTATTTAGATAGTGTTAAAATGCGCGAAATTTATGGATATCTATAGCGTAAAGACACGCTTACTAAATAAGGAACATTACTTATATGAAGCTTAATGCTTATCTGCTTGCTGCCTGTGTTTTTTTTACCCAGTCTGCACAAGCTGTCATTTCAAAGGTTACTGCTGCTAATAGTCAACCGCATTCCGCTTATACTCAAACCCCAGATGCAAAAAATATTATTGTAAAATGGCGAACAAAACAGTCTGTTTCAGCAAGCTCTGTTAACCCATTAGGTTTAGTGAAAAGTAAATCATTTAAGCACTTATCTGATATTGAAGTCTATAGCGTACCTAAGGGCATGAGTGCAAAAGAAGCGGCTTATCTAATGTCAAAACAATCGGGTGTGTTACAAGCTGAACCCGAAGTGATGTTTAACATAATGAGCATTCCCAATGATACTCTTTTTGATGACTTATGGGGGTTAAATAACGATTTTGATACGGATATAAACGCACCTGAAGCCTGGGATCTAACCGAGGGTAGCAGTGATGTTGTTGTTGGGATCCTTGATACCGGTATCGATTATAACCATGAAGATTTAGTCGATAATATTTGGATTAACCCAGGTGAAATTGCCGATAATGGCATCGATGATGATGGTAATGGGTATATCGATGACATGCACGGCATTGATACTTATAACCAAGATTCAGACCCATACGATGACAATGAGCATGGCACACACGTTGCTGGAACTATCGCTGCAAAGTCTAATAATAATCTAGGGGTTGTGGGTGTTGCGCCAAACGTTAAACTAATAGCCTGTAAATTTCTAAATTACTGGGGTGAAGGTACCAGTGCTGGTGCCATAGAGTGTTTAGATTATTTTTATGATCTAAGGGTTAATCGTGGTGTTAATGTTTTAGTTACGAATAATTCATGGGGCGGCAATGATTCAAGTTCTTTGCTGCAAGAGGCGATTGAACGTCATAATGAAGCCGAAATACTTTTTGTGGCGGCTGCGGGTAATGATGGTATTAATATCGATGTTTATCCTCAATTTCCCGCTGCATTTCCTAATGACAATATTGTCACAGTCGCATCTTTAAACCAAGACGGTGAATTATCTTATTTTTCTAATTATGGTGTTAATAGCGTTGATGTGGCTGCGCCTGGTTCCGATATTTTAAGTACAACACCGCACAATACCTATCAAGTATTTAGTGGCACCTCAATGGCATCCCCTCATGTTGCTGGAGCCTATGCCTTAGTTGCCAGCTATTATCCAGAATACAGCATGCATCAACGACAAAATTTGATCTCAAATGTCGGTACCACTGCATCTAATTTACAGGGCGTTGTTAGAAGCGGAAAACGTACAGCACTTTGGGGAGAAGACAATTCTGGTTCGTTAAATTGTGTTGATACGATATCAACTGCCGTTATTTCACCTACCTTAGTTAATGGCGAAATTGCCACTACACCTGAGAGTGATATTGATGTGCAGTTTGAAGTTTTAAATTGTGGTGTGCCGGTTACAGGCCAAAGCTATGCATTATTAGTGGCTGGTATTGAAGCTGCTCAATTAAATGATTTAGGTGAGGGGGCTGATGCGATTGCCAATGACGGTATTTATTCTGCTTCGCTGACCGTTAATTTTATTGGACAAGTAGCAGTGCAAATAGAAGGTACAAATACTGAACAATTTACAATTGTTAGTAACGCTGAACCTGCAATATTTGAAGTTATTGATTATGACTACATTGACTTTGAAGGAACGGCACTTGGAATGACTGATTCAAATGCTCGTTTGCTTGATCTTGATTTTACTCTGCAATGGCCGCTTGGTACTGTCGATAATATTTATGTGGGTAGCAATGGGAGTTTAGTCCATGGTTATAATTACTATGGCGACTATAATTTCCCATTACCGGGTGGAACCGATATTCATGCTTTTTTACCATTCCATGATGATCTTCACCCTGCTTACGGTGATGTTTATTATGAAGTACAGGGTGAAGCGCCCAACAGAAAAGTCGTCGTTGAATATCGAAATTATGAATTTTATTATCCTGATTATGATGAAGAATCAACAATAGATTTTCAAGTTGTGATGTTTGAGAATACGCGCGAAATTCAAGTACATTATAAAGATCTTGAAGATTCCGGTAGTTATCGTAATTTTGGCGGTTCAGCGACTGTCGGCTATGAATACAATGGTGCCGCTGTGCAATTACTGTATAACAATCCGATATTAGAAAATGAAACGAGTTATCGTGTTGTACCCCGTGCATATCAGAATTATCCGATCGTAACCGATTTTGCAATCGACTCAGGTTTACGTAAACCGGGTTTTGATTTAACCTTTTATATAGATGCACAAGCGTCTACAACGGATGGCGTGGTTGAGTTAAATAGCATCGATTTTGGTGATGGTAATGTGTTAGTCGATGCGACATTTGGAGAGTTGACACATAGTTATACAACTGCGGGTATTTATGAGGTGACGGCTCATGTTTCTGCTGATGGTAAAAGTGTCTACCGTTCGCTTAATGTTGTTATTGATGAATTGAGCGATACCGAACAACAAATCATTGAACAAGTTGCGCAAAAAACCATTACTGCGGTACAAGCTAGCCCTGCTGATTATGCTTTGGTATCACAAATACAATCGCTAAGTGACATCGCAACGGCCGAGCAAGTTCGTCAAGACTTAGTGATCGCAAACCCTGAAGCTTACGAGTTAGTTTCGCAAGCGCGTTACACAGACGATATCGCAACCGCAGAACAAGCCCGTCAAGACTTAGTGATAGCAAACCCAGAAGCTTACGAGTTAGTTTCGCAAGCGCGATATACTGCGGACATCGCAACGGCCGAGCAAGTTCGTCAAGACTTAGTGATCGCAAACCCTGAAGCTTACGAGTTAGTTTCGCAAGCGCGATATACAGCCGATATCGCAACCGCAGAGCAAGTAAGACAAGACCTTGTTATAGCAAACCCAGAATCTTATGAGTTAGTTTCTCAAGCGCGATATACAGACGATATCGCAACCGCAGAACAAGCCCGTCAAGACTTAGTGATCGCAAATCCAGAATCTTATGAATTAGTTTCGCAAGCGCGATATACAGCCGATATCGCGACAGCCGAGCAAGTTCGTCAAGATTTAGTGATAGCAAACCCAGAAGCTTACGAGTTAGTTTCGCAAGCGCGTTACACAGACGATATCGCAACAGCCGAGCAAGTTCGTCAAGACTTAGTGATAGCAAACCCAGAAGCTTACGAGTTAGTTTCGCAAGCGCGTTATACTGCCGATATCGCAACCGCAGAGCAAGTTCGTCAAGATTTAGTGATCGCAAACCCAGAAGCGTATGAGTTAGTTTCGCAAGCGCGTTACACAGACGATATCGCAACGGCAGAGCAAGCCCGTCAAGACTTAGTGATAGCAAATCCAGAATCTTATGAATTAGTTTCACAAGCCCGATATACTGCCGATATCGCAACCGCAGAACAAGCCCGTCAAGACTTAGTGATAGCAAATCCAGAAGCTTATGAGTTAGTTTCTCAAGCGCGTTATACAGACGATATCGCAACGGCAGAGCAAGTAAGACAAGACCTTGTTATAGCAAACCCAGAATCTTATGAATTAGTTTCACAAGCACGATATACAGACGATATCGCAACCGCAGAACAAGCCCGTCAAGACTTAGTGATAGCAAATCCAGAAGCTTATGAATTAGTTTCGCAAGCGCGTTATACAGATGATATCGCAACGGCAGAACAAGCCCGTCAAGATTTAGTGATCGCAAACCCAGAAACTTACGAGTTGGTTTCGCAAGCACGTTATACAGACGATATCGCAACGGCAGAACAAGCCCGTCAAGATTTAGTGATCGCTAACCCTGAAACTTATGAATTAGTTTCGCAAGCACGATATACAGATGATATCGCAACGGCAGAGCAAGTAAGACAAGACCTTGTTATAGCAAACCCTGAAACTTATGCTTTGGTTTCACAAGCACGATATACAGACGATATCGCAAGTGCTGAGCAAGTTCGCCAAGATTTAGTGATTGCGAACCCAGAAACTTATGCTTTGGTTTCACAAGCTCGTTATTTAACCGATATTGCGTCTGCTGAAGCCGTTAGACAAGCGCTCGTTATTGCAAATCCTCACAATTATGGATTGGTGTCAGATGCGACTCATCAAAGTGAATTACTCGCCGCGATTGAAAAAGCTAAAACAGAAAAAGCATTAGAAATAGATACGACGCCTGCTAATTTTGGTTTAATTAAACTCAATCAATTAAGTTTAATCGATGTAGCAACGATTGATAATTTGGCATCAGGCACGCATTTACTTGGTAGCGCGCAAGATTTAACAGACTTTGATACCTTGTTTAGTCAAGTTAAGTTTGTTTGGGTTTATGTTGAAGGACAAGGGTTTAGTGGCTGGGCACCTTCTGCAGCAGAGCGCAGTAAAATTGTAGATTCTGGTTATTCTGCTTTAACTGAAATACCGGCCGGTGTTGGTTTTTGGGTGAAAAAATAATGGTAGTAGCGATGATTATAAAAACTCGATTGACTGCTGTTTTGTGTCTAGGCTTAGCATTATTAGGCTGCGAGAAAATGGTATACACACCGATTTCAGGTAGTGCGAGTAAAGGGATTATTAGTGGCGGTGAAGTTGCTATATATCCTATTACCGATGACGGCATTATAGGCGCTGAACCTATTGCCACCGGTAAAACGACAGCAAAAGGCAAGTTTGAATTTGATGTGCCCATATCAGATCAAAATGCCGTTTATATTGAAGTGCAAGGTCGAGACGATGGTACAACGCTTATGTTTTGTGATTTGCAAGATTGTGGCATTGCTAACGACTCATCATTGGATATAAACCAAGACGGGATCGTAAATTTTGGCGAGTGGTGTGTTATTGGGCCTGAATTTAAATTAACGGCTTATGCTTTACCGCCAATAAATTTGGCAACATTAAATATTAATGTGTTAACACATGTTATTGCCCAAAAATATACGACTGCGCCAACAGAAGCTGAACTATCAACTGAATATACACAATTACAGCAGCAGCTCAATTTAGCGAGTTCACCATCGGCGATTGAACCTCTGGATTTATCAGGTGATATTGAGTTAAGTCAAACGCAGTTGCAAGATAACATTATTATGCTGGCGGTGGTTGAAAGGTTTAATTCAAGTGCAGATGTGAGTGACGCTATTGTTAATATGACAGATGACTTTTTGGTTAATAACACAGTCGTGAGTGCTGAACATTCTTTTACTGATATTACGGCTGATGCGATCCTTTTTACAGGGGCTGTTGTCGCTAATATTGACAACACCGTGTTGCCACAATCGGTTAAAACGGAAGTTGAGTCCCAGTTGAGACAATCTAATCGAGTGGCAGCACAGGATGAGAATCAGCTAGAAATAGATGATCTCCCCATTTCCCCTCCAAACTTTTAAACTCTGGTTAAAATAAGTGAGTTGATTGATCTAATCAACTCACATATTCGCATTAGTTAATATCCGCTGCTAAATTATTAGTAGAATCTCGGATGATAAGTTCAGGTGTATAGTGTTTACAGATCTCTCTTTCATCGTTATTGCGTATTTGAGCAATTAATAGATTAGCTGCATCTTCTGCTATTTTTGGATTTGGTTGATTGGCTGTGGTCAATTTGGGCCAAGTTTGTCTTGAGAAGGGACTGTTTTCGAAGCCGGTGATCGATAATTGTTGCGGAATGTCGATGTTCATTAACCGAGCGGCGAATAATGCCCCCGCGGCGATTTCATCATTACAAGAAAATATTGCACTGGGTTTATTTAACTTAGCCATTAGCGCTTTAGCCCCTTCAACACCAGATTCAAAGGAATATTCACCTTTAATGATGATATCGTCATCGAGTGGAATGTTATTAGCTTTTAACGCTTGTTTATAACCTTCTAAACGTTCAACCGTGGAGTTATGTTCACTGCCACCGGCAATAAAACCAATGCGCTGATGGCCACTATCAATCAAGTGTTGAGTGATAGTTTTAGAGGCCGCGTTATCGTTGATCATGATGCAGGGCGTTAATGTATCAGGTGCTTTATCGCCAGACATAATACGCACCACTTTGACATCGAGGGCGGTTAATTGCGCGACAAATTCAGGCATTTCAGAAAAGGGAGGGGTTAATACTAACCCTGCAATACGTGAATGCTTCACCATGTTAGTTATTTCTTCAATGGTATTGTTATCGTTGGCATCACACGGATGAATTAATAATTCGAACCCTTGTTTTTTACAGGCATTTAAAATACCGTTTTGCATGTCAATAACATAATAAGCATTTGGGTTATCGTAAACATAAGCGATGCTATATGATTTGGTGCCTGCTAAGTTACGTGCCGCTAGGTTAGGGCGGTAGTTTAATTCATTAACAGAAGCCATTACCTTTTCTCGGGTATTTGGGCGTACCGCGCTCTCGTTATTCATAACACGAGATACGGTTTTTATAGAAACGCCAGCATGTTTTGCCACGTCATTGATTGTCGCTTTCATTAATTCAAACTACCTGTATTGAACGGTTGAAGTGGGTGTAACCATATTGCTTTGCTTAAACGGGGTTGCACGGCTGCAATAAATTAAGGCAATGATTGATAACCATTGTTTCTATAAAAATAGTTAATTTAGCTGAATATGGTGATTAATAGCATCATAGATTATTGTTTTAAGTCGCCGACAGCAATATTTATAAAGATAAATTTTAAGGTTTGTTTACGGGCTTACTGTATTTTCTTTTATTTATCGGCTTATTTTTTACATTTTGTTTAAGTCTTTGTCCTGCAATTAAGTTTAAATTTTATTAATTTATGCTCTTTATTTATTCGAAAGTCGTTAAATTATTGTCTAAAGTTAGAAAGTATTTGAACTTAAACTTCAAAAAAAACATTAACTTGTCAAGTTATGATGAAAAACTTAATAATTAACACTAGCCATGAGAAAAATTTAGTAGTATGGTTTATTCACCTTTTGACAGCGTTGTCATAAATAAATGACAACGCTGTCATTATTAAGTTCTAAATCAATATTAATAAAAACGTTATAAGGGATAGGCTATGTCATCAACAATATTTAAAAAAGGTATGCTTGCAAGTTCAATTGCGATGATCTTATCAGGTGGTTCTTCGTTTATTGCTATGGCTGAAGAGGCAAATAGCGCCAGCCAAGAAGTTGAAGTTATTGAAGTGCAAGGGCTTCGTGGTTCTTTAAAAGAGAATATAAATGCGAAACGTTTTGCGACTAACGTCTCTGATGTGATCACGTCTGAAGATATCGGTAAATTTCCGGACAAAAATGTAGCTGAAACCTTATCTCGTATTACGGGGGTAGCGGTAAGTCGTGAATTTGGTGAAGGCGAAAAAGTGAGTATTCGTGGCGCGGGCCCTAAATACAATCGTACTTTACTTAATGGCCAATCCGTGGGGACTGCAGATTGGTTTATTCTTGACGAAGCTAACCGTAGTTTTAATTACACCATGCTACCGTCTGTTATTGTTAAAGGTTTAGAGGTTAATAAATCGCCATTAGCCAGTGCTGATGAAGGATCAATTGGCGGTAGCGTGATATTGCGCACACGTCGTCCATTAGATATGGATGCTAATACGGTTAGCCTTTCACTTGAAGGCCAATATTCTGAAACGTCTGGCAAAACGGATCCACAAATTGCCGGTATGTATTCGTGGAAAAACGATGACGAAACGTTTGGGATTATGGTGTCTGCGGTTGATCAAAAACGTAATTTAGAGCGCCAAGGCTTTGAAGTTCTTGGTTGGATAGAAAGCGATGATGATGATTTTATTGTGCCTCGTAATATTGGTGCACCTAAGTTTATACAAAATCGTGAGCGCCAAACGTTATTTACAACCGTTCAATATGCGCCGACCGATACCTTATTAATGACTTTAAATATATTAAATTCTGAAATGGATGTTGATAACCAAAATGCCAATTTAATTAACTTTGCTTTTTCAGATAGAGATGCGGTTATCGCGAATGCGACTAACGTAGTTAATGGTGCCGTTTTAGCATCAACCGTAGCAGGTGACGTTGACGCGGGTATTGGCAACTTCGCTTATAATTACATCAATCGCGTATCAAGCACTGAAACCTCACAAATACACTTAGATGTTGATTACCAAGGCGAAGGTTATGATCTCAATTTTGAAATTGGGACAACAGAAGCTAGTGGCGGGACTTATCGTGAAACATCTTGGGAATATGTAGCAAAAGGCGCAGGTTATGATTATGACTTGACCGGTACGCCTGAGGTTAATGTTGGCGTTGATCCATCGGACGGCAGTAATTTTGCTGCTGGTTGGATTTGGGGCGGTTCTAAGCCTACAACGGATGAAGAAACATTTGTACAAACGGATTTAAATTTAGCGACTGATCTTGGATTATTCACCGCGATTAAAGCGGGTTTTAAATATCGTCAAGCAGAGCGAACGCAAGGTCGCCATGCTTATAGTTGGCATGGTCCCTTTACTGATGGTGGCGGCGCTGATTGGGATGTATATTTAGGCCATATTTTTGAAACATGTCCAACTTTAGCCAGTTGTGGTTTAGATGCGTTAGGTGATGCTAATGTGGATGTAGCGGCAACGGGGAATATTACTGATCAAGTGTCTCATAACCGCCCCTTAATGGAAGAGATTGCATTTGGCTCATTAGGCGGGATTAATGCCGGTTATGCTATTCATGACAATTTGCCTGAAATTTGGGCTGTAGAAGAAGATATTCTTGCTTTATATATGCAAGGTGATTTTGAGGGCGATAGTTATCGCGGTAACTTAGGTTTACGCTACGTTGCAACCGATCAAACGTCGTTTGGTTATGAATATTCAGGTGAAACGTGGGGATTAAATACCATTAATGGTGATTGGTTAACACCTGAAACATTAAACTGGGTAAGCCAAGATAATGATTACGCTGAATTGTTACCCAGCATTAATATCGCCTTTGATTTAACCCCTGATCAAGTTTTACGACTTGGTGCTGCTCGTGTTATGGCTCGTCAAAATTGGGCTGATATTTCTTCTTCTGAAACGTTTGGTTCATTAACCGGTGGCCAAGGTTCTGGTACACGGGGTAATCCAAATTTAAAACCTACTATTGCAAAGCAATTTGATATTTCTTGGGAATGGTATTACAGCGATGCTTCTATGTTATCTGTGGCTTACTTCAGTAAAAAGCTGGACTCATTAAGAACGATCACGACAGTAACGGAAGATCGTTATGACGAAGAAAACGAAGTCTGGGTACCGGTTAATTTCTCTCAACCCGGTAATGGGTTAGGCGGCACAATCAATGGATTGGAACTTGGGATCCAACATGATTTTGGCGGTTATGGCTTATCGGCTAACTATACTTATACAGACTCAAGTGCTGAAGAAGCACGTGATACCGCTAAACCAGGTTCGGGTTTAGTTGAGGGAACGTCAGAAGATATGTTGAACTTAACTGCGTATTACGAAAATGACGTTTTTCAAACTCGTGTTATGTATAACTACCGCAGTGAATGGTACAAAGGTATACATTTTAATGGTGATGAGCTATTCAATGATGAATTTGGCCAGTGGGATGCAAGTGCTTCTTATAACGTAAACGAAAAAGTAACGTTAACGCTTGAAGCGGTAAACTTAGCTGACGAAGAAATTGTTGAATACAACACAAATAAAGAACGTGTTATGTCAATTTATCAAAATGGCCGGCGTTTTGTCGCCGGTGTACGGGTTAATTTTTAATTAACCTTTATTAAAGCCGAGTCATACTCGGCTTTTTTATACTCATTGTTTACAGACGTGAATTCAGGGTGATATTTTTTTGGGGGGGAATAATGAGAGCATTAAAACACGTTGCCGTTTGGCATGATGTGACTACTGACCTTTTTCAACAAGAGATCGCACCGTTAGCTGAACCTGCTATTTTAAAAGGGTTAGTTAAGCACTGGCCGCTGGTTGAGTGTCATATACAAGATAAAAATCACCGATCCACTAACCCACAAGATAATACGCAAAGTACTCGTTTAAATAATGGCGAAACACTTAACCATTCTGGGTTATTTGATCTGTTGTCGATGCATTATGTGGGCGGTGATGTTCGCATGGCTGAAATTAAACCCGGTCAAAAAACACAGTTCTATTATAACTCTGCTTTTAATGGTTTTAATTTTGAACGCAAGGTTGAGAGTTACAGTCAGTTTATAGCTAGTTTAACAAATTATGCACACGCTATTGAGCAAAACCCACAGGGGTTAAATCAAGGTGCGGTTGCTATTCAAAGTGCACCCTTAAAAGATTATTTTCCTACATTAGTTGCCCAGCATGAAATGGCGTTATTTAACAAGGCGACGACTGAACCTCGTTTTTGGCTGGGTAATAAATCGACAGTCGTGGCGCATTATGACGATGCAGATAACATTGCGTGTGTCGTCGCGGGTGAGCGCCAAGTCACGTTGTTTCCACCCGAACAAATAAGTCATTTATATGTTGGCCCTTTGCAATTTACGCCAGCGGGGGCGCCTGTCAGTATGGTGGATTTGTCTGAGCCCGATTTTGAAAAGTATCCATTATTTAAACAAGCATTAAATCATGCGCTAGTGGCTAACCTTGAACCCGGCGACGCGTTATATATTCCGCGTTTATGGTGGCATCATGTGCAAGCACTCAGTGATATTAATATGTTAATTAACTTTTGGGCTGGTGGCTCAATTGCAGCCACAAATAAACCAGTGCCTATGGATGCGATGTTGCTTGCCATGTTAACGATACGTGATTTACCAACGGCACAAAAAAAAGCTTGGCAGGCTTTTTTTGATCATTATGTTTTTGAACACCATGAACAGAGCCATCAGCATATACCTGAGCCTATAAAAGGTATTTTAGCGCCGTTATCGTCTGAACAAATGACGAATATTAAAAAGTGGCTTAGCAGCCAGTTAACTTAATTTATGAGATTTATTATGTCAGTAAAATTTGCATGGTTATCCGCTCACGACTTGATTCGTTTTCTCTTTCCGATGTTTAGCAGCATGACTAAAATACGGCTTACACCGGTTAAATGGGTTGCTACGTTTTTAACCCCGATAATTGCCAGGTGTACAAGTCAGCTGCTTCGTATTGTGTTCAGCTTAGCGGGCGCATTTTTAATCAGCGGCTGTGGTGCCGACAATGACCATTCTCAATCTAACTCAGGCCAACAAGTTGCACCGTTGTTTTTAGCGACGGCCACTCAACAAGATATAGATGATATTGCGCAACATTTACAAGTGACTTATCAACAAATAGATAATAGCCCTTCTGCCGAATGTGATCCTGATATTGAAAACGGCTCTTGTTTTCGAGTTGATTTATTATTAACAGCGCCTAACGCGATTAAAGTGAAAGATTGGCAAATTTACTTTAGCCAAATAACCCCAATTCAAAAATCAGTTAGTAATGACTTTACGATCACCCATATAAACGGTGATTTACACCAAATAAACCTAAGCGATAAATTTACTGGTTTTGCGGCTGGCGAGCAAAAAGTGATTACTTTTTACGCCAACTTCTGGTCGCTGTCGGAAACCGATGCGTTACCCAATTATATTGTCGCGAGTGCTCAGCATAAAAATGAATTAACACCCGCTATTGAACCAAGAGTGATTAAAAGTACGCAGGTTAAAATAGATCCTGAAACCGGCTTAGAAATATTACCTTACGTCGCTGAATTTACCGATGAAGAAAAACAATTTAAACGCACCGCAGATGATCAAACTAAATGGTTAACTGCCGAGCGTCTATACGAGCGTAATCTTACTTACGACTTCAGTGCTTTCACTCAAGTTTCACCGTTAAATAAAACCATACAACAACAAATCATTCCAACACCGACTCAGGTGAAATTTAGCAAAGCCGGTACAGTACTGGATACTTCGGTTGGTTTAAAAGTGAACTACCATGGCCTTCAAGCGATTAATGAACATAACGTTAATCATATGCCCGCTGATATTCAAGCTGCGTTATCGAGGTTAGCCGCGCTAGGGTTAATGCAAAAGCCAAACGGTGGAGTACCGCTTAATATCGTGGTTAATCCAAGTCAGCAAGAGCAAGATGCTAAGCCACTAGGATCTTATCAATTACGTATTCAAGCAGAACAAATTACGATCACGGCTGATGATCCATCTGGTGCTTTTTATGGCTTACAAAGTCTTGCTAGCTTGTATCGATTGGATAGTCAGCAGTTACCGATTGGTGACATTATAGATCAACCGCATTATGAATTTAGAGGCGTGTTAGTTGATGTTGCACGTAATTTTCGAGACAAAGGGTTTATTTTAAAATTATTAGATCAAATGTCGGCCTATAAATTAAACAAATTACATTTACATTTAGGTGATGATGAAGGTTGGCGCTTAGAAATTCCGTCGTTACCTGAATTAACGGAATTGAGCAGCAAGCGGTGTTTTGATTTAAAAGAGCAGTATTGTTTAATGCCACAATTAGGCGCAGGGCTCGATCCTACGAGTGAAGTGAATGGTTATTATTCGGTAGCCGATTACCAAGAAATTTTGCAAGCAGCGAGTGCTCGTCATATTCAAGTGATCCCATCACTCGATATGCCAGGCCACTCGCGTGCCGCGGTAAAAGCAATGACAGCCCGATATAACAAATACATGGCCCAAGAAGACAAAGAGAAAGCTGAGCAATATTTATTGCATGATCCACTCGATACGACTCGCTATTCATCAGTACAACACTATAACGACAATACCATCAATGTGTGTCTTGCTTCTTCGTACGCGTTTGTCGCTGAGGTGATGCAACAAGTTAAACTGATACATCAACAAGCCGGACAGCCACTGACTCGCTATCATATCGGAGCGGATGAAACAGCAGGGGCTTGGGTATCATCACCTGCATGTCATCAATTTTTAGCGACCAATGAAGAGGGTATTACTGAGGTAAGCCAATTAGGTGGTTATTTTATAGAACGAGTCGCTAATTTATTAGCATCTATGGATATTGAAACAGCCGCTTGGAGTGATGGCCTATCACACACTCGCCAAACTAAAATGCCGGCAGTGGTTCAAGCGAATGCTTGGAGTTTATTAATGTGGGATGGTCATCATTCGGCGCATGAATTAGCAAACCGTAATTGGCAAGTCGTGTTATCAACACCGGATGTTTTGTATTTTGATTTTCCTTATGAAGCCGATCCTAAAGAGCATGGTTATTATTGGGCATCGCGACATATTAATAGCGAAAAAATATTTCAATTTATGCCTGATAATTTACCTATTCATGCCGAGTTTTGGTTAGACCGTGAAGACAAACCTTATGTTGCAAACGATACGTTAAAAGCAGACAAAACTGGAAAATTAATTTCACAACCGTTAGAGCAGGGTAGGCAGTTTGCAGGTATTCAAGGTCAGTTGTGGAGTGAAAATACGCGAACCAACCAAACCGCAGAATACAAATTATTCCCGCGTTTATTATCACTCGCTGAGCGTGCTTGGCATCAAGCTAAATGGGCGGTGCCATATGATCATAAAGGCTTTGTTTATAGTCAAAACACCGAACGTTTTAATCAAACCTTACAAGCACAACGCGATCAAAAATGGCAGTTGTTTGCAGCGACTTTAGGTTTAAAAGAGTTTGCAAAATTAGAACGTGCAGGTGTGCATTATCGCTTACCCACGGTGGGTGCAAAAATTATCAATGAAACCCTGTTTGCTAATATTGCTTACCCAGGGTTAGCTATTGAATACCAAATAGATGACGGTGAATGGTTAACTTATCACACGCCTGTAAAAATAACGGGTGATGTTTGGGTGCGTACTAAAACACAAGATGGCCAACGTTTTGGGCGTAAATTACGTGTTACAAGCCCATAGTGTATATATGGACCGTGCCTAAATAAATTTTAACTTGATAATAATCAAATAGTTAGTCTTGTTTGTTATCAAGGTTATCGAAAAGAAAATAAAAAGTAAATTTTAATGTAAATAACAAATGACAACGCTGTCATTTGTGTTAGTATATTTATATTGAGATTCAATCAACGGGCAAACATTCAAGATCTAGCTGAATGTTTTCACGTGAAAAGTCAGCGTGACACGAGGTCAAAATGCTAACAAGCGATATTAATAAAAACGAACTATTCTTGGGGATCGATGGTGGTGGCACTAAGTGCAAAGCGATTGTGGTTAACCGTGATAATGCGATTTTAGGCACCGGGATTTCAGGACCGGGCAATCCACTACATGGCTTTGAACAAGCTGCAAATTCAATTGAAGAATCTGCCAAGCTTGCCTTAGCTGATGCTGGCCTACAGCATATAGCATTGCACGAAATTCCGGCGGGTGTTGGCTTAGCGGGTGTTAATTTACCTGTCTTATATAAACAAATGAATGAATGGCTACATCCATTTAAAGAAATGTATTTAGCCACTGATTTGCTTATTGCTTGCCTTGGCGCTCATCAGGGTGAGTATGGCGCCGTTATGATCACGGGAACCGGTTCTTGTGGTTTTGCCCATGTTGATGATGACGTGTTTATGTTGGGTGGACATGGTTTTCCGCATGGAGATAAAGGCAGTGGTGCCTGGACTGGTTTTCAGGCTGCCAAGCAAGTTTTGTTATCTTTAGATCAATTAATTCCTGCTACTGCACTAACGCCAAAATTGTTAGCCCATTTAAAAGTGAATAATGCGGTTGAAATGGTTGAAGTTATCGCGGGTAAACCGGCTGCTTTTTTTGCTGAATTTGCCCGTGATGTTTATGAAGCCGCAAGGGCTGGTGACGATATAGCACGCGCCATTGTGCAAGAGGGCGCTGGTTATATTAGTCAACTTGCGAGAAAACTATTAACAAAAAATCCTCCTCGTATTTCATTGATTGGCGGTTTAACTCCAGTCATTACACCTTGGTTAGACGCTGATGTGCAAGAAACATTATCGGCTCCTTTATCTCCCCCTGAAATGGGGTCGGTTATCTATGCTCGCCAGCAACAAGCTAAACAAAGCAAAATCTCATAAGAGTTAAGGTTTAATTATGCAAACACAAACAATAATGGAAAAAGAAGCGGCGCAAGCGCCAAGTGTCATTAAAAATCAAATGATAGCGAATCAACCCTTAGCGGCTAAAATTGGCGCAACATTGCGTGAGATCGCGCCTAAGTCGGTTATGATCATCGGCCGTGGTTCTTCCGATCATGCGGGTGTATTTGGTAAATACTTAATTGAAATTGAAGTGGGTATTCCGGTTAGCTCTGCCGCGCCTTCTGTTGCGAGTATTTACGGTAAAAAATTGCAATTAGAAAATACGTTAGTCATTGTTATATCTCAATCTGGCCGAAGCCCAGACATCATTGCTCAAGCTCAAATGGCTAAAGACGCCGGTGCGTATTGTGTGGCCTTAGTTAATGATGAAACATCACCATTGGGAGATATTGTTGATGAGGTATTACCGTTAAAAGCAGGCGCTGAAATCTCAGTCGCAGCGACTAAGAGTTATTTAGCGACATTATCGGCGATTGCACATTTAGTGGCTAATTGGACACAAAACGATCCCTTAATTAATGCATTAGCTGAGTTGCCAGCCGCAATGGAAAATATGATTGCCTCACCTGCACAATTAACGCCGGAATCGGTTGCTAGTGTTAAAAATATGGTGGTATTAGGTCGTGGTCTCGGGTTTTCAATTGCGAAAGAAATGGCGCTTAAATTAAAAGAAGTCTGCAGTATTCACGCAGAAGCTTTTAGTAGTGCTGAATTTTTACATGGGCCTGTTACGTTGGTCGAGCAGGGCTTAGCTATTCTAAATTGTGCTGTTAATGACGAAAGTGCAGCTCCACATCAAGAGCAAATTGAAGAGGTGATTGCACGGGGAGCCGATCTTATTCATTTGCGTCAAAATGATGCCATTGTGCACCCACGTTTAGCGCCTTTAGTTGTGTTACAACGCTTTTATTTAGACGTTGCTAAAGTCGCCGTGAGCCGAGGCTTTAATCCTGATGAGCCTAAAGGGCTAAAAAAAGTAACAAGGACTTTATAAATGCCAGTGCAACGAATTCATGCCGCTAAATTATTTAATGGTGAAGACTTTCTGTTTGATCAAGTATTAACCATTGAACACGGTAAAATTGTCGCGATAGATAATGATCTGACTCAGGTAGATAAAAGTTTGCATGGTTTGGTTGTACCGGGTTTTATTGATTTACAAGTTAATGGCGGTGGCGGTGTGTTATTTAATAGCACACCTACGGTAGAAGGGCTCGCCACGATCATGCAAGCGCATGCCAAATATGGCACAACGGCCATGTTACCTACGTTGATTACGGATACAATAGACGTCATGCGGCAAGCCGCAGATAGTATCGCCCAAGCGATAGCCGAAAATGTACCGGGTATTATCGGGGTACATTTTGAAGGGCCTCATTTGTCGGTAGCTAAAAAAGGTGCGCACAGCGCGGCGTATATTCGACCGATTTCAGATGCTGAGTGGCAAGTATTATCACGTCAAGATTTAGGCAAGGTTATCGTAACGCTCGCACCTGAAAACGTGTTACCGGCAGATATTGAAAAAATGCTCAATATCGGGATCCATATTTGCTTAGGTCATACCAATGCGGATTATGCAACGGCACAAAAAGCAATAGATAACGGTGCCAGCGGTTTTACCCATTTATTTAATGCCATGTCGCCATGGCTCGGTCGCGAACCCGGGGTGGTGGGTGCTGCACTATTAAATGATCAAACCAGTTGTGGTTTAATCGTGGATGGTCAACATGTTGATTACACTAGCTGCCAACTTGCGATTAAAACCAAGCCCGCGGGTAAAATTTTTTTAGTGACTGATGCGATGCCTCCGGTCGGCACTGCCGATACTGAATTTGCTTTTTTTGACCGAACTGTTTATTTAGCCGATGGCCAATTAACATCGACCACCGGTGAACTAGCAGGATCCGTGCTCGATATGGCGACAGCCGTGCGCAATACGGTAAAACAAGTTAACTTGCCGTTAGCTGACGCATTAAAAATGGCTGCTAGGTATCCCGCCGACTATATTAAACAATTGCCGTTGCGTGGGGTGCTTGCGATTAATAGCCAAGCCGATTTTGTTGAACTCGATGAAGACCAGCATGTACTCAGTACATGGATTAATGGCGAGCAAGTCTATTCGCTCAATTAAACTCATCAAGTGAGTTAATCAAGTATATGCTCATAACCTAAAAGATAAGCGTGAGGAAGTAACGATGACAACCGAAGTAATTGATACACCAACTAAAAGCAGCGTTGTGCCAATGGGCATTGTTGCGATGTTGTTTTTCATTCTAGGGTTTGCTACGTGGTTAAATGGTTCTTTAATGCCCTATTTAAGCCAAATATTAAAGTTAACACCGTTTCAGGGATCGTTGATTCTTTTTTCATTTTATATCGCGGTAACGTTTACGGCATTGCCGTCGGCGGCTGTCATAAAAAAAGTGGGCTATAAAAATGGCATGGCACTCGGGATGGCGGTGATGATGATAGCTGGATTGTTATTTATCCCGGCGGCTAAATCTCAATTTTTTCCTTTATTTTTACTTGCGCAACTTGTGATGGGTACCGGACAAACTTTATTGCAAACGGCTGTTAACCCTTATGTCGTCCGTTTAGGACCAGAAGAGTCGGCGGCAGCTCGGATCAGTATTATGGGGATATTAAATAAAGGGGCAGGGGTGATTGCGCCAATGGTTTTTACCGCTTTAATTTTGAGTAACTTTACCGATACAGTCGGCACTGAATTAAGCCAAACTCAAATCGACACGATGGCGAATAGTTTAATTTTGCCCTATTTGGGCATGGCTTTATTTATTGGTATTTTAGCTTATGCGGTTAAAAAATCACCGCTGCCTGAACTATCAAATGAAGATGAGTCGGCGGCTAATTCAACAACTGAAATTAAAACGGTTTTGTCACACCCTAATTTAGCGTTTGGGGTTATTGCTATTTTTGTTTATGTGGCTGTAGAGGTGATTGCAGGTGATACCATCGGTACGTTTGCTCTGTCATTAGGTGTTGAAAGTTATAGTGTGATGACATCTTATACTATGATTTGTATGGTCGTTGGTTATATTTTAGGTATTGTACTTATTCCGCGTTTTATTAGCCAAGCAAAAGCCTTGATGGTGTCGGCCATTTTGGGTTTGGTGTTTACGGTGGGTATTTTATTGGGTGATGTTAACTCTTTTATTATTGCTGATATGTTATTGGTGCCGTTTGGTGGCGCGCATTTACCCGATGTTTTGTTATTAATTGCTTTTTTAGGTTTAGCTAATGCCATTGTTTGGCCTGCTGTTTTTCCACTTGCGTTGTCTGGGTTGGGTAAATTGACGAGTACGGGGTCGGCTTTATTAGTGATGGGTATTGCGGGTGGCGCTTTTGGTCCGATGTTTTGGGGATTATTAAGTGGAGTTAGTTCGCTACAAATGGGATATTCAGTTATGTTGCCTTGTTATTTATTCATTCTTTTTTATGCTGTTAAAGGTCATAAAATGAAAAAGAGGTAATGACTTTTACCTTGCTTTTATCGATTAAAGCTCGACGTTTAAATAAGAACGTCGAGCTTTTTTTCGCATATAGTTAAAGTGACTGGTTACACTCCCCAATCAATAATTGATTGCCTGAAATCGTTGTAATCAATTACTTGCGGGCGACGACATGAACGGTACTGATCGAACGGGCTAAAAATGCACCCTCGCAATAATGTAAATAATAATTCCATAGCTTTTTGAACGTTTCATCATAACCCAGTTGCTTGAGTTCAGGCCATGCGGCATTAAAACGTTGATTCCAATCGTTGACTGTTCTCGCATAATCTAACCCAATATCGTCAATGTTTTCTACGACCATATCGGTATGCTGGGTTATGTGTTTACACATTTCGGTGATCGAAGGTAAAAAACCACCTGGGAATATATAACGTTGAATAAAATCGACGTTATTTAAATAATGTTCAAAACGTTGATCGGCAATGGTAATGGCTTGTATGAGCAATTTACCTTGAGGTTTGAGTAATGCATTGCATTGTTCAAAAAAGGTTTGGAAAAAGTCATAGCCCACCGCTTCAATCATTTCTATCGAAACAAGCTTGTCGTATTTACCCGTTAACTCGCGGTAATCTTTTTTGAGTAAGGTTATTTTATCATTAAGGCCTAGGTTGTTGATTCTATCTTGTGCATATTGGTGTTGGGCATCTGAAATTGTCGTTGTCGTTACTTTGCAACCATAGTGTTGAGCCGCATAAATGGCCATGCCTCCCCAGCCCGTACCTATTTCGATAAGGTGATCGGTTGGTTTAAGCTCGAGCTTTTTGCAGATCGTATCCAGTTTGTGTACTTGTGCTTCATCAAGTGTTGATGTATTTGAAGGGTAGATAGCGGCTGAATACATCATTTCTGGATCTAAAAAGCGTGTATATAAATCGTTGCCTAAGTCGTAATGCGCTAGAATATTCTTTTTTGAACCTGACTGCGTATTGCGATTGACGTAATGTAAAAATTTAGTTTTTAGATGACTTAACCAGCCCGCTTTTTGTTCTATCGCATCGAGCTCTTTTTGGCATTGTGCAAAAAATAAAATAACTTTAGTTAAATCGGGGCTTGACCATAAACCTTGAATATAGGCTTCTGCGGCGCCTATGCTACCGCCTCTTACAAACAAACGATACGCGGCATCATGATGAATAATGATTTGTGCATGTGTTAGTGATTCTGTATTACCTAAGCCGGTTTTAGAGGTGCCATCAATAAACAATATATGACCACTTTCGATCGTATTCAACGTGTTAAAGATGACTTGTTTGCAACGTTGGTTCATCCAGGTTTGGTAGCCATTATTTGATGTATTAACTGCTATATGTGTTTGTTGCATAATTACCTCTTAACGTGGTGTTTGGTAGGGTACAAAAGGAATGCGCTTTAAAACTAACTTTAATGCTTGATAATAAATACTCAGCGCTATTTTTGCCGTCATACTGGGTGTGCTTAAACAGGTTTTAATTAAATTGTTCGATGTTATCGATTGTTTTTTGAGAGACAGTGTCGCATCAAAAATTTTGTTTCCATCTTTGATATTCTCAATATGCACCATCGCCTTTTTATCTGGTGCTTTGACACGCCAGTGATAATCCATATCGATTTGCATAAAAGGCGAAACATGAAAACGTTTTTCAATGGGGTCGAGTGTGCGCATATTAATTAAATAATAATGCCGTTCACCCCAAGGAGTGTTGCTCACCTCGGCCAGCATTGAATGACAGTTATCATGACCATCGTAACAATAGTAAAAATTAACTGGACTGAAATACAGGCCTAAGCATCTTGCTTGGCATAACATTTTTATCTTCTTAATAGGATCTGAACCACCCAGTTCGGCTACTTTATTTTTAATACGCTGCTTTAACGTGTTTAGATCATGATTATCATTCGTTTTTTTATTTTTTTCGGTCGGTATTGTTTTTAAGTAATCTAATGGCTTAAAACGAATTAAGCTATACCATTTATAGCTCAATAAATGACTAATAGACATCACATTGGGTAACTCATCTAAATCTATGCAAAGCATATAAAGTTTATAGCTAAATTGATGAAGTTTGGGTGTGAAGCGACGGTGTCTTACTTCGCCGCTGTATATGCCACTGTGCTGTATCAAAAGTCACAACCTAATAGTTGGGCCACGGTAACAGCACTTTTTACACCGTCTTCATGAAAACCATTGTGCCAATATGCACCGGCGAAATACGTATGTTGTTGGCCGTTAATTTCTGGTTTTCGTTGTTGAGCGGCCAAACTTTGACAATTAAAAACCGGATGCCAATATTCAAATTTTTTAATGATTTTGCTTGGATCTATTGCATCGGTTTGATTTAAAGTCACACAAAAGGTTGATTCCGACTTTATACCTTGCAAAATATTCATATTGTAGGTTACACAGGCCGCTCGGTCTTGATCATCATCTAATTGGTAGTTCCAACTGGCCCACGCTTTTTTATGTTTGGGCAACAAGGCTTCATCGGTATGCAGCACGACTTCATTTGGCGTGTAAGGTATATCTTGCAAAATATCGTATTCTGTTAATGATTTATCCGCGAGTAATTCGAGTGTTTCGTTGGCATGGCAAGCCATAACCACTTTATCAAAATATTTGACTGTTCCGTCATCAAACAGAATCGTCACGCCTTTTTCATCAAGCGTTTCATCACGCGTAATACTGATAATATGGGTATTTAATTGTATGTTATCTTTAAAAGAGGCGGTTAACGGTGCGATGTATTCTCGTGAACCACCCGGAACAACATACCATTGAGGGCGATCGCTGACATTAAGTAGGCCATGATTATGAAAAAACTGCACAAAAAATTTAAATTGAAACTGTGCCATTTCATTTAAACTACTCGACCAAATTGCGGCCCCCATGGGCAATATATAGTTTTGGGCAAACCCATCATCAAACTTATTTTCGGCTAAAAACTGGCCTAACGTGAGGGTTTCGCTGTAGTTTTCACTTATATAGCGTTGCTTGCATAACTTATTGAATCTTAAAATCTCGCGGATTAATTGCCAAAAACTCGGTTTAAATAGGTTTGATCGTTGCGCAAAAAGTGTATCAAGATTATGGCCATTATATTCTAAGCCGCTCATTTTATTTTTGACGCTGAAACTCATTTCGGTTTCTTGTTTTTTTATACCAATTGCATCAAGCAAGCGTAAAAAATTAGGGTAGGTTTTGTTATTAAAAACGATAAAACCGGTATCGATGGCATAGGCTTTTTGCTTGTGTTCAATATCAATGGTTGCGGTGTGACCACCAATATAATCATTTTTCTCAAATACCGTTACGTTATGCTTTTTATTGAGTAAATAAGCCGAAGTTAAACCGGAGATCCCACTGCCTATAATGGCGATATCGAGGGCGGCTGCTTGCTGTTTATTATTCATTTTGTCGATGCCTTGTTGTTTAATTTGTGCCATAAGCCCGTAGGAATAAAAGAAAGCAGTTTCAGGGTAAATATCATACGCTTTGGAAATTGTATAACGGGTTTGTTTTTAGTTATTCCTTTAGCAATGCGGTTGGCTGCTTCTTCTGCTGAGATGAGAAATGGCATAGAAAAGTTATTTTTATCGGTGAGCGGCGTTTTAATAAAACCGGGCTGCACTAAACTGACCGTGATATTGTGTGGATAAAGATCAACGGCTAAGCTGTTAGCTAAGTAATTTAGGCCGGCTTTTGATGCGCCATAAGCTTGTGATCTGGGTAAATTTAATAAAGTTACACTTGAACTGACAAAAACTAAATTTCCACCTGATTTTAATTTATTTAGCCAAGCCTGCAACGCATAACCGATTGATATTAGGTTAGTTTGAATAACACTCTCGAATCGTTGTGCATCAAAATTTACGGCGTCGTCTATATATTTACAATCGCCAGCATTAAGAATAATGATGTCGAGTTCAGGTAATTGCTGAGTTGTATTTAATACGGCTTGTTTGTCATTAATATCAAAACATAATGTGGTTACGTGGCCTGTGTCTGAGCTTAGCTCTTTATCTAAACCTTTGAGTTTATCGGCATTTCGACCACAAGCCAAAACATGACAACCTTGGGTTACGTAATTTTGAGTTAGAGCTAAGCCAATACCTGATGTTGCCCCCGTGATCAGTATGTTTTTCATTGGCTTGCTCTTTTTTTAATACATTTGATTAAACGACCAATAACGGGGATTTGCTCATATAGCATTGCGCCAACGTCGATATAATCTTGATGAAAATAGACTAAATCGCCTTTTGTTTTTAAGTGCGAATGGCCTTTAACCGTAATAGGGTTATTTTTGTTAAGTTGGCGGTGTGTATAGGTCATGGTCCAATATAAAGCCGCTTCTTGTGTTGTTTCAGTATTCAGATTCGTGGCAACCTTCGTGTTGTCATTAGTCGTTTCAGATAATGCATTGTGTGTTTCAAAAGTGTGCTCAATAATAAAGTTACATGCATCTACATGGGTATAAAGTTGCTCAAAGTAATGAATTAGGTTGCTGATCCCGTTTACTTTATGCAGAGGGTCAGTAAAAATTATCTCGGGGTGATAAATTGTTTTTAACTGTTCAAAGTTATCAACGCCCAGCGTTTGATAGTTTTTAATAAAATTATTTAACCAATCTGAACGTTGCATAAATTTCTCTATAATTTATAAAAGCTAAGCGCTTGGGCGCGAGCTTGTTTTAAATCGACAATCGCAGGCCAATAGTCCGCTGTTTTATTCATCCGGTCTAAATAAGCATGGGGTTCATGAATATATTTATCCGGTATGTCTTGTAGCTCTGGTAAGTACTTACGGATAAAAGTGCCATTAGGATCAAAATTTTTGCTTTGCGTGATCGGATTAAAAATTCGAAAATAGGGTTGTGCATCACATCCTGTGCCTGCACTCCATTGCCACCCGCCATTGTTAGCGGCTAAATCGCCATCAATTAAATGCTGCATAAAATAGCGTTCACCAATTCGCCAATCTATTAATAAATGTTTAGTTAAAAAACTGGCGACTATCATGCGTAAACGATTGTGCATCCAACCGGTTTGGTTTAATTGACGCATAGCGGCATCAACGATTGGAAAACCGGTTTTAGCGGTTTTCCATGCCTCAAATAAATCAGGGTTATTAGGCCAAGGCAGATGTTGAAATTTTTGCTTAAAGTTTTGTCGTTTACACAACATTGGAAAATGGAACAATAAATTTCGGTAAAATTCACGCCAAATAAGCTCATTTAGCCAACTGAAACTCGGGTGGCTATTTTGCGTTAATAATAAGGGTTCGTGCTGTAATAATTTAAGTAAAACTAAGCGTGAGCTGATCGCGCCAATCGCTAAATAAGGTGATAAACCCGAAGTGCCTTTTATGCTGGGAATATCACGTGTGTTAGCATACTCTGCGATTTTATTGTTATAAAAATGGGGTAAAACATGGTTGATCATTTTGTTTGCAAGTGGCCACTGACTAGAATCTTGACGGGGGGCTGTAGTCACAAAATGGTTTGTTGTGTGTTCAATGGTTTTTAAAGTATCTTCATCAATGGCTTGTACATTATCTTGGCAATCAAAGTTGTTATTTAAAATATGTTTCAGCCATGCATTTTTAAAGGGCGTAAATACTTTAAACATCTCACCTTGTTTGTTGAGCACAACCCCTTTAGGAATGATCACATCACTTTCGTACAAATTTAAATTAAGTTGGGAATCTATGAGTTTTTTATCACGCAAGACTTCATTAATTTCAGGTTCACTATTGGCGAATACGGCTGATATTTGATGGTCGCGACAATATTGGATTAATGCAGCGACTTGTGCGGAATAGTCTGCAACTTCAATAACCGTTAGGTCAATGCCAAGCTGTTGTAGCTCGTACTTTAGTAACGCGAGATGTCTTAATATAAAGTCTATCTTGATAGGCGCGAGATCATGTTGTTGCCATTGCTTTGGGGTTATAAAATAAATGGCACGACAGTTAACAGGTTGCTTTTCTGATGTGAGGTTTTGAGAATTTATTGATTTTGCATGGTTAGCTGCGGATAGAGCGGGATTATCGTGTGTTCTTAAGTCATTTCTAAACCACATTAGGTGCATGGTTGGGTACTCTTTAAAGTCAGCGCTTATTTAATATGATGACTCAATAAGCGCTTGTTATATTAATAGGCGTAACGTAATTTTAAGTCGGCAGGGTAGGGATCAAAATAAACTTGGCTTTCGATATACGCTTTTGGGTGTTCTAACAAATAATGTTTTAGCAATGTGAGTGGCACGACTAGCGGCACTAACCCTTCTCGATATTCAGCTATTCGTAGCGTCAGTTCGTGTTTTTGGCCTTTGTTTAAATGCTTTTTAAAATAGCCTTGTAAGTGTTGTAAAGTATTTGAATGAGATTTACGTGATGCTTTATTTTTTAAAGCATTCATTAAACCGGCAATATATAAATCGGCTTGTTCTTGAATCGGCAAATCGGCGCGGGCTAATAATTGACCAAGGCTTTTGTAACCGGCAGTCGTGTGGCTCATGACTAAATATTTATGCTGGCTATGAAAGTTAATCAACTTATGTTTTGTGATACCGGCGGCTTTAAGTTGCTTCCATTTGTGGTAAGTAAAAACCCGTAAAACAAAGTTTTCGCGTAAAACGGCATCATTAAGGCGACCATTCTCTTCACAAGGAAGTAAAGGATCGGCTTTCATTATTTCGGCTGCAAATAAACCCACGCCGGTTGATTCACTCCCTGAACCATTTTCGTGATAAACCTTAACGCGCTCCATACCGCAGCTCGGACTTTTAGCACAAAATACATAACCACACATACTGTCGACTAATAAGCCTATTTTTTTACCGTAGGCCGTCATTAAATCCGTTACATCACCTGTACCATCCGGTCTGCTGACATGGATCATGTCATTTTTACGTATTTGTCTAATTGTAGGGCGGGGGATCGGTAAACCAACCGCAACTTCAGGACAAAATGGTTTATACACAACATGTTGACCTAATTCTTCAACACAAAAATTTGAACGTTTGTGTCCACTATCAAACCTCACTTTTTCACCGATTAAACAAGCGCTTATGCCAATTTGTATTTTTTTTGTAGACATCATAATCCCTTAAAAAATGATTAATAAATTAATGAACCAATCGGGTTAAGGATTTTTCCTACGCCCTGAGTAAAGTGTAGCGCATCATTAGCGACCGTTAGACATAAACAACCATTTTTAGTTTTAGGTTGATGTTTATGTTGTTTGTCTAGCCACATGAAATCACCTTGGCTATATTCACCTAATTCATCATAAAAATCACCACTTAATATAAGGGTTACTTCATAACCGTTATGAGTGTGTTGCGGGATCTCGCCACCGGCTTCAATATGGATCAGGTGACTGTGTATTTCATTTTCAGAGCTATCAAGGTTAGACCGCGATAACTTACCTAATTTAAACCAGCTTGCTCTTTGTATATTGCTAAGTGCTTTGGGTAAAACATACGTGTTATCTTTAACTTTTATCTCAACGGGATCTAATGTAGCAGGCGTGCTCGTTGTTTTATCTGCGACGATAGCGGCAAACATATCCGCAAATTCATTGTTAACCTCAAGATGGTGGGCTGTTAGCTTATTATCTTCTAATGAGTGATTTGCAAATTCTCGATTGTCTAATGCGGTATTTTCTTGTGAATTATCGTTATGGTTTAATGAAAGGTCAGCGTCAGAAAAAGCATCGTCAGCCTGGTGTTGATTTATTTTTTTTGCTTTATCATTACAACAACGACATAGTTCTAGATGGCTAGCCACGATAACCGAAAGTGCCGTCGGTAATTCGCCCGCGACAAATGCATTAATGAGTTCTGATTTGGGATGATGATTAATCATGTTGGTCTCCCATATTTTGTTTTAATTTTTCGAGTGCTAAACGCAAACGTGATTTAACGGTACCTAAAGGGATGTTGAGTTGTTGAGCCAGTTGTTCTTGCGATAATTCATGAAAATAGACGCCTTTAATAACTTGCTGCTGTTTGTTAGGTAGCTCGTTGACACGTTTGAGTATTTCTTGATTCTGTAAGTGATCTTGAAATGTGTCTTTTTCTTCGGTCGCGTATTCATCAAGTGGCCATAAATCGTCACTAATACTGATTTCTTGTGATGACTTAGACTTACGTAAAATATCAAAAGTGACATTACGCATGATGGTGTAAATCCAAGTTGAAACGGCCCCTTTCGTTTCATTAAATAAGTGTGCTTTGCGCCAAACATTCGTCATGGTGTCTTGCACTATTTCCATGGCAAGAGCCTCAGAGCCATATTTTTTTATTGAAATCGCTTTTATCTTAGGCGCAAAATGTTTAAAAACCTGACTAAACGCATGCTGGCAACGTTGAGTTGCTATCGCACGCATAAAATCGATTAGGGCACCTGTATTATCTGTACTCATTTGGTCGTTGTGTGATGTTTTTGGATAATTTACTGTAGCAGTTTGCACGCCTATCAACACCTAAATTTATCTATTTTACTTATTTACGGGGTGATCAAAGTAATAGATCAGTTTAACTAAAAATAAATTGATTATTTTTAGTTATCGATTATTACTGAGTGAAGGGTCTGTACAAGTTCGTTTGGTGTGTTTGATTTGATTATTTGAATTTTTTCATGCAGTTTGAAAGGCAGTAACTCTAGCCAGCGGCTACAGACCCATTGTGGATCATCAAATAATGGACAAGGATATAATTGAGTTAAAACGGAATTCTCATTGAATATCTCGATTAATTTATCACCTAATAATTTGGTGTTTTGGTACTGGTTTGCAACTGTTATCGTATTGATTTTATCGATATCGGCTTTAGCTAAACCATCAGATTCATAAGAGATGTTTGATATTTCAACTAGGTTAAGACCTTCAACCGTGATCATTAATAACCCATCTGGTTCTTGATCAAAATCGATTATTTTAACAAGACAACCAAAAATAGAATTAAGGTTGGTGATGGGTTGGCTAATAACAAATCCGGTATTATTAATCGTCTCTGACACCATGCGAATATAGCGTTGCTCAAATATTCTTAGGCGGGTTACACCACCGGGTAAAATAAAAATATTGAGTGGAAATATCGGTAAATGACTATTCATAAGCGTGTTCACTTTTTTCTACTTAATAAGAAAGCGGATATAGCCAGTGTTACGTGATTTTATTCAATTATGATCACATTAAGCTTAATAAATTTCATTCAAGGTTACATTAATGAGATGTTGACTATAAAAATTAGATTGCTTTTGTTTGGCATGTTACATGCGTTTAGACGTGAGAATGCAAACCTTGAAGAGTCGATAAATAAGGTTTGATTCTTTAGGGGCGTAACAGAGCCTTATACCAATTCATATAAATAAGTGATCTCTCAGAATGCATCCAGCGGTTTTTGAACAAGGCCTCGGTGTACAGGAATGGTTGTTCCCTTTCAAATACCGATAACGCAGGTCAAAAGCCGCTGGGGCATTCCTTTCAGGCGAGTTTTAAATGCGCTGCCCTTTGGGTTGCTGGAACTCAAAAGAGCACCACTATTCTTTCATTTAAGCGCATTTAAGCGTTCGCTGAGTGGGCACTTATTATTACGGATTGGTATTAGGCCGTTAAGTTTAATTTTCAGCCTAAATCAGTTGTCGTTTACATTGGGCTTTTCAAATTTAAAAGAGTCAGGCTGCTAATAGGTCTTAGGGGCGATACCATTGCGTTGGTTAACCTCTGCCATCACCATTTCTTTTAATTCATATAAATCATTATCTTCTAAATCCGCTATGTGAATATTACCAAAAATGCGGCGTGAATGAAGGTCTTGCTCTGCGCAGTAGGTGTGCGCAACACCTTTACCAGGAACGGTGATCGGTAAACCTTTGGATAAATCTTTATTAATAATATCTAAATCACAAAACATACAACGCATGGATTTTTCCTTTAGGGGAACGCTTTATTCATTGATAATTTAATTTAAGCTGCAATTAATAAAATAAGCAAAAATCTATCTAAAAATTAATTAGATAGGCAATGAATAATGACTGATATCGTATTTAATCGTGCAAACAAGGTATTATCATTTGGTTTGTCTTTTTATTATTACCAATTTACCTTTTTTGTTTTTTTGTATGACTGTGTATTTAAAATTAAAAACAATAATTAATTGTTTTCATCAATTTACTATTGATTTTTATCATTATTTTTTTAGGGGTAATATATTGATAAATAGATTGTTTTTGTTTAACTTGTTGATTTTAAAGGTTTATACTCTCACTTCTTGTGTTTTACATATATAACTAAAAGGTAAAGCCAAATCTAATAAATTGGTTGACAGTTTGGTTTTTTTTTATTATTATCCAGCCAAGTTAAGTTATTAACTTGCTTGGCAACTAATTGACTAAGTTATCTCTTTGAGTGCATTTAGTGAATTAGTTGGACTTTAAATTTAGTTATCTTGTTAAGTCAAATTAGGCTTACTTTTATTTGATAATTAAACGAGCAAGTAGATGCTTATTAAATTTCGAATTGGTTAAGGTGAGGATATAGCAATATGATGACTCCATTTGAGTGGAACTTTCCAACTAAACTGACATACGGTGCCGGACGTGTTAAAGAAGTTGGTCAAATAGCGGCTGAATATGGCAAAAAAGCCATGATCGCGACCTACGAAAAAGGTTCAGCGCTAGATCCTGTTATTGAAACGGTTGAAGCGTCATTAAGAGATGCAGGGTTGGATGTTGTTGTATTCACCGGTATAGAGCCAAACCCGCGTGCACAAACTATTGACCGTGCAATTGAAATATTTAAAGCCGAAGAGTGTGACATTGTTATCGCATTAGGTGGTGGTAGTGTTATTGATGGCTCTAAATATATAGCCGCAACCGCATTTTCTGGTGGCCAATCATGGGACTATGTTGTTTTAGGTGATCGTGTTCCACGTGAATATACGGGGTCATTTCCTATCATCTCAGTACCGACAATTTCGGCTGCGGGTTCAGAGTCTAATGCGGGTGGTGTTATACAAAATGCAGAGACCAATGAGAAAAGCTTCTCTCGTTCTCCATACCGTATACCAAAGGTTGCTATTGTTGACCCTGAGATTTTAAAATCAGTACCGATGCGCTTAACAAAAGATAGCTGTATTGATATTTTCTCTCACCTTGTAGAACATTATTTATCGTGCCCTGAAGAGTCAGAGTTTGCTGATCGAATGACAGAAGGCATGATTTTATGTTTAATGGATAATTTTGATAAAATCATCCAAGATTTAGACGATATTGAAGTGCGTGGCCAATTAGCATTATGTTCTATTTTTGGTTGGTCTGGCTTTCAAGCATTAGGTCGTTTAGGTTGTATACCTATGCACTCAATCGAAATGCCATTAAGTGCCCATTATGACTTACCGCATGGCCGAGGCATGGTTGTTGTTATTCCTGCTTATTTAGAAGTCATGGCGGATGCTGTTCCTCATCGCTTTGCTAAATTAGCCCGTCGTTGTTTTGGTGTAACCGAACAAGACGATTTAAAAGCCTCTAAATTATTATCAGTAAAAGTAACTGAATGGTTTAAGCGTACAGAATCTTTCTTAACATTATCGGATGTAGGTATTCCTACTGATAAGTTTGAGCTAATGGCAGATGACGTTGTTCGTATGTTCCCAGGTGGTGAGCCTGAGACGACTTCAGGTCCAAGACCCGTTACAAAAGCTGAAATTGTTAAGGTTTACGAGCTTTGTAAATAGGCAAAGAATAGGGTTTGCGTTTTGTTAGTTAAATGCGCTTCTCTTGTGTGTGTGTTGGCCCCTCTTTGAGGGGCCTTTTTTTTATCTGTATTGTTTTATATCGGCATCGTTTTATATCCGTATTCTGGTCAATCAAATATTGCTTTACCTTCATTGTTTGTCGATAAATTTCTAAACAATCAGCCAACCAAATTAACTACAAAGTAAAATAATATGAGTTCAAGCTTGGTATTTATCCCCAAGTCACTTCAAGGTGCGAGTTCAGGGTCCCTGACCGATTTTAATTCTAGGCGTATTTAGCTTAAAAATATTAACTTCTCTTACCTTATTTTTAACGTAGGGTTCAGTTATTGTAAATTATATTTATACGATCAAAATGGCCATTCTTTCTTTATGATTAGCTGAGAATGGATGCCGTCTTACCGCGTGACAATTGTCAGTTAAAAATGAGCTTTGTCTAATGTGGATAATGGAACATCTAGTTATAAATTGGGAAAAATATAGGGCTTACCAGTTTAACATGCAAACTAATATAAGATTATCGAGACCCGCCAATATCAAGTTATTGTTATGTAATTGCTAAGTTAAATTTTATCCGTAATGATGAGCATGAATACTTATACTATTCATTCTTTCTGTCTATTTGTTTAGCCCATTTATTTAGAACAAATACAAAATAGATTTGTTATTTGCTTATTCGCTGTGGTTTTTTTAGTTGTATGGTCAAGCCAATTATAGAATAGGTTGTGTGTTTTATTGATGAGTTTGTGTTTCGTATTAATCGTTGCCAATAGCGGGTTACCGGTCAACCGAGCGGATTTAAAACTCAATAATAGCGTTTAAATTAACACAAAAATAAGACTTAAATGACTTCAATATGCTTGTTAAAGTCCTTAAACGATTTTAAGTTTATGCGTTAATAATCATTTTTTAAAAGGTAATTAGCCTATTTTACGCTAACGAAGGTGTCTAAGCTTATTATAGTCAAAGCGATCGGGTTTTAGGGGCAGGTTTCTAGTTCCAGACAAAACCTAAGTGCTGACAATGAACCATAAAACCTGAGCGAGAAGACTATATGAAAACGTGTGGCGCTTAATAATACTTAAGCAGGGCGAATATCATCTAAAAAAACCAACCAAATTTATATACTGAATATAAAAACGAGCAAGATAGCTCAATAAATTAAGCATAGGTATTTAAAATGAGTCGCTTCATGACTGTGGGCTTGTTAAGAAAGTTAAACAGAGTTGATGATAGATGTGGTTACGACTTGGTTTTACCAGTTTAATCACCGCTCTAAGTTGGTTAATTAGATTAATTTAAGTGGTTAAGTAGTGTGTTTTATTAATGTTAAATAAAATAACCATTTATGTAGTCTAATTGTTTTTGTCTTTTTAAGACTTTTAAGTGATAAAAATAAATTGGTAATAATAAAATAATCTTAAAAGAGCGGGTTATTTATACGATTTACATACTCATAACCCTTTAAATAACCAAAAATGGATCAACTTTGATTACTTAAAGTGCTCTTTTAACTAAGTTATCCAGTGAATATAATCCACGTGTTTCACTATTTTTACGGCGAACTTCTTCTAAGGCACGTGATTCGATGGCATCAAATAATGCATTTATTAGGCGATTAAAGTGTTTGTGCATTGCGCCTCGAGCAGTGCTTGCATCGCGAGATTTTAGTGCTTCATAAATCGCTGTATGCTCTTCTAATGTTAAAATTGCATCATCTTTTTTACAAACACTACCGTAATCTGCCACGATATTTTCACGTGTTGAACGAAGATCCCATAAATTTTCAACGGTTAATTGCATGGCATTATTACGTGTCGCATTCGCGATAATTTGATGAAACTCTTTATCTGCTTCTTCTACGTAAGTGCCTTTTTCCATGGCGATAAGGGTCTTATGCAAGGCCTCTAGCTCTTCATCTGTGATTGTTGTTGCTGCTAGAGCAGCTACTTCACCTTCAATTAACGCACGGGCTTGAGTCAATTCAAATGCGGTCATATTACTATGCACCACCTTTTTAGATTCAGGATGATCTAACACATAAACACCAGAACCCGTTTTAACTTCAACCATCTCTCTGACTTCGAGTGCGATGATAGCTTCACGCACTGTTGGACGACTAACATCAAAATTTTCTGCTAGCTCACGCTCAGGCGGAAGTCTACTTCCCGGTGGATAATCGCCTCTATTGATCATTGATTCTATCTCTTCAACGATCCGCCAAAATAAACGTCTGCTCTTCATTATTTAATTCCTAAATGTTCTAAACCATGCTTACCAATGGTTTTTATTGATATTACCGCATCATAGATAGCGTTGGCAAAGCCGTTAATTGTTTTTCTTATTATCCAATTTCGTATTGGTATTAATTATTGTAGTTGTTTTTAGCGACATTGGTAATAAATTTTATAAATGGTTATGACCAGATTGGTAAAATAAATGTTTGACAATTGTTATTACCTTTGTTTAAATTTAAGTAAGAGTTAAAGTCCGAATGCTGGTAGGCCTTAACTAAAATCACATAATAGATACAAACAAATTAATGGGGACCAGAAAGTGAAATTAAATAAAATTAGCAATGCGTTTTTAACGCATAAAGCGATCTCACTCAGTAAAAGCACCATCTATACAACGGCATTATTAACAGCACTTACGGCGCCAAACGCGATAGCGGCTGAAGAAGAAGCTGCTGCCGAAGAAGATGTAGAAGTCATTCAAGTTACTGGTATGCGCGGTACGATGACGCGTTCATTAAATGAGAAGAAATATAATACGGCTATTGTTGATGCGATCGCTGCTGCCGATTTTGGTGAGCTTCCTGGTTTATCAATATCTGATATTATTGAAAATGTATCGGGTGCAACAGGTCACCGTTTAAAAGGTAGCCAAAACGAAATTTCAATTCGTGGTTTAGGTTCTTACTGGGGTTATGCCACATTCAATGGCCGTACGGTTACCAATGCCGGTGAAGGTCGTGCTGTAAACTTTAAAAAATTCCCCTCTGAATTAGTTGATAAAGTGGTTGTTTATAAATCACAACAAGCCGATTTAGTTGAAGGTGGTACGTCAGGTACCATTGAAGTTGCTTCACTTCGTCCGGTTGACCATGGTAAGAGCCAAACAACGGTTGAACTTTCTGGTATCTATAATGATTACTACGGCGATGTAGAAGGCGATGTTTCGCCTTGGGGCGGTAAGTTAGTGCTTTCCACTGTTAACCAGTGGGAAACTGACAACTTAGGCGCAATGGGGTTCACTTTTGGTGTAAGCCATACTGAATCTTCAAACCCAGAAGAAAATTACAACTCAAGCTCACAATTATATGCTTGTGCATTACGTAATGCTGATGGTTCATTAATTCAAAGTAATCGTTCATCAGGTAGTAAAATTGTGTCTGACGAATGTGATGATTCAGGCATGCGAGTGAGTGAAGGTGATATTGATAACAATGCAGCTGCCGGTATCGATCTTTCTGATCCCGAATACATGGCGCAATTTGATCAAAAATCCATTTTCTTTACACCGAGCAGCTCACTTTGGCGTACCGGTGAAGACGAAGATACGCGAAGCAATATCGTTGCGACATTCCAATGGGTACCTAACGACCAATGGGACATTAACGTAGACGCGCAATTATCACGTTTAGAATACACTGAAAAACGTATGGAGTTTCAACTTGATAACCTGCGTTTCATGACTAAAGATCACATCATTCGTGATGACCATTCATTAGCCTACGTTAAAGGGGCTGCAAAACCACAATTAGCATCTGATTGGCGTAATCAAACAGATGACTACGAAGGTTTTGGGGTCAATATTGAGTTCAACCCATCAGACGATTTAACCTTAACGGCTGATTTTGGTTATTCACATTCAGAGCGTTATCGTGTATCTCACCGTTCAAAATACCGCTCAGAAGATCGCTATTTTTACGAATTAGATTATCGTGATACGAATGTGCCTAACTTAAACTTTATTGATGCAGATACTTATGATTTTGATGCAAATGATGAATATGTCTATGGTGCTCAAGCATTAACTGAAGTTAATACCGGCGTTTTTGACCCTACTGATATCAATTCATTTATTCATACTGATAAAGGTTATGAATTTGAAAGAGATGCCCAAGGCAATCATATTTTAGATGCGGATGGCAACTGGATACCAACGGCATCTTCTGGTGGCAGTGAAGTATCGATATTTGATCAAACGTACATGGAATATAAACGTGAACATGATCATCGTGATAACGAAAATATTTCATTCAGTTTTGATGCGGAATATGTATTAGACAGTAATATTTTTTCATCAATCAAAGCGGGTATCAGAGTATCAAGCGAGACACTAACGGATGATGAAGATACAACGGTATCGATTGGTTTAAATGGTGGCGCTCAGGTAAATGACAAAACGGATACTGACGATCATTATATTAATGGTTACAACACCAGTAACGATGATTGGGATAAATACTTTGCTCACGAAAATGCACAATTAACCGCTTATGTAAAAGATACGTGTTTAAATGGCCATCAAAATAACCGTTTATTTGATCAAGAAAACGCAGGTGATGCGGCATCGTTCGCAACCTATGATGCGCAATGTATGATTGGTGCTTTTAACGCTTATGCAACGGGTAAAGCGGCTTCTGGTGATTTCTCATTCTCTGATATCGGTGAGCGCACTGATCCTCGTTCAGGTCAAGATGTTGATGTGCAAGAAGATACATTTTCAGCTTACTTTATGGCTAACATAAACACTGAAATAGCGGACATACCCGTATCAGGTAATATCGGTTTACGTGTTGTACGTACCGATACTTCAGCTGATGGTTGGGCAGATACGGTTGTTGTGACGGATAACACAGAAGCAGATGCGCTCTACAAATATTCATCTGCAATTAGCTCAGAATTTGAAGCTATTAATCGTACGGGCAGCTATACCGAAGCTTTACCAAGTTTAAATCTTACTTTTGCTTTATCTGATGAGTTTTTATTCAGAACGTCTATTTATAAATCATTATCGCGTTTTTCATTGCAATCGATGGCGGCGGGTAACAGCTATTATGTTTGTGTTCCTCCTTCGTCAGACGATGCAGGCGATGATGAAGAAAATAACTCAACTTCAGGTTGTGAATCAGACGAATTAAATGGCACAGTGGGCAGCGCTAAAGCACACGGTAACCAAATGAAACCGTTCACAGCGGTTAACTATGATATTTCGCTTGAATATTATCCAAGTGAAGATGCCGCGGTTACGTTAGCTTTATATCAAAAAGACTTCCAAGGTGGCTGGGAAAGTATCGTTCAGCAACGTGAAGCCTTCGTTACCTACAATGGTGTTCAGACGAGTGTCGGTTTAAAACCATTTGCGACAATTGAAATCTCAGATGAAAAATCAACTATTCGTGGTATGGAATTAACGGCACAGAAGCATTTCTCTGAGTTACCGGGTATTTTCAGCGGTTTAGGTGTTAAAGCCGGTTATAACTGGGCTGATTCATCATTTGTTACACCTGAAGAAGCGAACATGGGATTAGCACCCGATGCTAACTTATTCGGTTTCTCTAAAAACGTTGCTAATGCATCTGTTTATTGGGAAGGCGATGCAGTGACACTTCGTTTACTTTATAAGCATCGTTCAAAGTATTTCCAACCTAATAATTTACCGTTTCCAGATCGCTCTAATCGATTTGTACAAGACCAAAACTACGTAGATTTTTCGGCTAAATACAAAATAAGCAAAAGTGTCTCAGTTAGTTTAAAAGCGTTGAACTTATTAGATGAGCCACAAGTTCAAACTCGTGCTGGTGATTCAATCGTGACTGATTATTCACGTTCAGGCACTAAATACTTTGTCGGTGTAAAAGCTAAGTTCTAATTGATAGTTTTGGATTTAATTATTAATTAAATTGGTGTACGTATAGTTCATGCAAGTTAAGAGTAGATTGCTGATTATATGTACACCTCCTTTCGTTTTACTGAGTTCATGGTGAGCTACATGTTTAAAAATAATCTTCAAAATCGTTTTTCTTATTCTTTGTTATTCATTGTTTCTTTGTTTGTTGTTTCATGCGCTTCTTCATTAGTTGAAACTAATGAAATATTGGTTAAAACACCAAGTGAATATAAGCAGGCTGTAAAAAATGTAAAAGCAGGCCAAACTATTGTGCTGGCAAATGGCACATGGAATAACTTTGAAATAACATTTAAAGCACAGGGTACCGAAAACGCACCTGTTACACTTAAAGCGCAAGACAAAGGCAAAGTTATATTAACTGGCCAGTCTAATTTGCGTTTAGCGGGTGAGTATTTAGTTGTTGAGGGTTTAGTTTTTAAAGATGGTTACACCCCAACAAGTGAAGTTGTATCGTTCCAAATAAACAAAAAAGAAATGGCTAATCATAGCCGTGTCTCTGAAATTGTCATTGATAATTTTAGTAATCCTGACCGTTTCGAAAGTGATTACTGGGTGGGTATATATGGTCGTCATAACCGCTTTGACCATAATCATTTAGAAGGTAAGCGTAACAAGGGAGTGACGGTTGCTGTGCGTTTAAATACGGAAGCCAGCCAAGAAAACCATCATCGTATTGACCATAACTACTTTGGACCTCGTCCGATATTTGGTTCAAACGGTGGCGAAACATTACGTATCGGTACGAGTCACCACTCGCTAACTAATTCATATACCTTAGTTGAGAATAACTATTTCGATCGCTGTGATGGTGAAGTTGAAATCATCTCGGTTAAATCAGGTAAAAACCATATCCGTAATAACGTATTTTTTGAATCTCGCGGCACATTAACACTTCGCCATGGTAATGGTAATGTGATTGAAAACAATGTGTTTTTTGGTAATGGGGTTGATCACACGGGTGGTATACGCGTTATTAATCGTGACCAAATTGTACGCAATAATTATTTAGAAGGATTAACCGGCTATCGTTTTGGTAGTGGTTTTACCGTGATGAACGGTGTGCCAAACTCACCGATTAATCGTTACCATCAAGTGGTTAATGCGCAAATCACTAACAATACCTTTGTTAATGTTGAACATATTCATTTAGCGGCTGGAAGTGACGCTGAACGTTCTGCTGCGCCACAAAACAGCATTATGTCTAATAACTTAATTGTAAATGAATCAGGTAAAAATGCCTTTTCAATTTTTGATGATATTAGTGGTATTAAGTTTGAGCAAAACATTGTTGATGGCACGCCTTCGCCAGAAATTAAACAAGGTTTTACAAAAGACAGTGTAAAAATAAAGCGTAATAAGCTGGGTTTATATGAGGCTGTTGATAGCAAGTTTAAAAATGTCGGTGCACATGGCTTACAAGTCTTGAATAAAGCTGATACTGGCCCAAGTTGGTATGCGAAAGTTGAGCCTATTGTGGCTTTTGATTCAGGTAATGTCATCAAAACGACTGACAAAGCAGGTGAATTATTCAGTGCGGTAACATCGGCTAAATCAGGTGATGTTATTGAACTTGCTGATGGTACTTATACCGTGACTAAGATGTTTTCGTTAGATAAAACATTAACGTTTAAAGCGAAAAACAACGGTAAAGCGCTAATCAAATTTGAACGTTCTAGTTTATTTGAAATCAAGAATGGCGGTTCACTTAAGTTAGTGGGTTTGACTTTTGATGGTGTTGATAGCCCTGATTCGTCTGGCAATATTTTAGCGCGTACCGCTAAGTGGGGTATGTATATTAACTACCGCTTTGTCGCTGACAATATTAAAGTTCAAAATTTAGATATTAATCACTCTTTCCATTTCTTTGATGCGGGTAGCCGTTCATTCGCGAGTGAAATTAATATAACCAATTCTACATTTATCAATGTTACCGGTGATATTTTTCGCTTGAATAAAGAAACGGATGATTTAGGTATATATAACGCTGAATATTTACGTTTAAACGGTAATACGTTTACAGATGTTGGTGGTGCATTAGTTAAATTATATCGTGGTGGCCGAGATGAAAGCACATTTGGTCCACATATTTATATGCAGAATAATCAGCTTGAAAATGTAGGTCATGATAAGCGTAACAAGTCTAAATCTGCATTAGTGCTACATGGTGTTCAGGTGACCGATGTTGTTAATAATGTTTTTAAAAATACAGCAGGCGTTAATGTTGAGCATACCGTTGGTGAGCCTGTGACTAACATTAGTCATAATCAATTTGATGCATCGCCAGTACCTAAAGTTGTTGAATTAATTGTTAAAGGTGAGCACACCGCGACATTAATTAATAACACGTCTTCTAAATAGTGTTGCTGAGGTTTTTTGTGAATTTTTCTTTATCTTTAAAACGTAAATTAGCTGTTAAGACGGCTATGTTATGTGTGTTGGTTATATCGACGCTAGGTGTCGTGATGCCAACTCAAGCTGCACACCCTAATTTAGTGATCACACAAAGTGATGTAACGGCCATGCGTGCAGCTATTATTGAGCCTGGGTTATTTCAAGATACGTTTAAAGCGCGTAAAGCCGCTGTTGATCAACAGTTAACCTTGCCAATCGAGGTGCCCGTACCTAAAGATGCGGGTGGCGGTTACACGCATGAACGTCATAAGAAAAACTATGCATTAATGTTTGATGCTGGGGTGATGTATCAATTAACAAAAAACAAGCATTACGCTGATTTTGTTAGAGACATGTTATTTGAATATGCTGATTTATACCCAACTCTGCCTTTACACCCAATGCGAAAAAGTGCAAATGAAGGCAAAATATTCTGGCAAGGTCTTAACGAAGCGGTTTGGTTAGTTCATACGATCCAAGCTTATGACTTAGTGATGCCTGCGTTAACAGGCGACGAAAAAACACGGATAGAAACCGGCGCTATTCGACCTGTTGCTCATTTTTTGTCTGAAGAGTCGCCACATACGTTTAACAAAGTTCATAATCATGGGACTTGGGCTACCGCCGCAGTGGGTATGACGGGCTATGTATTAAATGACCAAGATTTAGTTGAAAAAGCGTTACTTGATTTAGAAAAGTCACGTAAGGGTGGTTTTTTACGTCAGTTAGATGAATTGTTTTCACCGGCTGGTTATTACAACGAAGGACCTTATTATCAGCGTTATGCTTTAATGCCTTTTGTTACGTTTGCTAAAGCCATTCAAATGAATGAACCTGAGAGAAAAATCTTTGAGTATCGAGATGGTGTATTGTTAAAAGCCATTACAACGACGATTGATTTAAGCTATAACAATTTATTTTTTCCGATAAATGATGCGATTAAATCGAAAGGTATTGATACGATTGAGCTGGTTCATGGTGTTGTTATTGCTTACGGTTTAACGGAGAACTCAGGCTTACTCGATATAGCAGCACGCCAAGGGCAAATATTGTTAAATGGTGATGGCTTAAAAGTTGCGAAAGCCTTAGAAGCGAATAAAAAGACGGCTTATCAATTTAAATCTCAAGCATTTGGTGATGGCAAAAATGCAGATGAAGGTGCTTTTGTTATCTTACGTCAAGATGTTCAAGGTGAACAAGCGGCGGTATTTAAAGCGACGGCTCAAGGTCTAGGTCATGGCCACTTCGATAAGTTAACGTGGCAATTTTATGATAAAGGCGCTGAGATTGTATCGGATTATGGTGCTGCGCGTTTTTTAAATGTTGAATCTAAATACGGTGGACGTTATTTACCTGAAAACGATACATACGCTAAGCAATCAATCGCGCATAATACGGTTGTTGTTGATGAAACAAGCCACTTCAATGCGAATGTTAAAGTGGGTAATGCTAATCACCCAACGCTTAATTTCTTTGAAGATACCGAACAAGTAAAAATATCGGCTGCGACTATTGATAGCGCCTATAAGGGTACCACGTTAACTCGCACGATTGCTTTAGTTAATTTTGCTAACGCATCGCAATCGTTAGTGTTTGATTTGTTTAAAGTCGAATCAGACAAAGCGCGTCAATATGACTTACCGGTTCATTATGCTGGCCATTTAATTAATAGTAACTTTGATTTAGGCACTAAAACACAGTCTATATCTGCTTTAGGTAAAGCAAACGGTTACCAACATATGTGGTTAAAAGCGGAAGCTCAGCCTACAAAACCTATTAGTCAGATCACATGGCTGAATGATAATGGCCGTTTTTATTCTTATACGGCTGTAAATAGCGGTGAAAAAATATTATTTACTCAACTCGGTGCTAATGATCCATTCTTTAATTTGCGCAATGAGAACGCCTTTATATCGCGTGTTGAAAATAAAAAACAACATCACTTTGTCAGCGTTTTAGAACCACATGGTGAGTATAACCCTTCAAAAGAATATACCTTAAAAAGTTACTCTGCTATCTCAGGTTTAGCCTATGCTAATCAAGGGAGTATAGAATATGTTGTTGTTAAATTTAAAGACGGCAGTAAGAGTGTATTAGCTTTTAATAACGCTAAAGATGTTAATAAAAAGACGCAAAGTAAATTTTCTATTGAGGGTCAATCTTTCCAATTTACAGGTCGGGTGACGTTGTTTGAACAAATTTAGTTTTAGGAGAAATAGATGGCTCTGAAGCAAAGTAAATACTTTTTATGTAGTTTAGAAATTAAAAATATTGATTGTGGGTGTCACCATAATTTTATCGCAGTAACCGTTTTTGAAGAGGATATACAATTATGAAAATGAAAAATTTAAGGTGGCTAATTATCACCTTGGTGGCATTCGCTACCATTATTAACTACATTGACAGAACCGCTCTGTCGGTTATGTGGCCGGGCATTGCTGAAGATTTAGGCATGGACAGCCACGATTACGCTAATATTATGAGTGTTTTCTTAATTGCTTATGCTATCGGTCAAGCCGTTTTTGGACGTGTATTTGATGCCATTGGTACTCGAATCGGTTTTGTACTTTCTATTGTTGTGTGGTCCGCTTCTATAGCCTTACATGCAGTCGCATCATCGGTTACATCATTTAGTATTTTCCGTGTGTTACTTGGTTTTGGTGAAGCGGGTAACTGGCCGGGTGCAACTAAAGCTAATGCTGAATGGTTTCCGGTAAAAGAGCGTGCGTTAGCACAAGGTATTTTTGGTGCCGGTGCATCAATGGGTAGCATTATAGCGCCGCCTTTAATTGCTTTTTTATATGCTTATTTTGGTTGGCAAGCAACTTTCATGTTAGTGGCGGGTCTTGGTTTTATTTGGATTGTTCCTTGGTTAATCGTTTATAAATGTGGCCCTGAAACACATCCTTGGATCACAGAAGAAGAACGCGAATATATCTTAAAAGGTCAAATTGTTGCTGATGAAGATAAAGAAGCTGAACCTGAATATGTGCCTACTTATCGTGAACTACTTTCTCATCGTCAATCTTGGGGCGTTATTTTAGCTCGATTCTTTATGGAACCTATCTGGTGGTTATTTGTTGCTTGGTTACCTTTGTATTTAAACGATAAATTTGGTTTTAACGTTAAAGAAATTGGTGCTTCTGCTTGGATCCCTTATGTAGGGGCGGCTGCCGGTGCTTTATTTGGTGGCTGGTTATCAGGTCGCTTAATTAATAGTGGTTGGTCTGTTACAAAATCTCGTCGTACCGTTATTACATTAGGTGGTGTGTTTATGTTACCTGCTTTATTAGCGACTACCGTGGCTGAAACACCGATGTTAGCAATGGGGTTAATTGCGATTATTTTATTTGGTTTCCAAGTTTCAATTAATAACGTTCAAACGCTGCCAAGTGATTTCTTCTCGGGTAAATCAGTTGCTTCTTTAGCGGGCCTTAGCGGAGCGGTAGGTGTTATCAGTGTTATTACGGCTATTCAATTAGTACCCATTATTACTAACGATGGTACGTATTATCCGCCATTCTTTATATTAGGTGCTTCTTTGGTGCCACTTATGTTAGCGGCTGTTTGGTTTATTGCAGGTCGTATTGAGCCGGTTAAACCTAAAAAGAAAGGTTCTTCTAACGGCGATGACGATTCTAAAACCTTAGAATTAGATAATGGTAAAGCGTAAATGAAAAAAATAACGCTTTTAGGGGAGTGCATGATTGAACTCATGCGCACTTCTAAAGATTCAATGGCTCAGTCTTATGCGGGTGATGTGTATAACACTGCCGTTTATTTAAAGCGTGCATTTGCCGATGTTAACGTCGGCATTATGTCGGCTGTCGGCGAAGACGCTTTAAGTTTAGATATGATTGAGCGGTTTGGATCTGAATCAATAAATAGCGAGTTGGTTTTTAAATCGGATTCTCGAAATGCGGGTATGTATTTAATTCAAACTGATGATGAAGGTGAACGTACCTTTACTTATTGGCGCGAAAACTCGGCTGCTAGAACTGTAATGGCCTACGTTGATAAATACGTGACGGCTGAACTTTCACAAAGTGATGTGTTCTTTTTCTCTGGTATTTCACTAGCCGTTATCGAACCTCAAGATCGCGATGCCCTTTGGTCTTTAATTTCAACATTGAAAGCCAACGGTGTGCAAATAATCTTTGATCCTAATTACCGAGCTCGTATGTGGAGCACACCAGCAGAGGCTAAGTTGCAATTCGAAAAAGCCTTTCGATTGTCTGATATGGTTTTACCTGGTATTGATGATTTTGCTCAACTTTATGGCATCGATACTTTTGACGGCATTATTGAATTTTGTCAGCCATTCGAGATTAGTGAATTAGTCATTAAAAATGGACCTGAAGGTGTTCGAGTTATTACCGCTAATCAAAGCGAACATTTTGCGATTCAAGCCGTGGATAATGTTGTTGATACAACATCTGCCGGTGACTCGTTTAATGGGCTATATGTTGGTGCTCGTTTACAGGGTTTAGACATTTCACAAGCTGTGCATTTAGCATCAAAAGCGGCTGCAGTGGTTATACAGCATCGTGGCGCAATTGTACCGAGTGCTGATTTTTCAGCTGCTTTTATTCAACAATATATGTAAATAACCCTTTTAGCCTCTCGTTATAAGTTAGGTTAAGGGTGGAGTTTTAAATGAAATCATTTTTTTCATTAATGGGTGAACAACGTATTTTACCTATTATTCAAGCTGACACTGCCGAGCAAGGTGTGAACATTGCTAAAGCCATGGCTGATGGTGGTCTTAAGTTAGTTGAAGTTGTTTTACGATCTAATGCTTCTATTGATGCATTGATGGCGATAAAAAAAGAATTACCTGATTTATGTGTAGGTGCGGGCACGATAATTAATGCAGATATACTAGAAGATGCACTTAATGCGGGCAGTGACTTTATTATTACACCTGCAGTAACACCCAGTTTATTAGCTAAATTAGCCGAGTGCCCAGTCCCTGTTGCTCCGGGTGTATCTACAACATCTGATATTGCATTAGCTGCAGAGTTTGGTTTTACTGAAATGAAGTTATTCCCAGCTTCGTTAGCCGGTGGAATTCCATTTTTAAATGCGGTTTCTTCAGTTTTCCGCCAAGTTACATTTTGCCCTACCGGTGGCATAACTGCGGCTAATCAAGGCGATTATTTAGCGTTATCTAATGTTAAAGCAGTCGGTGGTACTTGGGTTGCAGATAAAAATTGGGTTAAAAACCAAGAGTGGCACAAAATTACTGAAGCGTGTAAAGCCGCTAATATTTAAAACTTGTTTTTAGCTTGTATTTCAAGCGTTAACAGGCTGTTAAATGTCCTTTCTATATTCCTTTTAGTTAGGACATTAACAAAAAATTCATTAAATACACATAAAAGACGGTAGACATTAGTCGCCGTTAGCGTAATGATAAACCTGCAAGATAAAGGATTTATCATGCAAAAAACTTAATTAATATTAAGTTCTCATATCACACACCATGAGTCATTAATTAACAAATTTAGATAATTAAAGAAGACAAAAAAGTGAACATAAGCACTAGACTTATTTTAATAAAAAACTTTGTGTCGTTTTTAAATATGAATCTAAAAAACCATAATTCATCAATGAAGATGAACGTATCTTTTTTTATCTTTTACTGTGCTGCTCATTTTTGCGCGTACTTTTTGAGTTTGTTTGGTAATTAATTTTGTATAGGTAGATGATCATGAATAAACGAGTCCCAATTGTTATTGCTAACTGGAAGTTAAATGGTGGTATCGATTTATTATGTAGTTCGGTAGCGGCTTTTATCGGTAAGCATTTTTCAGCCAAAATTGCTATTTGTCCTCCGTATATTTATATGCGAGATATGCTTAATTTCTTACAACATTCTGAAATTATTGTGGGCACGCAGAATGTAAGTAAATATGAATCTGGTGCCTACACAGGCGAAACGTCAGCTCAAATGATTAAAAGAGCCGGCGGTGGTTTGTGTTTAGTTGGGCATTCTGAGCGTCGGCAAATGTTTCATGAAAATGATCCTAGCTGCAATATAAAAGTGAGCCGTGCATTGGCAAGTAATTTGATGCCTGTTTTATGTGTTGGCGAAAACTTACAACAGCGTGAAGCTGGCATTACCAATGACGTATTATTCCGACAGTTGCACGACGGTTTAGCCGATGTTGATTTAACCAATAAAGAAATCTGCGTAGCTTATGAACCCGTGTGGGCTATTGGAACTGGCCAAGCCGCTTCTCCTGAAGATGCGCAGCTTGTTCATGAGTATATACGCAGTGAGTTAACTATTTTATTTGGTAAAGAGATTGCTGAGAGAATTCATATTTTATATGGCGGCAGTGTTAATAAAACTAACGCTTATGAATTATTAAGCCAAAGTGACATTGATGGTTTATTAGTGGGAGGCGCGAGCCTAGACCCTGAGCACTTTATGCAAATATGCTTACATGCCAATACTCATGCTGAAAATATCGAATCTTCAAAATAATTAAGGACTAACGATTATGACTACCTTATCTCAACAAATTAAACCAGGCGTTGTAACGGGTGATGACGTTCAACGTTTATTTAATGAAGCACGTGCTAACCAATTTGCTTACCCTGCGGTTAATGTTGTGGGCACACAAGCTGTAAACGCGACTTTAGAAGCCGCAAAAAAATCTAACTCGCCGGTTATCGTTCAGTTATCAAATGGTGGTGCGAGTTTCTTTTTAGGTAAAGGTTTATCACTGCCTGGCCAAGGTTCTGCTGTTTTAGGTGGCATTGCCGCTGCTCATTATGTGCATACGGTGGCTGAAGCTTATGGGGTTCCGGTTATTTTGCACACGGATCACGCCGCTAAAAAGTTATTACCTTGGATTGACGGTTTACTTGATGCTGGTGAAGCGCATTTTGCTAAAACAGGTAAGCCACTCTTTAGTTCACATATGATTGATTTATCTGAAGAATCACTACATGAAAACATTGAAATTTGTGCGGCCTATTTAGCGCGTATGAGTAAAATGGGCATGACTCTAGAAATTGAATTAGGTTGCACAGGTGGTGAAGAAGACGGCGTTGATAATACCGGTATTGATAGCGCATCGCTTTATACTCAACCCGAAGATGTTGCATATGCTTATGAGCAATTAATAAAAGTAAGCGATAAATTTACCATTGCGGCTTCTTTTGGTAATGTTCATGGTGTATACAAACCAGGTAACGTTAAACTAACACCTGAAATATTGAAAAACTCACAAGCTTATGTCTCTGAAAAATTTGCTTTGCCACATAATTCGTTAAACTTTGTTTTTCATGGTGGTTCAGGATCAGATCCTAAAGATATTCAAGAAGCCATTGGTTATGGTGCAATAAAAATGAATATTGATACTGATACGCAATGGGCAACTTGGGAAGGTATAAAAGAATTTTACACGACAAACGAAGCTTATTTACAAGGTCAAATTGGCAATCCAGACGGTGATGATAAACCTAACAAAAAGTTTTATGATCCGCGTGTATGGTTACGTAAAGCTGAAGAGTCAATGGTTAAACGTTTAGAACAATCGTTTGCAGACTTGAATTGCATTAATCGTTATTTATAAATAGGGAATTATACTTATGAAACGTCTTATACCAACACTAAAAGCTGACGGAGTAAGTATTGAATTTATCATGCTGATCCGTACAATTTTGGCAGCAAGTAAAGAAATTGCTTTTCGCGTGAGTCAAGGTGAATTATCGGGCATTTTAGGCTCTACGTTGGATGAAAATATTCAAGGTGAAACTCAAAAAAAATTAGATGTTTTATCTAATCAACTAATAAAAGACATCCTACTCGGAGATGATCAAGTCCGTGCCATTGCATCTGAAGAAGAAGATGATGTTGTGGCGGGTACACCGGGAGCTCCTTATATTGTTGCTTTTGATCCATTAGATGGTTCTTCAAATATCGATATTAATGGCCAAATTGGAACAATATTTACTATCTTACCTGCTCGCGATGATGTTGCTGATGATAGCCCTTTGCAATTTCAACAACCGGGTAAAAACCAAGTTTGTGCAGGTTATGTTTTGTATGGCCCCGCGACGATGTTGGTATTAACAACCGGTGGTCCAACTCGTTGTTATACACTAGATTTAACACATGGTGGTTATTTATTAACTCAACCTGAAATGAATGTGCCACAAGATACGCAAGAGTTTGCGATTAACATGGCAAATAGTCGTTTTTGGTTTGATGAAACGACCCGCTATGTTAATGATTTAATTTTGGGTGAAGAAGGTCCTTTAGGTAAGCGTTATAATATGCGTTGGAATGCGGCGATGGTAGGTGATATACACAGGGTATTAACTCGTGGTGGTATATTTATGTATCCGGGCGACAGTCGAGATCCTAAAAAGCCAGCTAAATTACGCTTACTTTATGAAGCGAATCCAATGGCGATGCTACTTGAAAATGCAGGTGCTAAAGCTTATGCGGGTAAGCAACGTATTTTAGACATCCAACCTGATGATTTACATCAGCGCGTGCCTGTATTAATGGGATCGGCTAACGAAGTTGATGTCTGTTTAAGTTATTATTCAGAATAATTAGTTAATAAGATTAAGTTATTCTCACTAAACGCCTATAGCTCGTTGTTATAGGCGTTTTTTTATGATTTATTAAGGATTAATTTAGTAAATCGTCAATATCGTCTTTCATATCTTGATATTCATCTTCATCAATATCTAAAACTTCAAGTACTAGCTCTTTAATATGCGGCCAGTCAGGAGATGCTATAAATCGTTTACTCGTATTAATTAAATTTTCAGCCATCTTAATCGCGGCATAACTGATTGCATCTTCTTCAGATATTTTACTTTGTAAAAATTTGACTTCATGCGATCGTAAAATCAACTGGCATGTTTCTTTTGGTAAATTCCATGCAGATGCTAAATAATAACCAATTACGGCATGGTTTGTATTGTAAACGCTGTCTTCAATTTCTGTTGGGGTGCGCTCATACGATTTATTGGCTTCTACTAAAGTACGTTTATAGTCACTGTAATTACAAGCCATAGCAGGTATACCGCAGTCTTGAAATAAACCCAAAGTATAGATAGATTCTGTTGATACTCGATGTTTAAATTTTTGTGCGATAAAAGTTGCCACTTGTGCTACTTCGGCTGCACTGTCCCAAAAACGCTCTAGCGAGATACAAGATTCATTTTGCTTAAACGCTTTTTTTAATTGGATAGCGGTCACTAGCGAAGCAATACCCTCTAAACCTAAAAACATGACGGCTTGTTTTATATCAGAAATGCTTCTGGCAAGGCCATAAAAAGGTGAGTTGATTGTTTGTAAAATGGCCGCTGAAGTCGCAACATCTTGTGCAATTAGATCGCCAATATCGGTTAAGGACGGTTCAGATTGGTTTAGTAGTTTATTTAGTGCTTCGAGAATATCGGGACGAGCAGGAATGCGGAAATTTTGATGGATATCATTAATAACATTTGCGTCTATATCGATCATCTACCGACCTTTTATACTGTTAATTATTAAGTAATATTAGCAAATATTAAAATAAAGTCAGCAATATTATTGAGAACTATTTAGCTAAATTTAGCGTTATAGACTATATTGTTTGACATATTATGTCTTAAGTGTAATTATTTCTATGACATAATATGTCTAAATTATTTTGTTAAATTAAAAAGGAAGTCGTATGGAATTAATACTGGAATACATTTTTACGGTGCCATTTGCAATATTTGCATTTGTTATTATTACATTAAAATCGTCTATCAAATTCGTGCCACAAAATCGAGCTTGGGTGATTGAACGATTTGGTAAATATCAATCAACTAAAGAAGCCGGTTTAAATTTTATTGTGCCTTTTATCGATCAAATCTCTGCTGACCGTTCTTTAAAAGAGCAGGCGTTTGATATTCCAAGTCAGGGCGCTATCACTAAAGATAATATCTCGTTAACTGTTGATGGTGTGCTTTATTTCAGAGTGTTAGACCCCTATAAAGCAACCTACGGCGTTGAAGATTATGTATTTGCGGTGACGCAATTAGCTCAAACAACGATGCGATCAGAAATTGGTAAAATTGATTTAGATAAAACGTTTGAAGAACGAGACATGCTAAACTCTAAAATTGTCACGTCGATTAATGAAGCATCTGCATCTTGGGGCGTTGCTGTATTAAGGTATGAGATTAAAGATATTACGCCACCGCAATCAATTATGCATGCGATGGAATCTCAAATGAAAGCCGAACGTGAACGTCGCGCTAAAATTTTAGAATCAGATGGTGAAAAGCAAGCATCAATAAATATCGCTGAGGGTGAAAAGCAAGCACGCGTGTTAGCGGCTCAAGCCGAAAAACAAGAACAAGTATTACAAGCAGAAGGTGAAGCTCAAGCCATTGTGTCGGTAGCTAATGCTCAAGCTGAGGCTTTAAAAGTTGTAGGTGATGCCGCAGCGACTGAAGAAGGTCAAAAAGCCATTCAACTTGATCTAGCAACTAAAGCAATAGAAGCAAAACGTGCTATTGCAAAAGATTCAAGTGTGGTTTTATTACCTGATAATGCAACGGATATTAGCTCGGTTGTGGCACAAGCCTCAACGATAATTAATACATTAAATCGAGGTTAAAAAATTGCAGTTAATTATGGAAAACTTACCTGAATTATTAATTGCCCTTGGATTGGTTATTTTAGCCATTGAGGTGGCCATTTTAGGGTTTGCTACTTTCATTCTTTTATTTTTAGGTATCTCGTTGGTCATAACTGGTTTTGCTATGTGGATTGGCTTTTTGCCTGAAACATTGACGAGTATTCTGGCATCTAATGCTATTTTGACGTCGATATTAGCGGTGGCTCTGTGGCAGCCTTTAAAAAGAATGCAAGATCAGACTGAGACTAAAACGGTCTCTAATGACTTTATGGGCTTAACATTCGTGATAAATGAATCTGTCGATCGAAGAGGGTTAGTGTTGCATAAATACTCTGGTATTAGTTGGCAATTAAAAAGTGAAGTTGAAATTGCTAAAGATACAGAAGTTAAAGTGGTTAAAGCTGAGGTTGGCATTTTGTGGGTTAAACCGACTTAATTTTTACCCTTGCTGATTACTAAGCGGGAATGACAGTGATGTTATTTCCGCTTTTTTTATTGGTTGTTTGTCTAGAGGGTGTTTACCTTTGTCGTATATATTTTGTTCAATTCCAAAGCGTGTTGATCGCGGCATTGGCTTGATGGCATAGTGGTTCTACGTTTAAAGCCAATAAATTTTCTGATCCATGCTCACTCGACTTGCATATTTTCCTGCCTGTAATAAACAAAAAATATATCGCTTTGGATTGAACCCAAAGGGCAGTGCATTTTCATCATTTTATGGATGAACGGTTCAACAATAGAGTGTAATACCAATCCGTAATAATAAGTGCCCACTCAGCGAGCGTTTAAATGCGCTTCATATGTAGG
>NZ_QMED01000032.1 GCF_003286125.1 Algibacillus agarilyticus
CACGTTGACCACGGTAAAACTACATTAACTGCAGCAATCTCTACTACACTTGCAAAAGTATATGGTGGTGAAGCTAAAGATTTCGCAGCAATCGATAACGCTCCAGAAGAGCGCGAGCGTGGTATCACTATTTCAACTTCACATGTTGAATATGATACGCCTAGCCGTCATTACGCACACGTTGACTGTCCAGGTCATGCTGATTATGTTAAAAACATGATCACTGGTGCTGCTCAAATGGATGGTGCTATCTTAGTAGTATCTGCTGCTGATGGCCCAATGCCACAAACACGTGAGCACATCTTATTATCACGTCAAGTTGGTGTTCCATATATCATCGTATTCATGAACAAATGTGACATGGTAGATGATGAAGAGTTATTAGAATTAGTTGAAATGGAAGTACGTGAGTTACTTTCAGAATATGACTTCCCAGGTGACGACTTACCATTAATCCAAGGTTCTGCTTTAAAAGCGCTTCAAGGCGAAAAAGAGTGGGAAGATAAGATTGTTGAGTTAGGTGAAGCACTAGATTCATATATCCCAGAACCAGAGCGTGACATCGACAAGCCTTTCTTAATGCCTGTTGAAGATGTATTCTCAATCTCAGGTCGTGGTACAGTTGTAACAGGTCGTGTAGAATCAGGTATCGTAAAAGTTGGTGAAGAAATCGCCATCGTTGGTATCCGTGAAACACAAACGACAACGTGTACGGGTGTTGAAATGTTCCGTAAGTTGCTTGACGAAGGTCGTGCAGGTGAGAACGTTGGTGCATTATTACGTGGTACTAAGCGTGATGATGTAGAACGTGGTCAAGTATTATGTAAGCCAGGTTCAATCACTCCACATACTAAGTTTGAATCAGAAGTATACGTACTTTCTAAAGATGAAGGTGGCCGTCATACTCCATTCTTCAAAGGTTACCGTCCACAGTTCTACTTCCGTACAACTGACGTAACTGGTGCTGTAGAGTTACCAGAAGGCGTAGAAATGGTAATGCCAGGCGACAACATCAAGATGGTTGTAGAGCTAATTGCTCCAATCGCGATGGATGAAGGTTTACGCTTCGCTATCCGTGAAGGTGGTCGTACTGTTGGTGCTGGTGTAGTTGCAAGCATCATAGAATAATTAAAACTATTCTATTTTAAAAAGCGCCTTAGGGCGCTTTTTTTATACCTTAAATCTGATATATATCATTCATCCGTGTTTCTTATAAATAATTCTATATCTGACGAAAGTGAACTCCATTCGTTTTATCCTCTTGTGATTTTGCCACATTTACACTGTATATAGTCAAAGCGATCGGGTTTTAGGGGCAGGTTTCTAGTTCCAGACGAAACCGAAGTACTTACATCCATGTAAGCAAAGCCGTCAAGCTTCGAGACGCCATGAGCATATGCTCTACTATGTGATTGGGGCGAGTAAGCGCTGACAATGAACCATAAAACCTGAGCGAGAAGACTATATATAATAACTCTAATACTTTACCTGTATTTAGTGGTGTTGAATAATTCCAATCCTTAATAATAAGTGCCCACTCTGAGAGATCGCTTATTTATATGAATTGGTATAATTTAGGGCTGGGCTTCAATAGCACCATATTATTAAACGGATAGAAGACTATATTAATACTTGTTGGATCTAGTCTTATTTTATAGATAGTTAACCCTGTATTTGGACTATGAGAATTTGAGTGGTTATTAGAAAGGTTTCTGCTGATGTCGGCTATATATTTGCTACCCAGGGCGTGTTTATCTTTTGTGTATGCTTTTGCAGCAGTATTTGCACTATTTATACAAGGTATAGCGATTGCGGTGTAGTTAATCTACATAAAAGAGCGATAAAGACTTTATGCTCCTGCAAAGTCACCTTACCCCACATCCATGTGGGGCAACATAGTAGAAATAGTGCAAATGCGCTGCCCTTTGGGTTCAATCCAAAACGTTTTGCTCTTTGTTTTTGGCTTTTGACGTAGAACCACTATGTCATCAAGCCAATGCCGCGATCAAAACGCTTTGGAATTGAACAAAATCTATACGACAAAGATAAACACGCCCTAGAATATGTACTGAATTTTAGGCATAAAAAAACCCGCTAGTTATAAAAACTGCGGGTTTTTATGGTTAAAGAAAGTAAGTTTATTTTTTAGCGTTACGTTCTTTAACTTCTGCTATTACTTCTTCAGCTACGTTGTTAGGACAAGGCATATAGTGAGAGAATTCCATAGAGAATTGACCACGACCTGATGTCATTGTACGTAATGTTCCGATATAACCAAACATTTCTGAAAGTGGTACGTCAGCTTTAATTCGAACACCAGAAGTACCCGCTTCCTGATCTTTAATCATGCCACGACGACGATTTAAATCACCGATTACATCACCAACGTGATCTTCAGGAGTAAATACATCAACATTCATGATAGGTTCAATTAATTGAGCACCTGCTTTTGGAATTGATTGACGGAAAGCGCCTTTAGCTGCAATTTCGAAAGCAACAGCTGATGAATCCACCGCGTGGAAGCCACCATCATATAATTCAACTTCAACATCTAATACAGGGAAACCAGCTAATACACCCGTATCCATCATTGATTTAAAGCCTTTCTCAACAGCAGGGAAGAATTCTTTAGGTACATTACCACCAACAACTGAAGATTTAAAAGTAAAGCCTGAGTTTGGCTCACCAGGACGGATTCGATAATCAATTTTACCAAACTGACCAGAACCACCTGATTGTTTCTTATGTGTATAAGAATCTTCAATGGCTTGAGTGATGGTTTCACGGTAAGCAACTTGTGGTTTACCTACGTTTAATTCAACGCCATATGTACGTTTCAAGATATCTACTTTGATATCTAAGTGAAGCTCACCCATACCACGAAGGATTGTTTCACCTGAATCTTCATCAGTTTCAACTTGGAACGTTGGATCTTCAGCAACCATTTTACCAATTGCGATACCCATCTTCTCAGAACCACCTTTATCTTTAGGCGCTACAGCAATCGAGATTACTGGCTCTGGGAATACCATTGCTTCTAAAGTACATTCATCTTTAGGATCACAAAGAGTGTGACCTGTTTGAACGTTTTTCATACCAACAATCGCAAGAATGTCACCGGCTTGAGCAGATGTTAACTCAGTACGGTCTTCTGCTTGCATTTCAACCATACGGCCGATACGCTCAGTTTTACCTGTAAATGAGTTTAATACGGTATCACCTTTGTTAAGCACACCTGAATAAACACGGATAAATGTTAATGCACCAAAACGGTCATCCATTATTTTGAATGCTAATGCTTTAAATGTTTCTTTATTATCAACAATAGCAAATTTACCAGTCGGCTCACCCAACTCATCTGTAAGCGGTTGTGGGTTAACTTCATGTGGAGCTGGTAAATAATCAACAACAGCATCAAGTAATAATTGCATGCCTTTGTTTTTGAATGCAGAACCACAATAGGTTGGGAAGAATAATAATTCGCGAGTACCTTTACGGATACAAGCTTTAACTTGCTCTTCAGTTGGTTCTTCACCTTCCATATAGGCCATTAATAAATCGTCATCAGCTTCTAAAGCTGTTTCGATTAATTGCTCACGGTATTCAGCTGCTTTATCAACCATATCCGCTGGGATATCTTCTACTACATAATTTTCAGGCTGACCAGAATCATCCCAAATGTATGCTTTTTGTGTTAATACGTCGACAACACCAACAAAATCGTCTTCTTCACCGATTGGTAAAGTCATGATTAATGGGTTTGCACCAAGTACTTTTTCTACTTGTGCCGTAACGCGATAAAAATCAGCACCTAAACGGTCTAATTTATTTACGAAGATTAAACGAGCTACTTTAGAGTCGTTCGCATAACGCCAGTTAGTTTCTGATTGAGGTTCAACACCACCAGAACCACAGAATACACCAATACCACCATCAAGAACTTTTAATGAACGGTAAACTTCTACTGTGAAATCTACGTGACCAGGAGTATCGATTACATTAAAACGATGCTTTTTCCATTCACAAGTAACAGCTGCTGATTGGATAGTAATACCGCGCTCAGCTTCTTGTTCCATGAAATCTGTAGTTGATTCACCATCGTGAACTTCACCAATTTTATGGATCATACCTGTAAGTTTTAGAATTCGTTCTGTTGTTGTGGTTTTACCAGCATCAACGTGAGCGAATATACCAATATTTCTGTATTTTGATAAGTCTGATGACATAGCTCTGCTCTAATAATAAGTTAGTGAATAAAAACCGCGCGAGTATAGCATTTCTTATTAAAAACTACACATGTTACTCTCATCATTTATCAAATATTAGGCATTTTTTTGTGCGTATTTAATTTTAGCAATAAATGCAGACTGATTAATTTAAGTACAGTTAATGTTTTTATCGTTTGGAATTAATTGATTAACCAAAAACTACCATCAATAAGCAACAAAGGTTAAACTTCATTATATAAATCGTTTATTGGTATCGTCTTTTATGGCTCAAAAAAGAAAAGGGTCTCGTTGGCCTGAAAATATAGCAAAAATAATCAAACAATTTGGACCGGTTAAAACAAGTTTGATTTTTATCGCTCTCGCCATAATGCTGACTTTAACAGAAACGAGTTTAGTCAATTTTTGGTTACCGGAAGATAATCGTTTTCGTGACTATATATCAGGCATGATTTTGACTTTGGTTATTGCACCTTGGTTACTCTTTTTTGTATTCGAACTTATCACTCGATTGCAAGATTCAAGAGAAGAACTCACTCAAGCCATTTTCGAGCTAGAAGATTTACGGACACAAGATCGTTTATCGACCGAATACTTACGCAAAAATATTGAAAAGCTTAATTACGAGATTGAAGAGCGTAAACGTGCCGAATTGCAACGTGAAGAGGCCATTGCACTTTTACAGCAAGAAATAGAAGAACGAAAACGAACAGAGCGACATTTATACGAGCAAAGTGTGCTTCTGCGTTCAAGCTTCGATTGCTCACCCGATATCATTTACTATCGTGATGAAAATGGTCGATTTGCAGGCTGCAATAAGTCTTTAGAAGCGTTAACCGGCATGACTGAGCGTGAAATGATTGGCTTAACACCTTGGGATGTTTACTCGAAGGAAGTTGCTGAGCAAGTTGTTGATTCTGATGAAGAGTGTTTTGCGAGTAATACGAGCTTATCTTATGACATTTGGCTTACGTTTCCAGATGGTATGAAACGTTTATATGAATTTAAAAAAGTACCTTTCTTCAATGAAGATGGCAAACGGATAGGTTTACTCGGCTTTGGCCGTGATGTTATGGAGCGTAAGTTAGCTCAAGATGCCCTTGAAAAAGCAAGTCGAGATAAAACATCTTTTATATCAACAATAAGCCATGAATTACGAACCCCTTTGAATGGTATTGTTGGCATTAGTCGTATGCTACAAGAAAGCTTATTATCATCAGAACAAACAAAACAAGTAAAAACAATTTATGCTTGTGCCGTAACGTTAGGTAATATCTTTAACGATATTATTGATTTAGATAAAATTGAACGTGACCGTTTAGAAATTAACAACCAAGTTATTGATATTGCAAACTTAACAGATGAGCTGGCCACGGTTACTGAACTACAAGCTTCGCAAAAAGGTTTAACTTTTAATTTTAAACACAATTTACCAACTGAGCTTTGGTCTGTCGCCGACCCAACTCGTTTGAGACAGGTACTGTGGAACTTACTCGCTAATGCGGTTAAATTTACTTTAAAAGGTGTTGTTGAATTAAGAGTTGATTGCCAATTAAATAATAATACCGCATGGATTGATTTTGAAATAGAAGACAGCGGGATCGGGATTGATGAAAACGAAGTCGATAATATCTTCACTATGTATTATCAAGTTGATCGCAAAGAGGTCAGTGCTAGCTCTGGCACCGGGATTGGCCTTGCTATTTCTAAAATATTGGTAGATGCGATGGGCGGTCAAATAGAAGTCTTTAGTGAAATGAACAAAGGCAGTGTTTTTACCGTATCGATTAAAATTCAGCTAGCAGAAAAACCGGCTGAGCCTATGGGTAATATTGATATACCACCGCTGAATATTTTATTGGTAGAAGATGTTGAATTGAATGTTCAGGTTGCCCAAGCGTTACTTGAAAAAATGGGACACACCATCGAAGTCGCACGCACGGGCCAAGAAGCTATTGATATGTTCAGGCCTGAGTTTGATTTAGTTTTACTCGATATTCGTTTACCTGACATGACGGGCTTCGATGTTGCTAAGCATTATATGGATAATTACGAAGAATTACCGCCACTCGTTGCTTTAACTGCGAATGTTGTTAAAAGTAAAGAAGCTTATACCGATAAGGGCTTACAAGATGTAATTGCTAAGCCTATTCAGTTAAGCCAATTAAAATCTGTATTTGCATCATTGTTTGATAAAAACAATACTAATACTACGGCCTTACCGACACCTTCTAACCTAGCGCCATCCAGTGCGGTGGATAAAGTGGTTAACACGGCTTTTATGAGTCAACTAATAGAGACTATCGGTAGCGAGCGAATTGAACAAAATTTAGTTTTATTTCAACAGCTTATAAGTGAGTATTTAGCCGTTCTTGATTCAAATTTATGTGCTGGTGACCAAGTGGAAATTGCATCTCAGGCTCATAAAATAAAAGGGGCTGCCGCTTCGATGGGACTCAAAAATATTCAAGAATTAGCCAATCAAATTCAAGAAACAGAAACTCCAGCTTGGTGGGATAATCTTGAGCCTCGGGTTAATTTAATGAAAAAAGCGTGTGTGGACGATCTTGCCGTTTTAATTACTTGGTTAGAACAGTTTGATAGTCAGTAAATCGCAGGTACAAAAAAAGGTAATGTAAACATTACCTTTTTATTTTTTTGTAATACATTAACTCGCTTTAGATTGATTAATCTAATTGACCTGAAAAACGATAACCTTCACCATGGATCGTTGAGATGATCTCTGGGGTTTCAGGTACATCTTCAAAATGTTTACGTAAACGACGTATGGTTACATCAACTGTGCGGTCATTCTCTTTTAACTCTCGCCCTGTCATTTCTTTAATCAGTTGATCACGCGTTAATATTTTACCAGGATTATCTAATAAAAGTTTAAGCGCTCTGAATTCACTTTTAGGTAAACGAATGCTTTCTTGAGAAGGTGATATTAAAGAACGACTGTCGCAATCTAATGTCCATAAATTAAAACGATACTCTGACACTGATTCTTGGTTATCCGTTTTAGCTGGCTCACCAGAACGAGCTAATATATTACGTGCACGGATAGTTAATTCACGAGGGTTAAAAGGTTTAACGAGATAATCATCAGCACCAATTTCTAAGCCTAAGATACGATCAACATCATTGTCGCGACCTGTTAGAAATATTAAACCGATATTGTTTTTATCGCGCAATTCCCTTGCTAACATTAAACCGTTTTTACCAGGCAAATTAATGTCCATAATAACCAAGTTTATAGGTTCGTTAGTCAGAAGCTGGTGCATTTCGTCCCCGTTTTCGGCACAAAATACTTGATAGCCTTCCGCTTCAAATAAACTTTCTAGTGTGCTGCGCGTAACTGCTTCATCTTCTACAATCAGGATTTTCTGTGTTTGCATGGTTTGGGTTCTTTGCTTAATGGGCTAAAATACGTAAAGTAACTAATTGTTAATTATAATGATCTATTGCTATTAGCTCAATGGGAAAGCTCAAATAGTCACCTATTTAATATCAATTTCTTTCATTCGAACGACATTTACAGGAAAATTTATGTCAAATTGGATGCCTTCACCCTCTTTACTCGTCACAGAGATATTACCTGCTAGTGCTTGAGTAATTAAATTGTAGACTAAATGCATACCTAAACCACTGCCACCTTCGCCTCTTTTGGTTGTAACAAAAGGGTCAAAAATACGTTTTCTCAGTTGGTCATTTATACCTTTACCATTATCAGAATAGACGAAATTCAATTTTCCGCTTAAATATTTAATATTTATTTTAATTTGTCCTGTTTCTGTTTGTTCAAATGCATGGATTAATGAATTCATTATGAGATTAATTAAAATCTGATTTAATGGTCCCGGTTTACTTTCAATTATTAATGTCTCATCACACTCAACAATAATTTCATGTTGCTGTGTTTTTAGTTTGGGACGTAAAGATAATAAAACTTCTTGGATGAGTTGGTAAACGCCAAACTCTCGATTACTTTCACTGCTTTGATCGACAGCTACTTGTTTAAAGCTACTGATTAATTCTGCTGCTCTATTTAAATTTCGATAAATAATCGCTAAGTTTTCTTCACCATCATTTAAAAACTTATTTAATTGCTGAGCGGTTAATTTTTTATCGGCTAATTTATTTTGTACTTCTTTAAGTCGATCCATCAATAACGTTGAAGCGGTAACACCAAGGCCTATGGGGGTGTTTACTTCGTGGGCAATACCGGCAACCATATCTCCCAGTGATGCCATCTTTTCATTTTCAACGAGTTGATTTTGATACTGATGTAGTTTTTCCAACGTATTCATTAATTCGGAATTCGCATTTTTTAAAGCAATTGTCCGCTGACTTACCTTATCTTCTAAATTTTGATTTAGTTGACGTATTTCTGTTTCAGCTGTTTGTTGTTTTTCAATTGTTGAATGAATTCGATCGAGCATGGTATTGAACGATGTACTTAGCGTGCTTAATTCTTGTAAGGTTTGTTTTGGCGCTCGTACGGCATAGTCTTTTTCGTTTGCGACACGTTTAAATAGTTGAACTAACTCTTCTAGTGGTGCGGTAATGTTTCTTTGGAATTTTAATGCCAGCATAAAAGAGACTAACAAAGAGGCGATTAAGACGGCAATTTTCAAATATAGTGAATTGTATATTCGATCGTTTAGTGCTTTTAAAGAACCCCTAAGATATAGGTAGCCAATGATTTTACTATCATAAGTAATCGGGCGAATTAATTCTAAATGGCTTTCTCCAAACTTAGGTTCAATTAAGCTTTCCAGTTTAGTAAATTTTGCCGGCACGGGGGGGATGCCTTTTTTATTGTAACTAGCAAAAAATTCTAATTCGCCACTGAAGTCGTCTATTTTATAAACGTGTATATTTTCGACAAATTGCGTTAGTTCAAGTGCTTTTAATCGACTTGCTTCGTTTTTAGGATCATCCAGTAAAATGCTTGAGCTTGCGTTAAAAGCGATAATATCAGCATAAGACTTTGCTTCTGTTTCATGGTTTAACTTTTGCTGTTTAACTTCTAACCAGCCATTGATTAAAAAGGCAGATGTTAATGAAAGTGCAGCGATGAGCATCACCATTAATACTATCGTGTTTTTGATTGATGATGTTGGGCGTTGTGTTGGCATAAATATTATTGAAAATACCCACTGGTGCTTAAAATTAAATGACTATTACAGTGTATGTAGAAGCTTAGTTTTAAACAAGTTTTATGCGCTTATTCGTAAATAATTCTAAATGGTCAGCATTGCTATTATTGTTATAAAAAAATAATAGACAAATTGTAAATTTAGGCTATTTTGATTTTAGGTTTGTTAATCTAATTTTTAAAAAAATGCCTACATTTTGGGAACTATATAAATCGACTAAATTTGTGTTTCAGCAGACGGTTTCAAGCGAAATTGACTTTGCTATTATTTCTGCCTGCAATCCACGTGGGCAAATATTAACGTCGAGCCACAATCGTATTCGAGATAAAGCATTGCAAAATGATATTTATCATCTTGATGCTATTTATCGTAGCGTTTATGGTTGCTCTCCTTCACTTGATTTTCATGAAAAAAGCTGGCTTGTTGGAATAGATAAAATAGCAGCGATCCAATTAGCTATAAAATATGAGCAAAATGCTATTTTTTGGGTTGAGCAAGGCCAATTATATTTAGTTCCTTGTTTATTAACCACCGAATCAGAAGTGCATCTAGGCTTGTTTAAAGAGCGATTAATTACATCGAGTCATCATTGTTTGACAGAAGTGAGAGCAGTAGATTTGATGTTTGCTTAATATAACCTTGTGACTTTAAATGTTGAACTTAAAGTCACTTGGTCTCAGGGAGTGTAGAGTGCTAAATCTAGAATAGACGCGACTCTATTTTCTATATTATTTAACGGATTCGTATACGTTTAAGTAATGTTGTGCTGCTTCATCCCAACTAAAGCGTGTATTGATCGCGCGTTGTTTAACATTATTAAATACGTCTGGATATTCATAATAAAATAATAACGCTTTTAACACACAGTTGAGTAAATCTTCAGGCTCAGGATGTTGAAAGACAAAACCATTACACGTTTCAGCATTCGCTTCATAATCTATGATTGTATCTTTTAAACCACCAACCGCTCTAACGATTGGCAATGTACCGTAAGCTAAAGAGTACATTTGGTTTAAACCACAAGGTTCAAACAAGGAGGGCATTAAGAAAAAGTCACTTCCTGCCGTTACTAAATGCGCAAAGCTTAAGCTAAAATCATTTAAGAAATAAAATTTATTTCGATATTTTTCACTTAAATACGCGAGCTGTTCTGCAAAATGTGGATCACCAGTACCAACCAATACAATTTGTACGTTATGGTGCAATATATTTTCTAATACAGGCAGTAAAAAGTGAAAACCTTTTTGGTCGGTAATTCTACAGACCATGCCAATAACGGGGATTTTTTCATCTACGGGTAAATGACTTTGTTGCTGTAATGTCGCTTTACAGAAACTTTTACCTGACATATTTTCAGCGGTATAAGTTGTTGGCAAAAAGTCATCTGTAGCAGGATCCCACTGGCTGTAATCACAACCGTTTAGTACGCCTGAAATATCAGCACTCCGGCTTCTAAATAGGTCACCTAAATGATGAGAGCCTAAATCTGTTTGCAGTTCTTGGGCGTAACTTGGACTCACTGCGACTATTTTATCGGCATGACTGATCGCAATTTTAACAAAATTAACTAACCCATGATGTATATATTGGTGATCAATGCCACTTTTTAATAAGAAAGGGACTTGCTCAAGATTAAACACACCCTGAAATGCACCGTTGTGTACGGTAAAAACAGAACGAGCATTCGCTAAATAAGGATCAGCAGACCAATGTTTTTTTAGAAAATAAGGTATTAACGCAGTGTGCCAATCATTACAATGCACAACATCAACAGTAAATTTAAGCACGTGTGCTAAATGAAGCGCAGCCATGCTGAAAAAAGCAAAGCGTTCACCGTTATCAGAATAAGCTTCATAACCATCACTATAGATGCCGTCACGGTCAAAAAAATCAGTCTGATCGATGCCGTATACTGTAACGCCATGCAAATTGATTTCACGCACTGAATAAAAGTAGCGTTGATCACCCGCGATAACTTCTAAGTTTTCAAAAATGAGTTTAGCGTTTTCTGCATTTGCAGTCGTTCGGTAAAACGGCGTGACAACTTTTATGTTTTGCTCTTTTTTATTAAGAGCTATTGGCAGCGCTTTTGCTACGTCTGCCAATCCACCCGTTTTAGCCAAATCTTCTACTTCAGAAGAAATGAATAAAATGTTCATATATTAGTCGTCAAATCCAATTTTTGTACCTTTAGGTACGGTTACAACACCACTTTTTGAAATTGTGAATCCGCGTTTTTCATCTAGTTCACGATCAACACCAATCGTTGTTCCCGGTGCTAATTGCACATTTTTATCTAAAATAGCGCGTTTTAAAATACAGCCTTTACCAATTATGGCATCGCCGATGATTACACTTTCTGTTATTTCTGAACGTGGTTCAACATTAACATTAAAACCGAGTACTGATTTTTCAACTTTTGCGCCGCGTAGTAAACAACCCGATGCAATAGAAGAATTGACAATGGTTGTTTGCGTGCCTTGTGATGTTTCAAGTACTTGAGCGGGTGGAACTGTTGGGTGGTATGTACGCAGTGGCCATTTAGGATTGTATAAATCAAATGTACTGTCTTTCGCGAGTAAATCCATATTTGCTTGCCAATATGAATCAATCGTTCCAACATCTCGCCAATAGAAAGCATCACCTTTTTCACCTGGGATTTCATTATTGGTGAAGTCGTAAACATATACATTGCCTTCAGCCATTAAGCCAGGAATGATATTTTTACCAAAGTCATGGTCTGAGTTTGGATCTTGAGCATCTTCTTTTAAAGCTTTGTATAATTCATCAGGGTCAAATACATAGTTACCCATTGAAATAAGAGCAACATCAGGGTTACCTGGAATAGATTTAGGATTGGCAGGTTTTTCTTGGAAACCGACCATTCTACCTGCTTCATCAATTTCGATTACGCCGAATTGGTGAGCTTCTTCAATTGGCACACGAATCCCCGCTACTGTTAAAGCGGCTTTCTTTTGCTTATGATAATCCGTCATCTGACGCACATTCATTTTATAAATGTGATCAGAGCCAAATACACAAACTAACTCTGGTTGATGGATTTCGATTAAACGTAAATTTTGATAAATGGCATCTGCTGTGCCTTCGTACCAACGTTTACCCATGCGCATTTGTGCAGGAATAGGATCAATAAATTGGTCGGTTAGCCCCGATAAATGCCAAGCTTGACGGAGGTGTATGTTAAGGGATTGAGATTTAAACTGAGTTAATACGTAAATCTTTAATAAATCAGAATTAACGAAGTTATTGAGTACGAAGTCAATTAAACGATATTGACCTGCGAACGGAACTGCTGGTTTGGTACGAGTTTCGGTTAATGGAAATAATCGAGTACCCGCACCGCCAGCGAGAATCATAGATAAGATCCCTGCCATTATTGATGCCCTTTTTTTGTTAGTTTAATAAATATTTTATATTTTTGATTTAACGACCATGAGTTGAATCAAATATTTAATTAATCACGAACAAATGTATAGTTTAAACTTAGTTGTTTCAGCCAATACATTGACGTGTTTAAAGTGTGTTTGTAAAAGCGGTGGATATTTAAGAAAACTATTTGCGACAACAACCAATTTACCATTTGGTTTTAGATTGGCTCTGCAGTCCCTAAAAAATGCCACAGCTATATCGTAGTCGATTTTGACCCCAGTGTGAAAGGGGGGATTGGTAAAAATCCAATCAAATTTCGATGAAATTTTCGTTAAACCGTCACTTAGCTCACAAGTTGCCTGAATATTGTTCAATTCTAAGGTTTTTTGACTGGATTGCAGTGCAAAACTATCGACATCTGATAAGACCAGTTGCTTATAAGGAAAGTACTTACCTAAGTAACTACCAATGACACCCGAGCCACATGCAAAGTCATAAATATGGCCTGACACATCGTTTGGAATGTTTTCAAGTAATAGTTGAGTGCCCTCATCTAATCGTCCATGACAAAATACACCGGGCAAACTCGCAATGGTATGAGCGTTGTCGTTGATTTTTATTGTCACTTCTTCATATGCGAGTGGTTTTGGTTGGAAGTTTGCTTCAAATAAAGCGGAAAACATAATGCAATGTTTACCATTCGCTTGCTTGTTTACATGCTTTAATTGACCATGGGTAAGTTTAGCGCAGCTTTTTATCCCGCCTTTGTTTTCTCCAATAATATAAATAATCGTGTCTTCATGAGTTAATTCATAAAGCGTATTTAATAAAAGAGCGAGTTTGTCTTTAGATTTAGGGAAGTAGACAACAATATTATCAAATTGGCTGTCTGGTTTTTGCGGCCAAGTGTAATGAGGTATATTGGCATTAAATTTTTGTGATCTAAATGACCAAATATGCGTATTAGGCCAATCATCAGGATAAAAGTCATCTTCGTAGAGCGGGTCAACTAATAAGGTTGAACCTGCGTTGAAGTTAGAAATTTCTTTAATAAGAAGCTGATTAACAGGGAATTGCATGGATGACCTTTTCGATAAATTAAATATTGTGCGGATATCTGCACATTATGCTGGAACAAGTATATAATACCGCGTTTTCGATTGATTAATACACAGCAGAAATATCACATAACCATTTGGTTTATATATTTACAGTATACTGTTTTATTATAAAAGAACGTAAATTTATAACTTTGTAAAAACACTTCTCGATAGTTATCCGTTATGTCGCCAGAAGAAAACATAGAAGCAGCCAATTATGTCAGAACATAGATTGACCCATTTGAAACAGCTTGAAGCTGAGTCCATCCACATTTTTAGAGAAGTCGCAGCAGAATTTGATAATCCTGTGATGCTCTACTCTGTCGGTAAAGATTCGTCAGTGCTATTGCATTTGGCGCGCAAAGCCTTTTATCCAGGCAAAATTCCATTCCCATTATTGCACGTTGATACTCGATGGAAATTTAAAGAGATGATTGAGTTTCGCGACCGCGTTGCTAAAGAGTATGATTTTGATTTACTTGTTCATCAGAACCCTGAAGGGATCGAAATGGACATAAACCCTTTTGTACACGGCAGTGCTAAACATACTGATATCACTAAAACCCAAGGTTTAAAGCAAGCATTAAACAAATATGGCTTTGATGCTGCATTTGGTGGTGCCCGCCGAGATGAAGAAAAATCACGTGCGAAAGAGCGTGTTTATTCATTCCGTGATAAAAACCATCGCTGGGATCCTAAAAATCAACGTCCAGAATTATGGAACGTATACAACAGTAAAGTCGATAAAGGCGAAAGTATTCGTGTTTTCCCATTATCAAACTGGACTGAGCTTGATATTTGGCAATACATCTATTTAGAAGGGATTGAAATTCCGGATTTGTATTTTGCGAAAAAACGACCTGTTGTTGTGCGTGATGGCGTTAAAATCATGGTTGATGATGATCGCTTGCCATTAAAACCGAATGAAGTGCCGACGATGGAAAATGTACGTTTTCGTACATTAGGTTGCTACCCATTAACGGGTGCGGTTAATTCAGATGCGGCGACTTTGCCTGAAATTATTCAAGAAATGCTACTGGCAACCACATCAGAGCGCCAAGGTCGTGTTATTGATAGCGACTCTTCAGGCTCGATGGAAAAGAAAAAAATGGAAGGTTACTTCTAAAATGGCTAATTATGATGTATTTAACGGCGATGCGGATGGTATCTGTGCGTTATTACAACTGAGGCTTGCCCAACCTTTAGATGCTAAATTAGTCACCGGTGTTAAGCGGGATATCAAATTGCTTAGCCAAGTTGACGTTGAAAAAGCAAAACAAGTAACTGTGCTTGATATTTCAATGGATAAAAATAAAGAACCTTTACAGGCTTTATTAGCTAAGCAAGTGAATGTTTTTTATTGTGATCACCATTATGCAGGTGACATTCCAGCATCAGCTTATTTAGAGCACATCATAGATACTGCGCCTGATACTTGTACCAGTTTGTTAGTTAATCAATATTTAGACGGTGCTTATGCGCATTGGGCTGTCGTTGCGGCTTATGGCGATAACATGCTGACAGCTGCTGAACAATTAGCTGATAGCTTAAAATTGACTAAAACAGAAAAGTCGAATTTAAAAGCACTCGGTATTGCGATTAATTATAATGGCTACGGCGCAAATGAAAGCGATTTACATATAGCGCCAAGCACGTTGTTTGAACAGCTGCTCGATTTCAATAACCCACTTGATCTGATTGCTCAAAATCATGCCATTTATCGTGATTTGATCGCTAATTACCAAGCTGATTTAGTGCAAGTTGAACAAGCTGAAATGCTGCATGATAGTTGTGTTGGTACTATTTATAGTTTACCAAATGAAAAATGGGCACGTCGCATATCCGGTGTTTGGGGTAATGATTTAGCTAATAAATCACCCAATAAAGCCCATGCCGTGTTTACCGAATTAGCTGAAGGTGGCTACCTTGTATCGGTCAGATCACCTAAGAAAAATGCCGTAGGGGCAGATGATTTATGCCGTCAATTTAATACCGGCGGTGGACGAAAAGCCGCAGCGGGCATTAATCATCTTCCTGAAAACGAATTAGATAGATTTATTACAACGTTTGAAGAAACGTTTGTGTAACGAGAGGATAACTCATGTCACATCAATCTGACTTGATTGAACAAGATATTCACGCTTACTTAAAAGAGCATGAAAACAAAGAGCTTTTACGCTTTTTAACCTGTGGTAGCGTTGATGATGGAAAAAGCACATTAATCGGTCGTCTATTACACGACACTAAAATGATTTATGAAGATCAGCTTGCTGCTATTACTAAAGACAGTAAAAAAAGTGGAACCACAGGCGAAGAGGTTGATTTAGCTTTATTGGTTGATGGCTTACAGTCTGAGCGTGAGCAAGGCATTACAATTGATGTTGCTTATCGTTATTTTTCTACTTCGAAACGTAAATTTATCATTGCAGATACGCCGGGTCATGAGCAATACACACGCAATATGGCAACAGGCGCTTCAACTTGTGATTTAGCCATTATTCTTATTGATGCCCGTTATGGTGTGCAAACACAAACTCGTCGTCATAGCTATATTGTTTCGTTATTAGGCATTCAGCATGTTGTTGTTGCTATTAATAAGATGGATTTAGTTGAATTTAGCGAAGAAAAATTTGAACAAATCAAAAAAGATTACTTAGAATTTGCTCAAGAACTTAACATTAATGACATTCGTTTTGTGCCGATGTCGGCATTAAAAGGCGATAACGTGGTTAATCGCAGTGAAGCTTCACCTTGGTACACGGGTGAAACATTAATGCAAGTGCTTGAAAATGTAGAAGTATCAGCAAGCCGTAATATGGCTGATTTCCGTATGCCGGTACAATATGTTAATCGACCTAATCTTGATTTCCGCGGTTTTGCCGGCACCATCGCTTCTGGTTGTATTAAAGTTGGTGACGAAATTAAGGCAATGCCATCAGGTAAAACGTCAAAAGTTAAATCCATTGTTACATTTGATGGTGATATAGAAGAAGCTTTTGCGCCAATGGCCATTACGTTAACCTTAGAAGACGAAATCGATATTAGTCGTGGTGATGTTATTGTGCCTGTGGGTAACGAGCCTAAAATAACGAATGCGGTTAGCGCACATATAGTCTGGATGGACGAAAAGCCAATGGAAGTTGGTAAAGCGTACGACTTTAAATTAGGCACTAAAACAACGGTTGGCCAAGTTAATAATGTTGAATACCGCATCAATGTTAATACACTTGAGCATGAAGCGATTGATGAATTAGCATTGAATGAAATCGCGTTATGTGATGCTACGTTTAATGCGCCTGTTGCTGTCGATCGTTACCGAGATAATAAATACTTAGGTAGTTTTATTATTATCGATCGTTTAACGAATGTAACGGTGGGTGCGGGTATGATTCAAGATATCAATGCGGTAGAGGCAACAACTTCACAAATAAGTGAATTTGAACTTGAATTCAACCAACTTGTACGTAAACACTTCCCTCATTGGCAAGCCATTGATTTAAAAGATTTAATAAAATAATTGATGAGCTTTGACCAAATTATAGTCGCAACAATTTTTGTTGCGACTATTGCTGCTTTAATTTGCACACATATTCGTCCTACACTTATTTTTACTGCGACATTACTGAGTTTATTTGTGTCAGGTATTTTGACACCTGAACAATCATTAATTAATGCGGTTAATCCCGGTGTTGCAACCCTTATTGCGTTGCTGTTGGCATCAAGGGCGTTAGAACGCACCTCATTATTAAAATTTATCGCACGTTTTTCGCTAAAAGGTTCACATACTGGATCTTTGTTAAAGTTAACCGGACTTGCTGCATTTTTCTCTTCATTTTTAAATAACACCGCCATTGTTGCTACATTAATTCGTCCGATTAAATCACAAACTAAATTCTCACCTTCTAGTTTGTTAATGCCGCTGAGTTATGCTGCTATTTTAGGTGGCACGACAACTTTAATTGGCACATCAACCAATATGGTTGTTAATAGCTTTTGGATGAATGAAGGTAATGAATCACTAGGCTTTTTTGTATTTATGCCATTGGGCTTAATTTTAGTGGTTTTAGGTATTGCGGTTATATTATTGCGCCGTAATAAATTGCCACAAACCGATTTACAGCCGGTTCAAAACAACTATTTTGTTGATATTAAATTACATGACAACTCTGTTTTAAATGGTAAAACCATCGAAGCTGCGGGGCTACGAAATTTACACTCGTTTTATTTAGTTGAGTTATTACGCGATGGTCGCTCATTAACACCAGTGCCGCCGAGTACCGTTTTACAAGAGTGTGATCGCCTCGTTTTTACTGGCGATGTGAAAAATATCGAAGAGTTACAACAGATCCAAGGTGCTAAAATTTTTGCTGACCATACTGGTTTAATGAGCGAAAATTTAGTTGAAGTGGTTATTGCCGAACGCTCATCCCTCGTTGGCAATACATTAAAAAGTAGCGGCTTTAGAGCCATGTTTGATGCGGCCGTTGTTGGCTTAAAACGCAATGGCTTAAACATACCGGGTAAGTTGGGTGAAATATCGTTGAGAGAAGGCGACAGTTTGCTCTTAGCTGCCGGCTCTGATTTTAAACAACGTAAAAATTTAGCGAAACATTTTTTTGTTATTTCAGATGTCGTGGTCGACTTACCGCTAACTAAAAAGCAAAACATCGGTATTATTGCCGGATTTATCGCGACACTTGGGTTTAGTATTGCGGAAGTGGCGAGTTTATTTACTTGTTTATGTTTATTTATTTCGGCTTGCCTTGCATTTCGCATTCTTAAATCGAATGAATTAAAACGACTTTTTCCGTTTGATATCTGGTTGATCATTACGGCGGCATTAACATTAGCACAAGCGATCACCGTGACAGGGCTAAGTGAGCTGATCGCAGCTGAAATACATCATGTTTTTCATGATTATTCGGCTACAGCGGCACTGATAGGATTATTAATATTAACTATTGTATTCACTGAAGTGGTTACCAATACGGCAGCTGCTGCGTTAATGTTTCCGTTGTCGATTAGTTTGGCACAAAGTTTTAATGTGAACGAATTACCTTTTGTTATGGCAGTTGCTTTTGGTGCAAGTGCTTGTTTTTTAAGCCCGTATGGCTATCAAACTAATTTGTTAGTGTTTAATACGGCAGGCTACAAATTTACCGATTTTATTAAATTTGGTATGCCTATTACTGTAGTGTACATCATGACATGTGCCTTATTAATTCCATACTTTTACCCTTTATAGGTAGGTTCTCAATATGAATGAAAATATCGTTTGGCACCAAACTTCAGTTAGCCGTACAGAACGTGCGGAACAGAAAAAACAAAAACCTTGTATTTTATGGTTTACCGGTTTAAGTGGCTCTGGCAAATCGACAGTCGCAAATGCAGTTGAAAAAAAGTTATTTGAAATCGGTTGCCATTCATATTTACTTGATGGCGATAATGTACGTCATGGTATTAATAAAGACTTAACGTTTAGTGATGAAGACAGAATTGAAAACATCCGTCGTATTGGTGAGATCAGCAAATTATTTATTGATTCTGGCTTGCTAGTGTTAACTGCATTTATATCGCCTTTTCAAGCTGATCGTGATTTAGTGCGCAGTTTAGTTGCTGATGATGAATTTGTTGAAGTGTATATTGATACGCCCATTGAAGTCTGTGAACAACGTGATCCTAAAGGTTTATATCAAAAAGCGCGCAAAGGTGAAATCAAGCATTTCACGGGTATTGATTCGCCTTATGAAGCACCGAGCAATGCAGAAGTCGTGGTGAAAACCGCTGATATCACCGTCGAGCAATGCGCTATTCAAGTTGTTGATTATTTAAAAGCTCAAGGCTATTTAAATAAATAAACTGGTTTTTTACAGGCCGCATGACGTTTTTGATTTCATGCGGCTTGTAAGCGGCATTGGTGACAAATAAAAAGTTCTGTTTTAAAGCTTTTCGAACATTAAATCCCATACACCGTGACCTAAATTTTGCCCGCGTTGCTCAAATTTAGTTAAAGGCCGGCGTTCAGGTCTAGGTACATAATTTCCTTGCTCTGATTGGTTTTTGTAACCCTCGGCAGCATTCATCATGTCTAACATGTGCTCTGCATAGTTCTCCCAATCGGTCGCCATGTGAAATACGCCCCCAACAGCGAGTTTTTGCCTCAGTAATTCAATGAATTCAGGCTGCACTATTCTACGTTTATGGTGACGCTTTTTATGCCAAGGGTCAGGGAAAAATAATTGCACACGACTTAAGCTATTGTCTGCAATCATATGTTTTAGTACCTCAACCGCATCATGTTCAAATAACTTTAAATTCGATACGCTTTCTTCTGCCGCTAATTTTAAGCAAGCGCCAACGCCTGGCTTATGAACTTCGATACCAATAAAGTTTTTTTCGTGTTCGTTTTTGGCCATTTCGACTAAGGAAGCTCCCATGCCAAAACCTATTTCGAGTACAACGGGGCCTTTATTCGTGAATGTGGTGTCAAAATCTAACAACGTGGGTTGATAATCAATGCCCATGGATGGCCAAAATTCGGCTAATGCGAGTTCTTGCCCTTTAGTTAAACGGCCTTCTCTTAAAACAAAGCTTTTAACTTCTCGTATTTTTCGGCCACCATCGATGGCGCGTTGTAATCGCTCTTGCGGAGTTTCGCTCATTATCTTTTCAAATTAAATTGCACTGTGGCTATTATCTACAATTTAGGCTGGGGTACAAGGCTAAAGCTTTATATCATAGGTCTTAATGCAAACTGACAATCGTTTATGCATCTTGTATCCTGCATAGAATTCTTAATTACTGTTGATTGTTCATTTCTTGTCTTTCGCCATTATGGCTATATCAGCACTTTACTCAAATTAGTGAGTATTACATTATCAAAAAACAGCATCTATTATTTGATGCCAAATAGGACCCCCTGAATGAGCGCTAGTTTTTCTGAACGTGTTATTGCTTGGCATAAACAATTTGGTCGCAAAGATTTACCTTGGCAACAAAATAAAACGTTATATCGCGTATGGGTATCTGAAATAATGTTACAGCAAACGCAAGTGAGTACGGTGATCCCCTATTTTGAGCGATTTATGCAGCAGTACCCTGATTTGCATAGTCTGGCTTTAGCTAATGAAGATGACGTACTTAACTTATGGACAGGGTTAGGTTATTACGCTCGAGCCCGTAACTTATTAAAAGCAGCACAAGTTATGATCGAGCAGTTTAATGGTTTTCCGAATGACTTTGATCAGGTTTTAGCGTTACCAGGGATAGGCCGTTCAACCGCTGGCGCGGTTTTGTCTTTAACTGAAGGGCAACCTATTCCTATTTTAGATGGCAATGTTAAGCGGGTATTAGCGCGTCATCATATGATAGAAGGTTGGTCGGGTAATAAAAAAGTTTTAGACAAACTCTGGGAGGTGACCGAGGCTGTTACGCCTAAAAAAGAAACGGATGTCTTTAATCAAGCGATGATGGATATCGGTGCGACTATTTGCAAACGTGGCAAACCGCTTTGTGATGAATGCCCCGTTCACGCCACGTGTTTTGCCAAAGCGAATAACTTACAAAGTAAATTGCCGACACCTAAACCCAAAAAAGTGATCCCAGAAAAGCAAACATGCATGTTGATATGTCAGTTTAATGATCGCATTTTATTATATAAACGACCGAGTGTTGGAATTTGGGGCGGGCTTTATGCGTTTCCTGAAGTGGATGGAATTCAAGATATAGACCCATGGTGTGAAGAACATGGTTTGGCTGTTATTGAAAAAACGGCGATGCAAACGTTCAGGCATACTTTTTCTCATTTCCACCTTGATATTGCACCTTATAAAATAGAGCTTGAAAAAATGCCGACAACAGTGAATGATCGGCAAGATATTTGGTTTGATTTAAACGAACCGCGAACTTTTGGCATTTCGGCTCCCACCGAAAAGCTATTGTCCATTATTTAAGAAGGTATTAAAAAGATGGCTAGAACCGTATTTTGTCAATTATTACAAAAAGAAGCTGATGGCTTAGATTTTCAATTATACCCTGGTGAATTAGGTAAGCGTATTTTTGACAGTATTAGTAAAGAGGCTTGGGGACAATGGCAAGCGAAGCAAACTATGCTGATAAATGAAAAAAAATTAAACATGATGAATGTAGATGATCGTAAAGTTTTAGAAGAGTCTATGGTAGCATTTTTGTTTGAAGGCCAAGATGTTGTTATTGAAGGTTATACACCGCCGAGTAAATAAGCTTTAGGGTTCATTTTATCGTATTGCTTGTTATTTTATAAATAAAGGGCTGTTATTGCATGAATAACAGCCCTTTGTTCTTTTATACTCTTTCTTTTACGTAAAGCTGCACTTGCTCAAATTTAAGCTTGATATCATCGATTAGGGTTTCTAATTTTAATTCTCGCTCATTTTTTATTGCCAGTTCTAAGGTTTCAGCTGATTTGGCTAACGGTAATGCACCGACGGTTTTAGACGCTGATTTTAATTGGTGTGCTATGCCTTGTATTGCGGGTTTGTCCCACATTGATAAATGTTGTGCTATTTGCTCAATGAGCTCTGATCCATGATCAACAAAAGTATGTAAGTATTCACGGTGTTTGGCACTATCATCGCCTAAGAAGCTTTTCATTGTTCGAATGCAAACCGCATCTTCTGAAAACTCAACTTGTGGCATTTTAGGTTTAGCGACTTTTAATGAAGACTTGTCAATTGGCATCCATTTTTTCAATAGCTTATCAAGCGTGACGAGCTCTACTGGTTTAGTAATGAAGTCATTCATACCCAGCGCAAAGCATTTCTGAGCTTCGCCTTTCAGTGCGTTAGCCGTTATAGCAATAATATAACTACTACGCTCATATTCTGAAATTCGCTCTTCTTCTCTGATTGCTTTAGTTAAGTCATACCCTGTCATGTGTGGCATGTGAATATCAGTTAAGACAAGTGGGTAGCTTTCTTTTTTCCACATTTGTAAGCCTTCTTCACCATCATTCGCGACTTCGGCGGCATAACCTAAAATATTGAGTTGATCGAGCAAGACTTTTTGGTTTAATGGATTATCTTCAACAAGTAAGATTAAATTACCTTGTTTGCGGGATTCTTCAATCGTTGGTGCTTTACACACTTCAATTTTACTGGCTTCATCAAACTTATAATCAGGCGTTGGGCTTTGTTGGCCGGTTGCAATCGCGGTGGCTTCGATAAAGTTTGACCGACTAAGAGGCGATGCAATTAAGAAGACTACTTTATCTGAGTTTATATCGTTAAATAAACTTGGATCTGTCGTAATCAAAACAAAGTTACAGTTATTTAAATAACGGCCTTCTTGCGCCCAGCGTAATAAATCTTTCGTTTCTTGAACTGAATAACGTGCATCAAGCATTAATACATTAAGTTTAGCTGCTTCATTGGCGTAATTGGTGATCCGATCTTGCAATTCACCATCACTTTCAAAAATACGGTAAGTCGATTGAAAATAGGTTAAATAGCGTGCGGCATGTGCTCTGTCTTCTTTGTCAGGAAAAACAGACCAAATCATTGTGTCTTTAAACATATTTTGATCTGGTTTCGCAGCTTCTTCTGATAGATACATTGGAATATCAACGGTAAACTTTGTTCCTTGACCTGGTGTTGAATCTAAATGAATTTTACCGTACATCAATTCGGTTAAACGTTGGCAGATAGATAAACCTAAACCTGTACCGCCATATTGGCGCGTGATTGTACTATCACCTTGACTGAAAGGTTGGAATATACTTTGAGTTTGACGTTTATTCATTCCACGGCCGGTATCAGTGACCGTAAAACGGATGTCTGCAAAATCTAATGTTTCATTCAATACTTCAGCAGTTAAAACGACTTGCGCTAAATTTCCATCTTTACTTTCAGTAAACTTAAGTGCGTTGCCTGTTAGGTTGTATAAAATTTGTCGAATACGAACTGGATCCGTATTTAACCCATTCGGAACATTAGGGTCAACATAGACTTTTAACGCAATTTTTCGCTCGGTTGCCATCGGCTGTAAAACACGCGCAACGGCTTCAACTATTTCTGCAACTGAGACGGGGATTTTTTCAATCTCCATTTTACCTGCTTCTATTTTAGAGAAGTCGAGGATGTCATCTATGATACGTAATAGCGAAAATGCGGACTCTCGAACTGTATCCGTCATTCTAAATTGCGGACGGTCTAAAACGGTTTTTCTTAATAAATCGAGTGTTCCTATGATGCCATTCATCGGGGTTCTGATTTCATGACTCATGGTCGCTAAGAAAGTTGACTTAGATTCACTTGCTTTTTCAGCGGCTTCTTTCGCTGATGTTAGCTCTTGTGTTCTTTGTTTAACTCTTTGCTCAAGTGTTTGATTTAATTCCGCTATTTGTATTTGTGTAGAGTTTTGGCTGTTGGCTTGTAACTCAACTTCTTCCATTAATTTATTAATCGAGTTAGCCAGCTTTGATAATTCTCTGTCCACATTTTCGGTATAACGTAAACTCCAATCTTTTTTCTTAATGATGGTGCTAGCGGTCTCTTGAAATTTTTCAAACTGCTTTACAATTGAACGGTTTAGCGTTTTTGAAATTAGCCAACCTAAGATAACAGCGATGACTAAATTAATTAAGCCAATGACAATCCATTTCAAATTTTTAGCACTTTGCTGATTTAAATAATAACGTACCATGATGAGACCAATTGGCTTATCGGCACTTGATTTGATGATCCGGCTTGATTGATAGTAATCAGCAGTTGTTAAAAACGTTTCATTTAAACTAGGACTCTTTGGGATGTCGATCCCAACTGCACTTGAGTGTCCATATAAGCCAAGTTTACCGTCTGTTTGTAACCTAAAGGCCATAACCGCAATATTGGGGGCTGCATCGGTAATTGATGTTAGCATGGTATTTTTACGAGTTAACATTAAGTTTTTTTCAACATGGCTTGATAATGATGAAGCAACAGATTGAGCAAAAAACTCAGTCGATGCTTTAGCGTTATCTTTTAATGATGAAGAGTTGAGAAAATAGCTGGCGACTTGCTGTAAAACAGCAAAACCACATAATGCTAAAATTAAGTAAGTAGATATACGCTGCCCAATGGGTGCACGTTCATGATATCGAGATGGCATGTTAGCTCTTTTTTGTATTGTGTGTTTTACCTATTGCTCATTTTAACAACAGAATTGAAAATTTAAATAGACTTGTTCTATAGTTAACATATAAATTTACTATATAGAATAGTTTAATCACAAGGAAGCTTATGAAGCTGACGTATCGTAGCGCAGTTGCGATTGACGATGACAGTTTTTCTTTAAATTTTATTAAGGAGCAGTTGTCTAAAGCCAAAATCGAAACGGTTGATGATTTTCATGATCCGTTAGAAGCGCTAGAACAGATTAAACAAGGGCGCGTTACCCCCGAATTACTCATACTTGATTTGCAGATGCCACAAATGGATGGCATTACTTTGTTAAATCATTTAGGGGATATTGCGTTTAAAGGCGCTATTATTATTTACAGTGGTTTTGAGGCTAAAGTACTGGCCCTTGCAGAACAGATTGCTTGTGAAAATAATTTAACAATTCTCGGCTCATTGCCTAAGCCCTTCACTTGTGAACAGTTAAATCAATTACTTGTTTGCCATCAAATTGATGACATTATCGAGCCCAAAGCAGAGGTTGAACATCATTTCAATCTGGCTAACGGCGAATTAGTTTTAACTCGGCAACCACAAATTTGTTTGAAAACCGGTGTTATTCTTTCTTATGAGGTGTTATCTCGCTGGCGCAATAAATGTGGTGCGATACTCCCCCCTGCTATATTTATTGAAAAGTTAGAAGACAGCGGCGAAATTGTTCAGTTTCAAGAGCAATTATTTGAACTCGCGATGAGAAAAATATCAGAAGATACGTCTGACGCGAAATATTCCATTAATTTATCCATGACGACGATCGATACACAAGATGTACCAAAGCTAGTTTGTCAAAGTGCGTATAAATACAATGTTGGGCTTGACCGTATAACCGTTGAAGTGACCGAATCTCGCCTTGCCAATGATATGCAAAAAGCAAAAGAGGTATTAATTCGCTTGCGTATCATGGGGGTGATGTTAGCCATTGATGATTTTGGCACCGGATATTCTACTTTAGATAAACTATGCGATTTGCCTTTTAGAGAAGTAAAGCTCGATCGACGTTACGTAGAAGACTGTGATTTGAGTGTAGAAAAGCAAGCAATTATAAAAAGTACGGTTGATATTGCTAAGTCGATGGGGCTAAGAACGGTTGCCGAAGGAATGGAAAGAATTGAGGAAGTTGAAATTGTAACCGCTTTGGGTACGGATATTGGTCAAGGTTACTACTTTTCTAAGCCTCAAATGTGGATTTAGCAAATAATTTAAAATAAATTAAAAAAAGCGTTGACTTGGAGGGCCAAAATCCGTTTAATACGCCCCGCAGCACAGGGCAACTGTTCTGCAAACCAACACGCCCAGATAGCTCAGTCGGTAGAGCAGGGGATTGAAAATCCCCGTGTCGGTGGTTCGATTCCGCCTCTGGGCACCATTTTATGGTGTAGCACTTTATAGTGCCGACTTAGCTCAGTTGGTAGAGCAACTGACTTGTAATCAGTAGGTCGCCAGTTCGATTCCGGCAGTCGGCACCATTCTACATTGTAAGATAAGAAAGTAATTGTGTCGCCCGGGTGGTGGAATTGGTAGACACAAGGGATTTAAAATCCCTCGTTCGTAAGGACGTGCCGGTTCAAGTCCGGCCCCGGGCACCATCTCTTTTCATAGAGATGGTCTTCAAAAAATCATGACTAATCTTCCTATATTATTTAATCATGTACCTGTAATGCCCAGATAGCTCAGTCGGTAGAGCAGGGGATTGAAAATCCCCGTGTCGGTGGTTCGATTCCGCCTCTGGGCACCATTTTAAATTCATCTCATTTTAAACGTCCATCATCCCAATAATTTACATATTAATAATTTCAGCTTAACGTTCCTTTATACATAATTTACAGTCACTTCTTAAACCTGTTCGTTTTTTACACATATTAATCCATAAATTAAATTTCATTTAAACTTCATACAAATTCATACTGTTATTTTGTTCAGTTAACATTCAAAACTGCGCAGATAAATGCCATACTCGGGGTTTGCTTTATTCAACATGGGTAAGTCTGTTAAATGGATCGTATTGAAGTTCGTGGCGCAAGAACGCACAACCTGAAAAATATTAATATTGAACTCCCTCGAGATAAGTTAATTGTCATTACGGGGCTTTCTGGTTCAGGTAAATCATCTTTAGCATTTGATACTTTGTATGCTGAAGGACAAAGACGCTATGTTGAATCACTTTCGGCTTATGCTCGTCAATTTTTATCCTTAATGGAAAAGCCTGACGTTGATCATATTGAAGGTTTATCTCCTGCTATTTCTATCGAGCAAAAGTCGACATCGCATAACCCTCGCTCTACCGTTGGTACCATCACTGAAATATATGATTACTTACGTTTGTTATTCGCCCGTGTAGGTGAGCCGCGATGCCCTAATCATGATGTCCCTTTGGCTGCACAAACGATTAGTCAAATGGTTGATCAGGTATTGGCAATTCCAGAGGGGAGCAAATTAATGTTGCTGGCGCCGGTTGTACAAAACCGCAAAGGTGAACATGTTAAAACATTAGAGAATTTGGCCGCGCAAGGTTACATTCGCGCCCGTATTGATGGCGATGTTTGTGACTTGAGTGATCCACCAACGCTTGATTTACATAAAAAGCATACAATCGAAGTTGTTGTTGACCGCTTTAAAGTGCGCGATGATTTATCACAACGTTTAGCTGAATCATTTGAAACCACGTTAGAGCTAGCTAACGGCATTGCCGTTATCGCTTGGATGGACGAACCAGACAAAGAAGAAATTATTCTGTCGGCTAATTTTTCTTGTCCGCAGTGTGGTTATAGCATGGCGGAAGTTGAACCGAGAATGTTTTCTTTTAATAGTCCTTCAGGGGCTTGTAAAACCTGTGATGGTTTAGGTAATCAACAATATTTTGATCCTGATCGAATTATAACTAATGAAGAATTAAGTTTGTCTGGTGGGGCTATTCGCGGCTGGGATAAACGCAGTTTTTATTATTTTACGATGTTAAAAACGGTATCAGAACATTATGGTTTTGATATTAATTCACCTTGGCAAGATATACCGACTGATCTGCAGCAAGTTGTTTTATATGGTAGTGGTGAAACCGAACTTGATTTTAAATATATGAATGATCGGGGTGATGTAATTAAGCGCCATCATGCGTTTGAAGGTGTTATCCCTAATATGGATCGCCGCTATAAAGAAACCGAATCAAGTGCGGTGCGAGATGAATTAGCTAAATTATTAAATGATGCTAAATGCGGCGCTTGTGGTGGCGCACGTCTTCGTGAAGAAGCACGCAATGTCTTTATTAACAATACTAATTTACCTCATGTTGTTGATCTTTCAATTGCTGACGCGTTGCAATTTTTTCAAGAATTAACCTTAACAGGCCAGCGCGCACAAATAGCGGATAAAATATTAAAAGAAATTAACGATCGTTTAGGTTTCTTAGTTAACGTCGGTTTAAATTATTTAATGCTTTCTCGTAGTGCTGATACGTTATCGGGTGGTGAAGCGCAGCGTATCCGGTTAGCAAGCCAAATTGGCGCCGGGCTTGTTGGCGTTATGTATGTGCTTGATGAGCCTTCAATCGGTTTGCACCAGCGCGATAATGAACGATTATTAGGCACACTTAATCATCTACGTGATCTTGGAAATACGGTTATTGTGGTTGAGCATGATGAAGATGCGATACGTAGTGCTGATTATGTTGTCGATATTGGCCCCGGCGCTGGTGTGCACGGTGGCGAAGTTGTTGCTTGTGGCTCTGTAGACGACGTGATGGCCGCAGAACGCTCATTAACAGGTCAGTATTTGTCGGGTGTTAAAAAAATAGCCATACCTGAGAAGCGTCATCAACCGAGTGATCGCTGGCTAAAATTAGAAGGCGCAACGGGTAATAATTTAAAAAATGTGACTTTGGAACTGCCTATTGGTTTAATGTCATGCATTACTGGGGTTTCTGGTTCAGGTAAATCAACGCTGATTAATGATACGCTTTATTCTATCGCGCAAAGAGAGTTAAATAGAGCGACTACGAATGACCCTGCACCACATACCGCGATTTCAGGGTTAGACTACATGGATAAAGTGGTTGATATTGATCAAAGCCCAATTGGTCGAACGCCGCGCTCCAACCCTGCTACTTACACGGGAATTTTTACGCCTATTCGAGAATTATTTGCCGGTACACAAGAAGCGCGTTCTCGGGGGTATAAGCCGGGACGATTTAGCTTTAATGTAAAAGGTGGACGTTGTGAGTCTTGCCAAGGTGATGGTTTAATTAAAGTTGAAATGCACTTTTTACCTGATGTTTATGTACCTTGTGATGTCTGTAAAAGTAAGCGCTACAACCGTGAAACGTTAGAAATTACCTACAAAGGTATGAGTATTCACGAAGTATTGGATATGACGGTAGAAGAAGCTAATCGTTTTTTTGAAGCGGTGCCGGCTATTTCGAGGAAGTTACAAACCTTAATGGATGTGGGGTTATCTTATATTCGATTAGGTCAATCTGCGACGACACTTTCAGGTGGTGAAGCTCAGCGTGTTAAGTTGGCGCGTGAATTGTCAAAACGTGATACCGGTGACACATTATATATTTTAGATGAACCGACAACCGGGTTACATTTTGCCGATATTGAATTGTTATTAACGGTTCTTCATCGTTTACGTGATCATGGCAATACAATTGTTATTATTGAGCATAATTTGGATGTCGTTAAAACCGCCGATTGGATTGTTGATTTAGGCCCAGAAGGCGGCAATGGCGGTGGTCAAATTTTATTTAGTGGCACGCCAGAAGATCTATGTACTAGTGATTGTGGATCGCATACAGCACGTTTTTTAAAGCCACTATTGGATTAATAAATCAAGCTTAGTTATTAACTATGAAGGGGATACATGTTGTATCCCCTTTTTATTTTTAGCTAAATTGTATCCACATTTATACATGGTAAGTCGCATTTTTTAGCTAAAGGTTAAGCTAACGCTTTTTTTAGGAAGTTAGGTAATGCGGCTGCGCCTTTGTGAATGTCTGCCGAATAATAAGCAAGTTCGCTATCAAGCGTCTTAATTTCGTCTCTAAAGCCGTTAAACGAAGCCCCTTTTCTGGCTAAGGTACAAGACCAGTATCCACTAGGGTAAATGGGTTGCGGAAATGTAAGTGTTTGCAAAGCCGCAAAACCCGAATCTAACATGGCATCACGCATTTCTTTCATTAATTTTTGATGCAAAATAGGTGATTCACTTTGCTGAACTAAAATCCCCCCTGTACGTAATGCGCGTAAGCAATTTTTATAAAATGCATGATTAAATAAGCCTTCACCTGGACCGATAGGATCGGTCGAATCAACAATAATGACATCGAGTGATGATTCGGCTACTTCTGCCATAAATTTAATGCCGTCATCAAACATAACATCAGCGCGTGGATCTTGGTTACGCTCGCATAATTCAGGGAAGTATTTAAGTGACATTTGTGTCACGACTTCATCAATATCAATTTGCTGAGCGGATTTAACCGTCGGATGTCGTAAAACTTCTTTTAAGGTTCCGCAATCCCCACCGCCAATGATCACTACATTCTCTGGTGCAGGGTGAGTGAATAATGCAGGGTGGCTCATCATTTCATGATAAATAAAGTTTTCACGTGTTGTTACCATCGTGCAATCGTCAATAACCATGAACTTGCCAAAGTCGGTTGTGTCGTACATCGTCACTTTTTGAAAAGGTGATTGCACTTCTTCTAGTTTACTTTTTATCTGCAATGAAAAAGCACTACCGCAGCCTTGATGAATTTCAGTAAACCAGCTGTTAGGGTCAAGTTGTGACATCTTGTATTCTCTATAATGTTTAAATTATTGCTTAATTGTAATCAAAACCATGGTTGATCTAAGTGAGTGTGATTTAAGTTAAATGGGTAACTTACTCATGCGCGAATTTTGCCTATGTTTTAACGTGCCCGCAATTAAAAAATATAGATTATTGTTTTTAACGTCATCTAGACTTATTATCGCGGCTTTATTGAACTCTGATCTTTTTAATAGAGTTTGATGGACTTGATGTTTTGAAGGAGATTAGAGGTGCAGGCTATTAACGATGCTTACGAAGTTTATAATATAGAAGGTTGGAGTGAGGGTTATTTTGCGATTGATGAGCGAGGTTATTTAACGGCACAACCTCAAGCAGGCACTCAATCGCAAGCCTTTGTTCTTAATGAATTGGTTGAATCGTTAAAAGAATCTGGATTACGATTACCCATTTTAGTACGGTTTACTGACATACTGAAACATCGCGTTTCACGACTTTACACTGCCTTTAATCAAGCTAAAGAGCAACTTAAATACCAAGGCGATTATACTTTAGTTTATCCCATTAAAGTTAACCAGCAACACAGCGTTGTTGAGCATTTATTAGAAGCGACTCCGCGTATTGGATTAGAAGCTGGCAGTAAACCTGAGCTGTTGGCTATTCTGGGGGCGACAACTCAAACGCTATCTATTATTTGTAATGGCTATAAAGACGCAGAATTTTTAAAACTTGCTTTGATTGGCCAGCAAATGGGTCATGATGTCACTATTGTTGTTGAGAAATTATCTGAGCTAGACACTTTAATTAGTGAAATAAAATCCACTGGCAAAACGCTTAATATTGGTATCCGTATTCGTTTGCATTCGGTCGGTAAGGGTAAATGGCAAAACACGGGCGGAGAGAAAGGCAAGTTTGGTTTAACCGCTCGTCAAGTGTTGCAAGCTATTGATAAGCTAAAAGCGGCGGGTTTATTAAACTTACTTAACCTTATCCATTTTCATATAGGCTCTCAAATAGCGAACATACGCGATATTCAAATCGCGATTAGAGAATGTGCGCGTTATTACTGTGAGTTAAAAAAAACCGGTATTCCGATCACGACGGTTGATGTTGGCGGTGGTTTAGGTGTTGATTATGAAGGCAATGGTTCTCGTTCTTCTTGCTCAATGAATTATAAAGTTGACGAATACGCACGTAATGTTTTGTCTGGTTTTGCTGAAATTTGTGATTTAGAAGAATTAAGTCACCCACATATTATTAGTGAATCAGGACGAGCATTAACGGCTCATCATGCGGTATTGATTACGGATGTTATTGATATTGAATCACCGCCAAAAGTGGATATAGCCTGTGCTGATGATGCGCCTTTAGTGACAAAAGACTTGGTGGCTTTAACTACACGTTTAAATACTAAAACGGCGCTAGAATGTTTCCATGATGCGGTACATTATTTTGTGGATGGCCAAAATATGTTTTCTCTAGGCTTGCTTTCAATGCATGAGTGGGCTGATTTAGAAGCGCTTTACTTAAGCTTGCTGCAAAAGATAAAACCTTTACTCTCTTTAAAGTCGAATGCGCATCGTGATGTTTTGTATGAGTTAAATGAAAAACTAGCCCATAAGTTATTTTGTAATTTTTCACTGTTTCAATCTTTACCTGATGCGTGGGGAATTGAGCAAATCTTTCCTGTTGTCCCGTTGTCTCGATTAGCGCAACCTTTATCAATGCGGGTTATTATACAAGATATTACCTGTGATTCAGATGGGCAAATTAAACAGTATACCGATGAAATGGGGGTTGATACGTCTTTGCCTTTGCCTGCTTATCAGGGCGAACGTGATTACTACTTAGGCATGTTTATGGTTGGAGCTTATCAAGAAATCTTAGGTGATTATCATAACTTATTTGGCGACACTGATTCTGCTCATGTTGAGTTAGCGGCTGATGGAACCTGGCAAGTAACGGATATAATAAATGGTGAAACGGTTGCAGATGTGCTCGATATCGTACATTATGACATTTTGCGATTAAATAACAATTATCAAACATTGTTAAAACAATCTGGCTTGTCTGAAGACGAGCAGGCTAGTTGCTTTGCTTACTTGCAGGAAGGTATACAAGGTTATACTTATTTTGAAGAGTAAGATAAATTCTTAACGACAATAAGTGAGCCAATTTATTCACGTAGATTAATTGGTTTACATAATAAAAAAATAATAATTATGAACACTATTGCACAAGCTCACCTTGCGGTTATTAACGAGGCTGTTGCTCATGCTCGTAAAGTATTACGAGGAACAGAAAATAAAATCGTAGCCCTCGATTTATTAAAAGCGGCTCAAGCGGTTCCTAAACATATTAGTCGTTTTTCGACTGATAATGAGACGTTTATCAAACAATACTATCAACAACATGATGATAAATGGGGCAACTCGAGTATTTCGTTAATTGATATTTACTATTCAAGTTTATCCGGTGTTGAATAGTTAAATTTATTACGTTTATTAATATTTGCCTATAGTGTAAATAGATTTACAATGGCGGTTATAAATTAATAGTCGTCGTTGTTATGTCATTACATTCTCTTTTATTTTCTCAAGCCGATCATGATCTGGATGCAATGGGTTTACGTTGCCCAGAACCGGTTATGATGGTACGAGTTTCGATGCGCCAATTAAAAACCGGTAATACGTTACTTGTTAAAGCTGATGATCCTTCTACTACTCGTGATATTCCAAGTTTTTGTCGGTTTATGGATCATGAGTTAGTTGCCATGCAAACCGATGAAAAACCCTTCTTGTATTTAATCAAAAAAGGTTTAGGTTAGCGCTTTTGAATAGCTCAACCTCTACTGATGCTTATAAAATATTAATCGTTACATTGCTGGTTACTTTTATTAGCATATTAGGTATTGCGTTACCTTATCCTATTTTAGCCCCGCTTTTTTCTGAATTTTCAGATAATGCATTGACTCAATTTTATGGTTTTCCGCCAACAATCTTATTAGCCATTGCGCTAGCCGTTTATCCTTTAGGTGTGTTGTTCGGTAGCTCATTTATCGGTGCTTTGTCAGATGTTTTTGGTCGCAAATCCATTTTAACCGTATCATTATGTTTAGCCGCAATAGGGTATTTGTTTAGTGCTTGGGCTATTTATATTGAGCATTATGGCTTGTTTGTTTTAGCGCGATTATTAACGGGTGTGTGTGAAGGCAATATGGCGGTTTGTCGAGCTATTGCTTTAGATCTTCATCCCCAAATAGATAAAACACGTTCGATGTCTTTCATTAATGCCTCCATTTACAGTGGCTATTTACTTGGCCCTTTATTAGGTGGTTATTTAATGCAATTTGGTGCTGATATCGCTTTTTTATTTGCGGGGTGCACGGTATTGCTCGCGATGACGGTGGTTCGAGTATTAATGTCTAATACGGAATCTAAGTGCTCATTTAGTTGGCTGCAGTTACGACAAAAAATTTATTCAACACACTCATTTGGTTTGTTAAATGATTTGTCATTAAGGCCTTTTATTATCGCTTATTTTTTATTGGGGATGGGTATTAATAGTCTGTACCAATATTTCCCACTTTGGTTAGTGACTGATTTTTCTATATCTAGCATGCAAATCGGTATTACCACCGCTGTTTTAACTTTTTCAATGGTGTTATCAAGTCTTTTTTTTGTCCCTAAATTTAAAGTTGCTTTGGGTTTTAAGTTTGGCATTCCACTTAGTCTGTTCATTTTAAGCGTGTTATTAATATCAATGGGGTGGTTTGGTTATGCGTTTACATTTTGGTTTGTATTTCCAATTACCGGAGTTGTTATTGCGTTAGTTAATGGCTTGATACCGGTATATTTTTCAGAGCATTTTCACCAAAATGCGCAAGGGCGTTTAATGGGCTTACTGACGGCTACTTTTTGTTTGGCCAACGTTGTGATGGCAATGTTGGGCGGTTTAGTTGCCTTGATCGCCCCTGTTTTTGCTATTAATGTTGGCGGGCTTTTAGTGATGTGTGCGGCTATTTTGTATTTTTATTTTATTGCTGCCGAATCGAAAAATAAATAGCGTATGTCTTACAGTAATTGTGACAAGGTCGACTTCATTTTATTTTGACATTAAGTAAAATGATTGAAGTTAGCTATTACAGACTGAATGTTTGCTTCAAACTAAATTATTTCGCAATGTATGTATTTTGCATTGTAATATTCATGTTTATGTCATTATTTTCTATTAACTTAATTATTTATTTTAAACAAGAACCATTTTGGGAAAATGAGAATATAGACGTAAAACAGGTCTGAGTTAATCCGGCAATAAATAACAATCTTTTAATTTGTTAGATTATTGTACCGTTAATGATGCTGTTAATCAGGGTGCGTGTAAACGCAAGATTACTTTTACAAGGGGATGTGCTATGTGGTTTTCAAATAAAATAAATAAAGATGACTTGTCTTTAGATGGCGATGATCGCATCTGGGATGTTTTATTCAACGGTGTCAGTTTGATTGATGAAACAGAAGACGAATTGGATTTTATTTTTCACTCTACCAAAGACGAAGCAGATACGGATGAGCAATCTCGTTCATTTGTTAAATAACGCTTGTTTAGGGTTGAATAGCATAGTTGAGTGTTCGTCACATTAATTTTATTGCTCAACTGGTACTTTATTTGCTTAGCTAATGATAACTATCGTTACTGTCAAAATATTGAACCAGAGGTAAAGTATGATTAATTTACAGACAAACAACCCTTTTTCTAGCATTGTTCAGCCTGCTATCTCGCAATCGTCAACTTCACCCTCATCTGCTACTCGCGAGTCTGATCATTCAACAGCTTCGCCTATAAACTCAAATATAGGTTCAAAGTTGTCTCCTCAACAAGCATTACAACTTTCTCAACAGTTATCTAATACTGAAGCAAGTCAGCTTTTTAATGCAGGTGCTAACCGAGTAACAGGTTATGCTGAAGCGTTAAGTTTAATCGATTAATTATTGTATTCTTAAACCCATACCTAATGCAGTCTTAGGCGAAAAGAGTTATTAGCAGTGGATTTATAATCTATAGTTGAGGTTAAGTAGATGGTGCGATATTTGCGAAGTACTAATGTATGCTTGTTAGTGTATGGTGCTGCGAGTGTTAGGGAATAATTAAAGAGTGGCTTATTTAAGTTATTTAGTTGATACATTATCAGCTAAGCACGGTTCATCGTGTTAGCTGATAATTATAGTTTAGCTTATAATTTTACTGATTGGATATATTGAGTGAATGCATCACCATAAACTTTATGACGCATGCTGTATTCAACAAAGGCGGTCATGTAGCCTAATTTGTTTCCACAATCATGGCTCTTACCGGTCATGTAGTATGCATTAACTGACTCCCAGTCCATTAACGTCGCAATCGCATCGGTTAATTGAATTTCATCACCTGCACCAACGGGGGTTTTTTCTAAAATATCCCAAATATCGGCTGATAACACATAACGTCCAACAACCGCTAAATTTGAAGGTGCATCTTCTAAATCGGGTTTTTCTACCATACCAATCATTTTTACTGATTCGCCAGCGGCTAAACTCGCGCCATCTAAATCCACAACGCCGTATTTATTAACATCGGCTTCTGGCACGGCTTCAACCATAATTTGACTAACGCCCGTTTCATTATATAAACGAACCATTTCAGCTAAGTTGTCTGTTTTAAGGTTTGATGCCGCGTCGTCGATAAGTACATCCGGTAATACAACAACAAAAGGGGCTTTACCCACAAGAGGGCGAGCGCATGAAATTGCATGCCCTAAGCCTTTAGCTTCGCCTTGACGCACGTGCATTATCGTTACATCTTTAGGGCAAATGTTTTGTACTTCTTCAAGTAATTGACGTTTTACACGTTTTTCTAGAATTGACTCTAATTCAAAACTTTTATCAAAATGATTTTCAATTGAATTTTTACTTGAGTGGGTCACAAGGATTATTTCTTTAATGCCTGACGCAATTAACTCGGTCACCACGTATTGAATAAGCGGCTTATCTGCAATGGTCAGCATTTCTTTTGGGATTGCTTTAGATGCCGGTAGCATGCGTGTACCTAAACCGGCCACAGGGATAATTGCTTTTCTGATTTTTTGGGTTTTATTGCTCATTATAGGATTCCTTTATATATGTCCTAACCTATTTACCAAAAGAGTCGAATGGATTTTTTTGGCCTGCTTTAAATTAAAAGTGAACTGACTATACGTCACTATTCAGCAATTAATTTTTCTATTGTTATGTGAGTATCAAATCACATATCTAATAGACTATATCAGCAAAAAAAAAAATTATCATGAAAGATTTATGTCGACTAAACTGTATATGTAAAGGGATTTAAATATGGAATAACATGCGTACTTATACATCGTTTAATTTGTTTGTTTTGTTTTTGGGTACGATGGCTTTTTTAGTCTCGTCATCCTTGTTAGCAAAATCAATACAGCCCGCACCCGTAACGCTGGCAAAAAAATATGCAAAGCAAAACCCTATCGGTCATTATTTAGTGAGTGAAAAATATGATGGGGTTAGAGCATTTTGGAATGGCGAATATTTTACGACCCGTAACGGGCATAAAATAAATGTACCAAGCGAATTAATAAAGTCTATGCCTGAAGTCACGTTGGATGGCGAGCTTTGGTTAGGTTACAACCAGTTTGATCAAATATCAGGGTTGGTTCGTCGACATAAAAGTACATTAATTGAATGGCAATTTGTGCAATATCGGGTATTTGATGCACCGGATATATCGGGTGATTTTTATCAACGTTATCTTAAATATAAAACCATCATTGAAGACATAAACATTCCATTTTTACGTGTTGTCGAACAAAAAAAATTACATGATCAAACCGAGTTATATCAATGGCTTGATAATGTCATTTTATTGGGCGGTGAAGGACTCATGTTACGCGATATCCATGCCGATTATCACGCTGGGCGTCATGACAGTTTGCTTAAATTAAAGCGGCATGACGATGCTGAAGCGGTTGTTATTGGTTATATTGCCGCTAAAGGCAAATACAAAGGGCAAGTGGGTTCGTTATTGGTTAAAAATGCGCAAGGTTTAACGTTTAAGGTTGGCTCTGGTTTAACGGATGAAAACAGGCTTAATCCACCAGCCATCGGTACAGTAATAACGTATCGTTATTCTGGGTTTACCGCTAAAGGTTTACCGCGTTTTCCCCGCTTTTGGCGTGTGCGAAAAAAGCTCTGTCAGTCTGAACATAACGAATGTCGTTAACTTGGAGCTGATACTGCGTATTACTTATTCATACTTATACCCAAGTGACTTGGGTATATTCGCTTTTAGTTTAATCCGTTTCTTTAGCGCAATTTTTACAACAACCATGTAATTCTATTGTCGGGTGCTTAACCACGAAGCCTAAACTTGCGGCTACTTCATCTATTTTGGCTTCAATTTGGCTTGAATCAATCTCTTTTATATCGCCACACTCATCACAAATAAGTAATTGTGCTGGGTGTTGCTCAGAAAAGTGATTACACATAACAAATGCGTTGTCTGATTCTACTTTATGCACAAACCCTTGAGTCATTAAAAACTCAAGTGCTCTATAAATGGTGGGTGGCTTAGCTTTAGGATCGAGTAATTGTAATTGCTGCAGTAAATCATATGCACCAATGGCACGATCTGTTTTTGCTAATAAGTTGAATACTTGTTCGCGTGCAAGCGTAAATCTTACGCCTCGGCTCTCACATAATTTTTGAGCTTGAATTAATTTTTGTGCTGGGCTCATTATCTATCCCTTAAACCGAAAGCTGAAGTTTATCTTAAATTTGCGCTTTGCACAGCATCTTCTTAGCTATTTATGTTTTAGATTAATGATCAAAGTAGCGGGAGCAATCTATTTTTTGGGAATGCGTATGGGGAGCGTAATAGGTAGCCGTGGATAAATACATGGTTAGTTCATTTTAATAAATCAGCCAAGGTAACCTGGCTGATTTATTGTTTGTTTTTATATATTTAAAGGTTGGTCAAACTCTTCTGGTTTTGTGTAATCACCTTTTAAATCGAGTAATAAACCCTCTTTAAAGGTTAATATCAGTTCTTTACGCTTATTATCACCGTTGCCATAACGTACTTCATAAATGTAATACCAAGTATCTTGCTTAAAAGCATCACTTATGACGGGTTTGCCTAACACGAAGATAACTTGTTCGTATGACATAGACACACGCAATTTATCGATAGCGGTTTGCTCTAAAAAGTTTCCTTGTAGAACGTTAATTTTATATGCACATGCGCTTAATAAAATAGCTAAAGCGAAAGTCATACAGATGTTTTTAATTGATTTCATAAGTGATTCGGTCTACTTGTTATAACTTGCGCTGGATAATAGCGAAGTTAGACGGATTAATGAAGTTATTCATGCGTCATCCGTTATTACATTTCAAGGGCGAGATCTTTAATTGCACCCTCGAAGTTAATTGTTTCTATGCCATTATCGTTAAATTTAATAACGATTTGCACTGTTTTGTTTTCAAATAAATATTTTTTCCCATTAAGCGATAATTCATAATGTCCTTTAATATTACGGTTTGGGGCTTTAGTCAGTTTGATATTATGTTCGCCTAGTTGGTAATCAAATTCTTTGAAGTAACCTTGACCAAACTCTTGCACCCAAGCAAAATCATTTTTTTGTAGTAAAACCGCAATTGAATATCGTTCAGGGGCTTGTGATGTTGCCATTTTATAAGGCCCCGCAGAAAAATACATTTCTCCGTTAGTGGGTTTTAATGAAAAGTTAAAGTTAACATTTTTAGTGACTCCTGTAGGGTAAGTTATTGTTGCTTTACCTGGAATATCAAACTCAGCAAAACAAGCAAAACTAAGCAAAGATGTTAATGTTAAAAGTAAAACCGCTATTTTTTTCATAAATGAATAACTTTTTATAAATCGTATACAGTAAACTTAGCTGAAAATATTCAATAAACCTAAATCTACTCTGGTTTAACCTTTAATTATTAATAAAACACGCCCTAGCGTCTTCTTTTAGTAAACATACTTTGTTCGTATTTTGTGATTTTGAATTCAAGTTGCTCAATAGCTCTGACACAGTTTTTTCGACGTTGTTCAATTTTTTTTATTTCAAATGCTTGATTGCTATTCTCAAGCTGACGCAGTTTATCATCAAATTGGGTTAGGTATTGTCGGTACTGAGCTAAAGTTGAATGCATTTTACCGATAGATGTCTGTTCTTTTTCTTTGCTTTGAGTTGTACTGGTATTGACCTTATCTAAGGTTAGCTTGGTATAGATTGACACTTGGTCTATTAATTTTTGCGCTATACGTAATTGCTCATCGCTGGGGGTTGTGGCATCTAAATCGATGCGACTAAGTATGCAATCTGTTTCAGCAAAGTAATCGTCAAGCTGCTCAGATTGAGTCACAAAGCTAGGATGATATTGTAAGTGACTGACGATACCATTCTGATTTTTATTCGCCTTTAATTGCACTTTAATTTTATCTAATTGTTCTTTTAACATCAGTCGCCTTTCAGTTTTACATTATTATCAATTTCGCATGACTCAGGTTTGTCGGCATAAAGGTCGGTATAATTAATGGCGAGTTTAATTTAATTAAGCGTCTCTAGGTAAACCTTTTTCTATAATCCTAATCAAGCGCTTGTTTTTACTGTCGCTAGTTGTTGCGTCTTTTTTATTTTGCTGTTGTTCAACAGCCCAAAGGATATGTTCTTTCACGAGGTCCGAAGCTGCGGTTAATTGCCTCTTCAGCTGCTGGATAATATCCGTGTGATAAGGCGCATTGCCTAAAGCAACTGCAATATTTCGTTGCCAGCGCTCAAATCCAATTCGGCGGATCGCTGACCCCTCTGTTTGCTTCAAAAATGTAGCTTCATCCCATTGCCATAAGGCGAGTAACGCTTGACCATCGACTTGTTTTCGTTTTTGAAAATCGTCTTCACAACTGAGTTCGGCATAACGATTCCAAGGGCAAACTAATTGACAGTCATCGCAGCCATAAATTCTATTGCCAATGAGTGACCTAAATTCGATTGGAATTGCACCGTTTAGTTCGATTGTTAAATATGAAATACAACGATTTGCGTCTACCGTGTGTGGAGCAACAATAGCTTGTGTCGGGCACATCGTGATGCAAGCAACACAACTGCCACATTTATCTTCAACCGGTTCATCGATTGGTAAAGGTAAATCGATGAATAATTCACCAAGAAAAAACCAAGAGCCTGCATTTTCATTTAAAATAAGTGTGTGTTTTCCTTCCCAACCTAACCCCGCTTTTTGAGCTAGCGGTCTTTCTAATACCGGAGCAGAGTCGACAAAAGGTCGAAACTGTACACTATGCTCGACTGCATCACTTATTTTTTGCCCGAGTTTTTTAAGCCTGTTACGCATGAGCTTATGATAATCACGTCCCATGGCGTATCGGCTAATATAGGCGGTTGTTTTATGACTTAAATCTTGAGAAAAATTAGCATCTTCTGGCAGGTAATCCATTCTTACACTGATCACGCGTTGTGTGCCAGGAACAAGCTCAGCTGGACGTGCTCGCATCATGCCATGATTCGCCATATAGTCCATTTGTCCATGATATTTTTGATCTAACCACGCTTGGAGCTTAGGTTCTTCACTTGCTAAATCAATATCACTTATACCTAAACCTTGAAAGCCGAGCTCGGCAGCCCAGCTTGTTATTTGCTGTTTTAGGGAGATTAATTGTTCAGACGTTAGTGACATGATACTGGCGCGTTATGATTAGATTGTGTATCGATTTTAACCTAGTCGCAAGAGATTAGCTTGGATATTTACTTTTTATATTTGGGTTGATTCTTTTGGTTTTTTTCGCGTTATGATGGATTAAATATTTTTGCTGAATAAAAATTATTCATCGTCATATAGATGTTATATAAATTAAATAAAGTGCGTTCAATTAAACAACTGAGTTATCAATGTATAAAGGAATAGTCATGACCACGACAAGTCAATTCACACGAGTATTGCCAGTAACGGTTTATACGCCTGAGCAAGTTAGGTTAAACGAGCCTAAAGCTGCTGAGCAAGCAGGGTTAACCTTATATGAATTAATGCAAGCTGCAGGTGGTGCTGCTTTTAATTTTTTACAATCGATATATCCGTTAGGCTGTCGACTTGGCGTGGTTTGTGGCTCTGGCAATAATGCTGGAGATGGTTATATCGTTGCTTATTTAGCTAAGTTGGCTGGTTGGCCGGTCACTGTTGTCGAAATGCCAGGGGTGAGTCAATTAAAGCAAGAGGCATTGTTAGCTCAGCAAGCTTATGTCAATACCGGAGCCACGATAAATTCAATAGACGAAATTGATTTAAGTTCATTTGAGATCATTGTCGATGCTGTGCTGGGTACCGGAACTGAGCGTGTACTGTCAGCAGAATGGTCTAACATTATTAATGAAATAAATACGGTGCCGGCTTTAACCGTTAGTTTGGATATTCCATCGGGTCTTAACGCTTATACCGGTGCAATGATGGGCGCTGCAATTGAAGCTGATCATACGGTCACCTTTATTGCGCTTAAATCGGGTTTATTAACGGCACAAGCAGCCGATCACATAGGTGTTTTATATTTTGCTGGATTAGATGTTAATCATATTTTTGATGCGCAAAATAAAGCGTATTATTATCGCAGTGATTGGGATGCGCTACGCTCATTATTACCAACTCGTAAACGAACCAGTTATAAAACACAATTTGGTAAAGTTGTTTGTATTGGTGGTGACAAAGGTATGGCTGGAGCGATTAAAATGGCGAGCGAAGCCTGTTTAAGGGCTGGAGCTGGGTTGGTCACGGTGTTAACGCATCCCGATAATGTATTACAAGTTGCTTCTGGCCGGCCTGAGCTGATGGTGTACGGTGTTAACGGCTTAGACCAAGACGTGCTGACTTTATTAGATAATGCCGATGTGGTTTTAGCAGGACCCGGTATGGGACGTTCAGGGTGGGCTCATGGTTTTATGAGTCATATTGTCACGCTTGATAAGCCAATGATTATTGACGCAGACGCTTTAAATTGGTTAGCCAATCAACCGCATAAAAACCGTAATTGGATTTTAACGCCACATGTTGGAGAAGCGGCTCGTTTATTAGCTCAAAACGGTGAAAGTATCGAGCTCGACCGTTTTTCGGCTAATTTTGAAATTTGTGCTCGTTATGGTGGTGTCAGTATTTTAAAAGGCGCAGGCTCTTTAATTAGCTCATCGCAGCAAACTCATATTTGTACTGCCGGTAATCCCGGTATGGCAACGGGAGGCATGGGCGATGTGTTAGCCGGTATTACTGCCGCGATTGTGGCTCAGAAGTCATCTTTAGGTTTAAGTTTGTTTCAAGCCGCTGAATTAGCGGTTTGTTTGCATGCAAAAGCCGGAGATCTTGCTGCAAAACAAGGGGAACGTGGTATGATCGCCAGCGATTTAATTCATCACATACGTACCCTTGTTAACCCTAGTTAAGATTTTTTATGACAACATATTCATTCGAACTTACCGATGCTGAAGCAACGGTTGCTTTTGGTAAACGTTTATCAAGTATTATTAAGTTACCTTGCCAAATACATTTGGTGGGTGATTTAGGCGCTGGCAAAACCACATTTAGTCGTGGTTTGATCCAGGGTTTTGGCTATAGCGGTAATGTAAAAAGCCCCACTTACACACTAGTGGAGCCTTATGAATTAGGTTCTATTAATATTTATCATTTTGATTTATACCGCCTTGCTGATCCTGAAGAGCTTGAATTTATGGGAATTAGAGATTATTTTGCGGGGCTTAACCTTTGTGTGATTGAATGGCCAGAAAAGGGCGATGGGTGGTTGGAACCTGCTGATATTCTGGTTAATATGCAATATATTGAACAGCATCGCCGTATTACTTTAACGGCAAAAAGTGAACATGGGAGAAAAATTCTCACTCATCTCACGCCGTAAGTTGTGAACTAATTAGACGAATCATGAAAAAAAATAGATTGGCCTTTTACGTTATTTTAATTTTTTGCTTTAATTTTTCTGCTTTTGCGAGCAATAAAATTAACAGTGTGCGTATTTGGCCGTCACCTGATTCGACTCGAGTTGTATTTGACCTTTCTGAAAAACCCACTTTTAGCTATTTCTTTTTAACCAAGCCTGATCGGCTTGTGCTCGATATTTTAAATACAGGCAAAGGTTTAGATTTAAATTCAGTTGTTTTAAAAGGCGATTTAGTTAAAAAAATTAGATACAGCACGCCAAAAGAGAAAAACGCTAGGCGTATTGTTATTGAGCTCAACAACAAAGCGACGGCTAATTTATTTTCATTATTACCGACTTCTCCTTATGGCGATCGATTAGTGATTGATATTAATAATGAAGGTGCGGTTTCGAATGCTTATAAAACCGTTGCTGATACAACAAACCGAGATCTCGTTATTGCAATCGATGCCGGGCATGGCGGAGAAGACCCTGGTTCTATTGGTGCCAAAGGTCATTACGAGAAAAAAGTAACGTTACAAATAGCGCAAAAACTAAATAACATCTTAGCGAAAGAGAAAGGCATTAAACCGGTTATGATCCGCACCGGCGATTATTATGTTGGCCTAAATGCGCGTTCAGAATTAGCACGTAAACATAAGGCTGATTTGTTGGTTTCTATCCACGCCGACGCTTTTACGAGTCCACAACCTCGTGGCGCTTCTGTTTGGATGCTATCGATGAAAAGAGCGAACACCGAAATTGGTCGTTGGATTGAACAAAAAGAAAAGCATTCTGAATTGCTGGGTGGTGCTGCGGAAATTATTGGTGATACCCAAAATGAGCGCTATTTAGCCAAAGCGTTATTAGATATGTCAATGGAGCATTCAATAGCGACGAGTTTTGATGTGAGCAATAAAGTGGTTAAAGAGCTTAAGCGTGTAACTAAGTTGCACAAAACACAACCGCAGACGGCCAGTTTAGCCGTGTTGAAATCGCCTGATATTCCTTCCATATTGGTGGAAACGGGATTTATTTCAAATCCGAGTGAAGAAAAGTTATTAAATCAGCGTGAACATCAAACAAAGTTAGCGACAGCCCTCTATCGGGCAATAACTCAATACTTTAGAACTAATCCACCCGATGGCACTTTGTATGCGTCTTTATATCAAGGTCGTGAATACACGGTTCGTAAAGGCGATTCTTTATCAGTATTAGCTGCACGTTACGCCGTTAGCATCTCAGAGTTAAAAAAAGCAAACCGTTTAAAAAATGACTCATTACGTATTGGCCAAACCTTAAAAATTCCACAATCTTAATGCCTATTCAAATTTTACCACCTCAGTTAGCTAATCAGATCGCCGCGGGTGAAGTTGTCGAAAGACCAGCCTCCGTTATTAAAGAGCTACTTGAAAACAGTTTAGATGCCGGTGCAACGCGTATTGAAATCGATATTGAAGCGGGCGGCAGTCAACTCATTCGTATTCGAGATAATGGCACTGGTATTATTAAAGATGAGCTGGGGTTGGCTTTAAGTCGGCATGCAACCTCTAAAGTTTGCTCATTACAAGATTTAGAAGCGATCACCAGTTTAGGTTTTAGAGGTGAAGCGTTAGCGAGTATAAGTTCTGTTAGTCGTTTAACACTGACAAGTCGCACGGCTGAACAAGCTGAAGCTTGGCAAGCCGAAGCCGAAGGGCGAGATATGGCTGTCTCGTTAAAACCAGCAGCACACCCTGTTGGCACAACGATTGAAGTCGCCGATTTGTTCTTTAATACGCCTGCACGCCGTCGTTTTTTGCGTACCGATAAAACTGAGTTTACTCATATCGAAGAAGTCATAAAACGAATTGTTCTGAGTCGTTCGGATGTCAGTATTAAACTAACCAATAACGGTAAATTATATAAACACTATCGTGCAGCTCAAGATGATCGAGCTCAGGCACAACGCATTAGTGCTGTTTGTGGGCCGAGCTTTGTTGAAAACACAATAAAGTTAGATATTGATTATGATATTGTTTCTATTTCGGGGTGGCTTGGTGAGCCTAAAATAGCCAGACCACAACGTGATGTTCAATATTGCTATGTGAATGGTCGCATGATGCGCGATAAATTAATCAATCACGCGATTAGACAAGCTTACGAGAGTCGTATTACAAACGAGCAGCATGCGGCCTATGTTTTATTTATTACGGTCGACCCTAAGCAAGTCGATGTAAACGTGCACCCCTCTAAACATGAGGTTCGTTTTCATCAGTCTCGTCTTATTCATGACTTTATTTATCAAGCGGTTCATGCGGCGTTGAATAATGAACTGGTCGATAATGCAGTAGCAGACGCTTATGATCCACAATTTAAACCTATTGAATCGCCAGTCAAGAGTAGTGAATTATATGCCGGTCAAATAACTGAAACGCAATTTGAACGTGAACGTCAAGCTTCGCCTACTGAAAAAATACGGACAGATCAGCATGACATAGAATTTTCATCATCTAACCAGGTTGGTTCGAGTCGCGATAAGCATTATGCGCCACCTGTATATGATAAAAAATCAGCTCAAGGCGTTGCAGAGCAGTTAGGCAATTACACTGAGTTAATGCAGCCTGTAACAGACGTTTTTGATACAAAAAATGATAAAAACACGAGTACCTTTGATAAGCAAAAGGTGAGTGTTAATACGTTCAGTGATGACTCAGCCGTTCGAGTGCTTAGTTTAGTCGGCGAACAGCATATTTTAATTTTAATTGCTGACAGGTTATATAACTTACCCGCCCGCGTATTACTTAAAGCTATTTTATTGGCTAAATTGCACTACGTGAAAAATAATGAAAGTGCGGTCTCGCAACCCTTATTGTTACCCGTTGCGATAAAAACAGATGAAGATTTGCTCTGTTGTTGGAATAATGCACGTGATCTATTGTCACAATTGCAATTTGAAATACAAAAACCACGGCATGACACGCTCGTCATTCAAAAAGTACCTGCGGTATTGCGGAATTTAAATTTAGCTAAAGTGGTGAGCGATTGGTTGATGTTTATGCCTGCTACCCCCATTAATGAATTAGCCGCTTTAAATGAGTTAGTTAATATTATTGCAAACGAATACGCTGCGCCTACTCAGTCAGATATAAATACCTGGGTGCAAGAGTTTGAAAATTTAAGTGATCAATCTTTTGCTGAATTTGTGCAAACAAATGGCCATCTAGTTCATTACCAATTTGAGCCAACAACATAAAGAATAAAACACATGAGTGATGAAAACCCACAAGCTATTTTTTTAATGGGGCCAACCGCTTCAGGAAAAACGGCTTTAGCTATTGAGTTATATAAAAATTTACCTTGTGATGTGATCAGTGTGGATTCAGCTCTCGTATATAAAGACATGAATATTGGTACGGCTAAACCAACTGCTGAAGAGCAAGCTGCTGCACCGCATGCCTTAATTGACTTTTTAGATCCGAGCCAAGCTTATTCAGCCGCCGATTTTCAACGCGATGCCCGTCAGTTGATGCAAAAAAGCATTGATGCAGGGCGTATCCCTGTTTTAGTTGGCGGAACCATGTTGTATCACAAGGCCTTGCTTGATGGCTTAAACGATTTACCAGAATCGGATCCCATTGTGCGGGCTGCTTTAAAACAGCAAGCAGACGAGTTAGGTTGGCCTGCTATGCATGCCATGTTAAACGAAATTGACCCTATTGCAGGGGCTCGCATAAATGAAAATGATCAACAGCGTATTAATCGTGCACTTGAAGTTTATAAAATTTCAGGTAAAACACTAACTGAATTAACACAAAGTAAAGAAAATGCGCTGCCTTATAAAGTTGCGCAATTTGCGATAGTGCCAAATGATCGATCGGTTTTACATAAGCGCATCGAATTACGTTTTCATCAAATGTTGCAATTAGGGTTTGAAGAAGAGGTGCGGGCTTTACATGCTCGTGGTGATTTGAATGTAGAGATGCCATCTATTCGTTGTGTTGGGTATCGACAAATGTGGGATTATATTGAGGCTAAATCTAGCTATGACGAAATGGTTTTTCGCGGTATAGTTGCTACTAGGCAGCTTGCTAAGCGTCAACTTACTTGGCTACGTGGTTGGTCAGATCTAAATTGGCTCGAAAGTGAAAATAAGCAAAATTTGACTAGCATTTTACGCTATTTTTCCTAAAATTTGTTTATTGCACTCTAACAAGCGTTATTGTTGACGTAGAATGTAAGTTGTTTCGTTTATAACACAGAATAATTAAATAATTGATTTGCCTAAAAAAACAGCTATTTGTTTTTACAATCAAATTAACTTTTTCACAACCATGGTCTAATAACAATAATAGGAGCCTTTTATGGCAAAGGGACAGTCTTTACAAGACCCGTTTTTAAATGCATTACGTCGTGAGCGTATACCTGTATCTATATATTTAGTAAACGGAATAAAACTACAAGGACAAGTTGAGTCATTTGATCAGTTTGTTATTTTGTTGAAAAACACCGTTTCTCAAATGGTTTATAAACACGCCATTTCAACAGTGGTTCCTTCGCGTCCATTCCAAACCAACCCAAATGCCCAACCTCAACCAGGTGAAACCAATATTGCAGAGTAAACGTTATTTGAGAGGTATACCGCTTGTTTGATCGTTATGAATCGGGTGAGCAGGCTGTACTTGTACATGTTGACTTAGATGACGAAGTAGCAAGAGAGGACCTGCAGGAGTTAAAGTTATTAGCTTCTTCTGCGGGTGTTGAAACTCTTGCTGTTATCACTACGTCTAAGTCTTCTCCTCATCCAAAATTTTTTGTAGGTTCAGGTAAAGCACAAGAAATAGCAGATACTGTTGCCGCTTTAGATGCAAAAGTTGTTATTTTTAATCATGCTTTAGCGCCTTCCCAAGAAAAAAACTTAGAAACATTAATTAAATGTCGTGTTTTAGATCGCATTAGTTTGATTTTAGATATATTTGCTCAACGTGCGCGTACGCATGAAGGTAAATTACAGGTTGAACTTGCACAATTACGACATGTATCGAGCCGTTTAATACGGGGCTGGACTCACCTCGAACGGCAAAAAGGTGGGGTTGGTTTACGAGGACCTGGTGAAACTCAGCTTGAAACCGATAGACGTTTAATTCGCGGTCGCATTAAAAACATTCAACGCCGTTTAGAAAAAGTGGAAAAGCAACGTGACCAGGGCCGCCGTGCTCGTATGCGTAACGATATTCCAACGGTATCATTAGTCGGCTATACCAATGCAGGCAAGTCAACATTGTTTAATCACATCACTAATGCGGATGTGTATGCCGCTGATCAGTTGTTTGCGACATTAGATCCTACTTTGCGAAAAATGTCCTTAGAAAATGTAGGCTCAATAATCCTCGCGGATACGGTAGGATTCATCCGACATTTACCTCATGACCTTGTGGCGGCTTTTAAAGCTACCTTACAAGAAACGCGTGAAGCTGATTTGCAGTTGCACGTTGTTGATGTGTCAGATGAAAGAAGAGCAGAGAATATCGATGCTGTTCAGACCGTTTTACAAGATGTTGGGGCAGATGAAGTGCCACAATTGCTTATTTACAATAAAATTGATGCGGTTGACGATATTCATCCTCACATAGATAGAAATGAAGATGGCGTCCCTATTCGAGTTTGGCTTTCTGCACATACGGGTGAAGGTATTGATTTACTTGTTGAAGCATTATCCGAACGTTTAGCTAGGGAGATGGCTCGCTATCAATTGAAAATTCCGCCTGCTGAAAGTCAATGGCGCGGCGTGTTTTATGAACTTGAGTGCATAGTCGATGAAGACTTCAGTGATGATGGTAGTTGGCTTGTTACTGTAAACATGAGTGAAACTGAATGGCTAAGACTTGTAAAACGAGATTCTAACCTCATTAATTACATCGTCGAATCTGGTAAATAGATTTATTTAGAAAACTATTTAAATTATATTTAATAAAAATAATATTTTAATTTATGAATTGGAGCTAATTATGGCCTGGAATGAACCGGGTAATAGTAATAATAAAGACCCTTGGGGTAATAATAACAAAGGTGGGAAAGATCAAGGACCACCAGACCTAGATGAAATATACCGTGATACGGTTACCAAAATGAAAAAAGCGTTTGGCGGCAACGGCGGCTCAAATAATGGCTCATCAAATGGTAGCTCAGGTGCGAGTAGTACAGGTTTAGTTATTGGTTTTATTGTTGTGCTATTAGTATGGGCTTATATGGGCCTTGCAACGATTAAAGAAGCTCAGCGTGGTGTTGTTTTACGTTTTGGTGAGTTTCATAGCATTATTGAGCCCGGTCTTAAATGGCAGCCCGCTTTTGTTGATAAGATAATTCCTGTCGATGTTGAGTCTGTCGTATCATTGACCGCAAGTGGTGAAATGTTAACGCAAGACGAAAACGTCGTTATCGTTTCTATGGATATTCAATACAGAATATTAGACCCTAGAGCTTATCTTTTCAGTGTGACTGATCCAGATTACAGTCTGCATCAAGCGACCGATGCTGCTTTAAGACAGGTTGTGGGTCATACCAATATGGATGACATTTTAACAACAGGTCGTGAAGTTGTTCGTCAGCAAACGCGTGAGCTACTTGATGCGACTATCGAACCTTATAATTTAGGGATAGAAGTTGTTGATGTTAACTTCTTGCCTGCTCGACCTCCTGAGCAGGTTAAAGAAGCCTTTGATGATGCCATTGCCGCACAAGAAGATGAAGAAAAGTTTGTTAATGAAGCCAATGCATATGCTCGTGAAATTGAACCTACTGCGCGTGCAAAAGTTAGACGCATGGAACAAGAATCTGAAGCTTATAAGCAACGTGTTATTTTAGAAGCGCAAGGTGAAATTGCACGCTTTGAAAAATTACTACCGGAATATCAAGCGGCTCCAGAAGTTACGCGTCAACGTTTATACATTGAAACAATGGAAGCTGTTTATGCTAATACATCTAAAGTTATGATTGATGTAGAAGGCGGCGGCAACATGATGTACTTACCTTTAGATAAAATAATGCAACAGCAAAATAATAATGTTCAAACTCAAAATACGTCGCCGTTTAATCAAAATAGTACGCCACAATCGACGTCGATAGAAGCAACTCGTAACTCAGAACGTTTTAATACGGGTCGTCAGTCGAGTGGGAGAAACTAGAAAATGAGAAATTTAATATTATTCCTTAGTACTGTTGTTTTGTTTGTCGTGTACACCTCTGTATTTGTTATATATGAAGGCTCACGTGGTATTGTTATCCAGTTTGGTAAAGTTAAACGTGATGATGCTAATACAACGGTGGTTTATCAGCCGGGTATTCATTTTAAAATACCGTTTATTGATTCGGTGCGTCTATTAGATGCACGAATTCAAACAATGGATGATGAAGCTGATCGTTTTGTTACTTCAGAGAAAAAAGATTTAATCGTTGATTCTTATGTAAAGTGGAAAATAGAAAACTTTGAAGTTTTCTATTTGAAAACCGGTGGTGACACCTTACGTGCCGAAGCTTTACTTAAAAAGAAAATCAACAATGGCTTACGTAGCGAATTTGGTAGTCGTACCATTGCTGAAATCGTTTCGGGCGAGCGTGATGAATTAATGGAAGAAGCATTAATTGAAACGTCGAAAAGCGCTTCGGATCTGGGTATCAACATTGTCGATATTCGGGTTAAACGTATTAACCTACCTAATGAAGTCAGCAATTACATCTTTGCGCGTATGCGCTCAGAGCGTCATGCTGTTGCAAAAGAGCATCGCTCAGAAGGTCGAGAGAAAGCTGAGTTTATCCGAGCTGACATCGATGCTCGAGTGACCATTATGCTTGCTGAAGCTGAACGTAACTTGCGTATTGTTCGAGGTCAAGGTGATGCCGAAGCCGCAAAAATTTATGCTGATACTTACAGTAAAGATCCTGAGTTTTATAAATTTTTACGTAGCTTAGACGCTTATAAAGTGAGCTTTAATAATAAAAGTGACGTTATGATCGTTAAACCTGATAGCGATTTCTTCCGTTACTTGAAAGAAACAAATGGTAAAAAATGATTTAGGTTAAGGCCTAAATTAATTAAAAAACGCATCAATTTTGATGCGTTTTTTGTTTACAGATTAAAATAATAAGCGTTTTAGCATCATGATTGCAGTTGTTAAAATTGTAAAAATAAATAGTAGAATGTTGTTTTTTTACTAAAAAAACATCGCTTAGCTAATTGCTAGCGTTATTTCGTCTACTTTATCGCCAAAAATTCAGATCTTCTTGCCCTTAATTGATGATTTTATCCAAACAAATTGATAGAATCCTCGCCCTTATTTTGACAAAAGATTTTTAAAAATGGGTAAAAACGTTGTTGTACTCGGCACCCAATGGGGTGACGAAGGTAAAGGTAAAGTAGTTGACCTACTTACAGATAAAGCAAAATACGTTGTTCGCTACCAAGGTGGTCACAATGCTGGACATACTTTGGTTATTGACGGCGAAAAAACGGTGTTGCACCTCATTCCTTCTGGTGTATTACGTGATTCGTTAACCTGTATTATTGGTAATGGTGTTGTTCTTTCTCCTGAAGCATTAATGAAAGAAGTGACCATGCTGGAAGCGCGCGGTGTACCGGTTCGCGAACGCTTGAAAATCAGTGAAGCTTGTCCACTAATTTTGCCATATCATGTTGCTTTAGACCAAGCTCGTGAAAAAGCACGTGGTAATGATAAAATTGGAACGACGGGTCGGGGCATTGGTCCTGCGTATGAAGATAAAGTTGCTCGACGCGGATTACGTGTTGGCGATTTATTCTGCGAAAAACGTTTTGCGAAAAAATTAAAAGAAGTTATGGAGTATCATAACTTTGCATTAACACAATATTATAAAGTTGATGCCGTTGATTACGAAAAAACATTAGCTGACGCACTGGCGCTAGCACCTATATTAAAAGATATGGTTATTGATGTTACTGAAACACTAGATCAAGCTCGCCGTGCAGGTGAGTTGATTATGTTTGAAGGTGCTCAAGGTACATTACTTGATATCGATCACGGTACATACCCTTTTGTTACCTCTTCAAATACAACGGCTGGTGGTGTTGCGACGGGTTGTGGTTTTGGTCCATGTAACTTGGATTATGTGTTAGGCATTGTTAAAGCTTATACAACACGAGTGGGTGAAGGTCCTTTCCCGACTGAATTATACGATGGTTTATTAAAACAAGACCCTGTTGGTAAGCATTTAGGTGACAAAGGTCATGAATTTGGTGCTACAACAGGTCGTTTACGTCGTACTGGTTGGTTTGATGCGGTTGCAATGCGTCGTGCGATTCAGCTTAACTCGATTACCGGTTTTTGTTTAACTAAACTAGATGTTCTTGATGGTTTAGAAGAAATAAAAATTTGTACGGGTTATAAACTGGCAGACGGAACGATCACTAATGTGACTCCGTTAGATGCTGAAGGTTATGCTGCAGTTGAGCCTGTATATGAGTCAGTGCCTGGTTGGAGTGATAATACGTTTGGTGTTAAAGTTTTTGATGAATTACCGCAAGCTGCGCGTGATTACATTAAACGTTTAGAAGAAATTTGTGAAACGCCAATTGATATTGTTTCAACGGGTCCTGATCGTGTAGAAACGATTGTTTTACGCAATCCGTTTGATATCTAAGTTAAGCATCTTTAACTTAAGTATTAAAAAAGCGAGCTATGCTCGCTTTTTTGCTTTATGACACGAAAAAATTAATATAACGATTAATAATTTAAGCTCTGCCGGTAAATTTAATTTCCGCAGTATTAATCTTGATTTTTTCACCTTGTGAAATATGTTCTGGTACTTGAACAACTAAACCCGTTGTTAATGTTGCGGGTTTTGTTCGTGCACTGGCTGAAGCGCCCTTTAAAGACGGGGCTGTTTCTTCAATAACAAGTTCAACCATCGCCGGTAAATCAACACCCACAGGGCTACCTTCGATTAAAATAACTTGTAATCCCTGAGTCTCTTCATTAATAAAGAGTACTTCATCCGCAATTGAATCTTTATTTAAGTGATAAGGCGTATAGTCTTCATTGTCCATGAAAACATATTCTTCACCATCAATATAAGAAAAAGTGGCATCACGGCGGGTTAAGTCAGCTAAGTTGAGCATTTCTTCTGCTTTAAATGTCTCGTCTACTTTTCCACCGGTAACAACATCATATAAGCGCATGCGATACAAACTACCACCTGCACGGCCTTGAGGTACAGAACGCACAATATCTCTAACCATCATTACGCGACCATTAAACTCGATTGCCGCATTCTTTTTTATTTCACTTGCCTTTGGCATGGGGGATCCTCATTAATTTTTCTGAAAAATAGCAGAAATATACCGACTAACCAAGTGAATTAGTCTTTAAGATTTGAAAATTATTAATATTAAATAACGGTGCTATTAAATAGGGTGATTAAAGAGGGCTTATTTTACTGCTTTATTGGCTTCAGCGATCAGGTAACGAATAAAAAATCAGTAGATAGCTCAAATAAGGTATCTACTGATCGAGAGTGATTATAAACGTTTTAATAATTCTGCTTTTTTAGCACCATATTCTTGTTCTGACAATACACCTGCTTGGTGTAATTGTGAAAGCTGTTTAATCAAATTGATAATATCGTTACTGCTTTCTTGATTTTCGGTCATCAAGTTTGCATTCGTGTCTACTTGGGGTTCTGTTGTTATATCTGCAGGCTGCTGATATGTTATTTCAGGTTCAGTCTGTGGCGCTTCAGCAAAGTTAGTATTAATCGGTTCTGGTTGCTGGGTTTCATTTCCGTTTATTATCGGCAAGCTATTAACCGCAATTGTTCCATATTGGCTATTAAATGTTAAATTGGTATTTCCGCCTTGCTGCTGGCTTATGCCGCCTATATTGTGATCTAAGGTGTCGTATACGGTAACGTGTTGGTTTGATTCAATCGCTAAGCGATTAGGAAAAATAGCATATCGAGTATTATTTTGTGATCCACTGCTAAAAGGTGAGCCTAATCCTGCTGGCCACCATTGATTATGCGATGGTGAATTTTTAGCTGGCGGCACAAAAATTTGTTGGTTAGCTAGCGCATTTGATAGTTCGTTGCATAAATTATCAACGGTATTTTTTAAACCATTGTTAAACATATCCCCAACCATCGTCATGCCGCCTCGCATCCATTGGCCTGAACCGCCCAACTGGTAGCAGTTGAACTGCGCCATACTGCCGGCTCCGTTATTAACTGCAATTAACATATGAAGTACACTATCTGTATTTAGATTGTATCTTTGACTTAGGTTGTTGACTAAATCTTGACCTGCTGTAGTAAGTTGCATTTGGATGGAATCCTTGGGGAAAACCCCGTTATATAAGGGAAAAGCTGTTAGTTGATACTATCAATAATACGGGAGTCTGCCTATATAATAAGCATTAAATATTTAATACATTTAACTATTTTTATGTATTGAGGTTTTGATTGTTTCTTTTCTGTTGGTATTGTAATTGAGTTGTATTTTTATTGTGAGTAAGGCGGGGTGTTGTTAACGTATTGGGGCCTTAAAATTTTTTGCTGTAATTAATATAAGGTAAAGTGGGTGTGCGCGCTCATCAACCTTGATGAATATACTCCTGTAAATACGCGCTCACGATAAAGTCATATCAACCTGATAACGCTTTAAGCTTCCTAGCATTGTTCATCCCGAACAAGTATCCGTATTGAAGTGACTCAACATCCTGATGAGTTATCCCTTTATTCTATATCCTTATAGAAAGTGTCTTTATAAAAATGTCCGTATAAACAAAGTCCGTTTATCTGTCCTTTCTAACATGAGCTGCCATCCTGACAAGCTGTCCTTTTAGTCC
>NZ_QMED01000033.1:0-31378 GCF_003286125.1 Algibacillus agarilyticus
AATGGCAAGTTGCTAGTTAAAATTACTGACCCTTTTTCATATCGTTTGGCGATCACCTCGAATAACAATTTGGCTTCGTGGGCACTGAATGGAAGGTACCCGATCTCATCAATTATCAGTAACCTTGGCGCAATTACCGAGCGTTGCATTACTTGTTTATAGTTATCTTGCCGTTGCGCGGTGACCAGTTGTAGGATCAAATCTGAAGCACTGATAAAGCGCGTTTTTATCCCTGCTTGAACGGCTTTATAACCTAGCGCAACTGCGATATGAGTTTTGCCAACACCTGAAGGTCCCAACATCACCACATTCTCTTGTCTCTCGATAAAGGAGAGCGATGCTAATTCCATGACTTGCTTTTTGGGGACGCCTGTTGCGAATTGATAATCGAAATCCTCTAAGGTTTTCAGGCTAGGGAACCCCGCCATGCGCGTAAACATATGCTGTTTACGCTGATGCCGTGCACGTTTTTCACATTGCAACACCTGTTCTAAAAAAGTGAGGTAATCCCATTCCTCTTTGGCCGCTTGCTGAGCTAAATCACACGCATTGGCATCAATACCAGCTAACTGTAACACCAAGGTGAGTTCATTTATACGTGATAATTGCAGGTTCATATCGCCTCCGACAATTGGTCGTAAATACTAAGGGGGTGGTGTAATGGCTGTTCATTTAACGCCGTTAATGCTGAATGCAGAGGCACGTCAGGCGCAAGGGACGTGACTACTGGAAGCAGTGTTGGTGGCAAAGACTGTAAAGCGAGTCGTTCTTCAATCAAGCGGTTCGCTGGTTTTTGTTTGGTGGTATCGTGAATGCGTTGATGAGCCACTGTATCAAGCCATAACATAACTTCGGCATTGGCGGTCATGACATCTAACGTTTCTCCTATAGCCTCCAATTTGGTATTGAGTGGTCTGAAAAAATTATCGCGAACATAACGGACCATACGCTCAACCTTACCTTTAGTTTGTGGTCGGTAAGGTTGGCAGAGCTTAGGTATAAATCCCATGCTTTTAGCAAATTGGTAAAAAGCTTGGTTGAGTTTATGTTGCCCTTCACCATAAGCGTCACGCTCAATCACGACCGTTTTCATATTGTCATACAATGCTTCTTGTGGCACACCTTGAAAATAGTCAAAGGTTAAACGGTGGCACTGCTCAAGCGTGTCGTAACGCATATTATCGGTAAAGACGACCATCATAACGCGGCTATAACCCAGCACAGCGATAAAGGCATGTATCGGGAACTTGCCCCCGCGCATTTGCCCCCAATCTACCTGCATCTGCTTACCTGGTTGGGTTTCAAATCGAACAGTCTCCGTTGGGGACGGCTTACCACGATATGCATATAAATACTGACGTAATAGCGATAAACCACCACAGTAGCCTAATTCTTTGAGCTCTCGAAATAGAACAACGCCCGATAAGTGCACAGGCTTGGCTTGTGCAATACGTGAATGAAGAAACGGTTTATAGAGATCGAGTAATGAAGTCGTTTTCGGCCGAGCAGAATAAGCTGGCGAATCAACTTGCATGCGCAAATAACGTTTAACGGTATTGCGTGATATCCCGAGTTGTTTAGCAATGGCCCGTTGAGAAAGGCCTTGTTGGTGCAGAATCTGAATTTTCATAAGTTCTTCTTTTGTGATCAAGGTGCCTCCGAAAAGGCACAATAGTGAAAACAAGTGGATCAGAATTCAACTGTTGAAGTGGATCAGTTTTGCATTGTTGGTAACACCTTGGTGATGTTTGCGCGTTTACGTAAATTGAGCTTAAGCATGAAGCCCTACATGCTCTGCAACAAGAGACTAACCACAACACCAAGCCTTTTTAATACGCCATGCGTCACGTTGGGCTTCGCAAGCTCTACGGGTTTTTGTTCCAGACAAATTCCAGCTACTTATATCCATATAAGCAAGCGCCAACCTACTTTTAATATCAGCCCAACATTTTCAAATTATAAATCAATGCCATTTTATACACGATGCGTAACATGAAACGGCATAATAAAATAAATATCATTCACCAAATTTACGCACATTACTGCCAGTGACTTGCCCAATATCACCGCCCCAATTTCTATCAACTTCACCCTGTTCAATAAATTGATGAATAGACGAAAACGGCCAATCAACCGCTTTGCTAACGTAGCCATGCTTAACGGGGTTGTAATGAATATAATCAATGTGCTGAGCTAAATCTTTTTCATCTCGAATATGATGCTCCCAAAACCGTCGCTGCCAAATACCACGCTCGCGTTTATTAACTCGGCTGGGGTTTAAAGCTTTGCGACTCTGTTGAGCTAAATGCCGCGAAAAATAACCTTTAATCAAAGACCAGCGCATTGAGTAATTATTATCACCTTCCGGCAATTGCCAAATCACATGCAAATGCTCAGGTAAAATAACACTGCTGATAATATCAAAAGGATGATTCGCCTTGGTATAACGAAATGCGTCGCGTAATAAGTCGATGTGGTCGGTTAACAGGGTTTGTTCGCGATCGGCTAACACCACAGTGAAAAAGTATAAGCCGCCCTTTATTTTTATCCGCCGATAGCGCATTCGATATCCTTATCAATTTAATAATATAACGTTGATCACGTTTTGCGTAAGTTGTGCTTGCATGGATGCAAGTAGTTGGGGTTTGTCGGGAACAAATACCCCAACGAGTATGAAGCCCAACGTTCCCAGCGACAAGAAACCAACCACAAAACCAAGCCTTTTTAATACACCCTGCGTGATGTTGGGCTTCGTCCCTCAGCACCAACCTACATGGATGTAGGAAATGCCATGGGCGTATGGAACAGACCATGGTAAACCTACATGGATGTAGGAAATGCCGTGGATGTCTGGAACAAACCGCGGTAAACCTACTCGCTCCGCTCGACCAGGGCAACACGCAAGCCAATAAACGAGCTCCGACTAACGGCATCGAGGCGAAAGCGAAAAGCAGAGCGGCAGTAATGAGCAACGCTGTCCCACGCACCGCCGCGCAACACACGTCGCGTGTTTACCGCACCTTTTCCACCCTGAGTCAGTTGCATTTCTAGCCACGCTGGCGTTTGCTGGCCATTCACTAATGGCACTTGTTGATAAGCGCTAATATCGTTTTCAAACTCATCCAAACACCACTCCCTGACATTGCCATGCATTTGATATAAACCCCAAGCATTGCGCGCAAAACTATCAACCTCAACTGCTTGTTGCCTGTACGGGCCTTTCTCACTTTGCCCATAAGGATAATTACCATCAAAGTTAACGTGCTCACTATCAATGGTTTTGCCAAGATTAAACGGGGTACTCGTGCCAGCTCGGCAGGCATATTCCCATTGCGCTTCGCTAGGTAAGGTTAAATTAAACCCTTTTATTTGCTGATTTAATCGATGACAAAATTCAAGGCTATCGAGCCAATTCACATTTTCAACCGGTAAATTATCACCTTTAAATTTACTTGGGTTATCGCCCATTACCGCTTGCCATAGCGCTTGGGTAATAGTGGTTTCGGCTAACCAAAAACCTGAAGTTAACCTCACGAGATGCTGAGTTTCATTATCGCGTCTACCAGTTTCATCTTTTGGCGAACCCATTAAAAATTGACCGGGGGGGATATAACGTAAGCATAACTTAATCCCCTTAATATCCGCCGCTTGCCATAAGCCATATTCATCAAAGCCCCATTCACACGCCCAAGGTGCAGGAAACTGTCTAGGCGGGCGTAATTGCCAACGGGCAGTTACGTCCAACTCAGCTAAATCAAAATCAACATTGCCCATCTATACACCTCGTAGGTTGGGCTGAAGTATGAAGCCCAACGTTTTCTAACCACAAACTTTCAACCACAAAACCAATACCTTTTTAATACACCATGCATGGCGTTAACGCATATCACGTAGCCCAGCGACAAGGGACCAACCACAAAACCGAGCCACTTTAATACACCCTGCGTGACGTTGGGCTTCGTCCCTCAGCACCAACCTACACACGCTCGAACGTTAAGCTCGTCCTACGTAGGTTGTGCTTGCATGGATGCAAGTAGTTGGGGTTTGTCGGGAACAAATACCCCAACGAACATGAAGCCCAACATTCCCTGCGACAAGAAACCAACAAAAAACCAAGCCTTTTTAATACACCATGCGTGACGTTGGGCTTCGTCCCTCAGCGCCAACCTACATGGATGTAGGAAATGCTATGGGCGTCTGGAACAGACCACGGTAAACCTACTCGCTCCGCTCGACCTGGGCAACACGCAAGCCAATAAACGAGCTACGAAAATCGGCAAGGCCGTGAAGGCGAAAAGCAGAGCGGCAGTAGTGAGCAAGGTTGCCCCACGTGCCGCCGCGCAACACACGCTGCGTGTTTGCCGCATCGTTTTCACCCTGAGTCAGTTGTACTTCTAGCCACTCTGGCGTTTGCTGGCCATTAACGACTGGGTCTTGTTGATAAGCGCTAGTATCGTTTTCAAACTCATCTAAACACCACTCCCGCACATTGCCATGCATTTGCTTTAAACCCCAAACATTGCGCGCAAAACTGTCAACACCAACGGTGCGGTCATTACTAAAATTTGCTTGTTCATTATTAATAGAGTCACCAATATTAAAAGGGCCAGTGCTACCAGCACGGCAGGCATATTCCCATTGCGCTTCGCTAGGTAAGGTTAAATTAAACCCTTTTATTTGTTGATTTATTCGTTGGCAAAATTTAAGGCTATCTAACCAACTCACATTCTCAACCGGTAAATTATCACCTTTAAATTCACTTGGGTTATCGCCCATTACCGCTTGCCATAAAACTTGGGTTATTGTGGTTTCCGCTAACCAAAAACCCGAGGTTAAGCTAACAGCATGTTGGGCTTCATCATCATCTCTATCAACTTCATCTTGGGGCGAGCCCATTATAAAACTACCGGGTGGGATATAGCGCAGTGTTAGCGCTTGTGGTTCATTGCTAAATTCCCCCTGTATAACCACTCGGCTATATATACCGTGGTCATCCAATTGTGGAGGGAATTCGTGTAAGAATGGGAATTTATTGGTTTTTAAATTTGTTCGCAGTGGCGCGATTTTATTACTAGACTGTGGTGCCCACACAAAACGCACAAAGTCTGTATCCGCAATTACGCCAGCAGTTGGCGTAACAAAGAGTCGTTTAGCCCAGTAATAAGTTTGACTGGTGTTTTTTTCGATTGTGAGGGACTCAGCTAGTGTTTCTAAGCGATTAACCGCTGGTTGTACCAAACTGGTACTACTTTTATTTTTACTCTCCCGACCACTCTCTGTAATAGCTCGACCATTTAATAAAGCCTTACTTACATCCTGCATTACTTGTAAGTGCTGTAAGCCATGTAAACTTGGTTCACTTGCCTTAATTAAATTGATCGAGTTATTAATAGGGTTTATATATAAACTGCCGGGTTCGGCTACCGTTATTTGCTGATTAAACTCTTGCCAAACATCTTGCTCAAGATAGCTTAACGCTTGTTGGCTATTATTCGCTTGTCCCCAAGCCAAATTAGCGTAGGTGGTACAACGTGTGATCTCTACTGGTAGTTGCGATAATTTATCTTCAACCATTAAAGCTTGGCCTAATAAATACTCCAAGCTATCGTGACTACCTTGCTGATTGGCGTGTTTACAAACCGCCTTAAAGTAGTCTGCTATTTGTTGGGTATAACGTTGTACAGTTTGTTTATAGTTCAAAGTCGCTGCCCAACGACCAGCATAAGCGAGGCACAGCAATTTAAATTCGATAACAAACGATGGATAACGGGTTGCTAATGTCTGTAATGCATGTTCTATGACATTAATGACTTCTGCTTGTTGTTCCGCTGACGGAAATACCTGATCAAACTGAGTTTGATATTCTTTAAAGCCCTTTAGCCAATGGAACATTTGCTTATTTGAGTAATAGCTCAGCTCAGTTTTAGCGCTAATGCTGTATTCCAAATTGACATTGGATTGGGGTAACAAGATTAGGCGCAATTTCCTTAGCAAAGCATGGTTTATCCAGCTTGGGGTTAGACTTAATGCGGTTAATAATATTTTAAGCTGTTTTTGGTATAGCGGCGATTGTTCATCTAACAAGCGCTGCTTGCCAAATATTGAACTGGCCAAATCCAGTTGCAGCGGCACAATAAGTGCCTGCTGAATATCTTGTTTTAGCGCTTTGAGTAATTTTTGCCAACTAGGGCTTTGTAATTGGGATTGACTGGCAATAACAATCGCACAAGCGCCACGTTCAGGGGTTGGTGGCTGTGTTCGTTTAAATTTTGCAATACGCCCGCACCGGTCTATTTCTCGCCAAGCACTTTGTGCAGAAATATGGGAAACCTTAAGCTCGATGGTTTTTGTAATGTTATTTTTACCTAAATAGCGTTGATATTGCTGCTTAAGCCATTGCGTATCGGCTTTAAATGGAAAGCCGGCTTGACTGTTATCAATATACAACCATACCTCGGCAGGCAAACCAGAACGTTGCAGCAAAGGTAAGTGCTTTATCGGCTGACAACGAGCAATTTTGTTGGTTAATTTTAGAGCGTCAGGTGTCGTCGACTTATGCCAAACAGTTAAGTTATTCACGCTTTGCGTGTGTACTAATTTAACATCATTAATGGCAGTTGCCGGACTATGTTCTACCTTAGCGTCAGGCGAAAAACGTAATGGCTGGCTGGCTTGAACTTGCTGCTCGAACGGTTTTTCGGCCGTGATTTTTTTGGTTTGATATTCCAAAACTCGGTATACGGGAAAATGCCAAGTTTTTTGTTCAACATCTGGCTCCTCACTGAGCTCAAGTGGAGTTGATATGATTTTATCTAAACCAGTAACATCATGCTTATTACCGTCGTTTTCTGCCGTATTAGGTTGAATATAATCAAATCCTAAGCTCGCAAGAGCCTGTTGCAAATACGCAGATTTACCTTGTAGTTTTTCAATCAAATGTAGCGCAGCTATATGCCTATCCATATTGTTGAACCCTATTGATATTTGTCAATCAAATGCTTCTTTAACGTTTGCAATACGGCTTCTGTTGGTTGCTTGTATTGGTTGACTGCTTTTATAACATCTAAAAACTCCGACGTGCCGGATTGATAATTTGCATCTTGTTTTTGGCGTTGCTCTACTACCCAAGTAGCAATAGCATTAACCGTTTCATCTTTATCTAATGGTATGATTAATTCCTTTTCGCAGTGCGCTTGGTAAATACAGATTAATTGTTCAACGGCTTGATTTTTATCCTTGGGTAATCGCAGATCTAAAATGGCACAGCGGCGTAAGAAAGCTTCAGGTAATAAGCGCTCTTCATTTGATGTAATGACAATAAATACTTGATGGTCTGCCTTTTGGGTAATCGGAACGTCCATGTGGGGAATAGTAATGGATTTATTGTTGAGCACTTCTAATAGAGCATTGGGTAAGGTTGAATCGGCTTTATCAATTTCATCAATTAATAATACTCGACCTTCTTTTTTGCAGGGTTTTGATTGGTTTTCTGGCGCGATAGCTTGCCAAACTTTCCCCGGCTTAACGTAGTTTTTGATGGCAAGCTGCTCTGGTGTTTTATTATTGGCTTGCACATCATGCAGACGTTGCAAGTGGTCAATGCTGTATAACAAATCTTCTATTGTCGTATTGTAGTGGATAGGCGAGGTTATTAAATCAAAGTCTAAAATAGCAGCGATAGCTAACGCTAGTTGGCTTTTACCCAAGCCTGGGTCACCTCGCACTAAAAGCGGTCTATTCGCAAAGTAGGCTGCCTGAATAGCGCCAATATGCTCACCATCAAGCCGGTAACAACTCTTAGGCCAACCATCAAGTGCTTCCGTTTTTATTATGTAACCTGCTTCTAATGCTAGTAATTTATTGCTCACCTGATAGCTCCTTTAATAATTTAAAAATACTTCGAAAATGAGCATCTAAACGCCCTTCCAGTTCGACAAACGTAATTATATTGAGATCATTCTTAAAAAGTTGAACCACACCTAAATTAACTTGCTCTGAGACTCTATCTTCACCTTGATTCAGCTTAAATAAAAGTTTCTTTATCAAGCTATAACTGTATTGAGAGTCTTGTTTTTTATTAAATTTATGATGATCAATAAACAAACGAATATTTGGCACAGCTCGCCCCGGTTTATTGTGCACTAGGCAGTCATTTCTAAAATCAGCAACCCAGCTAGAATCGGCAAATAAATCATCTATATCATCATAATCGTCACCAGATACTTGGCAGATAATCTCGCGAAGAACTTTGTGTTCAATTTTGTTTTGTGACAGTTGTTGCTCTTCAAAACTATGACGACGAGCAAAAATATCGATACAGCCAGCGGCTTGCGGGTTCCTTGCTTTGGATTTAGGTTCAAATTGAATCGAGTCTTGTTGTACGGCTGTGGTTGCGATTAAGCAATCACTCACTTGTTTCTGTTCAGTATTCTGACTATCAGCCTGATAGGTAAATCGAATAGACAAGCCGCCAAAACTGGCATCTTGGGTTTCAATTGCCCATTCGGGATCAACTCTGCATACCGAAAAAATACAAGCGAGTTGCTGTAGGCAATCCTGCCAACGCTTAACGTTGGAAGAAGAATAATCTTTTACATTAATTAGACGCTTAATGCAGGCTATAAACGCCCCAATTTCTCCGTTTCTAGCTAATTTTTGTTCCAATAACCATTTAAACTTAAAATCGTGATGTTTATCTTGCTTGTATTGTTCAATACATTGTTGTGAATATGGGTTTTTTGACCAGTCTGTAACCAGCCTATCAATGTAATCTCTATATAATTTTTTATAGTCTTCTTTACATAAAGATTTTACGTATTGATCCAGCGGCTGTTCAATCTGAGTCACTTCCGTTTGCCGAACTTCTTCATCTACCCGTTCAATCTCTCTATCATTTAGTTTGCGATACAGTGTACTTTTTATGTTTTCTAATTGTTGCTTATAAAACGCTTGAATATCTGGATGCTCTGTCCTGTCGATATGGAATTCAGGTAATAATTTTGTCTCAATTTCAGCTAAATATACTTTTTCTAACGCTTGTGGCAGGCTTAAGCTTTGTTCATCTCTTAACGAAACTGGCTCGTCAATCACATTTCGCATAGAGGAATAGCCATCTAAAATGATAAATATCTTATTGTTATTGTGCTGGGCATAAGCTAAGCAAGCCGCTAGTTCCCATAGGCAATAGTAACTATTGATATATTCAGGTGAGATAATAATAACCCGGCGTAATGCACTACCTATCATTTCCACCACATGGCGAATAGGTTGGCCATCATTTAATACCGTTTGATAAGAGCGTTGTTCAGTTCCGCTATCGGTTTCTCTAACAACTCGCTCTTCACCATTTTTGCTTTTTCTTAGGTAACTGACGATACGAAACGGAGTGTCAGCATTACCCGATGCTGACGAATAGCTTGTATGGATCGCTTTACCTAAACCATCAACAAAATTTTGCTGGGCTGAGGCGTAACTTACCCAGACGATCCTTTCTAGCTTGTTAGACATAGCTTACTTCCCTTTCTTCGCCTGTTGCTGCTTAATCTTAGTCCAGTTGCTATGTTCGGCACTTAATATACTTTCGACTTTTTTAACCAGCTTACATAAGCGCTGTTTATCAATGTCACCTTTAGCTTGATCAAAGTCGGCATCACAATAGCCATCGCATTGAGTTAAAAATTTGAATTTTTCGGTTTTGAGTAATTCACTGGTATTGCGATGTGTTACCGATAGCTGTTGGTAATTACCAAAAGCCAGCAAGCCCGCCAAAATAGCCACCGATGCCCCAACCAAAGCAATAACAAACGCCATCCATGGGCAGTTTTTAAGCAACAGCGTTAATACGGGAATTAGCGCGGCTAATACGATTTCACTGACACGAAAATACATTAAATATGATTTGGCTTTACCGCTCGCATCGCTATGATATTTTTGCTGTTTATCTAGCCTTTCAATTAAATAGTTTTGTGCATCAAGCGGTTGTGAATAATCAATGGATGAGTCTGAACCAGACATGGGCTAAATCCTTATAATTTCCGTTACTTTGAAGTTATATGATTTAAGCAGGGGTTTCAATACAACTTACAGCAGAATTTTTCGTAGCTATGTATCACAATACTACAAATCATATAGATCCATCATTGTATGTATTCAGCCCTAATTATAAATCAAGTCCACTTTCTTTCACTATACATAACGTTGGGCTTCGCAAGCTCAACGCCAACCTACTTTAATTTCAACCCGCTGTAGGTTGGGTTGAGGTACGAAACCCAACATTCCCTAATTATAAATCAAGTCCACTTTATTTCACTATGCATGACGTTGGGCTTCGCAAGCTCAACGCCAACCTACTTTAATATCAACTCACTGTAGGCTGGGTTGAGGTACGAAACCCAACATGCCCTAATTATAAATCAAGTCAACTTTCTTTCACTATGCATGACGTTGGGCTTCGCAAGCTCAACGCCAACCTACTTTAATATCAACTCACTGTAGGTTGGCGTTGAGGTACGAAACCCAACATTCCCTAATTATAAATCAAGTCCACTTTCTTTCACTATGCGTGACGTTGGGCTTCGCAAGCAAGCGCCAACCTACATACGATAAAGCATTAAATCCATATACAACCGACTTTAATATCAACCCAACAACAATTTTTTTATTCAAGTTTAAACAACAATATAAAACATCTATAAAGAGTGGTTCAATGTAATAAAACAGACATATTCTCTTCTATTAATGACCCAGCCTGCCCTTGCCGCACAATCGCATTTTACGATAAAAATAAGACCCGATTATTTTTTATTCAATTTGAATAATCAGATTAATTTTGTTGTGTTTTTGTTGCCAAATACGCATTGATTGTTAACAATTAATAGTTTAATGTGCAATTTACTTGATATCGTATCGCTATATTCAAGTTTAGGACTGAAACACATATAAAAAAATGCAAAAAGCAAAGGGGACAAAATGTATAACAATAAATTTAAACTTAATTCAGTTTTATTAGCTGTATTATGTGCAACACATGCACAAGCGCAATCACAAGAGAACAGCCAAAATAACAATGTCGAAGTGATTGAAGTTAAAGGGATTGCAAGCTCTTTAAGTAAATCAGCCGCCATGAAACGTGATGGCCAAGGGGTTGTCGATGCCATTTCAGCCGAAGATATTGGTAAATTTCCAGATACTAACTTAGCAGAATCATTACAACGTATTACGGGTGTTTCGATTGATCGTTCAAACAACGAAGGTAATAAAGTAACCGTTCGTGGTTTTGGACCCAGCTTTAATCTGGTTACGCTAAACGGCCGTCAAATGCCAAACTCGTCTGCGTTACTTGACGACGGTATCTCTCGTAGTTTTAACTTTAAAGAAGTCGGTGCTGAATCGGTATCGGCTGTTGCCGTGCATAAAACAGCCCGTGCTGATCTTAATTCGGGCGGTATTGGCGCAACCATTGATATTCAAACCGCTAAACCATTCGATCATGATGGCTTTAAAGCACTCGGCAGTGTTAAAGGCGTACTTGATACCAGTGTAGATACCGGTGATTCAATCACACCTGAAATTTCAGGCATGATCAGTAACACCTTCTTAGACGATTCAGTGGGTGTTTTAATCTCGGCCTCTCATGCTGTGCGTCATAGCCATACCGATCGCATTGGTCGTTCAGGCCAGTGGTCTGATGTAGGTAAAGGCAGCTATGATAACTGGAAACAAGCGTTTTCAGATACGCCTTCTGTTATCAATACTAGCAATATAAATACCGCGAACAACAGTGACCAGCATGTGTTTACGGCACCCACAGTCGATTTTGAAAAATCAGATTCAGAACGTGAGCGTCAAAATGCTCAAGTCGTTTTACAATATTCACCCAACGCAGACCTTGTTATTACCGCAGATTATGTGCTTTCTCGTTTAGATGATAAGCAAAAAATGAATCGCAGTAGTTTTTGGTTTGACGGAGTCGATACCGGCACTGCCGATGTTAATGGTACATTGATAAACCCAACCCGAGCTAAAGATGAATTAAACTTTTGGGCATGGGAATACGCTTATAAAACAGAAAATGATTCAATGGGTATAAATGTTGAATGGCAAGCTACCGATGCGCTTTCATTAACATTAGACCTACACGACTCGACTTCACACTCAAATCCAGGTGGATTACCCGCTGAACGTTTAGCAAACTTGAAAAACCCAAGATTCGATCATGATAACGACGATCATTTAGCTGACGACGGTGATGATGCAACCACCCCAACACCACATATTGGTTATGTTGATATCGCGGCCGACTTTACAGGTAATACGCCTTCAATCTCATACGATGATTCAGAGTTAATTGCTAAAACGGGTAATGATGCATGGCATAAATCCAATATCGTTGGCGATTTAATTCAAGAACGTGGTTATGAAATTGAAAACAACATTAAGCAATTAAGCCTAAGTGCCCGCTGGGAAAACCTCGGTAATGGCGATTTAACAGCCATTAACTTTGGTTTAAACAACACGGTTTACAAAGTTGACACAACTAAAATATCAGGTGCCGTTTGGAATACCAGTGCGCTTGATTTAACCAATTTAGACATTGAAACAACGCCAGGCGGCATTGGTTTTGATTCAGTGTTACGTTATAGCGCAGACCAATTTATTGCATTAACCAAAGATCCTGCCAATAACATGTCGGACCCAACAAAAGCGCTTTATGCTGCACCCAATGAAAGCTTAAATGGGATTGAAGAAGATTCAACCGCTTTTTATGTCTCGTTTGATTTTGAATCAGAATTTAACGATATGCCTATTTATGCCAACTTTGGTGTAAGACATGAAAGCACAGATATCACGGCTTATACCGTCGCTAAGCCAGTAGAAGGTCTAAAATGGATCACGGCATTAGAAATGTCTAAGATTTTTGCTGATGATGCTGTATCAGATCAATTAAGCGGTAACTACAGCCATTATTTACCTAGCTTAAATATTAAGATGGATATTAACGACGATGTAGTGGCTCGTTTTTCATACGGAAACACCATTGCACGCAGTGATATTGGTTCGTTATTCCCTGAAACTAGCTTACAAACGCATTTAGCCGGTGGCCCTTTTACGGCTAAACAAGGTAATCCAAACTTGTTACCTTACGAAGCGAAAAACTTAGATTTGTCACTTGAGTGGTATTACAGCGAAGGCAGCTATGCGTCTATCGGCCACTTCAGAAAAGATGTTGATAACTTCATTTCAAATGGCATTGTTGATCGCACCATTAATGATGCAAATGGCAACCCAATCACTGATCCAAGTCAAGGTGCACGTGCGGGGTGCCCAGCGCCAGAAAACACAGCGTGTGAATCACAACCGAGTGATCCGGCAATTATGTGGCGTGTCGAAACCCCGGTTAACTTAGATGCACTTTCGGTTAAAGGTTGGGAATTCAACATACAACACATGTTTGCTGACACCGGCTTTGGCGCCATCGCTAACTACACAATTGTAGACAGTGATAACGAATATGATGTGCATGATCTTGATAACAAACTGGTATTAACGGGTTTAAGTGACACCGCTAACCTAGTGGGTTTCTACGAAAATGACTCTATGTCGTTCCGTATCGCCTACAACTGGCGCGATGATTTCTTACTTAACGCGACCGATCGTCCAACCTTTACCGAAGCCTATTCACAAATTGATGTGTCGGCAAGTTACGACATTAACGATTCAGTCTCGGTGTTTATTGATGGTATTAACATCACGGATGAAGATACACGTCGTCATGGTCGTTTTGCTAACCAACTGGTTGATTTTGAACAATATGGTGCACGTTATAACATCGGCGTAAGAGCCACATTCGAATAACGGTTTACCGTAATTAACGCGAATGCTAAAGAAGGGAACCCAATTTAGGGTTCCCTATTTTGTTTAGAACACAAATAAAATATAAATAAAAGACAAACTGCAGGTAACTTAATAATGAATGAAGCAGTACAAAACATAGTTATTGTGGGTGGCGGCACAGCAGGTTGGATCACCGCAGGTACACTCGCGGCAAAATTAAAAAATAAATTCAGTTCAGGCTATTCGATTACCTTAGTTGAATCGGCAGCGATACCCACCATTGGTGTGGGTGAAGGTACATGGCCAACCATGCGCAACACGCTTAAAAATATGGGCGTACGAGAAACCGACTTTATTCGAGAATGCCATGTTTCGTTTAAACAAGGCGCCAAATTTGCGCAATGGACAACCGGGCACAAAAATGACTTTTATTACCACCCATTAGTTTTACCACAAGATCACGAAAGCATAGATTTAGTCCCACACTGGCAAGACAATCACGCCGAGCATTCTTTTTCTAACATGGTTTGCCCGCAAGAAACCCTGTGTGAATTAGGGTTAGCCCCCAAGCAAATTATTACGCCAGAATTTGCAGCCGTGGCTAATTATGCCTACCACCTTGATGCAGGCACATTTTCTGAATTTTTAAAAAAGCATTGCATTGAAAAATTAAAGGTTAAGCACATCATTGATGATGTGATCCAAGTTAATTCACAGCCTAATGGCGACATTGCATCGGTGGCAACGCAATCAAATGGCGATATTACGGGCGACTTATTTATTGATTGCACCGGCTTTTCATCATTATTACTTGGCCAGCATTTAAACGTTAAGTTTGTTTCATGCAAAGATTCGTTATTTACCGACAAAGCCATTGCCGTGCAAGTGCCTTATCCAGATGAAAACAGCGAGATCCAATCGCATACGTTATCAACCGCACAAGCGGCTGGCTGGGTGTGGGATATCGGTTTGTCGAGTCGCCGTGGTGTTGGGCATGTTTATTCAAGCCAACATATGAGTGCTGACCATGCTCACCAAGCCCTACTTAATTATTTAACGCCATCGGTTAATAACCCAGACGCACTCAATTTTAGAGAAATTTCGTTTGATGCCGGACACCGAGAAAAATTTTGGCATAAAAACTGTGTGGCGATCGGTTTATCGGCGGGTTTTTTAGAGCCACTAGAAGCGTCCGCGCTATTACTTATTGAAATATCGGCACAAATGGTTGCTGACCAACTACCCGCAAATCGCGTCGCGATGGATATTGTCGCTAAACGCTACAATAAAACCTTTATTTACCGCTGGCAGCGCATTATTGATTTTTTAAAACTGCATTACACATTAAGCCAACGAACCGATAACTCATTTTGGCAAGATCACCGCGACCCATCGACCCTGTCCGAACAATTAAAAGAACAACTCGAACTTTGGCGATACCACTTTCCATGTGACGGCGATTTTGAATCGGCATTAGAAGTTTTTCCCGCGGCAAGCTACCAATATGTTTTATATGGCATGGGGTTTAAAACGCAACCAAACGCGTTTGGCTTAGCCGAACAAAACAAAGCAGCCGCCCAAGCCGCGTTTATAAAAAATGCACAACAAACTCAACAGTTTCAATCGATTTTAAGTAGTAACCGCGAACTACTCAATAAAATCCATCAATACGGTTTACAACGAATTTAACGACCCCAATGACAGGACCTCTTTTATGACTCAGTTTACGATGCTAGACAAAGAAACACATCGCAACACCCGTATTATTACCGACCGAGGCGCGCAATACGGCGAAAATATCCATTTGGTGCCGGTGATTGCCGATGAATTAGCGACGTTAATTTTGGAATACCCAGTGTGTTTAATTAAAAGTAACGAAACCGGCCAATTTGGTTTACAGGCATTATTGGGATTTGAAGCTGAAGAAAACCTTTATCTCGACGGTGATACATGGCATGCCAACTACTTACCGTTGCACATAAGGCGACAGCCTTTTATGGTGGCGGTTAAAGGCGCAGAAGGCGAACAACCCACACCCGAAAATACCCTAATCACCCTTAATACGCACAACCCCCGTGTACAAGAACAAACAGGTGAACGCCTGTTTGATGAACAAGGCGAATGCACACCGTTTATGAATAGCATCAATGATATGCTAGCAACCGTTGTTAGCGGAATGATTAGCACAGAATCATTTATTAAAACGCTAACCACCTACGATTTAATTGAACAAGTGCATTTGAATGTGAGTTTTGTCGGCGGTGAGCAAAAACGGTTTGACGGTATTTATACCATTAATGAAACTAAGCTTCAGCAGCTTACCCCACAACAACTGAGCGAACTGAATAGCAAAGGCTATTTGCAAGCTTGTTATTTGCTACTGGCCTCAATGGGACACGTGCAAAAATTAATTACGTTAAAAAGAAAACGGTTAAGTAACGCTTAATCACGTATTTTGCGGGAAACGTTTTTGCAGCACACGTTTTTGCGAACCCCCATGCAAAATAGCGTTTGATGAGTTAGCCGAGTAGGTTGTATATGGACTCCTCGAAGAACGCAAGGGTTCTTCATTTTTTATCTAATGTTAATCGTACTGTTCTCCATAAAGTGGCAATCATTATAAACAACGAAGTTTTAGCGTGCGTATATTCGGTCTATCGTTGGGTAGCGAACCCTGACCTTTACGGCTATTGGCCGTTAACTCAACCTCCTTATCGGGACTAATGGCTTTAAAAGCCGCCAACCTACGCAGGTTCTGATTGAGTCGCTAACTAAGCTGTTTACCGTTGTGATTGCTAACTTTCAGATAGGTACAAACATTATTACGGTGTTACCTTATGATTTACTTTGCGAAAGTAGGCTTATAAGGCTCACCTGATTTTAGAATGGCGAAAGCCACCCTAGCTAATTTGTTGGCTACTGCGACAACGGTTGTATTGAAACTTTTTCGTCCTAACAACCCACGTATCCAACAACTTAATTCGTCTTGCTTATCTCTTATCTTAGAGACAACAGCTCTAGCGCCATTGACAAGTTGAGCTCTAATATAAGTATCGCCTTTTTTCGTAATGCTGCCGATTTTAATTTTTCCTCCCGTACCAGAATGGCTGGGAACCAACCCTAACATCGCACTCACATCTCGGCCTTTTTCAAACCCATCACCTTGGCCCAGTTTTGCATACAACATACTGGCGATGAGCCAACCAATACCAGGGACTTTTTGGAGACGCTTGCAGTGTGCATTATTTTGTGATTGAACTTGAATATCCTTGGAAGACTCGTCGTAAAGTTCATTTATTTCAGTCAGTTGACTTTGTAATGAGTTAAGCACTTTTCTAGCTAAAGGTGTCAGTGAATTCTCAGCATCTTCAAGAACTTCGGGTAACTGTTTTTTGAGTTTAGCGATACCAACAGGGAAGCAAATCCCATATTCAAAGGCAAACCCACGGATACGATTAGCTATCTGGTTACGCGCTTTTTTGTAGCCTTCTCGTAATGTATGCATCAGTGCGATGTCTTGTTGCTCTAAAGTGCGAATAGCAACCAATTTCACTTGTTCGCTTTTACTAGCTTCAAATATCGCAATGGCATCGTTTTTATCATTCTTATTACCTTGTCGGTAACGTGCCACTACTTGTGCAGGAATAAGACCCACGAAATGCCCTTGTTCTTGAAACAAACGCGCCCAGTAATGTGCTGAACCACAGGCCTCCATATAAATTTTGGCGTGAGGGTATTGATCAACGATTTCTTTGAGCTTCTTAGCTGAAACAGACTTGTTTAATTTACTTTTACCCGCTTGGTTAAATACGGCTATTTGAAAAACTTCTTTAGCTAAATCAATGGTAATTGTTGTATTCTTATCCATGGTATGGCTCCTTTATAGTTTAGTCACTGCTAACTTTAGCAAAATATGCTTAAGTTGGGAGGAGTCCATACCATTGGGCTGAAGAATGAAGCCCAACACGCCCTTCTGCCACCCCAAAAACCGGTCATTTTAATACACCATGTGTGACGTTGGGCTGCGCAAGCTTAGCACCAACCTACATGAGCGCTGGCGTTAATGTTGTTTTGCGGTGTTTTTTGCAGTAAACCCATGCAAAATAGCGTTTGATGAGTTAGCCGAGTAGGTTGTGCTGAAGCATGAAGCCCAACACTCTCTGCCTGCAACCTGAAAACCGGTCATTTTAATACACCATGCGTGACGTTGGGCTGCGCTAGCTTAGCGCCAACCTACATGAGCGCTGGCGTTAATGTTGTTTTTTGCGTGTTTTTTTGCGGTGTTTTTTTTGCAGTAAACCCATGCAAAATCGCGTTTGATGAGTTAGCCGAGTAGGTTGGGCTAAAGCATGAAGCCCAACACGCCCTTTTGCCACTCCAAAAAACGGTCATTTTTATACACCATGCGTGACGTTGGGCTGCGCAAGCTTAGCGCCAACCTACTTGAGCGCTGGCGTTAATGTTTTTGCGGTGTTTTTTGCAGTGTTTTTTTGCAATAAACCCATGCAAAATAGCGTTTGATGAGTTAGGCCGAGTAGGTTGGGCTGAAGCATGAAGCCCAACACGCCCTTTTGCCACTCCAAAAAACGGTCATTTTAATACACCATGCGTGATGTTGGGCTGCGCAAGCTTAGCACCAACCTACATGAGCGCTGGCATTAATGTTGTTTTTTGCGTGTTTTTTTGCGGTGTTTTTTTTGCAGTAAACCCATGCAAAATAGCGTTTGATGAGTTAGCCGAGTAGGTTGGGCTGAAGCATGAAGCCCAACACGCCCTTCTGCCACCCCAAAAACCGGTCATTTTAATACACCATGTGTGATGTTGGGCTGCGCAAGCTTAGCGCCAACCTACATGAGCGCTGGCGTTTATGTTGTTTTGCGTGTTTTTTATTCGGGTTGTTGATGAATTTTTGATGGATGTCTCGGTAAATTATTCTTATGATAATGCCCAAAACAGCACTAGATATCAGAACGATAGTGCGTTCAAAACTGAGGTTGATAATTTTAAGAAAACAGTCGATGCACTCAATGGCGCAAGTGAAAATAATACACTTGACTACAAAGTAGTGCATCAACAGTTTGATAAACAAAAAAATACTGTGCCTAGCTCTACAATAAAAGTGACCCGTTATGACCAAAAAAAATCAGGTAGTTAATATGAAAATATCTCACTTCCCATATGAAAATTGCCAAATAAGGTACGAATTTGCTTTGGAGGAATACAATGGTTCATGGAAAACAAGATATCCTAAGAATTATATTAAAGGTCAAGGGGCTAATAATGGCGCCTTTAGCAGTAGTGAAGATTTTTACAGATATTTTTGTTTTTGTTTTATCGCAAATGAGCACAATCATTCATTAAAGTTTTTAAAATTATCGCATCAACTACGCCAGGCCTATTATCACTTGGCGTTAAACCAAGGTAGTGAATACACCTTTTATATTGATGGCGCTAATTTTAATGCCATAGGGGAAAAAACATTTAATTCTACCAATGTTAAACCGTGGAGTCAGGCTTTAGCATTAGCCATGATGGTGCGCGATAAAGCGGCGATTGATAATTTATGCCAGTACAAGGTTGAGAATTTTTATCATCCACAGGTGGAATTCCTGCCATTTCATACCGCGTTTTGTAATTTCCTTAAAGGCGTGTTCGATGCTGAAGCCGATCTTAAAGCGTTGTTAGCCGAGGTGATGCACTCATCAAACCCAAACCTAATTCCGGCGCGCATGCAGTCCTATATTTATCGGGTTTGCATGCCATTTGTGAATGTATTACTGGCGGTGGTACATGGTCATGAAGGTGAATATCAAAAACGTTTAACTAAAGCGTTAGCGGATAATCGCCAGCACTTTGCTAACAAACAACGTGAAGATATAGCAGTAGGCTGGGTGCCACCATTTTTATGCGCGGCGGCGGTGTTAGCCTTTGACAAACATGGTTTTAAAATGCCGGAACCCAATGCTTATATTCCTGAATGGTTAGCCTATGGTGAATTTGATTACAGTGACTTTAATCCCGTGGTTAGCATTATTCCGCCAACCGAAGCCTATGTCGATAAACCGATTTATGTAGAAAAAGACATCAGTTTTGAGCTAAAAGCCGACACCAACAGAAAACGCACCGCATTAACCAAAGCCGCCAAGCAATTTCTGGCTGACAACGAGCTAGAAAAACGAGACTTCGCAATCGACTTTTTAGGCGAAGAAGGTTATTTGGCGGCGTATTCACTACACACTATAACGATTAAACATCTTGATGATTGGTTACCGGATATCAAACAAAAATGGCAGCAAAAAATGTCGGAAGTTATGGGGGACAACCCGAATACCCAAGTGGTGATCAAATAACCCGTAGGGCGGTTTAACACCTGTGTTTTTCAAAGTAGCCGAGTAGGTTGGGCTGAAGCATAAAGCCCAACACGCCCTTCTGCCCCCTCAAAACCGGTTTAACAAGGCACGAGTGTAAGCCGCCATAATGAACGCTAAACGGTAGCTTTTGAGGCATCAAGCATAAATGAAGGTATCTATTTTTACCTTCTGTCGCTGTTGGGTTATTAATGCGTGTCCTATATAAACTGGCTATAACGAAAGTACGCTACTAACGTAAGTTTCCACCATATTTGAAATTAGGATTAGCTTGACTCGATTCTTTAAACAAGCGTTCAAATTCAGCTATTTTTTCAGGGTGATCATGCGCAACATTATTTGTTTCGCTCATGTCGATACTTAAATCATAAAGCTCAGTTGTTGAATTAATACCATAGCGCACCGCTTTCCAATTGCCTTGTCTAATGGCTTGCCTAAATCCTAGATCATTACCATTTTTAGGTTTAAAATTTAAGTGGATCTCCCAATACAAGTGTTTGTGCTTTTTTTGAGGTTGATTTAAAAAAGTAGGTAACATCGAAATACCATCACTTTGCGCAGGGGCTTTAACACCCGCGATTTCAGCTAAAGTCGGCATAATATCCTGGAATGAGCCGATATGTGAATTAGTGGTTTTGGCTTTGATTTTACCGGGCCAAGAAGCAAAAAACGGGACTCTAATTCCGCCTTCATATAAATCTCGCTTATACCCTTTAAATACCCCGTTACTATTGAAGAAAGTGTGATCATGGCTTTTTTCATTTTGACCGCCGTTATCGCTGGTAAATATTATTAGCGTATTGTCTAGTTCGCCTATTGCTTTTAAGTGACGCAATAATCGACCAACTTGTTCATCAAGCATACTAATGCGAGCAGCATGTTTGCGTTCTATTTCTGGCCAATTATGTTGTTTATACATCGTATTGTTACGCAGTTCGACTTCGTGAGCATGCGGAACTCGGTATGACATGAACAAGAAAAAAGGTTTATCCGTTTTTCGCTTTTCAAAATAATTAATGGCTTGATCCGTGCGAAATTCATCCATGCAGCTATATTGGGTATAATCGTAATATCGCGCTTCTGATAAGCCATTGACCCAATCATAATTTGAGTCGATTTCAAACTCCCCGTTTCTTTGTTTCCATTGCCCTTGCACTGCGTGATCAAACCCTCGACTAGCCGCCCATGTTTTTAAGTTGTAAGGGTCATCAAGGTGCCATTTACCAAAATATAATGTTTCATACCCTGCCGGTTTCAACATTTCAGCTAGAGTGGTTTCATTCGCTTGTAAAGCGATACGATCCATAATTTTGCGCTCAGGAATGTAGCCTCTGTTACCTCTAATGGAACTATGGCCTGAATTGATGCCGGTCATTAATACGGCTCGTGACGGTGAACAAACAGCATTACCCGCATAAAAGTCGGTAAAGCGCATGCTTTGATCAGCTAATTGGTCTAAAAAAGGCGTTTTTATTTGCTTTTGCCCATATGACCCTAGTTCGCCATAACCTAGATCATCTGCGAGTAACAATACGATATTTGGTTTGTCTAGCGGAGCTGTGTGGACTTCAGCGTTGGTCTGAGCGTGAATTAAAGGTGTTAAGGCAAATGTTAAAATGAATGCGCAAAACAAGCCATTAGTCATAAAGGTCATATTTTTATTTTCGTGTTATGTTTTCGTGTGCAAAGAATAGGGATTTAAGTTTACGAATGCAACAAGTCCTGTCAAAACGTTGAATAAGGTATAAGTGCCCTCGATAAACAGATAGCGTATTTAATACCCTTATCAATTTAGTATAGGCCGTTTTTTTTGCAGCACCCCCATGCAAAATAGCGTTTGATGAGTTAGCCGAGTAGGTTGGGCTGAAGCATGAAGCCCAACACGCCCTTCTGCCCCCAAAAAAAAACCGGTCATTTTAATACACCATGCGTGATGTTGGGCTGCGCTAGCTTAGCGCCAACCTACATGAGCGCTGGCGTTAATGTTTTTGCGGTGTTTTTTGCAGCACCCCCATGCAAAATAGCGTTTGATGAGTTAGAACCGTGGTTTTGTTGGGATTATTGATGAAATTTTGATGGATGTTTCTGTCAATTAGTATCACCCTACTACACAACTTGAAATACATTACTTGAGCCAATATTTATCTTTTTTGAGTAATGCTTTAGTTTGAGGTGATAAATTAGGGTTTATTAAGGTAAATGATTTACGCTTGTGGAAATTAATTTTATTCATTGCCTCTGAATAAATAGGATGATTTTTAAATAACTGGTCGAATTGGCCTGTTTTTATAATGTGTTCTAGTCCCCAGGTTAATCTTTGGTGTAAGTCTTTATTGGCCGAGTTCACGAAGAAATAGATGGGGAGTGGATAATTCAGCATTAGGTTGTTTTCTATACTCATTTTTATACCCGCCTTAAGTTCAATCCACGGTTCATGAATACCCCGAGAATATATATCAAAACGCTTAGCTAAGAGCATATTGACTAGCCCGTTTGCTTCGGCTCCTATCACGGTAAATCCGTTATGGCGTAAAATAGCATTGTCATTCCAAGCTTTTCCTTGCCCAATTGTAAACTGGCGGAGTTCGGCTAATTTGGTGATCGAATCAAATCTAGCTTGCTCTTCTGAGCGTATTAAAAATACTCTGTAGCCTAAAATACCTTTTATGATTGGCACGTATACGGCTGATAGCTCCTCTTCTAATTTTTTTGCGGTCGTACTCCATATAATGGCATTGTTTTGAGACTTTACGAAGTGGATCACTCTCGTTTTAGGGTAAGGGGTGGTGAGTATTTTTGTGTCGTAATCACCAAATTTAGTTTTGCCAACTTCTAATGTTAATAACAACAATTTGACAGGGTAACTTAGGTTATTTAATGAGTTGTTGTAATATGACGCTTCACGGTCATATATAGTGTAACGTGGTTTTACATCATCTGCGGCCACCTTAATGCTGAACGTGTGTATAACCAAGATTAAACAGATTAAGCGCGCTAACATAATCACCTGCTTCATTTTTCAACATTTAAATGTAATGAACTAAAAGTATAGCTGAGGTTATTACATTTTATTGAAGAAGTGTCGTGATAATGAGCCCTTCTGCCACCCCAAAAACCGGTCATTTTAATACACCATGCGTGATGTTGGGCTGCGCAAGCTTAGCGCCAACCTACATGAGCGCTGGCGTTAATGTTGTTTTGCGTTTATTGAGACAGGGTTATAAAAGGTGCGGTTAGCAAACTCCTCCCCAATTTGCAGGTTGGAGCTTGCTCTATGAAGTGTAAAGTCGCTTTTTAAAGAAACTTAAAGCGTTGATTAGTCCCGTTAAAACAGTTCCATTGTACTATTTTGACACCATTGTCAGTTGATTTACCTGCCACATCTAAACATTTTCCGGTGACTTTACTTCTGATTTCAAAATATCCGTCACCGGTGTCTTTTAATGTCCATTTATGGTTATTATTGGCATGGTTACAGACCCACTGATTAACTAATGCGCCGTTAGCGCTGCTGCCATTTGCTAGCTCAGCACAAAGCATACTGCGCTCTGATTGAATCGAATATTCACCATTACCTAAATGGTTAAATTTAAAACGCTGGTTTAAGTTAGCGCTATTACATCCCCATTGTTGATAGGTTCCACCATTTATCATTGAACCATCTTTAAGATCTAAGCATTTATTACTGTGCTTAACTTGTAAATGTGTGAACCCTGTTGGTACATTACCCGCTCCCCCAGTTGCTACCGGTTTATATACACGGATCCAATCAACATACATTTTATTTTTACTGTTATCGGCTAAATCTGCATCTGTTGCAATAATGCCTTGTCTTGAACGCCAAACGTGATCTTCAGTATCTAGGATGATGTGCAGTTCTTCATCCATGTTGTATTGGCTTTTATCTAAAATAGTGCCTGCTTTATCTTTTAATACGCTTTGTGCCCAAGAGCCATCAGCTGTTTTTTGTCCGTCTATATAAAACGTGACCTCCGTCGGACTTTTCCAATAAGCGCCGAATCGATGAAAGCGTTCGCGCCAATAAGTACCGGTTGATGGGGTATTATTTGTATGGCCGGTAAAATCGTTGGTAATTTCATTGGTTTGACTGTCACGGAAAAATAAATGAAAATTCGTGCCCATATTTTTGGCAAACCAAGTATCTCTTGCACCGCCGTATACTTCTAAAATATCGATTTCACGCTTATCATTTTTACTCAACAACCAAAAATTTGAAGATAACTCTAAGTTACTGACTTTGATATTAGCTTCTAAAAAAACAGGGTATTTTACAGTGTTTTTTGAAGTAACCACTCCCGTATTAACTTTGTTGGTGCCTGCTCGACGAGATGCACCAATCACTAAGTTACCATCCCATACTGCTGACGAATCGCTTGTCCAATGCGTTAACCCAGGACCGGTCCAGTCATTCAAGTATGTGTCATTCCATTTACTGGTAAATGAATTGTTTTTACCTGAGTAATTAAAATCATCCGAGAAATCACTTTGTAATTTCCAAGTGTTACCTGCGCCTGCGTCAGCCGGTATGGCGACATTGTCCCAATCCGCAGCCAAAGCTGAACATGTTAAAAGAATGCTACTGGTTAATAACGCTATTTTTATCATAATTTACCTTATATATTTTTTTACTACATAAGCTACGTTTAGAGACGTAACCCCTTTGAAATAAAAGCTAACAAGTTGATTTTAATCGTTTTATTGTTTAGTGCCCAAAAATAAGCTATATCCATAATGCTTTATTTTACAATTTATTGTCAACAAGATTCATACATAAATATAACGATTCACTAGGAAAAAATAGTGTAAGTTGATTCTATCTAATTGATATTTATATGCTTTATTAAGTTAAAAAAAAGTGAATAAAATATTTTATTTTTTGTTTGTTTTTAGGTGTGAGGATTAATGATGTTTTTATGGGTGAATAAGATTTTTCAAATAATGGTGTTTAATACACCATGCGTGACGTTGGGCTGCGCAAGCTTAGCACCAACCTACATGAACAATGACGCTAACGTATTTTGCATAGGGGTTTGGCGGGCTAAATATGCTTTGTCAGGTTGTTTCATATCATGCAAAATCCTGACAAAAAATACATGGCGCAATACAAAAAAAGGCCACTTAATAAACCATGCCTGCCAGTTAAACTGAGAGGCATGGTCGCTTAAGCGGCCTTCGCTTTACTGTATTAAGTAATCAGTATTAAGTAATCAGTATTAAGTAATCAGTGAATTAGTGACCTAATTCAAGAATACCCCATACTTCAAGGTTATTAACCGGCACAATAACATCGCCATTAGCGTTAGTTGTTAGGTCTAAGTCTGTGCTTGTACCGTTAGGTAAATGTAACTTAGCCGACGTTACACCCTGCGGGAAGTAGCTTGCAGGAATAGCGACTTCAACACCATTAAGTGTCGGTGTTACACCACCCGCAAACGGACGGTTAACTAAATGAACCACATACGGTGCACTTGCATTGGTTTCGTGAATACGCGATACCGCCGATACGATGTCGTTAGACGCTGTACCATTAATGCTGACCGTAATCGCTAAGTCCGCAATCGTAAGACGTTGACCTATGTGTCTTACTTTACTACCTTGCGCATCTAATACGGCTTTTTGCTCAGTTGTTAAGTAGTTCAAATCCCCGTCATAGAAGATATGATCAAAGTTATCAAAATCTTCATCACGTGGTACCACAGGGTAACCTGCATCACCAAACACCAACATGTCAAAGTTGATATTGTCTTCGGTTAGTAATTTAACACTTGATTGAACTTGGTTGCCACCGTCAATAAAGCCAGCTTTCATTGATGAGTACATCGCATGAACTAAACCAACTTTAGCGTATGACGTGTAGTCATCTAACAAGTTTTCTTGTGCTCTTACAAATTGATAAATATCACGATAGTTATCAGCACCCGGAGACCAAGTCCACACATCACCACCTACCCATACATTAGCAGGAATAGAGAATAAACCACCATAAGCATAGGCTTGAGCTACCCAACCACGGCCAAATCGAGGCGCATCTTGTACACGAAGCTCTTCAAATTCCCATGGGTATGGTGCATAAGCTAATGGCTTATCAATCGCTTGAGCTCCTTTTAAGTGAACAAGGATATTCGTTGGTAATTCAGATATAGATGTTTTAGCACCTAAGTTTAATTCACCAGACAAGAAGGTAATATTCTCGTTAAAGATATAACCACGCGACTCAAATAATTGTGTACTTGCACCAATTTCGATATTTGGATGTGTTTGACGAATGTAAGATAATACTTCTGCGAACTTTTGGTTCCATACGTCTCGGTTGAAGTATAAGAAGTCTTCAAGCATTGGAATATTGCCTTCAACTCTATCGGCTCCATTTGAGAACGAAGTATGCGTTACACCAGCATCGAGTAAGTGCTGTTTGTAATCGAAGGTATTGATGTTATTAATACCCATCGCGGCCAATTCGTTGCTGCTGTATTTTTTATCTAACCATATACGGAAGTTTTGCATCGCATAAGGTGAGAAATCACCACCAAACGTTCTCATATCCGTTGCACGGGTTGAGTTTGTTTGTGTATCAAACATTAATTTATCAGGGTTCGCTTTTAATAACTGGTCAACCTGAGATTTCATGAAAGGTACAAACGCAGGGCTATGATTACTTAACCAATTGTTGTTATGACCGTTATGGCTTAAGTAGCCCATAAATGTCATGCGTACATTACGATCATCAAGCGTTTGAACATAATGTGATTGTGGGCTTGTTGTATACTCGGTAAACCAACCATAACCCCAATCGAACTCGCCACGCGCAGTATATTCAAGGCCTTCACTTTGATACTTATCAACTATGTTAACAGCCCAATCCATGATCACGGTTTCATCATAAAATTCACTCTCGGGTGGATGCCCCCAGAAAGAACCTGTTGCACCAAAATCAGCGTAGTCACCTGGTTGGCCACCGTTGTCTTCATCGTAAAAATCACGATTTTGCGGGTATGTGTACCAAACATCAGATTTCAATAATTTATTCGCCGCAGGAATAGACACAGGGGCTTTTAAGTATTGTAAACCCGTTGATGGGCCATTAACTTCCGCGACAAAATGGTCTGCTGGGTCATAAATAGCCGGTGTGCGGGCGGTATTATCACTCACTTTAGCTAAACAAACATAGTCGCCGCTCCACTGCCAATCAGAACCACCGACAGCTTCAACCCGTAAATTGTGGTTGCCTGCGGTTTCAATAACAAACTCGCCGCCATACAATTCATTTCTCGCAGCGATACTCCAACCACCCGTGCTATCAAAGTAACCCCAAGAAGCGGTTTCGCCATTAATATCGATACGGGCACCAAAGCTGCCCGTTTCAGGTGTTGTAACCGAAATAAATGAACGGTAAGTACCGGCTTCTAAATAAACATTGTTGTAGTCACCATAATCACCATTGGTTACCCAACCCACATTCGTGCCGGTATCACCCACAACAAAACCATCGTTAGGATCACTGGCTACACGGCCTGTTGTACCGGTTGCATCAAAATCTTCTAATTGGATCAAAAGCTCACAATCAGGTGGCAATTTAGGATCAACAACAACTAAGCCACTTGACGTAAATATATTTTGGCTTAGCGTACTTGGGTGTACAAAGTTTGTGCCACCATCCGTATCAATACCAAAACCAATACCACTTACCGCACCGCTGCCGCCATCGGCATTACCCAATCGTAATTCAAAATCGTGAGTACCTGGCGATAATTGCAGATCGGCTGTTTGTGATGAATTTTCCCAACTGTCGTTAGATAAAACTAAGTTGCCATCAATATATAAACGCACGCTATCATCGATGTTTTCATAAAATGAAATATGGCCATCGGCATCATAAATTTGACCTCTAAATACTTCAGTCGAATTAGGATCAATTGCATCGTCGGTTTCTAATAAATCAGTGGTGACTTTGTAGTTAGGTGAATCGGCTGTATAGCCCGCGTTACCTGCAAAGTTGGTTGCGCCATCTACACGGCCCCACAATAAACCATTACCATTATGGACAAACTCACCTTCACCCGGTTCAGGATCCGTTCCACCGCCACCTGGATTAACCGTTACATTGGTTTGAGCGGTAAAGTTACCATCACTGGTGGTAACGGTGATCATCGCTTGACCGGCATTTACCGCCGTAATAACACCGTTTGCGTTAACCGTTGCAACAGATGTATTGCTTGAGCTAAAGGCCACATTGGTATTGCTGGCATTAGACGGTGCAACAGTTGCCGTTGCATTTTGTGACTGACCAACAACTAAGGTTGTGCTGGCTGGTGTAATTGATACACCGGTAACCGCGACAGAATCAGGCGTAACCGTAACATTGGTTTGTGCCGTAAAGCTGCCATCTTCAGTGGTCACTGTGATTGTTGCTTGACCCGCATTAACGGCCGTGATCACACCATTGGCATTAACACTGGCAACCGAGGTATTACTTGACGAGAACGAAACATTGTTATTGCTTGCATCAATTGGTGAAATAGTCGCGGTAACCGTTTGTGATTGACCTACCGTTAATGTGGTATTAGTTGGATTAACACTTACACCCGTAACCGCAACGCCATCGGCTAACACATTGATGTTTGATGTAGCTACATAAAAACCATCGGCAGTGGTGACACGAATAATTGCTTGGCCATTGCTAACCGCTGTTACCATACCGTTTGCATTAACCGTTGCAATGCTGGTATCAAGCGATTCAAAGGTAACCGCTTTATTAGTTGCGTTGGCTGGCGTAACAGTAGCCGTAATATTTTGTGATTGACCAATATTTAACGATGCACTCGCAGGGTTAACCATTACCCCGGTAACCGCAACATCAGAGCCATTGCCATTATCGGTTGAGCTGTGTACAAATGTTAATGTATCGGCATTCCACTGCCATGCCGTTGAACCAAAGCTGCGTAAACGGAATGTGTAAGTGCCTGCACTTGGAATAACCACATCACCGTCAAGATCGAAATCTTCAAAGTTATCCCAACCCGCAGTTGCTGAAAGCTCAGATGAGGCAACAACGCTACCATTGAGTAACACTTCTGCGCCAATCTGGCCAGACATAGGTGAACCCGCAGCAAGTTTAAGATTATACGTACCCGCATCAGTAAACGTGACACTGTAATCAGCATAATCACCTGAGGTATTAAAATTAATACCTTCATTGGTTGGACCAAAACCAACAATTGAATCGCCGCCAACTGCCGCGCCTGTTTTACCGGTCGTGGTAAAATTTTCTAAATTAACAACAACATCATCAACCGGTGTTTCTGGCTCAGGATCTGGATCAGGAACCGAAATTGCCGTTAACGAGAATGATTCCATGTTCCATTGCCAATCAGACCCCGTTGCCAGTAAACGAATGGTTGATGCACCGGAAGGTAACATGATCGTATTGGCAGGAGACAAGGGTTGAAAATCGTCCCAGCTACCAAAAGGCACAGCCACAGTGCCTTGACTCACCCAATTGCCATTGTCATTGATAAGTAATTCAATAGCGGCACCTGATTGCATACTGGTGCCAACAAGGTATTCAACCGAGTATTCGCCGCCCACTACGTTGATATTATAATCAACATAATCGCCTGCATTTACAAAGTTAATACCCTGCTTGCCATTGACGGAATAAATAGTAACGGGGTTCGGTTGGTTATCGTTAAACGTACCGCCCACATTATCGTAATTTTCAACTTCGATGACGACATTTTCAGCTAATGCATGGGTAGAAGCAGAAGCCAAAGAAATGGCAACACCGATACTCAGCAGAGTTCTTTTGGTTTTATACATCCCAATTTCCTAGTTTTAATTGTTGTTTTAAACACACTCGTTGACTTTTATTTCATTTGCTTTCTTGCTTATACCTTTTTGCAAACAGAATAATTATCAACACAACACTGTCTTTTTTGTTGGTTATATCGACATTGTGCGGGTTAAAAACTAGCACAGCTTTGTTAACAGTTCAAAGAGGATTGTTAACAAAATAAAAGATTTATCTTTACAATTTTTACAAAAAAAAGGCATGACCCAACAATGAAATTTAAATACAAAACCGAGAGTTTTTATTTGATTTTTAGGTTTAATAACTTAATATTTAACTCGATAATGATTTAGCAATGTTTAACAATAAGGTTATTTAGTATTTATAAATCAGTCACTTAAACAATTGCAATTTATTATTATTTGTTAAGAAGAGGCCGTATTCAGCATAAAAACATCAAAAAATAATCGTTCTCGGATCTCTGTTTTATACGTTGATCTCAGATGTTGAATTTATGCGCTCTATATCGAATAAATTTTAAAATTCTGAGCCCAATGAACATTAAAATTGATTTGGCCACCGCTAACCTGCCCTGCTTACACAGTGATAAAATTAAACGTTTTTTAATATTTAGTTTTACATGCTTATGCCTTGCAAAGAGCGGTAAAAAATAGATTTGAAAATGTATGATTCGAATATCAACCCAAGTCACATGGGTATATAAGTGCTATTTTGATTAGTTCCTTATTTAGCTCCTTACTTGACTCTTATTTGGTATTTCAATCAAGATAACCAACTTTACACGGCACTTTAATCAATAACACATTTAATCAGGGATATGATTTATCTGCAGATTTATGCACTAAATTTTATCTGCTATTACAATGCACGACGGTTAAAGCAAATGACAAAAGTCGGTTTTTAGCGACAATCAAAACCATATAAATCAGTGGTTAACTTTAAAGTGAATACAAATTGAACAAATTTTGAATTTATCCACTTTAAGCACCCTGGTTTTTATATATGATTTTATTTTTATTGTTTTGGGGTTTAATTTTTTTGATTGATTTTTAGCTTATTATTTTATGATTCTGCTTATATTTTATTATTCTTATACCATTAAATTATTAAAAACAGCTTTGAAAATAGCAGAATAATAAGCACACAAGCCTGAACGGATATAATTTAAAACTGCGAATAACCATAATGCAGCAGCGTGAGATTTGTTTTTAACAACACGCCCTTCTGCCATCTACAAAATAAACCATTTTAATACACCATGCGTGACGTTGGGCTGCGCAAGCTTAGCGCCAACCTACTTGAGCGCCGGCGTTAATGTTGTTTTGCAGTGTTTTTTGCAGCACCCCAT
>NZ_QMED01000033.1:31438-53001 GCF_003286125.1 Algibacillus agarilyticus
ACCATGCGTGACGTTGGGCTGCGCAAGCTTAGCGCCAACCTACTTGAGCGCCGGCGTTAATGTTGTTTTGCAGTGTTTTTTGCAGCACCCCATACAAAATAGCGTTTGATGAGTTAGCCGAGTAGGTTGGGCTGAAGCATGAAGCCTAACACGCCTTGTTCTAACCACAAAATTGTCCATTTTAATAAACCATGCGTGACGTTGGGCTGCGCAAGCTTAGCACCAACCTACATGAGCGCTGGCGTTAATGTTGTATTGCAGTGTTTTTTGCAGCACCCTATGCAAAATACCGTTTGATGAGTTAGCCGAGTAGGTTGGGCTGAAGCATGAAGCCCAACACGCCTTGTTCTAACCACAAAATTGTCCATTTTAATACACCATGCGTGACGTTGGGCTGCGCAAGCTTAGCGCCAACCTACATGAGCGCTGGCGTTAATGTTGTATTGCGTGGAGGTTGGCGGGTTAAATATGCTTTGTTAGGTTGTTTCATACCTTGAAACAACCTGACAAAACATACATGACTTAATACAAAAAAGGCCACTTAATGAACCATACCTGCCAGTTGAACTGGGAGGCATGACTGCTTAAGCGACCTTCACTTTACTGTATTAAATAATCACTGAATTAGTGAATCAATTCAAGTAAACCCCATACTTCAAGATTATTAACAGTAACGCTTGCCTCACCATTCGCATTGGTTGTAACCGTTAAGTTAGTCGTTGAACCGCCTGGTAAATGTAACTTAGCTGAGGTGACATTCTCTGGGAAATACCCTTGTGGAATGCTTACTTTAACCCCGTTAAGTGTTGGTGTTACGCCATTAGCAAACGGACGATTAATTAAATGAACCACATAAGGTGCATTCGCATTAGACTGGTGAATTCGCGATACCGCCGACACAGTGTCGTTAGACGCAGTGCCATTAACATTAACCGCTATAACGGTATCTGCATAATTACCACGTTGGCCAATATGTTTAACCTTACTGCCCTGTGCATCTAATACCGCTTTTTGGTCATCCGTTAAATATTGAAGATCACCATCAGTGAAGATCACATCGAACTTATCAAAATCTTCAGCGCGGGGTACAACCGGATAACCCTCATCACCAAACACTAACATGTCAAAGTTAAAGTTACCTTCTGTAAGTAGTTTCACACTGTTTTGCATTGTGCCACCACCATCGATGAAACCGGCTTTCATTGATGAGTACATCGCATGAACAAGACCCACTTTAGAATAAGACGTGTAGTTGTTAAATAAACGAGCCTTATTGCGAACGAGCTTATAAATATCACGGTAGTTATCAGCACCCGGCGACCAAACACCATCGCCACCTAGCCATACGTTAGCTGGAATAGAGAAGATGCCACCATAAGCATACGCTTGAGCAACCCACCCGCGACCAAAACGTGGTGCATTTTGTGCTTTAAGCTCTGCAAACTCCCAAGGGTATGGGAAGTAAGCTAATGTTTTACCCACCGCTTGAGCGCCTTTTAAATGAGCAAGAATTTTGGTTGGCAATTCAGTGATTGACTGTTTTGCACCTAAGTTTAACTCACCTGATAAGAACGTAATGTTTTCGTTGAAGATATAACCACGTGATTCAAATAAATGCGTACTCGCACCAATCTCAATATCAGGGCGTTGTTGACGAATATACGTTAACACTTCACCAAACTTTTGGTTCCACACATCACGATTAAAGTAGATAAAATCTTCAACCATCGGAATATCACCCGTGATCTTATCGGCTCCATTTCTAAACAAGTCATGTGTGATACCCGCATTAATTAAGTGTTGCTTGTAATCAAAGGTATTAATGTTGTTAATACCCATTGCCGCTAACTGAGAGTTACTATATTTCTTGTCTAGCCAAATACGGAAGTTTTGCATCGCATAAGGCGAGAAATCACCACCAAACGTGCGCATATCAGTTGTACGCGTTGAGTTTGTTTGCGTATCAAACATTAACTTATTCGGGTTAGCTTTTAATATTTGATCAACCTGCGATTTCATAAACGGTACAAATGCCGGGCTATGGTTACTCAACCAGTTGTTATTAAAGCCATCATGGCTGTGATAACCCATAAAGGTCATTCTGACGTAGGTATCATCTAATGTACGTACATAATGCGGCTCTGGGTTAGTCGTGTATTCAGTAAACCAACCGTAACCCCAATCAAACTCACCACGAGCAGTGTATTCAATACCTTGGTTTTGGAAGTTTGAAACTAACTCGGTCCAATCAATAATTGTCGTATCATCATAAAAATCATGTTCTGGTGGATGTCCCCAGAATGCACCTGTAGCACCAAAATTGTCGTAACCGGCTAATTGACTATTTTGTGGATAGGTATACCAAACATCGGCTTTAAGTACACGCTTAGAAGCCGGTATGTTAACGGGTTTGCTTAAATGCAGTACATCAGTTTTGGGGCCATTAATTTCTGCTACAAAGTGATCAGCTGGATCATAATGAGGCGCAGGTGCTGGCGTATAATTACCCACACGCTCTATACGCACGTTATCGCCTGTCCATTGCCAATCTGAGCCACCGTAAGCTTGTACCCGTAAATCATAAGTACCGGCTTTTTGTACCGAAAAGTGACCGCCCGCTAAGCCAAACTCTTTAGCCACACCACCCGTATCGGTCATGTAGCCATGCGCAACCGGCCAATCATCAAGCATGATACGCGCGCCATAACTACCAGTCCCCGCCGAAATAGTGATATAAGCTTGGTATGTACCCGGCTGAGTAAAGGTGACTTTGTAATCGCCGTAATCACCATTGGTAACAAAATTGACGCCCTCGGCCGTTTTACCAAAACCTAATACACTGTCGCCGCCTATTTTATTTCGAGCACCGGTGTTAAAAAAGTCTTCTAGCTCAATAACAATGTCACCGTCTTCGTTAGTTCCATTGCCATTATCGCCACCATTACCGCCTAGCGAGGTTATTGTTAAGTTGTCACCAAACCACATCCAACCATTACCTGCGCTTGTTGTTGCTTCAACACGCACAGTATGAATACCAGCGCTCACATAGGTGCTCGTGGTTAATGGGAACGTTTCAAAGTTAGCTTGGCCGTCGGTAAAAACAGGCTCTTCATTAATTAATTCACCGTCAATATACAGCGCCGCATTAGCGTTTACATTTTGGCTTGAAGCCAACATATCGATACTATAATTGCCACTTACCGGGAAATTAATTTGATAATCAACCCAATCACCGTTTTGCACACTGTCAACAACCGTATGCATATCGCTTGGTAAGCCTCTTTCGCCAATAATCGCACCTGATACGCGGCCGCCTGTTGCATCAAAATCTTCCATCTCAATGACAAAGGATTCACCCGGCGCAACCGGATCGGGGTCAACGTTAACTGATGTTAATGAAAACGATTCTAAGTTCCACTGCCAATTTGAACCCATTGCGTGTAAGCGAATAGTTGATGCGCCGGAAGGTAACGTGATTGTTTTAGAGTGTGATAAAGGTTGAAAGTTATTCCAACCGTCGGCTGGTACGGCAACCGTACCTTGACTAACCCATGTACCATTTTCATTAGTTAGTAATTCAATTGCGGGGCCTGATGCAACATTAGTCCCCACTAAATATTCAACCGCGTATTCGCCGCCCGCTACATTTATATTGTAATCGACAAAATCGCCTGCATTAACATAGTTAATCGCTTGCTTGCCATCTATCGTATAAATACCGACAGGTTCTGGCTGGTTATCAACAAATGTGCCACCGACGTTGACATAATTCTCAGCTTCAATAATGACACTATCAGCTAATGCCTGTGTACATGTAGTTGCCAATGCCATGGCAACCCCCATATTAAGCAATGTTCGTTTGGTTTTATACATACCCTGTTCCTAGTTCAAATGTTGTTTTCGTCACAGTCATTATCTTAAGTGTCATCAAACTTCTTGATATCAGCCTTCATAAGCGAAGTTAATAAGCCAATGCTGCAATGTCTTTTATTGTTGTATATTTCGTCATTGTTCACCTTAAAGCTAACATCAATTAGTTAACAACTCAAAATAAATTGTTAACAATATAGATACATTATTGATGGATAATACCAACACCTAGAAGATTAAACTCACATGCAAACCAATAAAACCATATATAAAACAAAATTCATCATTCTTTGGTATGACTAAAATAAGCATTTATGAAAAACAAGCACAAAAACCAATTTAACACTTTAAAATCAACCACTTAAAAACATTCACATAATTTAAAATCAATATAAAAGGTGTTATAAAAACGATGAATAGCCTTAAACGCAAAATAGCCCACCTAAAACCCCAAACTATAAAAGTTAAGAACCTTATAAATAGAAAAATCTCAAAAGCGGTTTGCATAACAACTCAATAATTAAAAAACAGGACAACAAGAGAGAGTTTGAAGTGGAATAAAAATATTATTAATAAATAACCAGTTAAGTGCTCACCAATAAAATAACCACTTAAATAGAGTTCGTCACTTTATACATTTTACAGCAACAATCCATACACATCGTTTATGGCTGACGGTCATTTAAATTTAATACAGGTGTATAAATTTCATATAAAAACATAAATAAAAAGGGGTTTAAGTGTAACATCGCCTTATTACTTAATACCTTTATTTGAAAAACAAAAATCATATACAAAACAACAATCCTAAATATTTTACAACAACAATTTATTTTTCATATTGTATATTTTTTTGATACATTTTGATGCAAAACCATCAAACGACTTAAAAAGAGGCATGAATTGAGTGTTATTACTCAATTTGTTACACGATTAGTATTTAAATAAGCAATAGTCGTTTTAGTTAAATGACATTTGATGTATTGATTTATGTATGTATGTATGGGCTTACTTTGCTTATTAAGAAATCAATCAAAAATCGTGGGCAGGTAATAATAAGCTCTACCGATCAACTAACTCATTTATCAAACACTATGTAGCCGATATCTGTTTCATCTATCTTTTCTTAGAGTGGCTGCCGGGGGTGTTTTTTGCGTTTAATACTGAAGCTCACTTCCTTTATTTAAAAAGCAATTTCCTATACCATTAAGCACACCAATTTAAAGTTGGGCGTAGGCATCAGCTTCGTTCAACATGGCATTATACGATCACATACTACGTGACGCATGAATGCTAAACGTTAAGCGTACCCATGAAAAAAATCATCTTATTAATAAGTCTCGTATTGGCTGGCTGTACAAATACAATCACCGTTGATTCTGAGCCAGAAATATATGTAAGTGGTTCGGTTTCGTTTGAGTGCCCTATATCTGACTTGAAGAGGTTGTACAATCCTTCGCAAGCCAAGTATCAAGCTCGTCAAGATTACTTGGAGGGGTTTGTACGTTTTTATGGCGTTCCAAACGGTTTTGGGCCGCATTATCCAATACCAGAAGAAAGTTGTGTACGCCAAATTGACAACTCTGAAGCTGTTGTAATCTGGCCTACCGTAAAATGTAAAAACAACATTTCGAGACATAGAGCATTGAATTATTCAACATCTTATAATTTGGAGATGTCAAAATTAGTAAGCGGTCAGTGCGTAGAATAGCGCTTAACAAACGGCTCAATCCGACCTCCACTGCGTTGCTCGTTTTGTGCTTTTCAGCGACGCTGGCACAAAACAATCAATTCCGTTCCGGCGGCTTAGCCGGGCGTTGAACTAAAAGGAAGGATCGGCGTGAAGTTCTTGTTAAAAATGATTTCTTATCCAATTTTATTTTGTATATTTCTAATTGTTGCATACATATTTTTCCTTTGGGCTTCGACTATTCATGATTCAATTTACGAGGGCAGTAAATACGGATTTACAATCGGCTCCAGTAAACAGGAAACTTTCATTGATGTAATGAACTTGAAAGATGATTACCCCGATTTCGTAGTTTACACGTATGTAGAAACTGACAATTATGATAATCCAAAACATACTAAGCTCTCTCATGATATCGATGAAATGTTTATGCATAATCAGTGGCGCGTTTACTTTGGTGGTGATGGAGAATACTCAAATAGTATCCGCTTAAACTTCGAAGATAATAAATTAAGTAATTTTTATAGGCATAGACAGTATTACGAACTTCCGTAAACAGTAGTTATTATCGTGCAGGACAGCCATCATAACCCCCTCAAGTATGTTGGCGCTAAGCTTGCTAAAAAATTGTCTGGGACAGGCATCCATAAGCTCTGTCAATTTAAAAATTGTCTGGGACAGGCATCCATAAGCTCTGTCAATTTAAAAATTGTCTGGGACAGGCATCCATAAGCTCTGTCAATTAATTCATTTATCAAAAACAATATAGCCGATATCTGTTTCATCTATCTTTTCTTAGAGTGGCTGCCGGTGGCGTTTTTCCCGATAATTTTTTGTGAGTTAGGTGGTAACAAGCGCTAATTGTTAATCTCTTTAATAAAGGTGTTAACGCTGGCATTCACCCCTTGAGTGACGTCGCGTGTCATCATGTTCAACCTATTCATCTCGTTGGCAACCACTTTAAAACCCGCGCCCATTTCACCGGCTCTTGCGGCTTCAACAGAGGCGTTGAATGACAAAATTTTGATTGATAGGTTTATTTTGTCAACTTCCGACAGTGATTCTTCAATATCTGCCCCCAGCGTATTGATGCGTTTAAGCTTACTATTGGCGATATCGAGTAATAATGCTTCAAAAAAAGCGACAATCTCGTTCAACGCTAGCAAAAGGCTAGATGACACGAATTTAATAAAAGTAACAAGGGTGTCGTTCGGAATGCTTTTTTTGTAACGCACGGCGGTGTTTAGCTTGTGCAGCTCGCTGAGAAAATGCTGGATAATATTATCGATAGATTGATCGTGTACCTGAGTGCTGTCTTTAAACTTTAGAAAGCGTGTATTGGTGTTTTCATCCTGCGCTAAAGTATCTATCAGTAACTTGTAATCGTGTTCAAATTTTTTGATAGTAACGGCGAGTTCATCGTTGAACCAAGGATCCGTAGAGGTTTGCTCCGACAGAACGGTAATAAACATTGCTGAACGGTGAGATAACATTCGCAGACGTCCACTGTGATTGATCAGTACACTTACATCACTCTCTTTCAACATTTTTTGTTTCCTTGATAACTGGCTATGAATACTCGCTAAGGACGATACCAAGCAAGTATTACACCACTTTACTTTATTGCATTAAATGGCACTCTATTCACTGCACCTTTTAAGTTTATATGATCTTCTGCATTAAATTGGTGCCGATATTTCACCGTATGGGACCGGCATTCATAAGCTCTCCTAAAATAGCTAATCAGCATAAATACCCTCAAAAAAGACTGTAAACAAGATTGAAGCAGCTGACAAACTCAGATAGTGTTTAACGCAATTATAAGCAACAATAAAAACGAGTAATTCTACAAGCTCGTTTTATGCGAAAGAGTGTTCCATGAAAAAACATTCATATTTAATTCTATCTATAGTTTTTGGCGTTTTGACTATCGCAAGTGGCGCTAAATTTACTTGTCATAATTCAGCTTGCAATGGAGAATATTCAGGTAGCGACATTTCCATGTTTGTTGCGTCTTTCTCTGTCTTTTTTCTTGTTGTTTTCTTAATTAAAAGAACAAAAGATAACTGAGTAGTTTAGTGGATTGAATATAATCGGGTAGCCAAGGGTATCTTACCCTCAGCCTTTAATAATCGTATGGGCTTACTTTCGTTTATTTAAAATAGACTATTCGCATAATAATTTGATCATCGTTTTTATAGCTGGCTTTTTATCATGGGGGTGAATGAAGGAATCAACATGACTCCAAGTTACTTTTTCACCCGTAAAGATATTTGCAACGGTTTGCACTTTATTACTATCCACTAAACCAACGGGGATCCAATAAAAGGGTTCGCCTCTAAATTTATTAGGCACTGAAGAACCACATTTGGAGCAAAAATGTGAAGTGAAACCAGAATCCTTTTCCCACTTTGTAATGTTGCTTTCTCCACTCGTCCATGAAAACTGATCTTGCGTAACCACAGAGCCACAACTAGATGCGGTACCCGTTTGCTTTCGACATTGCTCACAATGACATTGATACATTCTTAGCATATCGATGTTAATTTGAAACTTAATATCACCACAAAGGCAGCTGCCTTCCATTTTATTTCTCCTTTTTAGGCCAATCACTGTTAATAAGAGAGCAAGATTAGAGCAGAGAAAAAACGGCTTTAATCTTTATTCTATAGGTCAATGTTAAGTCAATACGGATAAAAAGTAACGTCAGCAAATATCAATCGAAAAAGAACCGTATAAGGTCGTATTCATGCGGGACAGTCATCGATGTGGGATAATTTGATATCGATCAGGACAGACAACGATAAACTGTATATCTACCCTCACCCAATAACTCACAATTTTGCAGTTGCCATTTGCTAGTCGTTAGCGTTTAATAACAATCAGTTAAATAAACGGTGACCTTCCTACATAGGGCTTTCACCTTATTAGTCCATGCCTATGATGGGCGTGCACAAGGCGCTTAAGCGTGTCAAAATACAGTTATTTTTTTGCTCCTACGTCACTTATTTAACCCACTCTTTTATTGCCTCCGAATGAGGCGTTTTGTCGACAAAGGAGCTTAGAATAGAATGAATTCAAATAAAATCGGATTAAGCATAATCAAATATTTACTTATTGCTTTAGGTCTCGCAGTTATCATTCTCAGCGGTTTGTTTCTTAACTATAATTATTCTCAAATTGGTCAATTATCTATAAATATTCAAACTGCAATTTCTAGTTTTATGTTGTGTGCTGGTATTGGTTTTTGTTTTATTGCTTTTAGGTTTGTTAAATAGTAAACATAAGCTCATGCGTAATATTATATTTGTGCTGTTAGCCGTAATCGTATGAGACAGGCAACTAATAAGTATCCAATAGTTGAAATGTCTACTTATAAACAACTCATATAGCTCTATTGAATCAAAAATTTAATCATTCAACTTTTTATAGTGATAAACCGATAAAATATAAAATAAATAGGTAAGAGAAAAGAACAAAAAACTTCTTTCTAAAACAGCAATAATCAAAAATAATGTAGCTGAGACACTAAACCCTATAATTTGTTTATTCATTGTTTTGTTAAACATAAATATGCTCCATTAAATAATACGCTCTTCAATATTAGTACGCCTTCAAAAACTCATTTATCAAAGACAATACGCCGATATTTAGAGTAAAACCGCCGATTTAAACTTTTGGCATGGCACATGAATTTAACCCGTGCCTTTATGTTAATGACAACAAAGCCGCACATAAAAGCTCGTTATCATATATTGTTGGATTATCACTTCTTATTAATGCTGTATCGATTACTTTTATGCCTAATTTATTTAGTTTTTTACTAGGCACTCCCCCAAAATAGTGTCCGTTCTTAGAGTCTAATAATACAAATTGAAGTAAATCAGATGGCGACGATTTAATGCTAATATCGGCGATTAACGCTTTTAGTAAAGCATCAATGTTTTGCTCTAGCGTCATGCCGACTTGTTCTGGGTCATTGCCTAAATTGGGTATATATACTTTTGGGTTACCATTTAAGCTTATTGCACTTGCAACCCCATAAGGCAGTAGATTTGCTAACAAACTTGAATAAAAGCTTCCCGGTGAAAAACAAATGATTTCTGCATTTTCAATTAGCTTTCTGTTTTTTTTCTGCAACTCTGCTGTGGCTGGAATATATTCGTTTAAGCTTTCTGATAATTTTAATTCGGTGATCGGGCTTGTTATTTTAGGGGCTTCTTTACCTGTGAGCATGTGTTGCCCCAGAACGACCTCTCCATTTTTTAATTTAGCTCTAATATGTAAATCATCGTTAACAACCGCTCTAACGGTGCCTTGCACATTGACCAGCTTTGAAAATAGAAAAATAATAGGATCAAGGTGTTCATGGTTATTTAAATAACCGCCAGTCAATATTAAGTTGCCCACACTTGCGCCTTTCAAATTAAAATTGTCTGGCATTGCATCATAAAAATAGCCTAATTGGTTACGAATTACACGGCGCATTGGGTTTGCAATATCGCTAACTAAACTTTCGGTACCGTTGATAAACTGCTCAAGTTGATGCCGTAACTCGGCTTGCGATTTTTTTTTATCTAATCGGTATGAAAAAAGTCGATAAATTTCGGGGTGCCCCAAAACAGACTCATCCGCTAAAGCCATTAACCTGCTTCTAAGATCGCCTATTGCAGGCATGTTAAAGGCTTTTCTTAACTCGGCTGAACTCCCGCCAGAATCAAAAGGAGTAACTAAATGAATTGAATTATGAGTGTATTTTTTTAATGTGTGACTAAATGCGTTTAAGGCAGAACCACCACTAAAAAATAAAATTTGAGGCCCTAATTCAGGATTTTTTTGATACCGACTTATTCGTAAACGATCTGGAATTTGCGCATTACGGGTGATTTTTACTGGACGCATTTGTGAACCACTGTGTATTGAAAGTCAGATATTTTTATCTGTAATTACGGATAAAAGTTAATGCCAGCGTTAATATTATAAATGGTAAGTAACAAAACGCACTTATCAGATTGATTATAGTTAACTATAGCTTAATAACTTGGTTTGTTGTATTTATATGTGTAACTAAGGTGTATTACAACTTGTTTTACGCTTTGCATATAAGGCGTTATTTTTTACATAAATATTGCAACTATCGACATTAATATTCAATACTGGCCAATTAAAAAATTAATCAAAAATTAATAAACCAAACAAAAATTTAATTTATTATCAGTTAGTTATAATCTGATTTTTATCAAAAATACTACTTACTAGGTTTTTTTACCTCATATGATCAAAATACCTAAAATAACGCTCGATAATTTACACTTTTTGACGGTAGAAGTTAATTCTCAAATTAGTACATTACAACGTTATTTGCTAAACCCTAATGAAGAGTTAGCACGTAATATAGTTGATCGTTGGGGTTACACTAATAACTTAAAAAACAGAATTCAAAATGGAAACTTTAGATACTTAATTAAACAGCAGCAAAATAAACCCGCTCAAGTGTCTTTGAGAAACGTGGAAAACATAGCGGTTATTTTAGACGAGTTAACAGAGCAGTCTCGTTTCATCGTTGAAGAGTTAACTCAGGTAAATGACTTTAGTTTGGTTCAGCCTAAACTTTTGGTGTTAGTTTGTTCTCAAGTCAAACTGGCAATAGCACTTATTGAACCCGCATTGTCTAGTCAAAAGTCTCCTGATGCACTTAAAATTGCTAAAAAGGCTGATTTGATAAAACGTAAGATCAACCAGTTAGTAAAAAAATATGAAGAAAGCTTCACTAAACATAAACAAACCAGAGACTTTGTTCATGTTTTATTTGTGGCAAGAAACTTTCAAAATATGGCTGAAAAAATAACCCAGATAAGCGAAGCCATTATCTCACGTAATATTGGCCAAAATGTTAATACCGATAGGTTTCAATCGTTAAATCAATTTGTTAATGATTTATCGGTATCAGAACAAGAATTAACGATTAATCCGATAGCTGAAACCCGTTCTGGAAGCGCGATTTCAGGTATTACCACAAAAAATACCAATGAACCTATTGCCGTTTTTAAAGACGGCAATAAAAGCAAAGTAAAAGGGGAACGTTTAGGTGTAGAAAGTTGGCACTCTATATACCCAGGCTTAGCACCTAAAATTTTAGCTTATGAAAAAAGAGGTGAGTCAGCGGCTATATTAATCGAGCACTTACCCGGTTATACATTTGAAAAATTGGTTTTAAACGAATCTAACGAACTAGTAAACCTTGCATTAAAAGCACTCAATAAAACGCTACGAAAAGTGTGGCAAGAAACGCGCAACGAAGAACCTCAGTTAGCCAATTTTGGCGTTCAGTTAAAAAAACGTATGCCAGACGTGTATAAAATACACCCTGAATTTAACTACACCAATAAAACAATTTGCGGTCATTTTATTCCTAGTTTTAATGATTTGATTGATCAAACTATCGAATTTGAAAAAATACTCTCTTCACCATTTTCTGTTTATATTCACGGTGACTTTAATATTGATAACGTCATTTTTGACCCAATTGAAAATCGAATAAATTTTATTGATTTGCATCGTTCTAAATATATGGATTATGTGCAAGATGTATCTGTGTTTATGGTATCAAACTATCGATTACAAGTTTTTGATGGTCCGGTACGAGAAAGGTTGTTAGCCGTCATCATTGCCTTTTACAATTCAACTCGCCGTTATGCAATTAAGCAAGGCGATACCCAGTTCGATTTACGTTTGGCATTCGGTTTAGCTAGGTCGTTTGCCACATCAACGAGATTTATTTTAGATAAATCATTAGCTAATAAAATGTTTTTAAAAGCACGATATTTATTAGAATTAGGCCTAAGTACTAAACCTAATAAACGATTTAAATTACCTATTCAGGAGCTATTTTTTGACTAACTTAAAAATAGGCGTCATCGGCATACCAGGAAAATGGTCAACCGAGACATTAGCAGACAGTATTGAAACAGCAACAGGCTTTCGATGTGTTATTGATATGGCAAAAGTGTCGTTAGATTTAACAAATCATGCACTTATCTTTAATGGTATTAACCTATCGGAATTTGATGCGCTAATTGTAAAAAAAATTAGTGCCGAATATAGTCCTAATACATTAGATCGCTTAGAGCTACTACGCATGGCAGAAGCGCAAGGCGTTCGTGTATTTAGCGGGGCAGAAAGCATGCTGAGGTTAATTAATCGAGTCAGTTGCACGGTTACCTTAAGAAACAATGGTATACCGATGCCTGACACGGTTATTACTGAAGATGTAGAACACGCGATAACCGTTGTAAAACAATTTGGGGCTGCGGTATTTAAACCTCTATTTTCGACAAAGGCCCGTGGCATGTGCTTAATTGAAAGTGACTTGCCAGATGATGAAATAAAAGCCCGAGTGAGTGAATTTAAAGCCGCTAATCAATCAATGTATATTCAACGTAAAATTGATTTATCGGGTCAAGATTTAGGCATGGTCTTTTTAGCAGGCAAATACTTGGGGACTTACGCGCGCGTTTCGCAAAACGATAGTTGGAATACAACGATTAATAGCGGCGGTAAATACGAACCATTTGAACCAAGCCAAGATATTATTGATTTAGCTTATAAAGCGCAAGCGCCTTTTAATATGGACTTTACAACGGTAGATGTAGCGCTAACACCAGATGGCCCAATCGTTTTTGAAGTGTCTGCTTTTGGTGGTTTTAAAGGTGCATTAGAAGGTGCCGGTGTTAATGCTGCCAAATTATATGTTGACCATGTACTTACGCAATTAAAGAGTAAAAAATAATATGACCGATATCACCTCATTCGATACATTGGCTGACGAACTTTTAGCAAAACATACACTAATCGACGAATCACTTTTTTTACAAATCGGCCGTTGCGTTATTAAGGTAAGTGCTAATAATTTTGCGCATTTAGCTCAATTAAAAAAATATTTTACTCACGTTCATGCTAGTGATGCCGTTTGTGCAGCTAATAATGCAGACATGCATATTGTCGCATTACAATCTGAACCACTCGTATTATATCTACCTTTTAAAGATTGGCGCAGAGAAGGCGGAAAAGTCGGCCGTAAAGACGCTTATTACGATTTTGATGCTGCACGTATATTATTTAAAGTTCGCACCGGAATGGTCTTTTTGCAAAGTTTAACGACCCGAATAGCGGTAGGACCTTGCTTAGCTAACGACAATCAAGTGATCAATTTTGTTAATTCACAATATATGAGTTGGTTACAAAATACAGGTTGGCAAACCTGTCATGCCGCAGGCTTAGTTAAAGGCGACATCGCGATTGCAATGGCAGGGTTTTCTGGTGGTGGTAAATCAACATTAATGTTGCACCTGTTAGAAGATGAATCATTAAAATATTTAACAAACGATAGATTGTTAATTGGTAAAAGCGAAAATGGAATTGAAGCAGCGGGTATTCCTAAACTACCACGGATTAACCCCGGAACCATTGTTAATAATGAACGTTTGCTGTCTTTGATTTCGGAAGAAGAAAAACAAGCCTTCTTAGCAATGGACAAAAATGAATTATGGGAATTAGAACAAAAATATGATGTGATGATTTCAGATTTATACGGTGAAAACCGAATAGCGACTATCGGAAAATTAAAACATTTTATTGTTCTTAACTGGCACCGTAATTCAGACGAGCCAACTGAATTAAAACCAATTGATATTACAAAACGTTCAGACTTGCTTGCCGCTGTAATGAAATCTCCAGGTCCATTTTTTCAATTTAGTGACGGCACTTTTTATCGTGATGACATTACGTTAGACGAAGCTAAATATTTGGAACATTTAGAAGGTGTAACGATGTATGAAGCGACGGGTAGAGCCGATTTCATTAAAATGAGCCAACTTTGTAAACCTTTATTTAGTTAGGGAACCGTTTATGGCCAATTTGATTGTTGCTTTTATACGACATGGTGACTACAACCAAATAAAAGGCGCACCAAGTGCTCATCAAGCTTTTAATTTGAATAACGAAGGTGAGCAGCAGTCATTATTGCAAGCTAAACAGTTTTTGCAGTTAGCCAATGATGAGAATTGGCAAGTAGACCCTATTTTTGATTGTTCACACCTGTTAAGAGCTTGGCAAACTGCTGATATATATAAATCGGTATTGCAGCCTGTCATTGGCCAATCGATTGTCATTGAATCGTTTACTTGTTTGGCCGAACGAAGTGTGGGTACCTCGATGGCTAACTTAACAGTTAAGCAAATTAATCAAATTGTTGAGTTAGACCCAAGGTATGACACGTTACCTAATAATTGGAAGTCAGACAGTCATTACTGCTTACCGTTTGAAGGCGCTGAATCATTAATGATGTCAGGTAAGCGCGTTGCTCAGCATGTAACAAGTCGGATTGAACGTTTTGATAATGATGAGCAGGTAGATAAAACCGTGGTTAAATTGTTTTTTGGCCATGGTGCTGCGTTTAGGCATGCCGCTCATTATTTAGGTGCAATGGAATTTAATGACATAGCAAAATTAAGTATGTATCACGCTCAACCGGTGATGTTTGAAGTAGATAATAAAGGTAACTGGTTGAAAGGTAAGGGAAACTGGAAAATCCGTAACGTCAACAGTGAGTACAAAGACTAAACTGACTGAAAAATATTCTATTTGTGTTCATGAAAATGTCATTTTGTTGTCTTATAAGTTTTATTAACCCTAAAACAAATGAAATAAATTATTATGACATTAGCCACATACTTACCGCATTTAGCGACTTTTAACCCTGCACTGTGTCTAACAGGAGACTTACCATCAAAGATTGAATCTTGGGATTTGACTCAGGTTCATTCTGCTAATGTCGAAACAGAACAAGAATCTAACTTTAGCGACTTAATGAACAAAACAGTAAGTTATAAGCCGTGGAAAGCGCCAAATAAACAAGTTTTATTTATATCTGATCCGCATGCCGACGCTGATGGTTTTGTTGCATCTTTAGTTGCATCGGGCGGCGCAACAAAAACAGGTGCGGGTTATTTAGATTTTAAACTAACCAAAATAGGTAAAAAATCCGTATTTGTTATTGGCGGTGATTGTTTAGATAAAGGACCAAGTAACCTAAACCTATTGCGAGCGATAAAAAAGTTATTTGATTTAGGGGCTAAAGTTAAGTTAATTGCCGGTAACCATGATATGCGCTTATTGTTAGGTTTGCGCGCGATCAGCACCCCAAAAGACGTAACGTCTGAGCACTTTTTTATAAGAATGGGGACTAAAGTTATTCCATTGCTAAAAGAAGTACAACAAGAATTCGTTACCGATACAGACTACGAGCAAATAACATTAACTGAGCAAGAATGTAAAGCTGAACTATTTCCAAGGGATAACTGGTGCGAGGCTTTTTCGGAAGCGGTTAAAACACGTTTATCTGGCAAAGCGATAGAAAACGAAATTAAGAAAACCAGCAAAAAAATAAATGGTTTTGAAGCGAGTTGTGCCAAATATGATTTAACAATGCGCGATGTCTATGTAATTGCTCAAAAGTGCCAACAGTTATTTTTAACTAAGTCTGGTGAGTTTTCTTGGTTTTTTAAAAAGATGCAGTTAATTTACAAACAAGCTTCGTTTGTCTTTGTTCATGCTGGCTTAGACGATAAAATTAGCAAATTAATTGATAAAAAAGGCATCAAAAAAATTAATAAAATGTATCAAAAACAAACACAGTCTGATTTATTTACATTTTATTATGGCGTTGTAGCGAACGTACTGCGTACTAAATATCGAGATGCCGATTTTTCGTTATCAGAAAAAGGGGTAAATCGCTTACATCGTCAAGGCATACACGTTATTGTGCAAGGCCATGTAAATCGTAAACAAGGGCAACGCTTAGCGTTTAAAAAAGGCCTATTACATGTAGAGGGAGACATCACGATTGATCGACACTCTCGTCAGAAAGAAGGGCTAGAAGGTGTGGGCGCGGGTGCGACAATTATTCGTCCAGAAGGGCATGTTGTTGGTATAAGCAATGATTACCCATACGCAAAAGTTTTTGAACCCAAACTTTATTTAGAAGGCAAATATGCTTCATAAAAAACAGTTTCATCACGAGTCATTACAAGATAAAAAAACGATCCAAGACATGCTTAAGGCGCTAGCAAAAGGGATCGGCAAAGGACAAGTTAGTTTAACCGATGAAGATGGTGAAATTGTAATGTCACCAGAGGGGTTATTAAAACTAAAATTAAAAGCGTCTGAAGATAACAATACCAATAAAATCAACTTGTCTATTACTTGGCAATCTGAAGACAAAGCGCCAATTAAAAACAAATCAATTATTATTGGCGACGATAATAATTAAGATAGGCCACGGCGTTTTGTCTTTGAGGTATAGATTTTGTTCAATTTCAAAGCTTTTTGATCGCGGCATTGGCTTGATGGCATAGTGGATCTACGTCAAAAGCCAATAACAAAAGATCCGACCATGCAGGACTGGCACATATAAACCTCTGATTTAATTAAATATTACATAATCGAATCGAATACACATCGGTGACTGTCCTTGAAGGGTTTTATACCGCCTTGATTCTTAACGACGTGCTTTTTCTTTAAAACTTAAAATTAATTTATCCAATTTCAGGTATGTCGGGTTCATATAACTGCAATGTGTTTGCATCATTGTGTTGAATGTAATGGATTCTTTAAGTTCTTCCAGAAATTTAAGGTTAGACTTGCTGTATTCAACACTGTCTACAAACCAGTCAATTTGAAACCTAATATACTTAGAATCAAACTCATTTAGTAAAGAAATATTACCTGTTTCTATAATCTTTTTGCGAAAAGCAATACTTTTCTTAAACTGAGATTTTCTAACTCTATTAAAATGCCTTTCGCATTGGCCTATTAGTTCGTCTAAGTGGCTATGGCATTGCTCCGGGGACTTTTTATAGATCGTTTTGTCTAACTTTCTATTATTAGTGATAATTTTGCTAGGCTTATCCATGCTAGGTCGCAATGTTCCCAAAGGTTCGATATTGACCGTGTCCTCAGACAATTTAGAGATATAATTGGCAAAACCTTGCGCATCTTCCGGAATGTCTTTATTGAGAAGCGCCAGTAACTGCTGTTGATAACGCGCGTGCTGCTCCACTAACTTTAGCTGTTTGCTATATGATGTACCTATATAAAGGTATTTTAATTTATCTAGTGTTTCAGTTGCAGATGACAGTAGTTGTGGCAATTGCTCGAAAGCTATAGTCCTATATCCATTCGCCTTTTCATGCAGATTTCTAACATCGTAGAGATAAGCTAAAACACGATTCAAACGAAATTTAAACTTTTGGGATTTCTTTCTGAAGCTGTATATTTTTTCCAGATGTTGTAGCTTAACTTCGTCATTTACACAACCATACTCGTTCTCTAATCCGAGCTTGAATTTAGATTTGTTTAGATACTTATGTATATCGGACTTTTCTTGTTTTGTTAAATTTTCAAAATCGTCATTAAACGCAATAAACCCAGACTTTTCGCAAACACTAACCCCCTGCAAAGAATCATCAGGAAAGAAAATTTGATCATATTTTGAAGGGTAATGAAAAATATAAGATCCCATGCTCAATATCGTATTAATTTCGCACTTCTCATTATCTAAAATAGGATCATCTATGATGACTTTAGTCATTTGCGTGGCGAGCGCATTAGTACATAGTAAAATTAAAATAATGAAAAGATATTTCATTAACAGGGCCTCTTCACCAATATCTGGTGTAGCAAGATTCAATATTGAAATAATACTTCGCTAGTTGAAGGTAAATTTCAAGTGTTTTTGCGGGGCATTCATGCCAAATATAGTCTTGATGAATTAGAACAGTTGTTTTTTATTCGGGCTCTTTATGAAATTTGAATGGATGTCCCAATTAATTAATGGTAAAACGACCCATTACAGAGCCGCACCCCGATCTTCATTTATATTATTGCACCGGCTTCGCGACACCTATCCTTATTTATTATATTCCATTTTTAAATGCTGTTGTAAACCAATATTTATGAAGCACCCATTTATCAAATATAGCAACCATACATTCGCCGTCAGCTACCTTTGAATATTCAATTGAACCACAATTTTTGAGCGTTGTATGAGTCTGATTATTAAAGATGTATTGCGTACTTATTTTCACTACTGCATTGTTAGTTTTAATAGTTTGGTTAAACAATGGAAAGTGCCAGTTACCTTGCTCAGATTTATATAACTCCAGTCCTTGTCTATTTTGATTTTTAGCAAAATCTATTAGCTTTGAAATATCAGCATCTTGTATCCGCTGGAACCTGTTTTCTTTTATTATACCAATTTCAGTTATTTGCTCATTAACCCAAGTAATATGAGTGTATGGGTAAGTGCTTGCGATATTAACAAGACCTTCGAGCTCATCTTGCGTAATAACATGATGCCGATCGCTTAATAACATCGATGGCGATCACAATTTCTCACGATTGTAGACCTGATAAAAATCTAACTGACGTGATCGGCTTCCGTCAATTTATTTCTTCTTTTTCTCATTGATTCTCCTTTTAATTCGATCTTGATCGCACTGTGAACAAGTCTATCTAAGATCGCATCAGCGTGTGTCGATTCTCCAATCATTTCATACCAACTGGTGACGGGAAGCTGACTGGTGATCATGGTCGATTTGAAGTCATATCTTGCATCGATAATCTCAAGTAAATCGCTACGTTGTTGGGCATTGAGTGGCTCAAGTCCCCAATCATCTAAGATCAGCAAGTCGCAGCTTTTGAGTTTGTTGATTAACTTTCGATAGCTACCATCTGCTTGCGCCATAAACAGCTTTTCCAGTAGTTCTTTTAAGCGGAAGTAGTAAACGCTATGTTCTTGCTGGCAATAATGATGACCCAGCGCGCAACTAAGGTATGTTTTGCCACAACCCGTTGCCCCCGTGATCAATAAGTTATGCTGTTGAGTTAACCATTCACCTTGTGCAAGGCTACGGATCTTATCTTGGCTTAACCCTCGCTCTGCTTGGTATTCTAGTTCTTGTAAGTTAGCTTTAATTCTAAATTTGGCTTGCCTGGTGAGGCGTTCAATACGCCGCTGCTCCCGTCCCGTAATTTCATAGTCCAGTAGCAAGCTTAATCGCTCTTCGAAGCTTTGTTCCATATAGAGATTAGACTGCTCTTTTTGTTGTAATAAGGCGGCTTTAACACCGCTAAGTTTTAATGTCGTTAACTGGTTTGATAATGTATTCATGTGAATATTCCTTAATGATAGTAGTCTTGACCGCGGATGTTTTGATGCTCAATGTCATTAAGCAAGTCTCTTTGTTCATTCGGTAGTGGCTGTTGTTCTAACCCTTTACTGAGCATATTGCTGATGGCCTTAAGGTGCGTCACTTTTGTCTGCAATGCTCTGGCACAAGCTGCATTCAGTCGTTCTGGTGAATATTGTTTGGCTAGGTTTAATAAGCCAAGGCAGCGACGGTAACTTTGCTCAGGGTGTTTACGCGATTGTAGGTAGAGTCTAACCAAGGACTCGGTATGTTTGCCGATTTGCGCCGCCCACCGTTCAAGTCGTTGTGGCGACCATTGTTGATGCTGACGATGCGCTTCGGGCATATGTTGTTCATTGGTGCTATGCCGGCCTACACCATAAGCTCTTGGGTGAATAGCCACCAGCTTATCTTGGTGGTAAATCTTCACTTGTTGGTCACCTATATGTGCTTCAAGCTTTTGTTTGACCAAGGAATACGGCACTGAGTAATAATGCTGTTCAACTTCTACATGGTAATCGATATGAACGCGTACCTTTTTAACGAAGGTATATTGATATGTGCTCTGTGGTAGCGGTTTTAAGGCGGGTTTATCAATGGCGGCAAACTGACTGGTTCGACTGCCAGGGTGCTTTTTCATTTTCCTGTTATTCATATCGTCAAGCAATTCTGCGATACGCTGGTTAAGTTGTTTCAAGCTGAAGAAGGTTTCATGGCGAAGGCGAGCCATGATCCAACGTTCAACAATTTGCACGCCTACTTCCGCTTTCGCTTTATCTTTGGGTTTATAAGGCCGAGCAGGAATAACCGTCGTATCATAATGCTCTGCTAATTGTTGATAAGTGGGGTTTAAATCTGGCTCATAGCGACAAGCTTTCGTTACGCCGCTTTTAAGGTTGTCCGGTATCACCAGTTCCGGCACGCCGCCGAGAAACTCGAAGCAGCGAACATGGCTCATTATCCAATCTTCTAACCCTTGTGATAGCGTGGCTTCAGCGTAGGTGTAATTCGACGCCCCCATGACCGCTACAAAGACTTGAGCCGTACGGTATTCACCTGTTTTGGGATTAACAATCGGTAGGGTTGGCCCGCAATAATCAACAAACAATTTTTCACCCGCTTTGTGGTGTTGGCGCATAGAAAGCCTTTGCGTTTTAAGCCAAGCTTTATATTGCCTGCAATAGTGATTGTAACTGTAATGCCCCTCTGGGTGTTGCTCTGCGTACTCTTGCCACAGCAGCAAAAGGGTCATGGTTTTACAGCTTAACGCTTGTTTGACCGTAGACCATTCGGGTAGCGAAAATTGTTTAGGTTTTGCCTTGGTATTGAAAAAGGCGTGCTTTAACGAGACATCATCCCATTTATCTTCTAAAGGCCATTGACTCAACCCTAGCTGAGCAGCTCGGTTCGCATAAGTCGAAACAGAAGATGGAGATATGGACAAGCTTTTGGCTATTTGACGATGCGTTAAGTTTGAACCGTATTTTAGTCGAAGTATTTCTTTAAGTTTTCTCATAGATATAGGTGCCGTTGGCATAGTTATCCCCATCGCAATTAAAACGATAAGAATAACGATTAAACACACCTACAATGCGTGAGAAATTTGATTAGGTAGCAAATAACATCAAGTCGATCACTCAATAACATTTTTGTTAAAAGTGATCGGCATCGATGTTATTGCATGATCGCGATGGATGTTATTAGCTGATCGGCATCAATGTTATTAGGTGATCGCGATGCATGAAAATATGCAC
>NZ_QMED01000034.1 GCF_003286125.1 Algibacillus agarilyticus
TTAGAACGACGCAGGAGCCAAAGTCGAGAGTAAGCGCTGACAATGAACCATAAAACCTGAGCGCAAAGACTATATTCACTTTAATTGATACTGACTGAAGTAATTAACTTCACTTTTATATTAATAGGCTTAAAATAGGTCACTATAAACACTCGCTATTTTTATGGATAAAATATGCCCAATAGTCATCTTCTCGATGCCGATATTTTAATTATAGGCGGCGGCATAGTCGGAGCCGCAACCGCCTTAAAATTAAAACAAACTTATCCTCAGTATTCCGTTATGCTGCTTGAGAAAGAATCACAAGTTGCAAAACATCAAACGGGTCGAAATAGCGGCGTGATCCATGCTGGCGTTTACTACCCCCCTGAAAGCCTAAAAGCACAATTCTGTCGAGCGGGTTTAAAAGCCATAAAAGCGTTTTGCATTGAGCACCATATTAAGTTTGATGAATGTGGGAAATTAATTGTCGCCACGACTGAACTTGAACTAACCCGTTTAGAAGCTCTTGCCACCCGCTGCGCGGAAAACAAGTTACATTACCAGTGGCTGAACACCCAAGAATTACATAAAGCAGAACCCAATATCACCGGCTTAGCGGCCATTTTAATCGAAGAAACGAGCATTGTAGATTATAAAGAAATAACACAATGCATGATGGATGATTTTGTCGATTGGGGGGGAAGCTATTGGCTCGACTGCAAAGTAAATAATATCTATGAAACAAGTCAAGGTGTAGAGCTCGATACCACTCAAGGCCGCTTTAAAACAAAATACCTAATATGTTGCGCGGGTATCATGGCCGATAAGTTAGCCAAACTGGCCGGTATTGAAGTTGATTTTCAGATGTTACCCTTTAGAGGTGAATATTATCGTTTAAATTCACAACATAATAATATAGTTAAACACCTGATTTATCCGGTGCCTGATCCAGAGTTACCCTTCTTAGGGATCCATTTAACAAAAATGATCGATGGCAGTGTTACTGTCGGGCCCAATGCGATTTTAGGTTGGAAACGTGAAGGCTACAATAAATTTAATTTTAGCTGGGCTGACAGTAAAGAAATTATTCAATTCAGTGGGTTTTGGCGAATATTAAAACATAATTATAAACACGCTTTTAATGAATTGATTAATTCATTGAGTAAAAGCCAATATTTACGCCAAGTTAAAAAATATTGTCCAAGCCTAAAAAAATCAGATTTAACCCCCTACCCTGTCGGTATTAGAGCACAAGCTGTCAGCTTTAAAGGTGAATTAATACATGATTTTTTATTTAAAAAAACAACACGTACTTTACATGTTTGTAACGCCCCATCACCAGCGGCTACATCAAGTATGCCAATCGCTGAGCATGTAGTTTCACAACTGGAAGATTTAATTAAAATAAATGAAGAAACTAACATTTAAGGTTTTTTTATATCAAAATTGCATGATAGAATCGCCGAAAATAAAGGGTGGTTTAATATACAAAAAGATAATAAAACACCTATAAAATCACTAACTTTTAACATAGCTAATGTAGTGTTACGAGATACATATAATTAACAAGGAAAAGGAATACAATCATGAAAAAAATAATCAGTGCTTTATTACTACCTTCAGCTTTAATGGCCGGTAGTGCAGTAGCCGCCGATTTAGACTTCAACGACATTAAAAACAAAACATATATCACGGGTGGTGCAGCCAATGTAATGTTTGATAGTGATCGAAATATGGATGATAGTCTTGCACCATTTGGTGGTCTTGGTTTTCAATTCAAACCTAAATGGGCAGCCGAGTTAAATTATTTAATGACCTCTGCTGATGTGCCACATACTAAAGGCTCAACTGAGTTTGATATCGCCTCATTATTAGGTATTTATAACTACAAGCCAGCAGGAACAGATAGTATTCAAGCACGTGCTGGTTTAGCCAAATACAACTTTGGTGGTTGGGATGCGGGTAGCGAAACAGCTTTACGCGTAGGTGTTGGTTACGATAAATACATTAAAGATAACTTAAGTGTAAACGTATTTTTAGACGCATTATACTCATTTGGTGACGGCGAAATTGATGTTATCCCTGGTATTGGTCTTAAATACTACTTTGGTGATGTAACTAAAAAATCAACCCCAGCTAAACCAGCTCCGAAGCCTGTAGCAGCAAAACCGGCTCCGGTTAAGCCAGTTGATACAGACAGAGACGGTATTGAAGATAAATTTGATAACTGTCCTAATACAGCCGCTAACATCAAAGTCGATGCAAAAGGCTGCGAGTTAGATGATGATAAAGATGGTATTGCAAACAGCCAAGATAAGTGTGCTAACACACCAATGGGCGCACAAATTGATGCAATGGGTTGTCGTGTAGTGCTAGAAGCCGCTATTAATGTCAATCTAGATGTTAAATTTGCGAATAACAGCATGGAAGTAGCACCACAGTATCATGAAGATATGGCAACAGTTGCTCAATACATGAAACGCTACCCTGATGCACAAGTAGAAATACAAGGGTATACGGATTCACGTGGTTCTGAAGCTTATAACCAAAAGCTTTCTGAAAAACGTGCTCAAGCCGTTATGCAATATATAATCAACAACTTTAACGTTAAAGGTGAGAACATTTCATCTAAAGGTTACGGCGAATCAAAACCAATTGCAGATAACATGCTTGCAGCCGGTCGTGAACAAAACCGTCGTGTTGTTGCCGTTATTAAATAATAAGTAACGACTCACGTGTAATATCTAAACCGCTCTCATTGAGCGGTTTTTTTTGCCTTATACCAATCCGTAATAATAAGTGCCCACTCAGCGAGCGTTTAAATGCGCTTAAATGAAAGAATAGTGGTGCTCTTTTGAGTTCCAGCAACACAGAGTAAGCGCATTATAACTCGCCTGAAAGGAATGCCCCAGCGGCTTTTGATCTGCGTTATCGGTATTTGAAAGGGAACAACCATTCCTGTACACCGACGCCTTGTTCAAAAACCGCTGGATGCATTCTGAGAGATCACTTATTTATATGAATTGGTATTAAATTTAGCCAAGCGGCCTATTTTTAATTGGCATAAAAAAATCCGAAGATATTCATCTTCGGATTGATTATGGGTGAACGACAAATAAACCGGTATTGGCTATTCGCCTACATCACCTTCAGCTTAAAAAGCCTGATATTAACTTAGCCTAATAACTCGGCAAGTTGTGCACTTACGGCATCTACATTTTGAGTGCCATCAATTTTGAAATATTTAGTTGAATCGTTGCTTGTTGCCATTTTTTGATAAAACTGAACTAATGGCGCTGTTTGCTCGTGATAAACACCTAAACGATGACGAACCGTTTCTTCTTTATCATCTTCACGTACCATTAATGGCTCACCCGTTTCATCATCTTGGCCTTCCACTTTAGGTGGATTATAAACTAAATGATATACACGACCTGAACCGGCGTGAACACGACGTCCTGCCATACGTTCAACAATCACGTCATCAGGCACGTCAAACTCAAGTACAACATCAACATCAATGTTGTTTTCTACCATGGCATCCGCTTGTGGAATAGTCCGTGGAAAGCCATCCAGTAAAAAACCATTTGCACAGTCTTCTTGTGCAATTCGCTCTTTAACAATACCAATAACGATATCGTCAGTGACCAATTGACCTGCATCCATCACTTTTTTAGCGGCTAAGCCCATGCCAGTACCCGCTTTAATAGCGGCTCTTAACATGTCACCTGTTGAAATTTGAGGTATCCCAAATTTCTGCATCAAAAACTGTGCTTGTGTACCTTTACCAGCGCCTGGCGCGCCCAATAAGATAATGCGCATAAAACCCTCTTGTGTAAGATTTGTATTAAAAAATAAACTGCGCACAATTTACACCTTAAGGCCTATTTTTACAAGGTTTCGACGCGATAACCAGCCAAGAGCTTAACCAATTAATTTTGTTTAGATTATAAAACAATCAACCTTAAATTTAAATTTTAAAGGCTCGCAGCCATTATGTTTAATGGCGATGAGTTCATTTTAATAAAAAATGAAAGGGTTGATAATGTTAACAATAATCATAACATTGCAAACGTAAAACATAAAAAACTGACATTAAAAAAGGGAGCATTAAGCTCCCTTTTTTCACATTATATTACGTTCAATTAATAATAAATTTAAGCAATTATTTGCTAAATAGATTTATTGAGAAACACGTAATAATAATTTATTTAGACCGGTTACAAACTGAGATGGATTTTCTAAACTGCCACGCTCAGCTAAAGTCGCTTGTTGTAATAATACATCAACCCATTCTTTGAACGACTCTTCGTCTGCTTCATCCGCAACACGTTTAATTAAAGCATGTTCAGGGTTCACTTCAAAAATGTATTTAGTTTCTGGAGCAGCTTGACCTGCCGCTTCAAGCAATTTAGCCATTTGCGTGTTCATGTCATTTTCATCAGTTGTGATAACAGCAGGCGATTCCGTTAAGCGATGTGAAATTTTCACATCTTTAACTTTGTCACCTAGCGCCGTTTTAGCACGCTCAATAAAGCTAGCAAATTCTTTTTCAGTGGCTTCATGTTCTTTCTTGGTTTCTTCATCATCTAAATCAGATAAATCAATATTAGCTTTAGCAACTGATTGGAATTGCTTACCCGCATATTCACTTAAGTGAGACATCAACCACTCATCAATGCGATCAGACATTAATAAGACTTCGATACCTTTCTTGCGGAATATTTCTAAATGCGGGCTACTTTTAGCCGCATCAAACGTATCAGCCGTAATAAAGAATAGTTTGTCTTGACCTTCTTTCATACGCTCAATGTAAGCGTCTAAACCAACAACTTGCTCATCAGTGTCAGTATTAGTAGAAGCAAAACGTAATAATTTAGCTACTTTTTCTTTATTAGCATCATCTTCAGCTGGACCTTCTTTTAAGACATTACCAAACTCTTTCCAGAAAACTTTATAATCGTCTTCTTTATTTTTAGCCATGCGCTCAAGAAGCTGTAAAACTTTTTTAGTGCTACCAGAACGAATGCTCTGCGTGACTTTATTATCTTGTAAAATCTCACGTGAAACATTTAAAGGTAAATCATTAGAGTCGATTAAGCCTTTAACAAAACGTAAGTAGTTTGGTAAGAATTTTTCAGCATCATCCATAATGAATACACGCTGAACATATAACTTGATACCATTTTTAGTGTCGCGATCCCACATGTTGAACGGAGCACGTTTAGGAATATAAAGTAAGCTAGTGTACTCAGTTTTACCTTCAACTTTACTATGAGTCCACGTTAATGGATCATCAAAGTCATGGGCGATCGTTTTATAGAACTCTTTATAATCTTCTTCTTTAATGTCTGCTTTTTCACAAGTCCAAAGTGCAGTTCCTTTATTGATAGGCTCCCACTTTGCCGGTTCTGCAGCAATTTTTTCACCCTCTGGGCCATCTTGCTCAGGCACTTCATCTTTAAACATTTGAACAGGGATATTAATATGGTCAGAATAACGCGTGATCGTAGAGCGTACTTTCCAATCATCTAAGAATTCAGCTTCATCTTCGCGTAAATGCAAAGTAATTTCAGTACCACGTTGTGGCACATTGATTTCAGCTAAGGTAAAGTCGCCTTCACCTTTTGAAGTCCATTCTACACCTTTGCTAGCATCTACACCGGCCGCGCGTGTTTTAACAACCACTTCTTCAGCAACGATAAAGGCAGAATAAAAACCAACACCAAATTGACCGATTAATTGAGAGTCTTTTGCTTGGTCGCCTGACAACTTATTAAAAAAGTCTGCCGTACCTGATTTAGCGATTGTGCCTAAATTATTAATAACATCGTCTCGAGTCATACCGATGCCGTTATCTGCAATCGTTATTGTTCGAGCTTCTTTGTTGACTGATACACGAACTCTTAAGTCAGCGTCACCTTCAAACAAATCATTATTTTCGAGGGCTTTAAAGCGTAACTTGTCGGCCGCATCAGATGCATTCGAAACTAATTCACGTAAGAATATTTCTTTGTTTGAATATAAAGAATGAATCATTAATTGAAGTAATTGCTTTACTTCAGTTTGAAAACCTAACGTTTCTTTTTGCACAGCTTCTGACATTTAAAACTATCTCCTGGATGCTATGTTGAATTAATTTAGCTTGAAAAAATAAATGGGGATGAAGAATGGGTATTCAAGTGGAAAGTGATAAAAAGTCTGTTTTTTTTTAATTAAACGGTAAATGGTCGAACATTAACCTGTTTATTAATTAAATGTGAGATGCGTTGCTCAGCAATATGAGTATCTCCAGAGCAATAAAATAAAGGGTGCGTAAAGTCAGCTTGCAGAGACAAAATCGATAATGAGTGCAACACGTTTTTAACTTGTTGTGCAACCGCCGCACCAGGTTCAATTATTTGCACAGGGTAATCAAAACACTCAGTAATCAAAGCCGATATAAACGGATAATGTGTGCACGCTAATACTATAATGCTCGGCTTTAATTTGATTAAATCGGTAAGTGTTTCCGATATTTTCTGTTTAATTTGCTCATGAGATATACCAAGCTCAATCATTTCAACCCAGCCTAAACAAGCAATCGGGTACAAGGTGGTTGAAGGGCTTTTATAAGTGTTAATAAGTAATGAGAGACGCTGACTGTTAATTGTATTTTGCGTTGCTAATATAGCCACATTGGCTTTAAATTCACCAAGTAATGCAGGCTTAACAGCCGGTTCGATGCCAATAAAAGGAATGCGGTATTTAACTCTTAATTGCTTTATGACCGCAACCGTTGCGGTATTACAGGCAACAACAATTATTTTAACACCTTGCTCAATCAAAAATTCACTTATTGCGCAGCACCGCTGCCAAAGCATATCCGCCGACTTTTCACCATAGGGTGCATATAATGAATCGGCGATATAAATACAGCTTTCGTTAGGTAACAGGCGGTTAATTTCACTTAAGAGTGATAAACCACCTACACCAGAATCAAATACACCGATAGGATAGGCAGACATTCTATTCTACTGATTATTCATGTTTAGCAAAAAAAGCCAGCATGTCATCTTCAGTCCATATCGTGACCCCTAAGCTTTGCGCTTTAGTTAATTTAGACCCTGCTTTTTCGCCCGCCACTAAACAATCTGTTTTAGCCGATACACTACCCGCGACTTTGGCACCTAAAGATTGCAATTTGGCTTTAGCATCGTTACGCCCTAAATTGTTCAATGTGCCGGTTAATACAAAGGTTTTATCGGCTAATACGAGATCTTCACTCGCGACAGGCTCAATAACGGGCCAGTTAATACCTAATGCCAATAAGTCAGTGATCACCGCTTGATTATGTGCTTCAGCAAAAAACTTGTTCAGGTGCATAGCTACTATATTGCCCACATCGGGTACTTCAAGTAATGATTCTTCTTTTGCTTGCATGATTTTATCGAGCGTTAAAAAATGCAAAGCTAAATTAAGCGCAGTAGCCTCGCCCACTTCGCGAATGCCCAAACCATAAACAAATTTTGCCAATGTTGTGCTTTTCGCTTTTTCTAGCGCTTCAATGAGTTTTGCTGCCGATTTTTGTCCCATTCGATCCATACAGGCCACATCAAAAGCATCTAAACGAAATAAATCAGCTGGTGTTTTCACCATTTTTTTATCAACTAGTGCGTCAATGAGTTTGTCACCTAACCCATCAACGTTAAGTGCCTTGCGTGAAACAAAGTGTTTTAGTGATTCTTTTAATTGAGCTTGGCAAAATAACCCCGCACCACATCGAATAACAGCCTCACCTTCAATTTGTTCTAAATCAGATGAGCAAACCGGACAACACTCAGGAAAACGTATCTCTTTTGCCGTTTCTGGCCGACGATTTAAGACTACAGAAACGATCTGCGGGATAACATCGCCAGCTCGTCGAATAACAACGCTATCGCCGACCTTAACACCTAAACGGTTAATTTCATCGGCATTATGCAAAGTCGCGTTTGAAACAGTAACACCGCCTACAAACACAGGTGCTAAGCGCGCTACAGGCGTTACGGCGCCGGTACGACCCACTTGAAATTCAACCTCTTCTAAAATAGTCATTTCTTCTTGAGCAGGAAATTTATGTGCAATTGCCCATCGCGGTGCTTTGGCGACAAATCCGAGTTTATTTTGCTCGGGCAATGAGTCAATTTTAAAAACAACACCATCGATTTCATAACTTAACGCGTTACGCTTATCGGCTATTCCTTGATAATAAGTTAAACATGCATCAATTCCTTCTACTTTCGCCACTTCGGGATTCATCGGTAAACCAAGCTGCTTTAATTGAACCATGCGACCATAATGTGAATCAGAGAGTAAATTTTCAGCGTCTTCGATATACCCAATTGAATAAGCATAAAAGGCGAGTCCTCTTGCTGCCGTAATTTTTGAATCAAGCTGACGTAAACTACCGGCAGCAGCATTGCGAGGATTGGCGAACATTTTATTACCCGCCGCTTTTTGTGCTTGGTTTAATCGTTCAAAACCATCGGTTGGTAAAAAGACTTCACCTCTTGCTTCTAATACTGATGGGTAATCTTTGTTTAATTCGCCTCTTAATTGCAATGGAATACAGCGAATTGTTTTCACGTTCTCCGTGATATCTTCACCTATTTTGCCATCACCACGCGTTGCAGCTTGTACCAATAAGCCATCTTGATACATTAACGAAACCGCTAAACCATCTAACTTAGGTTCACAACAATAGGTTAGAATTTGCTTATCCATTAACCGTTCAACATTGCGTTTATCAAATGCTTGCATATCACCTGCATTAAATGCGTTATCAAGTGATAACATCGGTAACTTGTGTTCGACTTGCGTAAACGCCTTTAAAGCAACGCCACCGACTTTTTGACTGGGTGAGTTAGGCAATATATACCCAGGGTTAGCAGCTTCTAATTCTTTAAGCGACAGTAAAAGTCTATCGTATTCAGCATCCGGGACGGTGGGTTCATCTAATACATAATATTGATGATTATATTCATTGAGTGTATTAACGAGTTCGGTAATCGATGTTTGAATAGCAAGGGTCATGTATTGTTAAACCAAAAAAAGAAATGACTAAATAATAGACTGATAATTATATTGATAAAAAATGCATGCGAATATCAAGTCTAACGTTTGGGTTATTATAACAATCTGTTAGAATTTATCGCTATAGTTAGCCAGTAAACATGAACTAAATATTTTATGTTTACCTATTTAAATTAATGGGTCAGTTGATCTTCTCGGAGTTTTTATGCCTACTTTTGATATTGTGTCTGAAATAGATGCACCTGAATTACTAAATGCTGTTAACAACAGTAAAAAAGAACTCGCTACACGTTTTGATTTTAAAGGTGTTGAATCAGACATTAAATTAAAAGATTTAGTCGTCACGATTTCAACTGAATCAGAATTTCAAATTGTCCAAATAATGGAAATTCTTGTTAAAAATTTAGTCCGTCGAAATATCGACACACATTCAATGAAACAAGATGAACAAGTTACTCACAGTGGTAAAGTCTTTAGTAAAAATTTCACCTTCGCACAAGGTATTGATCAACCTAACGCAAAAAAAATAATAAAAGTCATTAAAGATAAAAAATTAAAAGTGCAAGCGGCAATCCAAGGTGATCAATTAAGAATTACTGGAAAAAAACGTGATGACTTACAAACCGTGATCGCCACATTAAAAGCAGAATCTCTTGAATTACCACTACAGTTCAATAACTTCCGCGATTAATACTCTTCACGTACACTTAATTTATAACCTAATGAACTTTCGAGTTTAAGTAAGTTCATTATATCCACTTTACCTCCGTTACTATTTACCATTTCATTTATACCAATTCATATAAATAAGTGATCTCTCAGAATGCATCCAGCGGTTTTTGAACAAGGTGTCGGTGTACAGGAATGGTTGTTCCCTTTCAAATACCGATAACGCAGGTCAAAAGCCGCTGGGGCATTCCTTTCAGGCGAGCTTTATTAAATGCGCTTACTCTGTGTTGATCGACCTCAAAAGAGCACCATTATTCTTTCATTTAAGCGCATTTAAACGCTCGCTGAGTGGGCACTTATTATTACGGATTGGTATTATTCAAAGCCCATCATGCGAATGTGATAAAAAGCTTCTATACTTACTATTCAAGATATAGGAGTTTGCAATGGCGTTTTCTTTCCAAAATTCAAGTTTCAAAGATCCTGATACTGGCGTTTATAATCTTAATTATTTTATGGAAATACTTTTTAGAGAATGGCATCGATTAATGCGAGATAACGAGCGCTTGTCATTAGTTTTAATACACCCTTCATATAATTCCAATGAGCATGTAAACGAAGCTAAAGCAGTAGCCAGTATTCTTGACCAATCAACCTATCGTGCCAGTGATTTAGTTTCAAAATTAAATAAAGATGACTTTTTGCTTGGCTTATTTAGCCTAAATAAGCAAGGTACAGATGTTATTGTTGATCGTATTTTACAGCAATCAAATCTATTAAAAGCTAAATACGGTGTAGAAATTTGGGCAAGTGGTATTAATTTATGCCCGAATAGTCAAATTAATTTAGAACGTGTATTTGATGATTTACAAATATTGTTGAATAGCTCAGAAATTAATAATGAACAGCATTATAAAATCCAAGAATATATAGCGCATTAAGTAATTAGGTTAAAGTGAGATGCGTGCGAAGGTGATAAATACAAAAAAGGGCCAATGGCCCTTTTTTTAGATTTTTACGTTTTTGCGTTCTGCAGTATCTTTTATATACCCGAGCCAGCCAGAAGCTGAGCGTCGTGTTGATTTCTCTTTCTTAGCTGCTAATGCAATTTTATATGCATTTTTATAATCGCCGCTATAGAAATGGGCTTCGATTAAAGATAAGCGAATTTTATCAGATTTATCAGAACCTAACTCAACCGCTTTATTATAAGCAACAATTGCTTTCTTATAGTCTTCGTCCATCAACAGTAAATCGCCGATACGCTTATAATAACCAGGATCTTGAGTTTTCTCAGCCGCTAATTGATAGTACTTAGCAGACTTTTTAAACTCTTGAGATTGATGCAAGTAATTAGCTAATGACACTAAATTCTTTTCATCTTTGGCTATTATGCCTTCATTCATGTAGCGTTCTTGAATTAATGCAGCTTGATATGGAATAGCATAAGCAGCATATAATTGGGCAAGTGCAACAAAATGATTAGGCTTCTTCAAATGACCTTGCTTGTGTGCTAAATCAAATGAAGATAACGCTTTTTCGTAATCTTCGTGTAATAAATAAAATTGACCTAACTGTATCCAATAACGACCTTCTTCAGGAAAATGGCTAATGGCTTCAGAAACAACTTCAGCAGCTTCTTTATACATTTTACGTTCGTAATATGAACTCACCTTCATCATATATGGTGCAGGCTTTTGTTTTTTGTATAACGCGATAGCTCTGTCAGCTGGGTCAATAATTTTATCTAATTGCTTTAATTGGTAATACGCTTGAGACATTCTTACGTATATTTCAGGATCTTCTTTACCAGAAAATTCCATCCAATGTTTATAACCAGATAAGGCTTCTTTATGATTACCTTCTTGAAGATTTAGATCCGCAAGTAATTTAATCGCAGCTTCATGCTCATTCGGGTTTAGTACATCTAAGTCAACGGCTTCTTTCAAAAGCTTGATCGCTTTATCAGCTCCACCTTTTTGACCCGCGTACATATTACCTAATAAGCGCTTAACAAAAGCTTGATCAAACTCTTTTTTAGCCTCTATCTCTTCTAACATAGTAATCGCATCATTGATACGCTCTTCAGCGTAGGCATCAAAAGCTGCTTGAACTTTTTTACCAACTGATTGAGACATTACTTGTGTTTTGCGTTTTTCTTTCTTCTCTTCAGCAGCCACACTCGGAAATGATAAACAAATAGCTAAACTCGCTAAACCAATTCCTGTGGTAACAGCTTTAAGTGCACGAGAGAAATTCATAAATACCTCATTAATATCACTTTAAGCGGTTTGGTTTAGTCAAAACTAAACCAAACCTAGGCATAACTAAACGGTTATTAATTTGAACCTTGCATAGTGAAATCAAGCTGAACAGTTAAACCTGTTTGTTTAATGGGTTTACCATCAACAATTTTCGGCTTGTATTTCCATTTGCCTAACGCTTTTTTCGCTTCACGGTCAAAAATACGCTTTGGTTGTGCTTCAATAACGCTAACGTCGATTACATTACCAAGTTCATCTATCGAGAAACTCAGCTTAACCCAACCTTCTTTACCTTCTCTCGCTGCCTGCATAGGGTAGCGAGGTTCGATACGAACGATAGGGGCTGCATCACCGTCTTTCATTAAGTTACCGCCCAAATTACCAAGCCCCGTGTCACCAATACTCGTATCCGGTGTAGAGATATCCATATTTATACCAGTTGCATTTGGATCTGCTACATCTGGCGTAGACTTCTCCGCTTTAGGCGGTTCAGCCGGTGGTGGCGGTGGCGGTGGTGGTGTGCGCTGCCTTTCTTGAAGACCTTCTTTAGGCTGCGACATAACAATGTCGATACGCGCAGTCTTTTCGCTTTCACCTGGACCTTGTTGGTTATTGGCGATTAACTCTGCCATTAACACAAAAAGAGCAAATGTAATCGCGATACCAATGGGTATAGACAGCAACAATCGAACCATATTATTTCTCCGTTGCTACTGTAATTCTTTCAATACCAGCAGCCTTAACTTGGTCCATTACTTTCATAATTAAACCATGTTTAGATTCTTTATCGCCTTGAACAATAACAACATCAGTATTCTGTTCAGCAAGCATTTTTTCAACATTAGCGCGTACACGCTCAATATCGACTTGACGCTTATCCATCCAGATTTCACCTTTGTCATTAATAGCAATAAAGATATTAGCTTTTGGCTCTGCTTTTGAATTATTAGCCTTAGGCTTATCTACTTCAATACCTGCCTCTTTTACAAAAGACGTAGTAACAATGAAGAAAATAAGCATGATAAACACGATATCAAGCATCGGTGTCATATCAATTGCGGCATCTTCTTCTTCGTGATGACGTTTACGTGCCATAACTAAATTCTCTCTCAGTGATGTGGCAAACTATCCACTAATTTTTCAATTTCCACTTTTGCGCGAGCTTCAATTCTCGAGCTAAAGAACACCCCAGAAAGGGCCGCAACCATACCTGCCATTGTAGGTATTGTTGCCATGGAAATACCGGCTGCCATCAAACGTGGGTTACCTGTTCCCGATGTTGCCATCGAGTCGAATACGCTAATCATACCCGTAACAGTCCCAAACAGTCCGATGAGTGGACACAAAGCTACCAAGGTTTTAATCAACAAAATACGTGCTTTTAAGAGTTCAGATGCTTCTGCTATCCAAAAATCACGAATTTTATGTGCATACCATGATGTGGTGTCTTGTCTTGCATCCCAACGTGAAATCAAGTCTTGACGATATTTCGGAAATTCCAATATCAAGAACCAATAACGTTCAATCATCAAGAACCACATAATTGCGAGCACAATGAAGACGATATATAAAACATCGCCCCCAGTTGATATAAATCCCCTGACAGTTTCCCAAATGTCTATGAGGAATAACATCTTATGCTTGCTCCTTCTCCGCATGTGCAGCAACGATACCTGCACTCTGCTCTTCTAAGGTGTGAACAATTGATTTACTACGTGATGCAACGATACTATGAATAAAGATTAATGGTAATGCAGCAATTAGACCCTGAGCCGTTGTTACCAACGCCATCGAGATATTACCAGCCATAATCTTAGGGTCACCCGTACCGAATAATGTGATTGATTGGAAAGTACCAATCATACCGATTACCGTACCAAGTAGACCAAGTAAAGGTGCTATAGCAGCCAAGATTTTAATTATGTTAACACCACGTTCTATACTTGGTGTTTCACGCAAGATAGCTTCGTCTAACTTAAGTTCTAAGTTTTCAACATCAGCATCTTTATTGTCATGATAAACTTTTAAAATACGACCTAATGGGTTGTTAGTTTTAGGCGATGATGTATTTTTAAGCTGAGCTTTCATCTTAGACCCAATAATAAATAGGGTTAAGAAACGCTCTAAAGCAATTAACAAACCAAACGCTAATACACCGGTGATAACGTAACCAGGTACGCCACCTTGATGATAACGCTCTTCTAAAGTCGCTTTTTGCTTAAAGATAGTTAAAATTGCACCACGAGCCGGATCTAAATACATTGGCGTATAGCCAGATGTTAATTTAGTAAACGAACTTGCATCAGCTAATACATGAGCTTCAGGTTGACGAGCTAATGGTTGGATTTTAGGCTGACTAGCATTTTCAGTGTTATATATTAAATATTCACCGTTAGCTAATAAGTTAAACACACCAATACGAGTCACTGTTTCAGTTGTTTCTGTACCATCTAATGCGTAAACTGGCGCATCATATGTTACTACTTTACCTGATTCAGTCATTTCAGTTTGCAATGCAAACCATAACTCTTCTAACTCAACAATATTCGGTAACTCTTTTGCTTCAGCTAAAGTTGCTAAAAGCTTTGTGCGATCCGAAAATTTTGGTTGTGAGCTAACAATTGAAGTTGAAATACGGCCTAATGCTTCACCAGAAGCTTGACGAACAACACCAAACATTTCGCCTAACGTGCCTTTAGCAGACTCTAATTCAGCTTCTTTGTCGGTGATACGTTTTTCATTATCTTGGAAAGTTTGTTGTAAACGCTTTTGGCGCGCTTTCTCAGATTTAAGGTCGGCTTTTGCTTTATTTAGTAATGCTTGCTTTTGATCACGAGCAGCTTTAAATTCAGCTTCACGCTTTGCATTTATTTTAACTTCAGAAACACGATCAGATTTAACCTGATCTAAAAGTTTATCTAATGCCCCATTTGCGCTAGCAGTGAATGACATAGAAGTAAGTGCTAAAGCTGATACAGTTAATAATGTGTTAAACTTTTTCATTATTGTGCACTCTCCGCTGCGAAGATAGGTAACTTGATCAAGTCAGGAGCAACTTGTTTACGAGCCATACGAATTACTTCGCGAATTGGCTTGATATACTCATCACCTAATTTTGACCATACACGTTGGCTATTATCCCAAACCCATACATTTTTAAAATCAAGAGATTGTGCAACAAGTGCTGTACGACCTATATGTGCGATATCGACAGTTTTACCTTCAACATCACCTTGATAAGCAGCGATTAATGTACCGTAATCATTTTCGATTTGATACGCTTCAAGAACCTGACGGTAGCGTTCTGAAGTTGTGATATTAGGATTGGCCATTGCATCACGTATACGCTCTATACGTGCTAAACGGTCTTCAATCTTAAGTGGTACGTCTAGTTCAATGAATTTTTCTAACGAATCAACCATTTTGTACATTAATGGAACAAGACCTTTTTTAGTGTCTTCAATGCCATCAATCTGCTTTTGTTTTGACGCGATATGTAATTCTTGACCATCTACCAATCTTTGAACATGATTATTGTATACACGTAAGTTGTCAGTCTCATCGACGACAGTACGGTATTCAGCTAATAATTCTAAAGATTGTTCGTAAAGACGATCTACTTTTTCTTGTGATTTAACTGCAGCTTTGTGAATCTTATTTTCTTCTTTATGTAGATTCTCAAGCGGGTCAGCTGCTACAGCTGCCGTAAACGACAGCGATAAAGCGCAAGCTACTGCAGATGCAAGTTTTTTACTCTTCATCATCTTAGACACGATTCCCAATGTATAATGATTTTATTTGTAGACTATGTAAACGGCTCGTAAAACATAATCCGGAAACTTTCACAGTTTTATAACTAAAACTATATTGGATGTTCTCCGATTTAGTTTGTTATGTCAACCTAAACTCGGTCACAACCTGCAACTTGCCTGACTTTTAACCAATTTTGGTACACTAAATCAAAATTGAATCAAACATTAGAAGCAACTATAAGATTATGACAATATGCGTCACTCTGCAAAGAAATTTTCGATTAATTTTTACTAAAATAGTCTTTGTTATTAACGAATCACACACATTTTGCTCATATTTAGTGCAAAAAAAAGCGATCGCTTAAAAAACGATCGCTTTTAGTTTTTAAAAACAGGGGTTTTAAAAACTATTTTGGTATGATTTGATTGATTGAGCAGGCAGGTTTACATTTTTGCCATCGTTTCAATACCTAAAATAGTTAAACCTAACTTTAAAGCTTGTTGAGTATTATAGGCAATCATTAAACGTGAAAGCTTACTTTCTTCTGTAACATCGTCTTTTAATATCGGACAAGCTTCATAAAAACTCATAAATCCACTGGCTAATTCATATAAATATTGACATAAAATATGTGGGTAAGCTTCTTTGGTTACCATATCGAGAGTGTCTTCAAACTGTGCAAGTTTAGTTAATAATGCTTTTTCTTGTGGCTCACCGATAATAATTTGCGCCGAGACTGCATTGATATCAATCCCAGATTTATCTAAAATTGATTGCACACGCGTATAAGCATATTGAAGATAAGGCGCGGTTGCCCCTTCAAAGCTCAACATTGTTTTCCAACTAAAAATATAATCACTGGTTCGGTGTTTAGAAAGGTCAGCGAACTTAACCGCCCCTATTCCCACTTTACGGGCAATTTCTTCTCTCTCTTGCTCATCAAGATCAGTATCACGCTGAGCCAGTAAATCAGCAGCACGAACAACGGCTTCATCTAGTAGCTCAACAAGTTTAACGGTTCCGCCCGCTCTTGTTTTAAACGGTTTACCGTCTTCACCCATCATCGTACCAAATGGATGATGTTCTAATGATATCTCTGGCGTCGCAAGACTCGATTTTTTACCTATCGTAAAGACTTGTTGCATGTGCAACGATTGGCGTGCATCAATGAAATATAAACAGCGATCGGCGGCTAATTCATGACTACGATATTCAATGGCTGCTAAATCAGTTGTTGCGTATAAATAGCCACCACCTGATTTTTGCACGATAACAGGCATTGGGTTGCCTTCTTTATCAGCCATCTCATCTAAAAATACAACTTGTGCACCCTGTGATTCAACGGCTAAACCTAATTTTTGCAGTTTTTCAATAACAATAGGTAATGCATCATTATATGCACTCTCTGGCTTAATATCATCGCGGGTCAATGTTACATTTAATTTGTTATAAACATCTTCGCTGTGTTGTACTGAGATTTCGATAAACTGTTGCCATAATTCAGTACAACGCGCATCTCCGCCTTGTAATTTAACAACATAGTCACGTGCTCGTTCAGCAAAATCGGCTTCATCATCAAATCGTTTTTTGGCGTCGCGATAAAAACCTTCTAAATCAGCTAGAGCGGTACCATCAATATTACCACCAGACATGATGTCTTCTAGATGAGCGATTAACATGCCAAACTGCGTTCCCCAATCACCCATGTGATTCTGACGAATCACTTTGTGACCTTGGAACTCGAGCGCACGAGCGATTGCATCGCCAATAATTGATGAACGTAAATGACCTACATGCATTTCTTTCGCTAAGTTAGGCGATGAATAATCCACTACACAGGTTTCTGGTTTTTCAGCCATTGAAATACCCACACGTGGATCATTAACGCTAGCTTGAGACAGGGTTTCTAACCATTTTGTGCTTAAGAAAATATTAATGAAACCAGGGCCGGCTATTTCTGTTTTATCTGCAATGTCTTGCATATCAAGCTCGGCTAACACTTTAGTCGCTAATTCTCTTGGATTTGTTTTTAACGCTTTAGCCGCGCCTAATACGCCATTAGCTTGATAATCGCCAAATTGCGGTTTGTTACTTAACGCAACGTGTGGGGCATGTTCAGAAGGAATACCCGCTGCAATCATAGCCGCTTGTACTTTTTCAGATAAATATTGTTTAATTTTCATTTAATAAGCCTGCAATTAATGTTCGCGTGTTTTTAAGAACGTGATTTCGGGGTAACGTTCTATCGCCAAGTTCAAGTTAACCATGGTTGGTGCAATATAAGTTAAACTGTCACTGCCATCTAAAGCTAAGTTCACTTCTGCTTTACGTCTAAAGTCTTCGAGTTTACGTGCATCGTCACATTCAACCCAACGGGCAGTTGAAACACTAATCGCTTCATAAAGTGCATCTACGTTGTATTCACTCTTCAAACGGTGAACAACCACATCAAATTGCAGCACACCAACAGCCCCAACAATCAGGTCATTATTAGTTAAAGGTCTAAATACTTGTACTGCGCCTTCTTCTGAAAGTTGAACTAAGCCTTTTAATAGCTGTTTCTGTTTAAGTGGATCTCTCAATCGAATGCGGCGGAATAATTCAGGAGCGAAATTAGGGATGCCACTAAAGCTCATCTTTTCACCCGATGTAAAACTATCACCAATACGTATCGAACCATGATTATGCAAACCAATAATATCGCCAGGGTAAGCTTCTTCTACGGCCTCACGATCACCGGCTAGAAAAGTCAATGCGTCAGATATGCGAATATCTTTACCGGTTCGCACTTGATTCATTTTCATGCCTTTTTCATATTTGCCAGAACAAATACGTAAAAAAGCGATCCTATCGCGATGTTTTGGATCCATATTCGCTTGTATTTTAAAAACAAACCCAGAGAATTTATCTTCATTCGAATTAACAATTCGTGTATCGGTCGCTCTGGGTTGTGGGGTTGGTGCCCAATCTACAAGACCATCAAGCATATGATCGACACCAAAGTTACCAAGTGCTGTACCAAAGAATACCGGAGTCAGTTGACCAGATAAAAATAGCTCTAAATCAAACTCATGAGATGCGCCTTGCACAAGCTCCATAATTTCGCGCAACTCGGTTGCATAATCCCCTAAAACCTCATCGGCTTCTGGGTTATTAATGCCTTTAATAATCTGTTTATCCGCGATGGTATGGCCCATACTCGGTTGAAAAATAATATACTCATCTCGAAGTAAATGATAAACACCTTTAAATTCTTTACCCATACCAATCGGCCATGTAATAGGTGAGCAAGCAATGTTTAATACACTTTCAACCTCATCCATTAATTCAATGGGATCTCTGGTCTCCCGATCGAGTTTATTCATGAAGGTTACAATTGGCGTATCACGTAAGCGAGTAACTTCCATGAGTTTAATGGTTCTATCTTCTACACCTTTAGCAGAATCAATAACCATTAAACACGAATCTACCGCAGTTAATGTACGATATGTATCTTCTGAGAAATCTTCATGACCCGGCGTATCCAGTAAATTAACAAGGCAATCAGCGTAAGGAAATTGCATGACTGACGTGGTTACAGAAATACCACGTTCTTTTTCCATTTCCATCCAATCAGACTTAGCATGTTGACCTGATTTTTTACCTTTAACCGTACCCGCTTTTTGTATAGCTTGCCCGAACAATAATACCTTTTCGGTTATGGTCGTTTTACCCGCATCAGGGTGAGAAATAATCGCGAATGTTCTTCGCTTGTTCACTTCATGAACAAAAGGGCTAGTTGACATATATATAATCTATTTTGTGCCCTTGATTAATTAGAAAATATAATCAAAAGCCGATTAACAAAAAATTGTCGCGATTATACAGATAATCGACGGCTAAACCAATGAGAGTATATATAAGTTACTGCAATATCACGTGCAGCCCTGTTACCCCAAATAAACAAAAACAATTGCATCACACTTTTGATTCAAAATTCATTAAAAAATATTTAAAACAACGAAAAAAGATAAAAACAAAAGTAATAGTCAATTTGACTTTAAATTTAATTAAGGTAAATTGTTTGTTAAAGATATATAACAACCTAGGTTAATTTGTATTTAACTTATAAAGCATCAGGCTGTTATTTAAATTATCATCAATTAATGGAAGTTAAATTATGTCCGTCAATGATTCAAAGTTAACCGTTAAAGAAAAAATTGGTTATGGTTTAGGCGATACAGCAAGTAATATTGTTTTTCAAGTTGTGGCCAACTTTATGCTAATTTTTTATACCGACGTGTTCGGTATATCAGCCGCTGCCGCAGGCACACTGATGCTAGTCGTGCGTTTATTTGATGGTTTTACCGACCCCGTAATGGGAGGGGTAGCCGATAGAACACGCAGTAAATGGGGTTCGTATCGCCCATATCTTTTATTTATGGCTATTCCATACGGGGTTTTAGCCGTCGTCGCTTTTACGGTACCGGACTTCACAGACAACGGTAAATTAATATACGCTTATATAACCTATGCGTTACTCATGCTGCTTTATACTTCAATTAATATTCCGTACTCTGCATTAGGTGGAGTCATGACCAATAATCCAAAAGAACGAGCGTCTTTACAATCGTTTAGATTTGCCATGGCGATGGCAGGCATGGTCATCGTCGTTGCTATATTACCCCAATTGGTTACGTGGTTTGGCCAAGGCGATCAAGCTAAAGGCTATCAATATGCGATGAGCGTATTAGCGGTACTCGCCGTCGTGTGTTTTCTATTATGTTTTAAACTAACCAAAGAAAAGCCATCAACTGAGCCATTGCAAAATAGTTCAAGTATGTTGTCTGATTTCGGCTCATTATTTAAAAATGATCAATGGGTTTTAATAACGGCCATTAGTGTTGCCCTGCTCGCTTTAATCGCTTTACGCGGTGCAATAACACCTCACTATGTTAAATACTTCTTAGGTGACGAGTCATTAACCGCCAGCTTTATGACTTTAGGTGGAATAGCCTCTGCTGCGGGAGCCGTTGCAACCATATTTTTATCTAAGCGATTTGGCAAAAAACCGCTATTCATTGCAGGTTTAACCTTGGGTATTATCAGTCATGCATTATTATATGTGTTACCTGCTACAGAAATAATCGCTATTTATATCATTTTCATAGTTGCTAACTTTGTCCACATGATAGTAACCCCTTTACTCTTTAGCATGGTCGCTGACACAGTTGATTATGGAACCAAGTTAAATGGTCGTCGATTAATGGCAATGACTTTTTCTGGTCATCTACTCGGCATCAAACTCGGTTTTGCCATCGGCGGCGCATCAGCAGGTTGGATATTAGCGTATACAAGTTATGTTCCTAATCAAGCTCAAACAGAAGAAGCATTAAATGGGTTGCTTTTCGCTTTTGCTGGAGCCCCTGTTATTTTCCTCATCATCAGCCTTATTTTAATAAAGCGTTATAAATTAACCGAAAGCGTATTGAGCGATATTCAAGCCGAATTAAAACAATCAGAAACAACCCCAAAGCCAGGTGAAATATCAACAGCACCTAAAGAAAACTTAGCGGCAACGTGATCCCGACATATTTAAGAAAATGAAACACACGTTAAATTCACCAACAAAAGTTATTGTATAGTTGACTATAAATTACTAAAATTAAATTTATAAGCAGCTTGCTATTCAACCTATATATTAGAGTATTTATTATGACTACAACGACGATTTCTTCACCTAGTGATATAACAGAACTTGCCGAAAATGATAGCCATGCAGCAGAAGTAACAAAGCGCGACATGGAACGCGCGAGCCAATTAAAAGCTATATCAGCGCCACTCGTTACTCACCTGTATACAGCGGACCCATCTGCGCATGTTTTTAATAACAAGATTTATATTTACCCTTCGCATGATATAGAAACAAATGAACCAATGAATGATGATGGTGATCATTTCGCGATGCGCGACTATCATGTATTTTCTATGGATGCTCCACAGGGCGAAGTAACCGACCACGGTGTGGCTCTTGATGTAAGTGACGTAAAATGGGCCAGCAAGCAAATGTGGGCCCCCGATGCAGCAGAAAAAAACGGTACTTTTTATTTATACTTCCCTGCACGTGATCACAACAACGTTTTCAAAATCGGTGTAGCATCGTCAGCTAACCCAGAAGGCCCTTTTAAAGCAGAACCTGAAGCGATAATTGGTACTTATAGTATTGATCCGGCAGTATATGATGATAATGGTCAACATTACCTTTATTTTGGTGGTTTGTGGGGTGGGCAATTACAGAATTGGTCTACCGGTGAATTTGGTGATGAGGCATACCCTGCAGCTGATGAACCCGCAATAAAGCCTCGTGTCGCAAAATTATCCGACGATATGATTACGCTTGCTGAAACCGCACAAGAAATCGATATATTAGATGAAAATGGCGAACTATTAAAAGCGGGTGATACTGATCGACGTTTTTTTGAAGGCCCATGGGTTCATCAATTTAATGAACAATATTATTTATCTTACTCAACCGGTGACACACACAAAATAGCCTATGCAACGAGTCAATCACCCTATGGCCCTTTTACTTACCAAGGCACCCTATTAGAGCCCGTATTAGGTTGGACAACTCATCATTCAATTGCAGAGTTTAAAGGTAAATGGTATTTATTTTACCACGACTGTTCTTTATCGGGTGGGCAAACACATTTACGCTGTATGAAAATGACTGAACTCACTCATAATCCAGATGGAACGATCCAAACAATTCAGCCTTACGAATAACAAACGTATTAAATTAGCCTGATGTTTATAGTCTTCTCGCTCAGGTTTTATGGTTCATTGTCAGCGCTTACTCTCGACTTTGGCTCCTGCGTCGTTCTAACACCTAAATCCATTTAGGCGGCCCCAATCACATAGTAGAGCATATGCTCATGGGGTCTCGAAGCTTGACGGCTTTGCTTACATGGATGTCAGTACTTCGGTTTCGTCTGGAACTAGAAACCTGCCCCTAAAACCCGATCGCTTTGACTATAGATACAAAAAAAACGACTTAAAAAGTCGTTTTTTTGTATTTAAATTAACCAAATTAGTATTCGAAAGAAAAACCAAACTCAGTTAGTTTTTGATAAACATTGATATCAAACCGATATAAATTGGCGGCGCGATGTGCAACACCTTTTTGCTTTTCTTTACAATCAATAAGTAAATTCATCTTTTGAATTTTTCGGCGGAAATTAGGCTTATCTAATTTTTTATCTAATACCGTTTCATAAAGCTCTTGCAGCTCTAATAAAGTAAACTTCTCAGGTAACAGGTTAAAGCCGATCGGCTCATGCCGAACTTTATACCGTAAAAAAGATAAACAATGCTCAACGATTTCAAGATGATCAAATATAAGCGAAGGTAACTTACGTGCATCAAACCAAGCTAAATCTGTCGCAGTAAAACCAGGCATTAAATTAATTTCATCTAAACGAACAAGTGAATAAAACGCAATAGTAACCACTCGCTTAGCAGGAAATCGATTAACTCGGCCAAAAGCACAAAGTTGTTCTAAATAGAGGTTTTGCACACCGGTTGTTTGTTTGACAACACGAGCAGCGGCCGTTTCAAGGTCTTCATCTATTTTAACCCAATGACCAACCAAGCCCCATTTACCTTTAGCTTCACCTTCGTCATATTTAGCTAAAAGAATTTTAAGCTGGCCGTTGTCCATTGCAAAGATAAGATTATCAACAGAAATGTTTTCAAGAATATCGGTACTATTCATAATAATAAAGGTCTTTAAATTCAATAATTTAATGGCAAGATCTACATATAAGATCTACATATAAGCCCCATAAACGCATAATAACATGGATTGAGACAATTATATGCTAGGGGTTAAGTGGTTGGAGTAGATTAAGCTAATTATAGTCTTTGTAACAATAAAAACCAAACACCAAATCAATACAACCTTTGTTAAGGTTACTAGCAGATAAAATTAAACTGAAATTTTAACCAATAAATTGGCCAGAGCAAGAACAAGTCAAAAGTTATATAACAATTTCACCAGAGTGAACCCAATCGTGTAGATATATAATATAAACAAAACGTAAAAAAATTGTTATTGTCTTATTGACCATCTAAAAATAATAGATTATTGTTATTCTTACTAAGGATAGATACTAATTCACCTGAATATCACTAATAACTAAACAACCACTACGGCCAAATAAGAAATAGTCAAAAAGACAAGATCTTATTTATCCTGGGAGATAACCATGTTGAAACATAATAAAATACACTCAACTCATTTTAAAAAATCACTGCTTGCACTTGCTATTATAAGTAGTTCTACCACACCACTTTATGCAGCCGAAGAAGAAAACGCTGAGTCTGAAGTAGAAGTTATCGAAGTACGCGGCATGAAGCGTAGTTTAATGAATGCCGCTGACATTAAGCGTAGTGCGGATACATTTGTCGATGCCATTTCAGCAGATGATATTGGTGCATTACCTGATAGAAGTGTACTTGAAGCCATGCAGCGTATTCCAGGTATCTCTATTGAACGTTTTGCTGCAGCTGATGACCCAGATCACTTTGGCGTAGAAGGTTCGGGCGCGGTTATTCGTGGTATGTCACAAACCCGTAGTGAATTTAACGGTCGTGATTCATTTTCAGCTAACTCAGGCCGTGGTTTAAGCTTTCAAGATGTACCGCCTGAATTAATGAGTTCAGTACGCGTTTATAAAAACCAATCAGCCGACATGATCGAAGGTGGTATTGGTGGAACAGTTAGTTTACATACCCGCACACCTTTTGAATCAGATGATGAACTTATTTCAATCTCAGGTGATATCACCTACAACGATTTGTCGGAAACAACAGAACCATCATTATCAGCGCTTTATAGCAACAACTGGATGACAGATATTGGTAAAGTCGGCTTTTTAGCTAACATTGCTAACTCTCATGTGCAAAGTCGTTCAGATTCATTGCAATCTGAAGTTTTTTTACACCGTGATGATTTAGTCGAAGGCGAAACGGTCATAACACCAAACGGTGGCAACATAGGCACAAAAGTAGATGAGCGTGAACGCTTTGGTTTAGCACTTGCCGGTCAATGGGAAAGTCTTGATAAAACAACGTTAGTTACCGCTCAATTTATGCGTTCAGATGCTAGCCTAGCCTGGACAGAAAACACAATAAGTTATCAAACCAACATGTATGCTGATGATGGTTCTCTACGTCGTGATTCAGCCCCTTTAGAAGGAATAGAAGGAGCAGAAGGTTATACTTATGATAGCAGCGGTATGTTTACGAGTGGTTATATCACTGATACAGCCGGTGGCGGTTGGCGCTCAAATGGTAACGACTCTGCACGCGTACCCAATGCAGCCGATTGGGCCGCGCCTAACAACATGCCACAGTTTGGTAATATCCATCAAACAACAACCCGTATAAAACAACAAAAAACGGTTGTTGATGATATGTCGCTTAATATTAAATTTCGTCCGGATGATACTTGGTCACACGAAGTCGACTTTCAGTTTATTCAAGCCGAAACAAAAGATGATGATGTCACATTATACTTAGCATTTTATGCCAATCAGTATTTAGATTTAACGGCTGATGTGCCTTTTGTTGGATATTTAAACCCATGGAATGGCGCTGAGCTCGGCGGCGATAAAGCCAATGATGACGCCTTTATGCAAGATAAATCAAATTATCATTGGCGTTCAGCGATGGATCACGCTGAATTATCAGAAGGTGAATCCGTAGCCGCCAAATACGATGTCAAATATATGTTTGATGATGGCTTTTTTAAGTCAGTTAAAGCCGGTGTGCGTTTTGCTGAACGTGAGCAAACCGTTCGTTATTCAAAATGGAACTGGGATCCAATCGGTGCAATACATTCTACCGATGTTGATGACGATGGTTTTGCGGGCGCATGGGTCGATCTCCCCGCAAATGAAAGCATTGCCAATGAAACGATGAGTGTAGATTGGAGTGATCATCACCGAGGTGGCACAACTTTTATCGGTGGCGATGGGACCTCTTTACATCCTTCATTAGCTTTAGTTGAAAATTATCAACGTATGGCAGAATATTCGGCGGCATGGGTACCATTAGACCAACGTCAAATACAATCAAGTGTGGATGCCAATGGCAACCCAGTATATGAAGAACTTGATGGGCAATTCCGTCCTGCAGAAATCAATACGTTTGTTGAAACCAATACGGCTGCATACGTACGTTTAGATTTTGAAACCGAAATCGGTGATATTCCAATCGACGGTAACTTTGGTTTACGCTATGTGCAATTCGAACGCGAAGGTCAAGGCGCTATATCATTCCCTAATTTATTTCCAGAAGATCCGACTGATGAAGGTGATCGCTTAAATGCCTTACCACAAGCACAAAAAGACTTTGGTAATTACGCCTATCAACCGATTGCAACAACCCATAGTTTTGATGATGTTTTACCGAGTCTTAACTTAAAAGCAGAACTAAATGATGATTTAGTGGCTCGTTTTGCAGTATCTAAAGCGTTAGCGTATCCCGATACAGGCGTGCTTAAAAGTTATGTGTCAATTAGTGACGGTGCTTGGGCCGTAGAGCGTGAACAAGCAGAAGATGAAGGTGTTGATCCAGATAATTTAAAAGTTATTAGTGCTGAAATAAAAGATTGGCAAGGTAATTCAGGGAATCCTTATTTGAATCCGATGGAATCAATTCAAATGGACCTATCGTTAGAATGGTATTTTGACGAAACAGACAGCATGACGATTTCACTCTTTAATAAAGATTTAACTAACTTCTGGGTGACAACATCTTCATCAGAAGAATATACCAATAATGGCACGAGTGCGTTTGTTAATGTGCAAAAACCATTAAATATGGGTGAAGGGAAAATGACAGGGGTTGAATTTTCATATCAACAATTCTTTGATTCATTACCCGCGCCTTTTGACGGTTTAGGTATGCAGTTTAATTACTCAAATATTCAAGCTAAAGGTATCCCGACCAGTAATTTATTTAATACATCACCTGACGGTGCGCCATCAACGGGTGGTGAAGCAGCATTAGAATTTGATGATTTGCCTATGAAAGGTCAATCTGAACATACTGCAAACTTAATCGCAATGTATGAGAAAGATGCATTCTCAGCACGATTAGCTTATAACTGGCGCTCAGATTATTTAATTACAGTGCGTGATGTTATCGCACCTTACCGTCCGGTTTATAGTGAAGCGGCAGGTTACCTTGACGGTAATATGTTCTACAATATAAGTGACAGTATTAAAGTTGGGATCCAAGGTGTTAATTTATTAGACACCGTTTCTAAAACAACAATGCAAATTGATAACGAAGGTAATACAGCAGGCCGCTCATGGTTTGTTAACGACCGTCGTATCTCGTTTGTTGTTAGAGCCAACTTCTAGTAAAGACCTAGCATGTAACATGTTCAAAGCTTTGTTTTATAAAGGCTAAAACACGTTGGGAATAATAAGCGCAAGTGCTAAACTTGCGCTTTTTCCATTTTAGGAAGGTTTATTATATGGCAGCAGCAATTAAAAAAGTGGTGATTTTAGGTGGTGGTACAGCCGGTTGGATGACAGCGGCAGCGTTGTCTCATCACCTAAACGCATCCAAAACCCAAATAACCTTAATTGAATCAGAAGAAATTGGCACCATAGGGGTCGGTGAAGCAACGATCCCGCATCTTAAATTGTTTAATCAAAGTATTGGCATTGATGAACAAGAGTTTATGCGCGAAACCCAAGCCACGTTTAAATTAGGCATTCGATTTGATGATTGGGGTCAAAAAAATCAACAATACATGCATCCTTTTGGTGGCCATGGCTATGCTAGCAACAAAATAGATTTTTACCATTATTGGTTACAAAGCCGTGCAGCCAGCTTAGATAACAAACAGCGTCCACTCACCCATTACTCTTTTGCTAATGTAGCCGCCGAACAAAATAAATTTTGCTTACCTCACTCAGATCATAATCATATCGCGTCTACTTTTGGTTATGCATATCATATTGATGCAAGTTTATATGCTAAGTTTTTACGTAAACGTGCAGAGAAACAAGGCCTCAAACGGATTGAAGGTAAAGTGAGCCGTGTACAGCAACATGTAAACCAACATATTAAATCAATCACACTAGAAAACGGACAAACGATTGATGGGGATTTATTTATTGATTGTAGTGGGTTTAGAGGCTTGTTAATTGAAAAAACACTTAACACTGGCTACGACAATTGGCGTAAATGGTTACCCTGCGATAGTGCGGTTGCCGTTGCATGCGAAAAGCAAACAACAACGCGGCCCTATTCTATTGCAAAAGCGCAAGAGGCAGGCTGGCAATGGCGTATTCCTTTGCAATCTAGAACCGGCAATGGCTATGTTTTTTCTAGCCAGTATTGTGATACCGAAACAGCTAAAAAAACCTTACTCAGCAATTTAGATAATCCATCATTGCACGAGCCTATTCAGTTGCGTTTTACCACCGGTAAACGCAAAAAAGTTTGGCATAAAAACTGTGTTGCGATCGGTTTATCCAGTGGTTTTTTAGAGCCGTTAGAATCAACAGGGTTACATTTAATTCAAGAAGCAATCATGACATTGTTAACCCATTTTCCGAATATGGAATTTGATAGTCATTTAGCCACAGAGTTTAACCAACACTTAAATAATGAATACCAAGCCATTAGAGACTTTTTAGTTTTACATTATCACGCAACACAGCGAAGTGATTCTGCGTTTTGGCGTCATTGCAAAAACATGACGATCCCCGATACATTAGCCGAACGCATTGAATTATTTAAAACAACAGGGGTTATTGCTAAACATCGGGCAAATGTATTCGCTCAACCCAGTTGGGAAGCAGTTTATTTTGGCCAAAATATACTGCCTCAACAATCACACGCATTAGTACGACACTATAATTCACTCGAACTAAAACGACACCTCAACGAATTACAAACGCAAATCAAAGCAAATGTTGATTTAATGCCAACTCATGATGAATTTTTAGATCAATATTTAGCGGTAAATCCCGCACCAGAAACTAATTTAGAGCAATAATAAATGACATCACCCAAGACACATACGCCTATAAAAAACATCAGTATTATCAGCTCAAATTCAGTGGGTTGGTTAGCTATTGCTTTATTACAAAAACAGTTAGCGCCATTAAAATTAAACTTCACTTTGATACAGCCGCCAGCGTTAGATCCCAAAGCAGAAAAGCAGCAAGACAACACAAAGCAAGTAGATAAAAGCACAGATCAAAATCAGCTCAATATTCAAGATCAATCTATTATTTCACTCACTCCGGCCGCTTATGCCATTTTTCAAGCATTAAAAATTGATGAAAAAACGTTACTTAAAATGGGTCAAGGTACGTTTCATTTAGGTCATGTTTATCACACCCCACACAAAAAATTCACGCATGTATTTGGCGATTATGGGGTTAGATTGGGTTTGCAAGATTTTCATCACTATGCGTTTAATTCCCTATTAAATGCAGCAAAGTTAGCGCCCAAGACACCTGAAAAAAGCCAACAGGCCGACAACAATAACGCATTAATAGCATCACTTGACGATTGCTCATTGTCGGCACAACTCGCGTTGCAAAATAAATTTAGGCATCCTGAAAGTAATAAAAAATCGATATTATCGACTTTAGATTATGGTTGGAATTTACAAGCTGAAGCACTCTATGCTTTAAGTAAAAAAGTGGTCTGTTCAACTGATTACCCGCAACAATTGAAGGTAGTCAACTCAGCGATTAAAGCCGTTAACTTAAATGCTCATAACTTAATTGAATCCATTAAATTAGATGATGGTACGACAATCACCACCGATTTATTAATTAATTTAGATTCAATAAATTATGCTGAACACAAAAATAAAGCCGCGGTGCAGCCAGAGGAAGAAATAACCGATATCGAATTCGATCGACAACTCGCCTTTACCTTATCCACACCCGAAACTAACGTTGAACTGACGAGCGCAAATCAAGTGTATGCGCTTAACTGTGGTTTTTTAATTGTGAAGCAAACACGCCAATCAACCCAATATCAGTTAGATTTTAAACAACAATCACTCAATTTAAGCAGTATAAAATCAACGTTACTCGTCTGGGCTGAAAAGCAACCTAATTCAATTAATTTGATCCCCGTTATTAAGCAATTATCAATTAAAGATAACATAAAACCAACCACGTCCAAATTAGCTAGCTGGCAGTTAAATTCAATCCAACTCGATATGCAATCGCCTTGTGAATATACTTTTTATCAAGATCAAATTGAGCGTTTAAACCAAGCGTTGCAACTTTTAGTAACGCTGTGGCCGCAAAAACTCGACCCTAAAATACTCCACCAATGCGCGACCTATTTTAACAGCGAGACTAAACTAGCCTTTGCAGCCTTAGATGACTTTTGCACGATGCATTACTTGTTATATCAACGTTTATTTTCATCAAATAATTTAAAACCAACACACGAACAAACGTTATATGAAGATGTACACATCAGTGCGTCAAATAAACAACGTTATAATTTATTTAAACAAACAGGCCATGTCGCCAATTTTCCTCATGACACGTTACCGCACCAAGCTTGGCCTTGTTTATTCTATGGTTTTGGTTTAATACCCGAAAATATCACACCGTTAGCTGAGCAAACCAATACCAATAAAATAAAATTAGAGCAAATGACAACGACAATTAAACAAGCCTGCGCACAACAATTTTCGCACGCAGAATATCTAAAACATTATTGCCCATAAGTTAAAAACATCATCAGCACTATTAATTTATCAATAAAAGGTTGAAATACAATATGCCCGAAAATAACAATATTCAAAAAGTTGTGATCGTTGGCGGCGGTACCTCAGGGTGGATGACCGCAGCCGCATTAAGCAAACTCTTTAAAAACCGATTATGTGAAATTGAATTAATTGAATCGGCTGAAATTCCTAATGTGGGTGTGGGTGAAGCGACTATTCCGCAAATTCAACTTTTTAACCAATTGTTAGGAATAGACGAAAACGAGTTTATTCGTAAAACCCAAGCGACGTTTAAACACGGTATTGAATTCGTCAACTGGCAAAAAATCAACCATAGTTACATGCACCCTTTTGGCACAATCGGTTTAAATTTTGAAGGTGTGGAGTTTCATCATTTTTGGATAAAAATGGCACAGTTGGGCAAAGTCGGCAGTATTCAAGATTACGCATTTAATAGCGTGGCAGGTAAAGCCGGCAAAATGATGCGTTCGGTTAATGTACCCAACTCCCCTTTAGCCAGTATTTCATATGCTTATCACTTTGATGCGGGTTTGTATGTCAAACTATTGCGTGAGGTCGCTGAAAAAAACAATACCACCCGGATCGAATCTACGGTTAAGCAGGTTAATTTAAACCCCGAAAATGGTTTTATCTCTTCACTGAGTTTAGCCAATGGCCAAGAAGTAACAGGTGACTTATTTATCGACTGTACCGGCTTTCGCGGTTTATTAATCGAAGGCGCTTTGCATACCGGCTATCAAGACTGGAGCCACTGGTTACCTTGCGATAGCGCTGTCGTCGCCCCCAGCAAATTAGTTAACGATCCAGAACCTTATACTCGTTCAACGGCACAGCCAGCAGGTTGGCAGTGGCGTATTCCTTTACAACATCGTATGGGCAACGGATATGTATTCTCAAGTAAGTTTACGACCGACGACGAAGCTAAAAAGATATTAGTTGATGGCATCGAAGGCGAATTACTGGCAGAACCTCGCTTTTTGCGTTTCAAAGGCGGTATGCGCAATAAATACTGGAATAAAAACTGTGTCGCGATTGGTTTATCAAGTGGTTTTATTGAGCCTCTTGAATCAACTGCAATTCATTTAGTGCAATCATCTATCTCGCGTTTAATGAGTTTATTTCCCACCAAAGATTTTGTGCAAAATGATATCGATACATATAATCAGCAAGCACAAGTTGAAATGGAACGTATTCGTGATTTTATTATTTGCCATTATAAATTAACGGAACGTGACGACACGCCATTTTGGCGCTTTTGCCAACATATGGATATACCCGAATCTTTGCATAAAAAAATAGCGTTATTCAAATCAACCGGTCGTGTATTTAGAGAAGATGAAGAACTATTCAATCAATCCAGTTGGGTCAGTGTGATGTTGGGGCAAGGCCTAATGCCAGAACGTTATCACCCGATGGTGGATGTATTACCTATTGATGAAATAGAAAAGCGTATGCAAAACATCCAGCACGTCATTAAAACGTCTGTTGAAAAAATGCCAACTCAAGCCGAGTTTATAGCCAGTAATTGTTAGCTATTAAGGTTTGCGTTCATTATTCGCGCGAGAGCTTATTTCAAATAATTTATAACTCGCTTTTAATTCGCCATGTAAAAAACTAAAAAGCCCATATTTGTTAAGGGCTTTTGTTATCTGCTTTTATATTCACAATCACTTAGGTATATAAGTCACTCAAGTAGATCAACTGAGTTGCTTTAAACGTGTTCTTTAGTTAATGCTAAATCTGTTTCTACATCAGATTGTTCGGTTAAAGTAACTGGCTTTTTTCGTTTTAACTTAGCTTTTATATCTTCTAATACCACATATAAACAAGGTATTAAAATAAGCGTAATAACCGTCGCAAATAACACACCAAACGCGAGTGAAACAGCCATTGGAATAACAATTTTAGCTTGTAAGCTGGTTTCAGATATTATTGGGATCAAACCAATAAATGTCGTCAATGAGGTCAGTAAAATAGCTCTAAAACGTTTAGCTCCTGATTCTATTACAGCTTGTTTAAGAGCAATGCCTCGTGCTCTGGCTTTATTAACAAAATCGACCATCACCAGCGAGTCATTAATCACCACACCTGAGGCGGCAATAATACCGAAGATAGACTGACTGCTCATATCCATGCCTAAAATTAAATGCCCTAACATCGCACCAATAACACCAAAAGGGATCACAGTCATAATTAACACGGGTTGACTATAAGAGCGCAACGGGATTGCCAGTAATGCGTAAATGACCAACATCGATAACAAGAAGTTTCTAAACTGCTCATTAACACTTTGCATCTCTTCTTTAATACTACCCGATAGCTCACTGCTTACATTTGAATATTCAGTTAACATACTCGGTAAGTATTCTTGGCTAATGTTATTAGCCACTTTAAATGATTCAACCACTTTGCTATCAACACTTGCCCAAACAGACAATGTTTGTTTACCATCTTCACGACGAATCCGATTTACGCCATCTTTTATCGATACATCAGCAAGATCAGACAACGGCATTTCTGACGCATCTTTGGTTCTGATCATAACATTGTTAACTTGGTTTATCGCTTTACGATCAGCATACGGGTAACGCACCATCACGCGAATTTCATCACCGTCTCGCAAAATGCGTTGTGCCTCAATACCATATAAAGCAAAACTAACCTGGCTGGCGATATCTGACAACGTAAAGCCTAAACGATAAGCCTGTGGTTTTAACGATAATTCGATTTCATCGGTTATCACTTCCCAGCTATCATTAATATCACTAACACCTGCGATAGTGCCTAGCTTGCTCCTTAATTCATCACCCGCCGCTTTTAATTGCACCGGATCATTACTGATCAATCTAAAACTAACGTCACCATCTTCATTACCACCGCCAAACAATCGATCTTGTACAACAAAGTTTTTAGCTCCGGCGATCACGGGTAAGTTTTCTCGCCACATGGCCGACATAATAAAAGGATCAACAGGGCGTATTTCGGGATCAACTAACTTAACTTGTATATTAGCGGTTGTGCGATTGCGTAAACTCACTTGCATGTTACCTATCATACCTTGGCCATCATGCTCAGATTTAATGATCTCATCCACTTTGTATAAGGCTTTTTCAATCGCGATAGCCGCCGCTAACGTATCTTTTTCTGAAGTAGTTGAATTCATTTCAAGTGTGATAGACGGAAAATCATGTGGTATTTTTGGGGTGCCAATAAAACGGACAACACCACCGGAATACAAACCAATACTGATTAATAACACACCAATAAACAGCGCAATGACGGTATAGCGGTGAAATATGGCACGTGTAATGAAAGGCGTGTATTTGTTTTTAACAAAAAACTTAAGCGCTTTGTCAATCCGAGAGCGAAGATAATCAAATGGGTTGTATTTATTGTTAGATTTAGGTGACATGTGCGCTAAATGCGCCGGTAAAATAAGTTTAGATTCAACTAAAGAAAACAATAAGCAAAAAATAACGACAAAACCGATTGCTTGAGAGAAAGCAGCACTTGGGCCATCATCCATCACCATAGGAACAAAGGCGGCAACCGTGGTTAAAACCCCAAAAGTAGCCGGCACAGCGACTCGCTGAGCCCCTTTAATCACACTGGATATTGATTGCCCTTTTTGATCGGTTTCTTCTTGAACACTCTCACCAATGACAATGGCATCATCTACGACGATCCCTAATACCAAAATAAAGCCGAATAGACTCACCACGTTTATCGAAACACCAATCGACTCCATGGGTAAAAACAGCAAAGCACCTAAAAAACTAATCGGTAAACCTAACATAACCCAAAATGCGAGCTTGAGTCTTAACGTTAATGCCAAGATTAAAAAAACTAAAATCCCCCCCATTAACATATTATCAAGCATCATATTTAATCGACCTTCAAGGTAGTAAGTAAAGTCTACCCAGGGTTCTATCTGTATACCTTGCGGCAACGTTTTGCGTTTTTCAGTTAAATAATTTTGCACGGTTTTAGCAATGTCAGTGATACTTTGATCAGGTGATGCACCAATGAATAAAGTAACCGAATTTTGCCCATTAAATTTAGAGTATTGGATCCCTTCTTCAAAGCCATCATTAACGTTAGCCACATCTTTTAATAAAATTTGCGTGCCGTCACTCAGGTTAATAATAGGCAAGCGCTCAAACTCATGACCTCGGTAAGCTTGGTTTTCTACCCGAACCGATATGTACCCATTATCTGTTTTTATTTGTCCTGCTGATTGATTCGCCGAAAAATTACGCACGGCATTGGTTATATCAGCAAACGATAAGCCATACTCACGCATTTTTTCTTTACTGACTTCAATCGCTATTTCATAATTTAAACCGCTGTAGTATTCAGTCACATTGATATTAGGTAATGACTGAATTTCATCATGAATACCACGGCCCATTTCTTTAAGTTGTTGGTTAGATAAATCACCATACAAACTAATATAAAAAACTTCTTGTTTTGGTTTGACGCGCTTGATAATTGGCTTTTCCATGCCATCAGGGAAACTTGAAATTGAATCTAATTGTAATTTAACTTCATCCATGACTTTATCTGGATCAAATTTATCATCAACTTCGATATTTAAATGAGAATAACCCCGACCTGAATACGAGATAACGCGCTTCAAACCTTGGATCGGTTCTAATGATTCTTCAATTTTAATCGTGATACCTTCACTCACTTCTTGCGGTGCAGCGCCACGATAGGTGGTATCAATAACAATGTGATTAATTTCAAATTGCGGGAACATCTGTTTACTGATGGTAAGCGCAGTTAACGCGCCGCCCATAATAATAAAAATCATCAGCAAGTTAGCGGCAACGCTGTTTTTAACAAACCAAGCGATAATGCCTTTGTTTGACTCACTCATGCTTACTCTCCTTGTAATGCAATGGCTGATTCAGGGTTAGATTCTTTAATAGCAGGTTGGTTCTCATTTAAAATAACAAGTTGCATCCCCGGTACGGGATACTGCAATGAAGACGTTATAACGTTGTCTCCCTCTGCTAACCCTGATTTCACAATACTATTACCTGCAGCATCATGTACGGTGACTAACGATTTAAAAACTAATTGGTTATTTGCATCAACAACCGCCACTTGATTATTACTGACCCAATTACTGTCAATAACGGCGGCATCAATTAATGTTAACCCCGTCACGTCAGCTTCAACATAACTGCCAAATTCGAGGGGCGTTAAATCCGATTTTAACGCATAGGGGTCGGCAACTTCAGCAATCAGATAGTGCATACGGCTACTTTGATCTTTAATGCCTTCTGAACGAACAACTGTTGCTGTCCATTCTATTTGTTCATCACCAATGTTAGCGGTTAGCTTCACCTGAGCATTTATGCCTCTGTTTGGTAAATACGATAATTGATTGTTAGCAATTGGTAGGCGAACTTCTCCTTCGGCAATCGAGTTAACTTGACCAATTTCACTGCCTTTACTTGCAAAAGTGCCCAAGCTAATTTTACGACTCGCAATAATGGCATCATAAGGCGCTTTGATTTCGGTTCGCTCTAAATTACGTTTTGCACGTTTAACAATCGCTTGAGCGGCTTTAACTTGCGCAGCAGATCGGGCTAATTGAGGTTTGCGTAAGGCAAGTTCTGATGGGGTTAAATCTTCGATTTGCAACCATTCGGCTTCTGCGACTTTACCTTGCGCTTTTTCTTCTTCTAATGAAGCTTCTGCACTGGCAAGGTTAGCTTCGGCTTCCAATAAATTAGTTTGATAATCACTTGGGTCAATTAAGGCTAATACCTCGCCTGCTTTTACAAAGCCGCCCTTGTTGAATACCGGCGATAGCGAAATCACAATACCTTCAACTTGTGCAATCAAATTGGTTTGATATTTGGGTGTAAGTTCACCATAAGAGGGGATTTGCAGTGCGTGGTCATGAAGTTCAATAGCGTGTACTTTCACTTTAGGAGTTAAATCAATGACAGGTTTGACTTCAGGCGGTTTCTTTAAACTCTTCAAGCCTTCCATTGCCACAATAGCGATTAAAATAATTACAATCGGTAATACATACCGCTTATTCATTTTTTTCAACATATCCCTAACCTGTCCGTTTAAAGTGATTATTTTAGCTTACATTTATGTAGCTAAGTTTAAGCAAAATAGTGCTTGTAAAATAAGTTTACAAACCACAACAATGAAAGACAAATAATAGCGGAATTGATATTTGATAGCTTGTGTTAAAAGATAAATAGACGACTTCTAGCGATAATCGGTTAAATAGGCAGGTATGTAGAAGATTTACGATATATTGAATGTATCTCCCACTAATTTAATTCCCACTAATCTAATATGCAATCGAGCATAATTAAAAAGCTCTGAATAACTCAGAGCTCATCAGGCATAATATAATTTCAAAATAATAGGGAAATTATTTTAATAAGGGATGATTTTCAGGCAGTTTTTTAGAAATCCATACCGCCAGCTTATGTTTCATGCTCAGTAAGTCTTCTTGATTCTCTGGTAAAGGCGTAATCATTTTATCATTAACGAGTAAACGGTAGATACATTCAATTTTTTGCTTAGCAGAGTCTGTTGGACCAAATGATTGATAGCCACGATTTTTTGCATAGGCTTGGCCTATTTCAAGTGCTTTTTTTAACAACCCTGATTCATTCTTCATTTTTTTCATAATGCGTCATTTCCTTTTATTTGAAATTTACGACCAAGCATATCTAATACAATCTGTTTTATACCCCAATAAATGGGGTATCGTCACCTTCAATTTTTTGCCTTAAAACCGATTGACTAATCTTTAGTCGCAGGCCACTTAAAGCTATTAGTCGAAAGTGATTTTCTTGATACTTTTTTAGTCGGTTTACCGTGCTCTTTTTTAACCATTTTTTTAACCGACACTTTATCATTGTTATAATTACCATAGGTAATAGGAGCATCAGCGGTCGCTTTTTGGGTAACGGTCGTTGTACGATTCTTAGGCTTTAATATATTAACCTTTTCATCCGTATCTTCACCATTAGGCGCTTTAGTGAAGGTACGAGAACGATTCGCTCCCGATGGTTTTTTCTCTATATCGTCACGATACTTAATTTGCATGCCCGTTAAAAATTTGCGTAATAGCTGATCTTTACATTCACGATAATGCTGATGATCAGCTTTACGAAACAGCGCGCTTAATTCATGTTTGCTAATGCTAAACTCAGCTAAATCCATGATATCAAGCACATCTTCTGATTTTAAATCTAAAGCAATTTTTAACTTTTTAAAAATTAAATTATTGTTTAAATGATTTTCAGGTAAAGCCTGTTCTTCACGCTTGCCGCGTTTTTCATTAATAAAACCATTTAAAAAAGTCGAAAATTCGCGATCACTACAACGAACATACTCTTCGTCTTCTTCTTTCTTCAACCATTGCGTAATTAAAGACTGTTCCATTACGTGCCCAGTAGAGGCAACAATTTCAGCCATTTTTGCATCGTTATAGTTAAATGTATAACGAATACGACGTAAAATATCATTGTTAGTCATGTGACTTACCTTATCAATAAATAGGCCGTCTAACGACGACCACGCCCGCGTTGCTTCGCACGACGAGCTTGTGCAGTTTTAGTATTTTTGCGAGAAGTTGTGCGTGCTTTCGTTAAGTCTGGTTCATATCCCGGTAACCATTGTTGCGGAATGCGACTATCGAGCAAAACCTCGATTTCTTCTAACAACCAATTTTCTTCTTCACTCATTAACGAGAGTGCCATGCCTTGATTACCGGCACGGCCCGTTCGACCGATTCGGTGTATGTAATCTTCTGCAATATGAGGTAATTCGTAATTAATCACATACTGTAAATCTTGAATATCTAACCCACGTGCAGCCACATCAGTCGCGACGAGCGCCCGTACTTTACCCACTTTAAAATCAGCCAATGTAGACTCGCGTCGACCTTGAGACTTATCACCGTGTATCGCCTTGGCGTTCACACCGTCTTTACACATCTCTTTAGCAAGCTCATCAGCACCTTGCTTAGTGCGCACAAAAATAAGCACTTGTTGCCAATTTTTAGCGCCAATTAAGTGAGAAACTAATTCTCGTTTTCGATCCGCGTCAACATTGTAGATAACTTGTTCAACGGTTTGAGCCGCGGTGTTACGCGCATCAACTTCAATTAATTCAGGCTCAACTAATAACTGTTTACTGAGTTTAAAAATAGCATCATCAAACGTCGCCGAAAACATCATCGTTTGGCGTGTTGTCGGTAACTGTTTTAAAATACGTTTAATATCATCAATAAAGCCCATATCAAGCATACGATCGGCTTCGTCGAAAACTAAGTGAGTTAAATGCCCGAGATGAATCACTTTTTTATACATTAAATCGATTAGACGACCCGGTGTCGCAATCAAAATGTCGGCGCCTTTTCGAAGCTTGGCGATCTGTGGCGTTAAACTCACACCGCCATAAGCAATCTGTATATTTAATGAAGTCTCATTTGCGTATTGCTCAATATTACGATGAACTTGTTGAGCAAGCTCACGAGTTGGCGTTAAAATTAAAGCACGAACGGTATTTGAATGCGTTTTGGCGTTATCACTTAACGGCGTTTGCAGGCAAAACTGAATGATAGGTAAACCAAATGCAGCCGTTTTTCCGGTCCCTGTTTGTGCACCGGCCATGATATCTTTACCCGATAAAATAACGGGAATAGCCGCGAGTTGGATAGGCGTTGCTTGCTCATAGCCCAAGTTATTAACTTGCGTGACAAGCTGAGGCAGCAAACCTACATTTGAAAAATCACTCATCACAACCTCCGCTTAATTTTAATCGCCATTTTAAAAATGTAGCCATAAAAAAGACCTATTTTTACATCAGTCTTTGAATTTTCGCGCAGTTTAACAGGTTTTAAAGTCGCTTATACAATAAAGATAAGTTTAAAATAACGTGAAGCGCTATTTATACCAATAGTAGCTAGAGGTTATTCTAGGGCTCATGTGTATCCAAAACACAAGTTAATTAAGTCCCCTTACTTTTATCTAAACAAGGCGTGTGTATTAGTATTCATACACTCCTGCTTTTAACTACCAAATAAAACGCTGGTAAGCCGCACGTTCATTGAGTTTTTGCGCTAAATAGAGCCCCATTTCTTGAACTTGAGCATTACCTTTAAAACGCTCTACATGCGTTAATAATATTTGTAGCGCTTTGTTGGTTTGCCCAATATTGTCGAGCGCTAACGTAAATGTATACAAATATTGCGCGTTGCTTGAATCTAATTCAAACGCTTTTTTAAATAAGTTAATAGACTTGTGAACTTGTTTTTGGCGTATCAAATGCAAACCATACGAATAGTTCAAAATTGCCGACAAGGGGTTATTTTTAATGCCTAACGTTAAAATATCCGCTACGGCCTTAACCTTGTTTTGGCCGCGATATAGATCCGCTAAATTAATGTACGATACATCAAAATAAGGGTCGATTTTAATCGCCTGTAAATAGGTTTCAATTGCACTCGCGACATTACCCTGTTGCAATGCAATATTACCTTGATTTAATCGCCCTTCACCCCGCCAGCTATTAACGGCTTGGGCGGTTGATAATTCATCAAAAACGCGTTTAAACAAATCACTATCGGCTATATAAAGTTGAGCATCGGCCAATGCATATGCAGCACCGGTGCGTATTGCCCGGCGCTTATCACTTAATAATGGTTTTAATAACGCCGTTCGCGCTTTTACATTAATAACCGTAGCGGCTTGACTCACCGCCAAGCGTAATAGATCGTCTTTTGCTTTCACATAAGGTACTAACATAGACGCTTGTAATGCATTTTGATGATAACTCAGCATGGCTAAAGCAGAAGCGCGTGTTATTTCATCTAATTTTTCATCATCAACTATTTTAATATGTTCACCCAGGCTAATAGATTGGCCTTGCATTAACCGCATAAAATTAAGTTTATTTGGGTTTACCGCTGTGGGTTTACCATGCCATTTTTCAAGGTTTTTACTCGCCCATACCGCATTTTTCTCGGTATGACATTGCGTACACGCGTTAGGTGTATCAAATTCAGTTGCTAAATCAGGGCGTGGAATTTTAAAACTATGATCACGGCGATCATCAACACCCATATATCTATTTTCTGGCATATGGCAATTAACACATTGTGCGCCACTACTGTCGATTTCATGTTGATGATGAGATTTTGCGTTATATTCTTCTGGGCTATGACACTGCAAACATAAACCATTATCTTGGCTTTTAACTTTCATCGTGTGTTTATCATGGCAATCTAAACAATTAACCCCAGCAGCATGCATTTTACTTTGTAAAAAAGAACCATAAACATAGACCTCTTCTTTAATTTGGCCATCAGCATGATACAAAGGCGGTTGAATGAGTTGTGGTGTGAATAAGTCTAAGAAGTGACTGCCCGCTTTTAAACCATCAACAAGCGGAGAACGTAAAGAGTGACATGCAAAGCACGTATCCATAAATTGGTTATCACGTGGCTCACCCTGCCATTGTGCTATTTTTTCACCTGACTGACGTAACCACATACCTGCAGCCTGTTTAAGTTCTGGTGTTATGTTATTTCGATGACTCGCTTTTTTTGTCTTTTCATTTTCTTCTGCATGAAGAGTCATATCACCATGGCACGATAAACACCCCACATTAATGTTGTCCCATTGGCTATCAAATTTGTTTAGCTCAGCATCATAATTTCGTACTAAGCCATCAGAATGACAATCAGCACACATGCCATTCCAATTCTGTAAAGGTTGTAACCAATGTAAACGGTCCGTCGGCAAGATGGTCTCATCATATAAGTTATACCAACGTTGTCCGCCTTCGCTTTTATCTCGACTGTCCCATACAAACGGTAAAACATGCATTTTCCCATCAGGCAACTTTGTTAAATATTGCTGTAAAGGCGCATGACCAAATACATAACTAATTTCATATTTTGTTTGTTTTCCAGCCTGTATAAGGCTCATAAAAAATTTATTATCTTGGCGATAAAAGCGCCCTTCGTGACCAAAATGCATTAGGCTTTTATTGTTAAAGTCTCCTAACACCGTTTGCTCATTTGCCAAATCCATTGCTTTAGCATGATCAGATAATGACCATTTTTTATGTTCACTTTGATGGCAGTTTATGCAGGTTTGATTTGAAATAGCGTTGTCTTTGGGTTGTGCAAATACAAAGGAAGAAAATAAAAAAAGAAGAATAAAAACAACAGAAAAACGCAAAGGTGAATGATAATTAGCCATGAGATACAACATTAAAGAATAATACCGGCATAATAGCAGGCTCATTTTTAAATATCAGTAGATTTAACAGGCTAATGTATAGTCAAAGCGATCGAGGTTTAGGGGCAGCCGTCAAAGCTACCGCGTCCTGCTTTCGCCTCTTACCTGCATCCATGCAGGCAAGCTTCGAGACGCCATGAGCATATGCTCTACTATATGCTTGGAGCCGCCTAAATGGATTTAGGTGTTAGAACGACGCAGGAGCCACAGGTTTTAAGTTCCAGACGAAACCTAAGTTCTTACATCCATGTAAGCAAAGTCAAGAGTAAGCGCTGACAATGAACCATAAAATCTGAGCGAGAAGACTATAGCACAGTAAAAAAACATGAAGGAACAACGCCAAGTTTATGGGTTGTCAGTTGACTCGCCACACCGAGCTAAACGATATTTGATAAATGTTTTTTCTTTATTAGAGCTGGTTAAATTGTATTTTGCTTTAACTCGTAACCATTGCCTTAGGTAAGTACAATGATATTCATTAAATGTAGGCAACCAATCTTGCGGGGCTTTATCATTTTTATTGCGGCGACTATTTGGGTGAACAGGGACAAGGTTAATCACGTCATTTTTAAATTCATTACGTTGGCGTAAATTCCACGATTCTGCGCCGTTTAAAAAAGCATGCTCTAACCCAACTATCGGATCTAAAACTAACGCACTGGCGCTGCGGTAAGTATTATTGCTGTAGGGGTCAACCCACAACCCCCGGCTGACTTGGCAGTTATTAGCTGGATCTTGATAGGTCACAGGATCTTTAGAAAAGAAAATAAGCACTTCGGCAAAAGTATCTTGGCAATCATGATCGGAATCACTCCAATGACCCCAATCGTCTTTATCAAAACGTTGATAACTACGCGCGCGTGCTTTACGTTTTAATTTTTGTTGAGCAATAAACGCTTTGAATTGCGCTTCACTTTGCTGCTTCTGGTTTAAATTAACATTGCCACCTTTTATGCCTTTATGACAATGATAAAGATCTTGATTTGAATGACAACCATAGGGATCGAGAGAACCAGAATGCGCAAAAGCATGGTTTATAAAAAAGAAGCACAATAGAAAAAGAATAATACCGAGAATTAGATTTAGTTTATGCAAAGCCATCTGCTATTTACCAACTCAAAATTAAAAAAGATTCCGTACAAACTTCCTGATCACACGATTGAATCTGACCTATATAGACTAGCACATGTCTATTGATTTACATTATAGGTTATCGTCCTAAAACACGTTATTTTTAGATTAAGACGTTAATAAATTTGAAATTACCGTTATTAAACAAAGTCCCCTTTTAGTCATTGTTTATAAACTTGTATGCTGATCCGTCCTATGTCATTCTTTGCGCTCTATACATGATCTAAATTGAATTTATAAGCATGAAATTAAGCAATCACCGCCCAAGTTTAAAAGCATTACAATATTTACTCGCCTTACATCAAGAGCAAAGTTTTATTCGGGCGGCAAAAAATTGTTTTGTTAGTCAATCAACTCTCAGTACGGCAATTCAAAACCTTGAAGAACAATTAGATTGCCAAATTTTAGAACGTGATAATAAGCGGTTTCATTTTACCCAAGCGGGGCTAGAAATTGTAAAACGAGCCTCTAGTATCATTTTACAAGTAGACGATCTTGTCGCCTTTAGCGCTAATCAATCAGGAGATATGACAGGTGAAATAACCTTGGGGTGTATTCCAACTATCGCGCCTTTTCTTTTGCCTAAATTGATCAAAAAAGTAAGACAAGATTACCCAGATTTGAAATTCATGATGCGAGAAGACACCACTGAAAACCTGCTCAATTTAATGCAACAAAATAGAATCGATATGCTCATTCTCGCTTTACCGGTTGATACGGGTGATTTAATGGTTAAAAAACTATTTAATGATGAGTTTTTCTTAACGGCCTTGCCCGATCTGCTTGAAAAATTTCCGGCCAGTGGCTTATCCGATGACGTGCCCGATAACAGTATATTTTTATTAGAAAAAGAACATTGCATGAGCGATCACGCCATCAGCGCTTGCCAGTTGCACAACAGCAATAAAATACATCCCTTTTCTGCCACCAGCGTGCACACCTTAATACAAATGATGCAACAAGGAATAGGTGCAAGTTATTTACCCAAAATGGCGATTGATAATGATATTTTAAAAAATACAGATTTGGTTTGTCGGCCTTTAGCGGGCAGTGCGTACCGTGAAATAGGTATTGTCTGGCGCCCCACAACAGCGAGATTAAAAACGTTCATGGAGATTGGCGAGTTAATTAAACAACTTGCTAGTTAACTAGGGCGTGTTGATCTTTGTTTATAATTTGAGCTGAGAGAAAAAATGGTCTTAGGCAAGGCAGAAATAATGAAGTTTAGTCATCTAAATAAGTTATTTCTAACGCTGCATAAGACCATTTTGGCCTCAGCCCGAAGGGCAATGGCTATTTTAACCCTTAACGGCATTAGAATTCGTTTATTTAGAATGACTAAACCCCACTCATTCTGCTTTGTTAATGATTAAAATAGCCTATTGCTCAAAAATAATACAAAGATAAACACGCCCTAGGGCTATCATATTACTGGTAAAAAACGATTTAAGCTTTAAAACCATTATGATGGACTAATGATTGTGTCGGTTTGCGTTCAGCCCATTTAAGTGTTTCTAATTCGGGTTTATCTAAAAATTGTTCAACATAACCAATGCATAAATAAGCAACTAATTTGTGCTCACTCGGTGCATTTAAAATATTTTTGACGGTATCAGGGTTTAAAATACTCACCCAGCCTAAACCAATATTTAAGGTTCTCGACATTAACCACATATTTTGTACTGCACATACGACACTATATTCACCCATTTCTATCATAGAGTTTTGCCCTAAAACAGGCTCATCTGATGGCTTATAAAAAACAGCAATATTAACAGGCGCCTCTTTAATGCCTTCTAATTTAAGAGCCGCATACTGCTTTTGTTTTTCATTACTAAATAATGTTTGCGCCTTAGCATTTTCATCTGCAAAACAATCAGCCACTTGCTGTTTAGTTTTATCATCACGAATAACCACAAATTCCCATGGCTGAGAAAACCCCACGGATGGCGCTAATGCGGCGACTTGAATCAGTTGATCAATCACGCTGTCGGCCACGGCTTGTTGAGTAAAGTTATTACCGCGTACATCACGTCGGTGTTGCATAATATCTTGCAGCATTAGTTGGTCTTCAAGAGTGAACTGTTTATTTGGCATGATTGTTAACTTATTTATTAATTGAATAGCAGAGCAGAAATAGACGCGTGGCAGGTGATGCAGAGAGATATTAATACAAAATATCGACTTTTGATAGCAAGTTGCCCTGCTATCAAAGTAAACATAACTAAGTTAAAACGACAAATCAAAAACGACAAAGCACCAAATATTCACCTTCATGATAAACATAGTTCGAATCATGCGTAATGAAATGCTTTTTAAGTTCAGGCGTATCCGCTAATGCTAAAAACTTACAGTTTTTGTCAGCTAAATATTTATTCATATATTGACTTTCAAGCTCCCACTTGATGGGCTCACCAATCATATTTAAATAAGAAAAGAGTAATGAACGAACATTATTTTTAGGACTGTGCTGAGGCTCTAAACAAGTGAATAAAAGTAATGAGTCAGCCCCCGTCAATTTATCAATTGCACTAAAAATAGCATTAACTTCATCCACCTCTAAATACATCATCACACCTTCACAGATATATAAGGTTTTGCGTGTGGCATCAAACGCCGAAAATTCATCTAAAGCACTGTATAGGTCTTGTTGGGTAAAATCGACACTTAAAAAGTGCATATTGTCTTTTTTGTTGCTCGAATCACTTAATAAAGCTTCGCTTTTAACTTTGTGTGTATCAGGGTGATCTATTTCAATAAAGTTAACCTGACTATGCACATGATGTAAACGCCAAGCTAACGTATCAAACCCGGCACCTAAATTAACAACTTGTGTTACACCTTCACTGATTGCCTTAAGCGCTTGCTCCTCAATATAGCTTTTTCTTAAGACATAATGCACGGTAATGCCCGGTAGTAATAAATACTCGCGTAGCTTTGTTGATAACTTAGATAACGGGCTCGTAATTTGTTTTAAGCGTTTACGCCCCTCTTCAGAGCCTTTTAAAATCAATTCGCCCGTTTCAACAATGTCTTTATCAACCAAATATTGATGAGGTGTAGAATAAGCAACGTGTAAAATTCCTTGTAATACCGTAAATGCGGTCGAACTTGCTTCATTTTCTTTCATATTTCACCTTGGCCTATAAATTTAATATGTTTATCCATGAAAATTAAAATATTGCGTGTTTGTAAACGGTTTAGATATTCGATAGTTGTGGATACACTGACTTTAGCCATACTGGCGATTTCATCGATATTAACCTTAATAGTACATTCATTTGAGTCACCACTGCAGGCTTTTGCGTTATCTCTTAATTTATTAATGAAAAAATTCAATCTCACATCCTCGGTACCATGAGATAAAACAAATGCTAAATCGTCAACCTGCCTTAGCCTTGAACACAGCATATTTAACAAACCTCTTAAATAACGTGGTTCATCTGTGACTTTCTGCCAAAATATATCGTGGTTTAAAACAATAAATTCACAATTAGTCAATGTGACCGCACTTGCTGAACGCGGCTCATGATCAATTAACGATAACTCCCCCAATAAAGCCCCTCTATTTAAAGTCGCTAAGCTTAATGTATTTTCATTATTGTTAATTGACTTAGTGATCTCGACCCGGCCTTTATTAATTAAAAAGGCTTCATCACCTTGATCATTTTCATTAAAAATAACATTTCCACGATCAATTAATAAATATTCAAAACAATCTGCAAAACAGTCTAATAATTCATGTGAGTCGCCAAAGGCACCTGATACCCACTGATAAACAGGGGCAAAATCATGACCAATAGGCAACACAGACTCCCCAATATCAGGGACATATATTTCATCACTAAAAATATTAAACCCTAAGCGTTTGTATATACTAATTGTTTTGGCATTTACTGTTGCTATAACGTGTGTAGCACCCCATGAATGAGCCACATTGCAGCCCATTTTAAATAGCGCAAAAAAAACATCTCTTCTATTTCGCCAAGGCTTGGCAATAGCTAACATTCCAACACCAATAAAAGCAGGAGGAGGAAGCTCTTCTAATTGACGTTGTTTTTGAATTTGTTCACGGTAGGCGTTAAAATCAAATAAATCATCACTTAACAAACCAATTTCAGAATCCAAATTAATACGGACTGTTCCAATGGCTGTTTGAGATCCCTCATCATAAGCAATTATATTGGCGACTTTAGGCAGAGAATCGTATTGATCAACAATACATTCATTTTTCAGCTCTTTAAATAAACCTTCACCATCAACATAAACAGACTTACGTAATCGATACACATCATTTAACTCTTTAGCGGTAGTCGCTACTTTTATCCGTATACTCACTGTTCATTTTCTATTCATGATTTTGTAAATCAAGCATATGCAAAGTTACCGAGACTCACAAGCTAAAGATTCATTTAATATATTTTAAATTAAAGGTCGCTTGTGGCGACGTTAATCAAGTCACAATATGCCAAATATTAATCACATCGGCGACGACCCACCGCAGCCAAAAACGTTTTTGATTAAGGCTTATAGTGTCCTTTTTCACTGTTTCATGTAATCTACTTACCGTCATAATAAAGGATTAACCTAACAAACCCGATTACCAAGCAACTCACTTAATTGACAGCCACTTGTTGCAAAGTTTGTTTATTGCCTTACGGTAAAGGTGACAAAATGGTTAAGCTGGTTATCAATACACATTATTACACATTGCCAATTATAAAAATCATTGCAAAAATAGGATCTCGCATTGCCTACGATAGAAAACCCAAAAGCCGAAATACTGCCTTTATCCATTAGCCAGTATCAAGTTTGGCTTGATCAAAAACTATACCCAAACAGTTCACATCTAACCACTGGCGGCATGGGGTTTATCAATGGCCCACTCGACATCTCGTTGTTTCATGAAACAGTAGCCGAACTCGTTAAAGAAAACGATGCATTACGCTTATTACCCTTACCAGATGGTACACAGCAAGTTATCAATGATTGGCAAGAAACATTGTTAGAATTTCATGATTTTAGTCAATGTGATGATAGTGAAAAAACGATAGAAGCGTGGTGGAAAAAAACATACGCCGAAAATATACCGTTAGATGGCAAGCAACGCCCATGGCGAATATATTTATTACGCTCAACTCATGAGCGATATGGCATTGTCATGAAATACCATCACATCATGATTGATGGTTACAGTACCGCATTAGCCATGAACGGCATGAGCTACATTTATAGTCGGTTAGATAAACAACGCCAAGCGAAAATATCAGATAATAGTAAAAGTGAAGCATCTCCGCCTGAGGCCCCCGTACAATTCCGCCAATTTATTGAAGAGTCCATTGCTTACCAATCATCAAAAGCGATTAAACTTGACCAAGCCTATTGGCATAAAATATTTCCAACGCTACCAGAACACCTTTTTGAACCGCGGCACAGTGATGAAAACAAAGCCGTCAATCAATTGCCCAAAGCACATCATCATCATCAATTTATGCCTATTGAAGAATACTGCTACCTTCAACAATTTTGCAAAGAACACGCCGCAACGACTTATCATTTATATCTAGCCGCAACCGTTATCTACTTTGCGCGAGTTCATCATAAAAATGAAATGGTGATAGGGGTGCCAGTCCTTAATCGTTCAGGTAAGCGCTACAAATCTACACTGGGTATGTTTACGGTTATCATGCCACTTAAAATCACCTTAGATACAACGGATACCTGCCTTTCAATTATTAAAAAAATAGTCACTGCGTTAAGGCAGTCGTACCGTCACGCTCGCTACCCTGCGAGTGTTTTAGGCCAAGATCTACAAATGATCCAACAAGGTCGAGATAGAATTTTTGATATCACCCTATCATTTGAAAGCACAAACTACAGTGTGACTTATTCGGGCGCACCCACCAGTGAGCCAAGACAAACAATCGATCCCAGTGCGCGTTATCCACTTTCTATTATTTTATGTGAATTTCATGATTCAGAACCAACTGAATTTATATTATCAGCCAGCGATGATTTTTTTACAGCGCGAGAAACCAGCTTGCTCGCCACTCGGTTACAATCGTTAATCAATAACTTAATAGCACAGCCCAATTGCCAATACGAGCAATTGCCTTTGCTGAGTCATGAGGCGCAAAACCAGCAAATTAAACATAAACACCAAAACGTAATAGATCATCAAAATGTCACCGCTTTCATCGATTTATTCCAGCAGAACGTTAGCCTAAACCCCAAACAGAATGCGCTCATGTGGGCAGAAGAAAATGATGACGGCCATCAATATCTTACTCTGAATTACGAGCAACTCAATAAACAAGCAAATCGTTTAGCTCGACATTTATGCACATTAAACATCAAAAAAGGCGATATTGTTGCTGTCATATTACAACGGCAACCAGAAACCATTGCCGCTTTTCTGGCAATAGCTAAAGTGGGGGCGGCATTTTTACCACTCGACCCAACCCAGCCTATAAACCGCATAGAACAACAGATGGCATTAAGTCAGAGCGTTATTGCGATCGAAAGCCAAGCTTATTTGCACACCTTAAACCAACCAGAAATAACAACCGTGGTGATTGATGATGAAAATGCGCCACTGCATAACTTAACAATAGCGGATCATGATCTCAATATACCCATTTCAGAAAATGATCTAGCCTATGTGTTATTCACATCAGGCTCTACAGGTGTGCCTAAAGGTGTATTAATTGAGCATGGCGCATTAAGTAAAAGGTTAGCGTGGTTAGCAAAAACTTTTGAGTTCACGCCTAATGATATTGCGCTGCAATCAATTCAGTTAAACTTCGATCCCGCTATTATCGAAATATGTTTACCACTCACCCAAGGTGCGCAAATAGCACTACCCGGTAAAGGCAAAATAGCACCAACCGATTTAGCTTTTTTAGCCGCTAAGTTTGGCGCGACGCATATTATTTTTGTGCCCACTACCCTTAGGTATTTCAACCAAACCGCTAATCATTACCCTAACCTTAAACTAAGAATAGCCATTAGCGGTGGCGAAAAATTACCAACCGCGATGGCCAAAGCGTTCACCGATAAAACAAAAGCCTTACTTTATAATTTTTATGGTCCGACTGAAGCCTGTATTTTTGCAACAACCCATCAATATACCGGTCAGAATACCGATAAATTTGTCCCGATAGGAATGCCGGTTGATGACACGCGAATATACATTTTGGACAAAAATTTAGGTTTATTGCCCGAAGGTGAAAAGGGCGAGATTTATATTGGAGGTACCGCGCTCGCACGTGGTTATTTAAATGATGCCGATTTAACCCAAAGCCAATTTATCAATAACCCTTTTATTCAAAACCAACATCTCTACAAAACAGGCGATTTAGGCTTCTGGGATCAAAATGGTAACTTACAATACGTGAGTCGGATTGATAACCAAATGAAGCTCAATGGTCAGCGTATTGCATCAGAAGAGATTGAAGCCGCTTTGCAAGGGGTTCCTAAAATAAAAGCGGCGGCGGTTAAATTAGTTAATAACGCACTGCAGGCCTGGATAGTACTAGCATCCGAAAATACGTTAGATGAAGCCTTTCAACAAAAAACGATTCAGCATATAAGCCAAATACTGCCAGCTTACATGGTGCCGAAAATCTTTAACCAAATTAATCAAATACCTCAACAGAGCAGCGGTAAAACCGACTATAAAGCGCTCGTTCCACAAGCTCTTGATAAAAAAAGCCCAAAACTTAAAAAGCCGATAAATCAACTTGAAGCTACATTACTGACATTTTTTAAAAGTACTTTACAAAAAGATGAAATAGGCACTCGTTGTCATTTTTATCAACTGGGGGCTGATTCTATAACCAGTTTGAATTTGATAGCTAAAATTCAGCAAGCTTTCGGAGAAACAATCCCCCTATCCATATTATTAGCCAATCCGACCGTCGAAACATTAGCACTTAGGCTCGCTAATACCGCCACTAAAAATGAATTAGCGATCAGTATTGACTTAACCCGCAAAACTGGCCCATCCTCAAAAAAGCAATCGTTGTGGATTGCAGCCTCTGGCCATGGCGACCTCATACGTTTCAAATCACTTGCTCAATTACTATCGGCACAATTTAAGGTGCAAATGCTACAACCGGTCAGTAACAACAAAACAGCTAAATCAACCACACAAACGATAGAAGCATTAGCGCATCGCTATGCCAATGACATTATTCATCATCATCGGCATGATGAATCTTTTTGTCCAATCATTGCCGGTTTTTCAGTGGGCGGGTTAACCGCATTAGAAACCGCAAGAATCTTAATAAGTGAAGGTATCAAAATAAAAGGTATTGTGTTAATTGATACGACTTATCCGCGTTTTTTCCTGTGTTTATCTTGGTTATGGCGCGTATCCGCGTGGTTAGTTAACACTCTCGGCTTACAAGAACTCAGTATAAATCAACGTCAATTAGGCACATTATTCAGCGACCAAGGGTTACAAACCCAAATAACCGCACTCAGTCAATATTCACCTAAGGCACTCGATACACCAACAACCTTGATTATTTCATCTGGGTTTAAACCTTGGTATCGCTATTTATTTAAGCCATGGCAAAAATTACAAAACAAAAATTTAATTGAAAAACATTTATCCGGCTTTCATGGCACTTTATTTGATACTGAGCACGTAGATGCGCTGGCGGATATATTCAAAAATATAACCGAGCAAAATACAGAGTAGCGTAACTTAAGCCCAGTCAACACCAACAGGTAAAGTATAACTACTATACTCTAGGTGAATCACTCTGGGTTGTGTTCGGGTGTTCGGGTGTTGGAGTAATGGCTTTACGCGATGAGCGTAACAAATGTGGGCGCATCACTAA
>NZ_QMED01000035.1 GCF_003286125.1 Algibacillus agarilyticus
GGGACATATATGGTCACTCCGATTAAATCAAGCTATATTGCCTGTTTTTTTGCCCGAAAATAGGGGTAAATCATTGAATAAATTACATATTTCTTTCTTACTAAACTGGTTTTATGCTTGGTAAAGTAACGGTTTCTTGACATATATCCGGCGTCTTGATGGCTTTAAATGCAGCCGCGCCCTAATGAGTTCCTGAATAAGGATGTCTTATTTGCCTTTGCAGGCATAATGCTTCTTCGACTCGTTATTATGCGTCTAGAGCAGCTGTCCCGGCGAGGTTCCAAATAAGACAAAACCGTTTAAATCATCAATACATATAGTACCGTTTAGCCCTTAAATGAGTGAGTGGTTTTATTTCTTAAATTCTACGTTTTTTTTGATTAAGCACAGGCCTTGTTTATGTCGAAATCTTGCTTATATGCCATGACTGACCAAGTGATACGCGCAAGTTTATTCGCTAATGCCACAACCGCTTTACAACCGTGCATACGGCTTTTTAGTTGCCTTGCCCAGCGATGTAATGAGGTATCTTTTTTAGTACACCAATTCATCACCGCTCTTGCGCCCATGATAAACAACCGCCTTAATGTGCTATTCCCGCGTTTGGTTATTTTACCCATTCTATTTTTATCACCACTGGCATGCTGAGAAGGGGTTATTCCTGTCCAAGCAGCAAACTGCCTACCGTTTTTAAAGGTGTTGGCATCAGTAACACTGCCCATGATCGCTGAAGCGAGTACAGGGCCAACACCAGGGATTGTCATTAAACGTTTATATTCTTTTTTATCTTTAACCAAGCTATCAAGCTCTTGTTGAATTGCGTCAAGTTGTTCATCTTGATTTTGTAAATTTTGATAAAGCCGACGAATGATTTTGCGGGCTGTCGCCGTCAATTCCATTTCATTACACTCTAAAATAATAGGGATTTCATTCATTAATGCGACACGGGTTCGCGGTACGACAACACCATACTCCGCTAATAACCCCCGTAATTGATTAGCATCACCGGTGCGTATTTTTATCATGCGCTCTCTGACGCGCTGCAATGATTGAATATCTTGTGCTTCAAGTGATTTAACTTCTATTTTTCGAATGGTTGGGCGGAAGAATGCTTCCGCGATAGCCAGTGCATCGTTGCGATCGTTTTTATTGCCTATCACAAAAGGTTTAACCGCAAATGCCGGGAGTAAAGAAACTTTATGGCCTAGCATTTTAATTCTGCGCCCCCAAGGGTTAGAGCTATAACACGCCTCCATTGCAACTTGAGTGGGTTCGTGTTGGCGAAGTTCGTGTAACAAAGCAGAGCGTTTCACTTTTTTGTTAAACAAAACGTTTCTGTTTTCATCTAAGCCACAGATTTGGAAAATATTCTTTGCTAAGTCAATACTAATTACGCTACATTTCATGATGGTCACTCCACAGTTTGATTAATGGTTTTGTCGCTTACAATCATGGCACATTATGATGCCGAATGTGGAGTGACCATCTCAGCAGTCATTGAATTACAGTGACTGCCGAGACGATTTTCACTCGTACCCTAACACACGCTATCAATATTCACTATGAGTGCTGACAATGTGCATTAAGGCAGCAGAGTTTAAATGGTTTTAGTTTTCATTTACTAATGCTTTTTGTTCTTGTGATTTAGCTAGATCGTAAATAACTGAGCCTGCAAGCAAATAAGCGCCAACACCGTAAAGCTGAGAGTCGCCATACTCAACGACGCCTGGCGCGGCATTTACGCCTTGCACCCAACCTAGTTTTCCGTCAGGGTGAACAGCATTCACCATCACTTGCCAGCCACTAGCAACCGTTGGCCAATATTCTGTTTTATCTAAAATACCGTTTTTAATGCCCCAAGCTAAACCATAGGTAAAGAACCCTGTACCGCTAGTTTCAGGGTAGGGGCTTTGCTCTCTTGCTAACAATGACATTGCCCAAGAACCATCACGTTTTTGCAATGTTTTCAATTTTGCGGCTAGCTTTTTAAAGGTGTTTTCATAAAAGGCGCGATCAGGATGATCGGTTGGCACATATTCTAACGTGCGGACTAGCCCGCCAATAACCCAACCGATGCCACGTGACCAAAAAACTTGTTCACCGTATTGGCCTGTTTTTGTTTTGGCGCGAAAACGGCTGTCACGGTAAACAAGATCCAGTTCAGTGTCATAAAGGTAGTCAATAGTGGCTTTGAATTCTTTGGCCGCATAGTTTGCATAACGTTGATCACCAGTAGCCTCGGTTAATGAGTACCAAGTGGGTGGCGACATAAATAACGCATCAGCCCAACACCAGCGTTTAAAACAGGGGTAGCCTTTTCCTTTTTCTTTAAAATATTCCAAACTGACTGTTGGATTTGCTTCAATGATGGTATCAAACGTCTTTTTAATATGTGCTATTTTATGCTTGCCGCCATAGCGCTTGTAATGCCATAAATATACATCGCCAAATAAGTGATCGTCGGCGTGAAATGCTCTATGGCCCAACTCCCACTTTGAATCGTTTCCTCGTAAATTAATCCACTTTTCATAAATAGGGTTATTTGAACGCTCTGCTAACTCAGCTAAACCAACAAAAAACGTGCCTTGTATCCATTCTTTCGGGCTTTCAGAGCGTTTACGTTTAAAGCCTAAATAATCTAATTTTTCTAAACGGGGTAACTGCCAATTAGCGACTTTTTCCATACCTTTCATGGTTTCCGTACTCGATGGATAGTTACCCGTATCAGCCGTTGGCTGTGGTATCGATTTTACGGTACTACAGCCGCCAACGAGTAATGCCAAGGCTGCCATGGCCGTAATAAATTTAGTTCTCATGTATACCCCTAAAGTATCTTTTAAAAGCGGCTACCAATATTTAACGCCGAAACCTTTGCTGGTAGGCAAAGAGCAAAAATAATCAATTCTATTTGTTACTTAAGATTAGTCATTTGAATAACAGTATTACTACCCCCCCTCCTTGATCAAAAATGATGGGTTTGATTAATTTTGCTAACCTTGATGCTGGCGATAATGGTTTTAGAATCGCCGCTACTCGCTAGTGTTAGTACCAATATTAAAGTCGGTGAATAGGGCACAGTAACGCTTAAACTGCCAAAAAATTGCTAATTATGAAGTATTCTCAGTGCAAGTATTCGATAGGCTAAACCCTTTAATCATTGATAAACGTTTGCTGGTCACCGTGCCAAAACATGGCTTTAGAACGGCACCAAATCGTACTTATCAACAAGATAAAAACGATGCGTTTACCTTCTATAGCCAAAAGACCATCCTGATGTTTAATAAAAACAGTCTGGTTTTTCTTTTTCGACGTGATTTCAACCGTTGGTTCTAAATGGAAGCCGGCTAAAGTGTTTGGGCCTGACGCACAACCTAAAAGGGTTGTGGAGCAAAGTAGCGGTAAAATTTCGATGCTTATCAACTGGAATAAGTCTGATAGCCAAGCCGAGCGTATTGATATAGAGATCGAATAACATTAAGCTCTATCAATCTAGCCAGTGAGCGTGTCATTTCTCGTTTGCTGGCGATTATTTTTACAGGAGTTGTTATGCACCCAGGTTTAAAAAGCATGTTAGGGTCAAGCTTGAAAAACAAGTTATTACTGCCTTTATCTTTATTGGTTTTTAGTCTGCCGGCATCAGCTAATAACGTTTATAAAGTTGATGAGTCATTTGAAGATGGCGGCTGGAACGCCGAACAACCAATGGGATTTACCCCCGGTTTAAAAAAAGATATTGCTAAGCGTTTTATGTTTAATCAAATGCAAGCTGATCACGCGTTTGTACTTGAAGATAAGGTGGTTCGCAACGGTAAATATGCTGCCAAGCTTGTGTGGAAACACCAGAACCCCGCGGCGTATAACGGTAAAAAAGATAAAGTAGACAATGTTGATCGCAAAGCAATGTTTCACGGCTATAAAACTGAGCAAGTGATGGGTGCTGAAGCTTGGTTTGGTTTTAGTTATTATTTCCCGAGTGAAGGCACAAAAACAGAGCCTAACCATTGGTTATTTTTTCAAATCCACGGCAGTGCTGATAAGCGTCTTAAAGAACACTCTAGAAATCCGCCGTTTAGCATCACCATGAACGAGAATGGCTTACATGGCAGTTGGAAATGGGATCCGGATGAAAAAAGCAAAACCAGAACCGGCAAAGGTACCCAGCTCTATACTATTCCTGGCGCTAAAAGTGGTTACTTAGATCGTTGGGTTGATTTTGTTTTACACGTTAAAGTGGATTATTCAGCGGCAAAAACCGGCTTAATTGAACTTTGGGTTGATGGCAAAAAAGTATTAAACCAGCATAATATCCAGTTTGGTTATAACGATGATAAAGGTATTTATCCTTCGTGGGGCATGTATTTTAATGGTGACTTAAGTGTGATGAAAAATGACCATTACTTGTATCTTGATGAAGTGAAAATGGCAGATTTTCCTGGTGCTACGTATGATGATGTTGCGCCTAAAGGAAATAAAACCAAATAATTATTGTTAATAAATCTTGCTTTGATAACCGATTCGTCAACGTTTACCGGTTTTTAAAGCAAGTATTTTCAGCCTAATCTTTGCGTTTCAAATCTATCTTATCAACACGCCCTAGCACCTTAATTTTGCCTTTTATATTCACGACTCAACGATTAAAACGCCTCTAGGCGCTGCGCCTTGCACCTCTCCAGCTTAGTCCTTGGCGTGTCATCAAATCTCACTAAATATTAGTAAAATACTCGTGGTTCAAAACCTGGTTTTTGGCCGCTAAGCAAGTTATGTATACCTGCTGAGTGTCATTGTTGTATCTGTACTGTAAGTAACTTGTTAATCATTCGGGTGAATATTGTTACTAAAATATCCTATTGGGGGTAGTAATTTTACACCCGAAAAGACTCTTGTTTAAGAGCGCGCGAGCGAACTCACTTTTAAATCCAAAATATCTAATAAAAAATATATAAACGAGGTAAGTATGGGAATTTTAAAACAACTACGAGGAGCCGGCTGTCGTCCGATTAAAACCGCTACGATGCTCTCTATCCTTTCTACATTGGTTCTAACCAGTAATGTAACCAATGCCACGGTAAAGATAACCACAGATATGACTAACTCAGATAATAAAAAGGGGAAAATTCATAACTATTGGAATGTGCGTAATGAAATTCCGCCTTACCCGAATTTGACCAATGTCGAGGTAGATAGACAAGATTCAATGAACCTCATTCGCTTGCTAGGCGGAGAAGCAAAGTCAGGGCAGAAAGTGACCGATAATGATGCCATTATTTACAAAAATGGCGAGTACGTTTTCCGATATTGGAAAGTGAGATCTCGTATTGATGCCGTAAAAAGTCACGGCTATAAAATTCATCAAATCGTATTAGATAACCCGCCATGGGCAATGCAGCGAGGTTTAAACTTTGTTGAAAACCCAACTAGAGAAGGTGAGTATGACATTGATGACAAAATTTCGACCTACGGAAATTCATTTCCGCCAGGCGAACCAGCAGTGTGGGCCGATTTTATTGAAAAGCTCATTGGTAATTTAATTCAAAAATACGGAGTTGAAGAAGTTAGCAGCTGGCGTTTTCGTGTACACACAGAAGCTGATTTTATACCACATCATTGGTCTGGCACTAAAAAAGATTATTTTGACCACTATAAAAATACGGTAAGAGCCGTTCGCAGAGCATTGCCATCAGCAAAAGTTGGCTCGCATTTCTTACCGCCGCCAAGTGGCTCAAACCGCTACGGTGTAGAGTTTGTTGGTTGGACGAGTGAACAAAACTTGCCACTTAATGATGTTGGTTTATCTTATTATCCTTTTTACAATAACAGTGCTCATGTCGACATGGACAGAGTATGGGAAAAGTTTGTAAAACCATTTAAAACATCATCAGGGTGGAAGGCGGGTACAAGCTTTAGTATTCCTGAATTTACCTTATTTACAGAAAGAGATGATGATGGCTATAACGTCCCTGTAGGAAGTGCGCATCGAGATGCATTTTACGCGATGATGTCGAAAATGGTTTTCGAAAAAGGCATTAATAAAGTACACACCTGGGGTGATAAAACGAATAATCCATTTTTCTTAGCGATTAAAACAATGGCAGGTAAAGATCGTTATAAAAATTGGCGCTCTGGAACACCACTTCAAAGTGGCAATATGGTCGACGGTTACTTTGCTGCCAGTACAGATAAAAAGAAGATTGATGCCATCGTGTTTAATTACAACGCTGATCCTCTGTATAAGGCGGATGACAAAATAGAGATTGCTGTAACGGTACCCTACCCACCAGGTACTCGTTTTAACTTTCGCTCTGCAATTAAGCGACGCGCCAATAATGCCCAACACCAATTTGCTCAGCAATATGTAAATGCTGACAAGTATGTAAGTGACGGTGGCTGGGTACTTGATAAAGTTAGACCTGATGCAACGACTAAAACAGACAAAAACGGGGATTATGGCACCATTTTAACGACATGGGGCAAAAATAAATGGAAAGAAGAAAAAGAAAACTTAAGTGGGTATCAGTCCTTAAACTTCTCCAGTAATACGACGGTACATAGTGTTGCGATTGGATCGAATCAAACTAAGTCTCAAATCAAAGTGCAGGTAAGCATGCCTTCATTTTCATTTCGTAAGGTAGAGTTTAGAAAGCAATAACGCCTTTTATACACTCTCAATAAATTTGAAAGCCTTGATATGAATATCAAGGCTTTTATCTTTATCAACGGTTAAATCCATATGTTTAGCTATACGCAAGTGACTTGGGTGTGTATGAAACATGAATTTTTTTTATTGCGGGTAGCAGTCACATTATTGATATGACTATTCTTTCTATAATTACGCGAATTTGTCACTACTTGGTACTGTTATGAATATTAATTTGATAAAAAAAATGGCATGGGCATTTAGCCTTACTTGTTTGTCCGCTTTAGCGGTAGCCCAGCAACCCAATGTGCTCTTTATTGCGGTTGATGATCTTAACGATATGCCGCGCTTTATGGGCAGTTACCCTGATGCTATAACCCCTAATCTAGACCGCTTAGCCGCCAAGGGAATTTCATTTGAGCGAGCTCACGCGCAAGTACCACTTTGTGGCCCGTCACGCGCTAGCGTCATGACCAGCACGATTGCGACCACACATGGATTTCATGGCCATATGTCTGACCAAAAAGTACAGCAGCGTGGCAAAGAAATGGGCACCAGTACCATCCCTGAGTATTTTAAAGATAACGGTTACCATGTTATGGCGGTGGGTAAAATATTCCATAAACATGTGCCTAACGGTGCCGTTAGTGAGTCAGGCGGTCGCGGTGGTTGGAATACCCACCCTAAAGGTAAACAAAACTATACGGGTGGCAGAACCTTTACCGATTGGGCGCAGTGGCCGGGCGCAGAAAATGAAATGACTGATTATCAATCAGCTGATTGGGCTGCTTCAAGGCTTAAGAAAACATATGATCAGCCCTTTATGATGATGGTGGGTTTTTTAAGACCGCATGTGCCATGGATAGTGCCAAAGCGTTGGTTTGATTTATACCCAAACCCTGAGCAATTAACGTTACCGCCTTATAAAGCAGACGATTTAGACGATGTGCCTGCTATGTCGGCTTTTTTAAATTTAGATGATGAAATGCCACGCACGAGTAAATTAATAGAGAAAAAACAGTGGCAAGATGTTATTCACGCTTATTTAGCGTCCACTTCATTTGTAGATCATTACGTAGGTAAAGTGATTGACGCTGTTGAAGCCGGCCCTAATGCTGACAATACGATTATTGTTCTGTGGTCTGATCATGGTTATCACTTAGGTGAAAAAAATACCTTTCAAAAGCAAAGCTTATGGGAACGTAGCTCACATGTACCCTTATTGTTTGCCGGCCCTAATATTAAGCCCCAACAAGTCAGTGGCCGCGTCGTTAGCTTAATCGATATATTACCTACGTTGGCGGAGTTATGTGGCTTACCAACGAATCAGAACTGGCAAGGACGCAGTATTAAACCGTTAATCGAAAATCCCACTAAAACATGGGACTATCCAGCGATCACTACTTGGGAAGGTAAAAACACAGCAGTACAGACCGAGCAATATAGATACATACATTACATCGATGGTTCGGAAGAGCTATACGATCATGAAAATGATTACAACGAATGGCATAACCTTGCCAAAGATCCTAAATATCGTGCCATCAAGAAAAAGCTAAAAGCACATGTACCAACAAGCTATGTTGAAAAATCGGTTGGTAAAAAGCAAAGAGGTATGGCTGGGGTGATCAGGAAGAAAAAGACGACTAACAAGAAAACCAACTCATAAAAATAATAATGACGAACACTAGGGAAAACAATGAAATTTACTATTAAGCACGCGGCTTTATTGACATTAGCTTGTTCGGTATTGCCTAGCTGCTCTATCAACAATACCTTATCAGAAGATACAATCGCGCCGCGATACACACCTTATGTTGAAGAAAGTCTTAATAACTTGATGGAATTTGGCACCGATAGATACGGCTCTGTGCATTCACCGATGTTGGTGACGATTTTAGATAATGACAGTAAAACATCGCCCAAACAACCCAAAAAATTAGATGGATATTATCGTGCTACTCGACTATTTAGACGCTCGCCAGCAGGGTCTAATTTTTTGACCGATCAGCCTACCATTAAAGCATTTCATGCGCTAAGTACTATTTCGGGTGATGAAAAATATACAAGCTTTGCCAATAGCTATGCTGATTATTTCATGGAAAATTTAACCGATGAACAAGGATTTTTTTGGTGGGGCTGGCATCGATATTACGATGTTTACGATGAGAAGAGAAAAGGCATTCATTTCTATAAAGCAAAGTGGGGAACCAAAACCTTTCCGCATGAAATACATTCTCAAATAGAAATTCACTGGGACAAATTATGGCAGATTAACCCAAAAGCGGTGACTGCTGAAATGGATGCCATTTGGCAGTGGCACGTTTTTGATAAAAACAGTGGTGAAATTAATCGTCATGGCGATGGGCTGAAAGGTTGTGACTTTACTATATCGGGTGGTTCTTATATTAATGCGTTTGCTTTTATGTATGCAAAAACCAAAGATGATAAATGGTTAAACCGCGCTAAATTAATTGCTGATTATTATTGGCAACAGCGAAACCCTAAAACCAATCTGTTACCTGAGCGACCAAATGCCCGAAAGCGTTTTGACGGCAGTACGTTTACCACTACAGTCACTGGTGTTCATAGTTTTGGTTTATTAAAGGCTTATGAACTGACCGGGGATGAAAGCTTTAAACAATATGCTCACTCTTATTTAACCGCTTATGCAAAATATGGCTATGATCAACACTCTGGGAAATTTTGGGGTGCGTTGAAACTTGATGGCACGCCAATTTCTGGGCCACGAGTATATACCGATAATGTTGATTCGCCAGCAGGTTACCTAGCGTCACAGCCGAGAGGTCATCTAGATTTGTGGGAACCTTATATTCTGGGTTATCAATACGGCATATATACAGCTCAAATGTACGCATATGCTTATCAATTGACCAAAGATCCGCAAATGTTAAAAAATGCGAAACGCTTTGCTAAATGGATCGAGCAAACACCGCCAGGAACACCTGAAAGTAAAGAAGCTTGGTACCGAGATTACTCAAACAAAGAAGGTAAACAAGGCACTTATGCGGGAAAATACGGACGTAGCATCTCGTTTTTATTGCACCTTTTTACTTTAACGGGTGAAAAACCATTTTTAGACCAAGCGGTTAAGCTTGCAGATGAATCTGTCGATAAACTTTTCTATAAAGGCTTATTTAAAGGCCATCCAGCAAAACCTTATTACGAAGCAACTGATGGTGTTGGTTATCTGCTTTATGCACTATTACAATTAGATCAAGTATTACAGGCGCCTAATAAAATAGTAGCAGAGCAAACCATTAAAATCGGCAAAAACAATGTGGTGATGCCGTTAGATAATTGGTAATCAACTTTATTTTATGAGCGTAAATACCTTCATTGAATCTACTTAATCTGAGTTCAGGTTACTTATATAGTCTTCTCGCTCAGGTTTTATGGTTCATTGTCAGCGCTTACTCTCGACTTTGGCTCCTGCGTCGTTCTAACACCTAAATCCATTTAGGCGGCCCCAATCACATAATAGAGCATATGCTCATGGGGTCTCGAAGCTTGACGGCTTTGCTTACATGGATGTAAGTACTTCGGTTTCGTCTGGAACTAGAAACCTGCCCCTAAAACACGATCGCTTTGACTATAGTGCGAGGAGTAGGACGTTGTTCTATACAATGAAGGTTATTAACGTGGCTAAACTAAATAAAAACAGAGTTAATACCTGGGTAAAAGTTATAAAGTGAACGATAAACGGTAAACAAATAAGGGGATGCTCATGCGGTTATTGTTGTTATTTGTATTGATATTAGCTGTTAGCAGCTATTTAATTATTCAATCTATTTTTCCAGCTAATGAGCCGCAGCTAAACGGTATTATTGAGCAGCCCTCAGATGAGCACTATATACACTCTAGATTTGACTCCAGCCAAGCACTGGTTAAGCGGTCTGATAGCGCGACACACAGTACTTTACGTAGCGAAGACACTGCGAGTAATGTAAACCATGGCAAGATATTAACGATGGAAGCGTTAATGAATTACCTAAAATATGCCCGTTTAAGCACGTTTGAAATGAGCAGGGTTATCGATTTGATCAATGCTTCGGAGCAAGCATACAACTATGTACTCGATAGTTACTTTGATACCCCAAACCCTGAACAGCGATCAATCTTGTTATCTATTCTTTATATTTGTGAGCGACCCGAGAAGACGGCCTTAGCACTTGATTTTATTGACTCAATTAACAAAGAAGAACGAAAACTAGCATACGCTTGGTTGTCTCAAGCAGAACAAATGGACTCTGAACAAACTACAGCTTTGTTTATTGATGCCCTTCTACAAGAGCAAAACAATGGACTGTTGTTACAGTTACTGCTAGCGACGCCTTTTCCTGAAGGGGAAGATAATACCCATTTAAAAGATAGCTCTGTGGCGCATATTCAGTCACTTATTTTCCATGAAAGTGAATTAGTATCATCGGTTGCGATCTCAACCCTTGCTCAGTTAGCGCCTAATGAACATACATTAACGATACTCAGTCCATTTTTAGCTGCGGAGTCTGAAATTAAAGTGCTAGCGGCAATAAAAGGGTTACATAATTATAAAAATTTGGAAGAGGATTTGATGGATACCCTGCGCACCTTGAAGCGTGATCCAAATATATCGCCTAAAGTCGTTGCAGCGGTTGCCAATTTGTTAACGTCGTTAGGGGAGTACCCTATTGGTATCACTGATCCTTTTGAAGAAAGTTAATCTTTATCGTGCTGTAACTTATTTCAAACACAGTAGCGCTATGCGGATAATACAGAAATTACGATTGTTGCTTAGATATCGCATATTGGTCAGCAAAAGGTATTGAATAAGGGAGTAGGGGGGAAATCGCAATGGTGCAAAGTGGCAGTAAATTGAAAATGCCTAGCTAAAAGCTAGGCATTTTACAGGTTGCTGTACTGCTTCAATAAGTCGAAATACAGCTAAGTAAATTATTGCGTCGTTAAAGTTTAGGCTCTGCCTTTTGTGCTGCACTTAGTTTACTTGCTTCGCTTTTTACACGCTTAATAATACCGTTATTACCTAATAAGATTAAGTTAACATAATCTTTGCTGGTACGATCCACTAATACATAACGAGCATCAGGGTGTGAATCAACAATTTCATCTGAAATATCCATCGACCCAGAGCCGCCATTGTATACTGTTTCGCCAGCAGTAAAGGTTTTGCCACCGTTGGAGGTTTTCCAACGAACTACTTTACCTACACCGTTTACTTTACCTGCAATTAACATTGTTGCATTGCGCGGCCAGTCAACATCCATGATGCCACGACCACCAGGTAGGCTTGCATCTGAATTGTTAGTCCATTTTTGTGCATTTCCATCCCAGCGGTAGTAGCGAAGTGTTTTAGGGCCACCAGATTTACTGCCATCGTCAGCACCTTCATTTAAGGTGATGTGAGGCCAGCCTTTTCTATCTAATACAACTTTGGGTCCATTTGACCACTTATTACTCGCTGTTTTAACCACTAACGCTTTACGGTCTGCGTAGTCTTTTTTGATCGGCATGGTTAGCTTTTCATTTTTAACGTTTTTAAATACACGGCCCCATGTTTTCATGTACATGTAATAACCATCACGGCGCTCTACGTCATGTGGACGATTTTCAGCATGATAATTAAAGGCAAAATCAATGCGATCGTTGGCTGTTTTATGTACGGTCATATACCAGTTATGGGTATGTGTATTATCTGTTTGCTTATCTGACGGGATCTTTTCCGATTTTAATACCGATACAGGGGGCTCAAAAGTAATACCATTATCGGTTGAGCGAGAATATACCCAATCACTGCTATGTGCGCCATGACGATAGAAAAGGAATATATCACCGTTGCCCATAGCTAGTGCCTGAGTGTAAGTACCAAATGGAGGAATGTTATCTAACGTTCTCCAGCTGGAAATATCGTAAGGGTTTTTACTAACGCGGTGACGCATCTCACCGCTATGGGTATTTCCTAATGGGTTAGCCCCGTGTAACGCTGTGTCTCCACCGTGGCCACCGTAAAAAACATGAATATAGCCAGCTTTATCAACCACTAACGATGGACGGCCATGGTTATCAATTTTAGTAACGTCGCCATCACCAAGTATGCTATGGCCGGCACGATAAGGCCCTGCCCATTTTTTGGTTTTATGATTATATGAAGCGACCCACGGGTTTTCTTTAGGGCCTTGATAGGTGATATAAGTCACGTTGCCATGGTGCACTCCAGGGGAGTATGCGACTGAATTACCAAATCCATTGTCAGTAAAGTAATCTGCCATGGTCGCTGCTTGGCTTGTAAAGGCGAGTAATAAAGTACTCACCGAGAGTATTAACAGTTTAACCTGCTTAATTATACTTTTTTTCATAGATTAATAACCTTGTAGTTTTGTTGTTTGTATAGGGTTAATCATCCATGATTCTTATTTCTTAATTCCGTATCCTTTTTAGCTTCCATCCGGCATCTTAGTTAATAGTTAAATACCGGAAGGCCTTTAATAACCTGACCTCTGGTTAACAATTTGCTTTCTAGTGGCTATTTTTATTAATCCAGATCTATAGTGGTCAAGTATTTCTGCATAATTTATTATTGTTCGTGAGCTCATCTTTTTTTATGAGGTTTTTGACTCAACCGATGCAAAGTGATAACCGATCGGCTGAGCACTATCACGTTGGTTTATTTAACTATTTTTCTTTCTTTCAGAGGGTACCAATCATCAAGTTTTGCCAGTAACGCTTTTACTTTTTCTGGGTGTTGGCTGGCTAAGTTGGTGGTTTCATATTCGTCATTTTTGAGGTGATACAGCTTAGGCGCCGTTAATTGATCATCATGAAACGGCTTGTATGAGGCATTTTTACCGTCGTAGCTGACAATTAATTTCCACTCATCGCTAATCACCCAGCGGTAAAGCAGCGTTGATTCAGGTTTGTTTAAGTCATCCATATCGTGAGCAAAACCTTCACCAAAAATGGCATCACGCTCAATCGGTGTTTCGTCTTTTAAGTGAGCGAATAAGTTTTTACCTGGCATTTCTGCGGGTACATCAATGCCGGCAGCCCCTAACACGGTAGGTACAATATCGATACTGTTTACGTACTCTGAACGCATTTGTGCTTTGAATTGGCTTGGCAGTGAGAACATGATGGGGGTACGGACACCGCTTTCATTAGGGCTTTGCTTAGACTTAGGTAAAAAACGGTTGGTTTTTTTCGGGTTGGTGATCCAGCCGTTGTCTGAAACATAAACCACTAAGGTATTGTCTTTAAGTCCTTTTTTCTCTAAATGATCCATCAATTGGCCGTTGGTTTCATCAAACCACTCGATCATCGCGTAGTATTTTGCAATCGGCAGCGCTAAGCCTAATTTGGTATATTTCTTTAATAAACGCTCTGGTGGTCTATGCGGTGTGTGCGGCATTAATGGTGCGTACCAAACCATAAACGGTTTGTTTTGCGCGCTAGTGCGATCAATAAAGTCTGTAATCGGTTTTACACCTTTTCGTCCGATAGATAAGCCGGCATCACCGTGGCGACCGCCTTTATGTGGAAAACCACGCGTCATGCCTTCATCAAAACCACCATGTTGATAACTGCCTTCCCACCACTTACCCGTTTGAAAAGAGACATAGCCTTTTTCTTTTAATAAATTAGGCAGGGTTTTAACGGCAGACAACTTATCAATAATTTGTCCCAGTTGTTTTTGGTACTCTGGCCCATTTCTACCACCAACGACTTTACCTGATGGGTTATTGCCAGTAATGCCATGCTGCGAAGCATATAAACCGGTAGCAATAGTGGCTAACGATGGGCGACATAATGAGGTAGGTACATAACCATGCTTAAAGGTGACACCTTCGTTAGCTAACTTGTCTAGTGATGGCGTTTTTACGATATCATGCCCCATAAAACTGTAATCATTCCACGCGTGATCATCAGATAAAATTAACAGAATATTTGGCGGTGGGGAGTTGTCAGCTTTTACAGAAAAATTGACATCTGTCGCTGTATTACTAACGCTACTGCAGCCAGCGGTTAGCATAATGATGGCGCTACATAATAGTGTTGAACGTTTAAATTTCTGCAAGCGATAAAAGCTGCGAGCGAGTGTGAATGTCTTCATAAATTACCTTGTTATGATAAGTTGTGTGGCTAGTTGACTCAGGTTAATTTGAGCAAACTAGCTGTTGGGCTTAAGCAGCAGCTGTTATAAAGTGTTAGCAGTGCTGCTCTTAGAAAGTTAATGGTGCACAATGGTGGCAGAGGTTGCTCTTAAAACCACTGGCCCCACTAAGCCAGCATCAATAAGTGGATCATCTTTTGTCACTAATTTATTGGTGACAAAACTAAAGCGTTTACTGGCGGGTTTGGGTTGGTTATTGGTATACCATTTAGGCATGACCGCGACTTTTTTATCTTCTTTGGTGAAAAAGCCTGCAGCATAGCCAGATGCCTCTTTTTTATTTTCTTTGATGAAAAAGCCTGAGGTATCTGGGTAGGCTTCATCAGTGATCAGGCGGTTTAGCCAAGTGTTAGCCACTTCAACCGTTAAATAGTTGGTGCCTGCTTGGACAATGCCGGTAACATCAAGGTGGTGTGGTGCCATCCAACTTACGCCTAAGTCTTTACCATTAAGAGTGACTTTGGCTGAGTCATACACTTGGCCTAAATCTAAACGCAGACCTTTCGCAGCTACCAGTTCAGCATTAAGTTCAAATGATTGCTGATATACAGCAGTACCAGAATAAGCACGTACTTCGTCGTTGTCAGAATCTTTCCAGCTGGTTAATTCATTAAAGGTTAAGGTCTTGTCAAAGCCGTATTTTTTGTTAAAGCTGACTTGCCAATTGCCCGTTAATATTTGTGGTGGTGCAGCACGGTTTAGTGATATTTCTTTTGTTTGGCCGTTTAGGGTGACAGGCACGGGGGCAGAGATATTTTCCGTTGTACGTAATTCAATTTGGTTTTGTTGATTGTAAATAGCGTCTACCCCGTGGTCGCGGGTCAGGCTTGGGTCAACCCGAGGCAAGCTTGCTGTCTCATCTTTATTAAGTGCTGAAAATACAACAAAAGTAGATTCTCCTGCTGCTAAGTTGAAAGCGACCTGGGTGAAATTTTCGTTGGTTTCATAGGCGGCTAATGGCGTAATTTTGCCTGTGTTAGCATTCCACAACGCCGGCGACTTATTGCCGACATTGGCTGTTAAATCAAATAACGCGTTGTTATCTTCGTCGTTGTAAACAAAGTAAATATCTTGCTCACCTAAGGTGCGATGCGCATAGAAAGCGTGGTCTTTATCTTTAATGCGTAAGTCAAAAGGAAGATTGTTGTCTTGGTAAATTTTATCCCAATTTGCAGTGCGGTAGGTGGTTGGCTGTGACCAAATAAAGTTAACCATTTTATCGAACTGCTGCTGTTGTTGGGCGGTAATATTTCGGCCCGCGAGTCGTTTAATTGGCTCACCAATAATGACACCACCTTGCAGGGCAAGTTGATAAATCTTCTTAACAGAGTCAAGGTACAAGGTGTCATGGTTGGTTAAATAGAGTGCTTTGTATTTCACTCCATGGTCGAAATAATAACGGCCGTTTTTAAACGACAACTCTGTTTGTAATTTCTCACGATTTACACAATCGTAATTAATATAATTTGGCAGTTTTTTGGTAATATTTTTGCGATCAGGGCAAGTGGTTGGTGCTGCGTCGCCTACATACCACAGTAAATCAGCAACGGGTAAACCTTGTCGTAATAAATATTGCCCGCGGCGTATATAGCTCATCCAAGCTTTACCTGCGGTATCCCACCACGGTTGGGTGCGGTCAATGTTTGCGCCCCAGTCGGCCATGGTCATACCCGGTAAAACATGGCTATTCGGCTGGTGAGCAAAACGGTGAAAAACGAATTGGTTAATACCAAAGGCCCAATTACGATCGCCATCTAACTTGCCGTAGGCAGGATTAAATACCCAGCTATGTTGCTTTCCGGCGGTAAACGATTCGGCACTGATAATATTTTTATTATAAATATGCGCAGCGGAGGTACTTGAGGCAATCATATACAGTTTGCTTTTTAGCCAAAACTCACCCATGGGAATGTCAGCTTTACTAGCCACATCAAGGTCATTAAATGGACCAAAACCATAAGGTTCAATGTAAGTGGTTAAACCGTCTTTATTGGCCAGTTCGGTAAAATAACCGTAGTAATTGTCGCTGGCTAATTGGTTATTTAAATCGCGGGTATCCCACAGTACATCTTGTGAGGTTGTGGCCGAGTCGATAAATTTACCGGCATATAAAGGCAAATAGTGAATCAAGTCGTACCCGTATTTTTGCTCGAATAGCTCGGCATAACCTTGGGTCCAGTTTTGGCCGCCAACTTCGTAACTGTCTATTTCGATGCTGTGTAAAGCGCCGGAGGCCACTTTTTTGGTTTGATTGATCACATTTCTGACATAATGTTCGTAGTGATGTTTAAACGCAGAGCGACTGTATTTATCTACCTCGAGGCCTTTACCGGCATCGGTGGCGGGTAAATTTTTCACGCCAGTTGAGGTGTAGCCAAAACGTAAAATGGTCCAGTTACCGGCAGGTAGTGAGGTTGTTAATTGACCTTTACTGTTCATATCGGCACTTAAATTACGGATTTGATCTGCTGGCACAATAAACTTGGCGTCAGGGTTACCTATTTTAGGAAACTTAGCAAAGTCAGTGCGTGCGCCTGAGCTTCGACCTAACGGATTACCGATCATGTCAGTGGTAAATAAATCGGCTTCATATAAGCGAATCGATTTATCCATCACAATGCGGAAGTACTTGGCGGTAATGCCTTCTAAATTGTGATCAATTTTATAGCGATTTTTACCTGGGCGACGCACGGTCATTTTTTCATGCTTAGTGAAATTTACCCCGTCATTAGAACTTTGAAATTCATATTTATGTCTTTTGCCTAGAAAAATATTCAGGCTCGCAAACCTAACGGTTACAGGTTGTTGATAGGAGAATTGCAGCCATACGGGTTGTTTGCCTTTCGCATTAAGCCAAGTGTATTCGGTTTCTTGTTGGTCGCTTAATAACGCGATATTAGTTTCAGGATCTGATGCGGTAATAGTGGGCTTGACTGCCGAATCATGCACTTCACTGTCGAGTGACGGGTAGGCTAACACGGCGATATCTTGATAATAGTTTTGCAGTGCCATGGGGCTGCTAAGCTGTACTTTAGTTGTTTTTGACGTTCCAGCTTGATTTTCAGGCACGTTAACAACCGTTTCACTCCACGTCACTTTTTTCATCGACAGCTCAGGTGTAATCCAAGGGCCGCCACTTGACGACCAACCATCACAATTATGGATACCAAAACTTAACCCTAAACGTTTTGATTCAGACGCCATATGGCCAATTAATTCAAGATGTTTAGGCGAGTTAAATACCACTGGGCCCTTTGACATAAAAATACCAATGTTAAAGAGAATGGTACCGCCAATGCCAACTTCTGCCATCGATTCTAAATCAGCGGTTATGCCTTCTTTTGACATGTTTCCATTCATTACGTGATACCACGTCAGTGGTTTGTATTCGTCTGCTGGGGTCATAAACTGCTGTTGCAATAGCGCAGTAGAGTTAGCGTCGAATGTACGGGCAGGCTTATGATTTAGTGCAGTTGATTGATCTGAACAGCCTATGAGTAAGGTCAGGCTCAACAGACAATAAAAAAAAGAGGTAATTGTGTTACGCAATACATGCATAAGTTGTTTCCATTTCTATTATTAATTTCTATACAACAATAGGCATTACCACATAACCAATTACTACCCCCGCATCTGTAAAATTGGAACTTTTTTTTAATTGCTTAAGTAGCTGTATTTTATTGCTTTTATTTTTTCGTGTTTTTATATGGGTACTGCGAATACGTTTTTATTACTTATTCGCAGACCATTTTGTTATTAAGGTTATATTGTTAATTAGAGATCACATCACTTTGTAGGTAGCCAATACGATGGGCAAACACTTCTAACTTCGCCCCTTGCGGTAAGGCGAATGGTTTTTGGTAAATAGTCCAACTTTTTGATGGCTTACCTGATTGCTGAATAATTTTGTAACCAATAGATGCCCCGTCTGTTTTACTCGTTATTGATACCATGCCATGCTTAAGGCTGATTTCAGGGGCTTCAGTAACGGGTTGGCTATCGCCACCATTCCACATGTCTGTGATCATTTGACGTTCTGGATAGTCTGGAGTGTCGCCAATTTCAGCTAACCAGCGGTCCATTTCGGTACTCAGTTCTTTGATTTTTTCAGCGTATTGCGGGTCGCCAGCAATATCATTGATTTCATGAGGGTCGTTCCAAGTATCAAAAAGCTCTTCTCTGGGTTTACTGGTTCTAAACCATAATGCTTGTGCTTTGGTAAGTTGGCCGGCATCACGTAATCTCAATAACTCCTGCATGGTTGGAATTTTTTCTCGGTAGCTCAGTTTTAGGTAATAAGGCTTTTCCGGTAGGTAATTACGAATATATTTATAGCGTTTGTCTTTAACGGCTCGGATCACGTCACCGTCGGCATCAAATCGATCTGCAGCAGCATGAATATATTGGCGTTTTTTATCACCATTATTGATAAAGTTTTGGCCGTGCATATGCTTCGGCACGTCAGCGCCCACCATCGCTAAGGTTGTTGGTGCAAAATCAATAAAGCTAACAAGTTGATCGTCGGTCATGCCCGCATAACGGCCATCAGGATAGCGAATAATAAGCGGTACTTTTAAGCCTGAATCGTAAATTAAACGTTTTTGTCGTGGTAATGGTCCGCCGTGATCGGTGTAAAAGACAATGATGGTGCTATCTAATAAACCATCTTCTTCAAGGTCTGCTAGTACCGCGCCAATTTGGCTATCGGCCTCGGCTAAGTTGTTATACATTTTCCAAAAGTCGCGTTGTACTAACGGAGTATCAGGTAAGTAAGGTGGAATGGTGGTAAATTTTGTATCTTTAGGTAAGTGCACGGGGGCTTCTGCCTCGCTACCTTTTTTTGGGTTACGCATGTTGTTTAAAGCGGTGATCTTTTGGGTTTGTCCGGCAATATAGTGACGCTGTTCAATATGGCGAATGCCGTAAGGTTCAAATAACCCCGATTCATGCGTGGTGGTAAAGTTCATAATTGAAAAGAACGGCTGATTTTTATTGGGACGACTGCGCCAATGACCCAGTACGCCGCCTTGATCCCACGCAGTCTTGGGCGGTTTAAATTGGTAATCGGTTTTACTGTTATTGGTGGTGTAGTAGCCTTGCAAGCGCATATAGTGGCTGAGCATTTTTACTTCTGCTGGTGGCACAGCTTCATATTTAGGTAGGCCGGTAACATGGGTATAGGTCCATGTGCGCATATTATTTGCGCCAATAGCTGACGGATACATGCCCGTTGCTAGCGCGGCACGGCTAGGCGCGCACACACCAGATGGAGAGTATACTTGAGTATATTTAACCCCTTCTTTGGCTAAGCGGGTAATGTTTGGGGTTTTGACCGTATGGTCGCCATACGCTTCTAAAATCGGGCTCATATCTTCCAAAACTAGCCATAAAATATTTGGTTGCTTGAGTTGTGTGCTTTGTTGCTTAGCATTATGAAGCGATGATTGTTCTGAAAAAATTTCGTTAGTGCAGGCGCTAAGTAATAGCGTCAGGCTTAACAGGGTAACCGTGTGAAATAGTGATTGGTGCAGATGTTTATGTGTCGTGCGTCTATATTGATAATTTTGCATGGCTTTACCGCCTTTCTTAGTTTTTATCTTGAAGTTAGCCTATTGACTACATTCGTCTATTGCGTCCGAATATGCTTGTTACTGCGCTAATACCTAGGGCGTGTTTATCTTTGCAGCACAAATTTCGCTCATACTATGGCGCAATGGGTAAAGTGGTCAAGACGATTTTTAGGTTTGAAAAATTTATTTTTTTGGGGTAGTAGCGGGGGCTCCTGCGAGACTATTACTTAGTTTAGCCTTGATAAAACATGAGTGAATAGGGGGGACTTAGATGGGATTTCTGCAGATGATCTTTCCTGAAAATTAACGCGTAATTTTTGTGTTCTCCTATACCGTGCTCTGCCGGTAAAGTGTATTTTTAAGGCAAGTGGTAACGGTTAATCTTAAGTAAATGACACCATACCTACTGATAATTATTACCGATATTCATTGCTAATTTTTTTGCTTTTTACCAAACCGCGGTGTCATGCCGATGAAAATGTTTCCCCTTTTTTACCCCTTGTGGGTAGCAATGATGTTGATGGACTGACTTTCTAAGATAAGAACTTCATTTTTATGACAATGCTTAAACGTTTTTCTAATGAAGGCATCGCTAGCTACTGGCTAGCGGATAATAAAAATTAATAAAATTAGGATGTTATATGTCAAAAATAAAATTACGCTACTTAATTCCTTTGTTCCTTAGTCAACCAGTGCTTAGTCAACAAGTGCTTAGCCAACAAGCAAATGCTGCTGAACCTGATTACCCTTTTGTTTTACCTGAAAACATTAGTGCGTCGATCGATGTAAAAACTGATCAGCAGCACGTGTTTAATAACTTGCAGCTCGGTACAAATATTTCAAAATTTATTAAAGACAGCGAGCAAAAATTAATTAATCACTTCGACCCGATTACGATCCGTTTCCCTCATGGTTTGCCGTCTAATTGGTATGACTGGAAAGTCGACTATGCGCGTGTTTATGGAACAGAAACCGTCCCTTTCAGAAACACAAGTGGTGGTATTTCAAATCGAAAAATTGACCATTTAGACGTAATTAAAAAATTTGAAAGTATGCAGCACAAAGAAGGGATTGGTGGTTTAGCAAAACTAAATACTGAGAAGAAAACACAATTAGGCCGTGGTTATGACATGCTGTGGACGTTCAATATGAGCGAAGACGGAGAGGATGGCAGCAAGCCTGAATCTGACGGTAGCTCTTCATCGGTAGCCCGTTACCATGCGATGGTAGAGCGTGGCTTTAAAGTTGACTTTATTGAATTGGGTAATGAAAATTTTTATCCTGGCCAGCGTAGTTCTATTATTCCAAATACTGAAGACTATATTGCTCGTGCAAAGTCGATGTCAACGGCCTTGCGGGCGCTAAATCCTAATATTCAGCTGTCTGTTCCTATGCTTCGACGTGCGAATACCGCAAACCCGAATTGGAATGCAGATTTAGCTGAAGATAAAAGCTATTTTGACGCCATGACCGTGCACACCTATGTTGGCAAGAACCCTGATGACAGTACCACGAGTGATGAAGCCTACAGTACGGCACTGGCAGCAAGAAAGTATTTAGCGGCATCAGTCAATGACTATTCATTAAAAGTTGCGCCTAATAAACCGATTTGGTTAACCGAGTGGGGCATTAATTCAGGTGGCGCTAATGCCGTGTCAGCATTGGGCATGGCCGACGCTTATATTTATTTAAGTGAAAACCAACAAACTTTCCAACGCGCTAATTGGTTTACCGTTAATGGTAAATTAAACTCGTTTTTAGCACATGATTTAACCATCACTGATTCTGGTTCGAAAAAAGAAGTGTTAGTCACCCCTTTACAAAAATCCGTGTTTGGGGCTTCTCACGAAATTATTCGCTCTGTTTTCGAAGATAGTGTCTTGCTAGGAAAAACTGTGGCCAGTCCTGAGCTTGAAGTGGGCGTGAAAGCCATTAATGCTCAAGCGGTGATTAAAAATAATAAAGTCACCTTGTTTGTGGTTAACTTAACCAATAAAGCTGCGCCTTTTACCATTAATCTTGATGGTAACATTTATAGTGACAATCTTGTACACAAGGCACTGACCTTCGACAGCTTAGCGCAAGTTCGCCGTTTTGATTATAATTCAACCGCAGAGACTACCCTGCAAACTATTCAAGAAACAGCGGGTGACATCACCTTACCTAAGTATTCTATTAATCGCATTGTTTTAAGCGCTACCGATATTAAGCCTGATGTGTTCGAAGTAAACCTAGCGACCAAGTCAGAGCAATATCGCATCACAAAAAATGACGCTGTTACTTTATATTCGGTGTTTGAACATAATGCAGACGACATTGAATTAGTCACTTTCTTTGCGAATAACAACGAAATAGGTAAAGCGACGACGGCACCATTCCAACAAGCATGGACCGCAACCACTGTTGGCATGAACGAGCTTAAAGTGATAGCCAAACGTAAAGATGGTAAGCAAGCTGTTACCGCTAAAAAGATCTATGTTGATTCTGATCAGGCGACGGTGATTAATGCCAGTTTAGCTGTTACAGCAACCGAAATTGAACTTGGACAAAGCGTATCGTTATCGGCAACGGCGTCAATCAATGTGGGTTCAATCAGCACGGTGAACTTTAGAGTAGATGGTGTAAGTGTGCATCAGGCCGCAACTGCGCCGTTTACTTATAATTGGACCGCCACTAATCTTGGTAGCTATAGTATAGATATTGAAGTTATTGCTGACGATGGCATTAAGCAGATATCAACCGCGCAAACCGTGACGGTAAGTGCTGTACCGGTTGTGATTGATATTAGCTTGGCTGAAATAACGATGACTGAAATCGAAGTAGGGCAGAGTGTGCCATTAAGCGCAGAAGCGTCTGTAGACCGTGGTCGTATTACTAAAGTGAACTTTATGGTTGATGGTACAAACGTTAACCAAGATAGCACTGCGCCGTATGGCTTCAATTGGGTGCCAACCGCAGCGGGAACCTACACTCTTGATGTGGAAGCGACCGCAGCAGACCAAAGCAAAAAAGTATCAAGTTCACAAACGGTTATTGTCAAAGCAGCGGTAGCAGTTGAGCCTGAAAAGCCAGCAACACCTGATGATAATAGCGGCGGTGGAACAGGTTACTTTGTACTGTTACTGCTCGGCCTAATGGGTTTCTATCGTAAACGTTAATGCATGTGCATAGTCCTTATCAACGTGTTTGTTCGTAACGCCATTGATAAGGACTTATGATTATTGAGTTGGTAGCAATAGGTTATAAAATAAAATTATTTTTCATCACTAACGACTTCAAGTGGTTGGCCTGTCAGCCGATCTAACGTCATGGTATTTTCGGCAGGTAGGAGAATTTTTATGTGCCTTGATAAGTACTTAGCACTTGGCGGTAAACCAAAATAATTATGTCCTTGAGACAAGTGCTTAGTATGCTCATTAATGATGTATGCGGATAATGAAAAGTTATAAAAAGCGACTTCATCAATCACGCCATTGAAGGCTGCATTCTTATGACGCTTTGATAATTTTGGACTGGGGAAGTTGGGCGAATTACCAATGTTGGCTTGTCCAGCACCGCCACTTAGCATTTTTGTGCTGGGCGGGTATTGGTAGTTTGCATGTAGTTTGCCATCAAGATAAATGGCTTTAATGCCTGTAGATGCATTATAGGTAGCAACAAGATGGTGGTAATTACCATCGTTGAGTTGAGCTAACGTTGGTCTGCCATTTAGCCCATCTAGTGGAAGTTGAAGTTTTTGATAACCATGGCCGAGTAAAAATAAACCAAAACTTATACTTTCATTAAATTGACCTTGTGGGCGAACAAACCTTGCATCGATATCATGCTGTAGGCTTAAAGAAATGCTTAATTCACCGTCAGACTGTCCTTTTCTAAAAATATGATCGCTATCACCACGATCTCCTGAATAGTTAGGTTTGATCAGTGCTTCAATTGAGATTCCGTCGGTAGCGGAAAATGTCCCTGTACCTAAAGCCGAGCCTCCGCCATTACCTATTACTAGACGAGCTTTAGCTGTATTATCAAAACTAAAAGCGCCTTTTCCTATAATGCCCTGCGTGCGCTTTGCGTTTGATTCAATAATACCATCTGAGCGACCTGCGGTGTCGATGGCACGATCACCATTACCATCAAAAGACCAGTAGTGCTTCGGCCGCCAGTAACGTGGCGATAATAATGTTTTAGCGCCACTTTTTACAGTTGGTTGCTCTGTGGTCAAATCGACAGATAAATTGCTGCCATTGGTATGTAAGGTAAAAAATTTCGTTTGTAATTCAATTTGAGTACTTTCAAGCGCATTAATTTTTATTGCGCCATTGTTTAGCGCTATTTCTTTAGCGCTGATAAATTTAAAGGAAGAGTTTGTAAGAAAGTGAATCGTTTCACCTGATTGTAATTGAAGACTTGAGCCTTCATCGGCTTCATATTTGCCTGTATATAGTGTGCTATCAGTTATTTGGCCATATTTTATGCTGGTGAATTGACCGCTTAGTATCTCAGCGCTGAACGTTTGCTGATTATTGTTGTTCTTATACCAGAGAAATAATGCGCTAAGCAAGCTGATAACGGTTAACGCTATGATTAGCCATGCATGACGTTTTAAAGGTGCAGCGACAGGCTTTGATGCTAGTGCGGGTTGTTGGACTGAATGATCAGACACAATACTGTCGACAGGAACGTCTTTAAGTTGCTGGGTTGATAGTGGAATGTCTGCACTACCAGCCTGGCGCATAATAAACTCTTCTTCGGTCAGACGGCGGTAGACAAATTCAACACTTTGTTCAGAGGAAATGGATAGCCGCGTGTGCAACCCGACATAGTCACAGTAAAAGCGCTGGGCATCTTTATTACTAGTCAGCATTTGCTTTAATTGCTCTACTTGTTGCGGAGTTGGCTGCCCATCACTTGCTTGTTGATCAAGCATTGCATCAATTAATGTTCTTAGCTCTTTATTGTCATCGCTACGCATTAGCTTGAGCCTTTATCTGTTTTGTGTTCAATACAGTCAAACAGTTTTTTGCGGAGTTTGTGCACTGATTTACGGATAGCATGAATGGAACGACCGGTAACTTCTGCTATTTCATTTGCTTGGTTATCTTCAACATAAAAAGAGCGATATATTTTTTTTAATGGCTCAGAAAGTTGTGTGGTGCAATGCTGCAAATGCCACCATTTGTCGGGCTTATTTTCGGCTTGTTGCAGGTCTTCTGCCATGGTTTGTTGTAGGTCAGCGAGAAGGTCGTCGCCTAAATCCAAAATGTATCTTTTATTGGTGCGCTTAAAAACCATAATACGATTAAAAGCAACAACATTAGCCCACTTCGAAAAGTTAGTACCTAGTTCAAACGAGTCAAACTCTCGCCACATGATTAAACTGGTTTCTTGAATAATATCATCAGCCGCAGCATGGTTGAGTACATACACATAAATGTACGCATAAAGCCGACTTTTATCCGCTTCAAACAGCTCGACAAACGTTTTTGATTTCGTTTGCAGCGAAGCATTATCAGTTGACTGACTCTCTGTTAAATCTGTTTTTGAAGACAAATGACCACTACCAACCGAAAGTGAATAGACCGAAGAAAAAGTGCACTATACCTTAGTGTAGCGCTTAGGTTAAATATTATCTTTTTGTTACAGTGCTGTAAATTACCTGTCATATATCTTTTGAATTATAGTTGGTTGTGACACTGACGATGATAATAAGCTTTCAAAGGTCATGATAAAAAGTCACTTATCTGATATGCAATCCCCTTGTGGTTTAGTTATTAGATTGCCATAAAATAATTAATAACCCGCGAAGGTCATCTAAAGCGATAACATGTATATCGTGCCAGTTAACGAATTATAGAACAGTACCAAACGCAACTTAGTTGACTGGTTATAGCAGCGTTATAGGATCACAAGGAAGTATAGTGCATAGAAAAAAACATTATCGAAACGTTACAATTGATTGCGTCATCAGAAAGTCAGTACACATACTAAAAAAATGTACCAATGAGGAATGGTTTGTCAGGCTTGCAAAGTGATTCAAATTGGTTTGTTATCTAATTGTGTGCAGGTAAATTATAAGACAGAATAAGTGGTAAGTATCATATAATAAATCAAGATAGGGGTCGCGAAGCCTGCCGTTAATCTAATTGTTGAACAAGCCCGATCGAGCAGATGATGCTGTTTATAGGAAATTACTTTTGGTGGCTAAACCTCAAGACAAGATCATTTTTATTTAAACTTTTAGTTTAACGCGGTAAGGCGGATTAAAACAGGCTTGATACCGCAGATGGTGAGGTAAATTAAACGATCTCCGGTAGGGTGCTTTAGTCAAAAAGGGAAGTGTAAGGCACCATCATACCTAAGCGAGAAGACTATAGTTGGCTGTTTACCGCGGTGTGCTTAGCTATGCGTAAGCCACTATTTGTATAAGCCAATGTTTATTTCATCATATTGGTTTTTTTATTAACCGTAAGTCAGTTATTAAATAAAAATCATCAAGCAGCTACGCTAAAATGTAGCAATTAAAAAAACATAAAAACGAGTAATTTTGCAGGCTCGTTATGCATTATTCAGAGGTTGTTAGTTATATGGCAAGATTAATTTTGGTTTGTGGCCCGACTGGAGTGGGTAAAACTACTTACTCACTATCACTCACTATCACTCGCTAAAGAAATAGAGGCAATAAAATTTTCTATTGATCCATGGATGCAAACACTATTTTCAAAAGACATGACCAGTCTAGATTTCGAATGGATGATGGAAAGAGTGAATAGGTGCTCAGAACAAATTTGGGATGTTAGTGAGCAGATTTTGGCAATTAATGGAAACGTGATATTGGATCTTGGTTTCACCACAAAAGAGCAAAGGGATATATTTGCTAATCGAGCTAGACTGCTTGGTTTAGATCCAGAGATACATTATTTGCACGCTTCTACAGATACTCGTAAACAGCGTGTAGAGAAACGAAATACAGAAAAAGACCCTCGTGTTTACTCTTTTGAAGTGACAGACATGATGTTTAACTTTATGGAACCTAGATTTGAAGTGCCAGATGAAGATGAATTAAAAAACGGGCGTACAATTAATGCATCATAAATCAGGATAGGGATCGCGAAGCCTGCCGTTCATCCAATTGTTGAACAAGCCCGATCGAGCAGATTATACTATTTATAGTAATTTGCTTTTGGTGGGCAAGCCTGACTTTAAACCCTTTTTTACTGTGTTTACCTTGGCGGCTGTGGGCACTGGGTCGATTCTCTTGGTTACCCGGTTCAGGCTACCCGTTCAGGTTAGCCAAGTTGTTGCGAATTTTTTGATAGCTTTTTCTTTAACAACATAACAAAACCTACGATCAATAAGATAAAGAAAATCAGGGTGAAGCTGCTTTTTAGCACAGTGAATAGACTCGCAATTTTAACCGTGCTCACTTGTAAATCTGGAAATGAGTTGATCATTTTGATGATATATATATTTTCAACGTAATCAAAAATACCGGCTAAAAAAGGTACCAATGCAAGGTAGTAAATTTTAGTATTTTTAATAAGTAGTTTTTTACAAAGCCAAACTAGCATTAATGAGTAAGTAACAGAAAATAAGCCAGGATAAATAAAGTCGAGTGGTAATTGAATCGACAAATATAAATTACGCCCATCTGCGCCTAAGGTATGGAGCAACTCATTTGCGTAATTATAAGCATAACCTGAAGGCGATAAATCAAACAACGGAATTTCGGGTGCAAATTTAGTAACGGCAGGAATGGAATAAGATAGCATCGCAATGTATACAACCATAGTGAATACAAATAACGCACTTATTATTTTTCCTGATGAGTATTTTTGCATAATACGAATTAAGGCTTCCATGTAAATGATGACTCCAATTGAATGATGGCTGAAGAAAGTATGAGTGTCCGTTATTGTTTATTTAACGGTTTATGGCCTGATGGCTTTTAAAAAATAGCCAACCAACACCGATACCAGTAAACCAAAAAACGATAACAGTCCCGTTGCTATGAGTATCGCGTTAATCATACTACTCTGGTCTTGTGTATTTTCAGCTAACCCTAAGTTATTTGATTGAAATGTATATAGGCCAATAAGTGAAATGACCACAATTATCGCCATCGATATAAAAGATGTACGCCAGAATGTGTGGGGGTTTTTCCAATGCATACCACCGGCAATAATGATTGAAAGCCCTGTTAATAAATATGAAATCAATTTGAAATCCTCTTGATAGCTAAATCAGTTGAAAAATAGTTTATGTATAGTCAAAGCGATCGGGTTTTAGGGGCAGGTTTCTAGTTCCAGACGAAACCTAAGTACTTACATCCATGTAAAGCAAAGCCGTCAAAGCTACCGCGTCCTGCTCTCGCCCCTTACCTGCATCCATGCAGGCAAGCTTCGAGACGCCATGAGCATATACTCTACTATGTGATTGGAGCGAGTAAGCGCTGACAATGAACCATAAAACCTGAGCGATAAGACTATAGTCGTTTTTGTAAGTGTGAACACTACCTGAGCTTGGCTATATTTTATTTGAATAATTAGATTAACCGATTGTGTTGTTTATTGGAAGTTTGAGTGCTTGCTGGGAGGTGGGGGGAATGAAACGATCTTGGGGTAGGTGCTTTAATACTGCTGAAAAAGCATACACAAAAGATAAACACGCCCTAGGCTAAAATGTAATGGCCAATTCAACTTGACCACTACACTGTAAATATTGCGTCTACTTTAAATGTAATAAAGCAATAATATACCCACAAGCAACAAAGCAACCCAAAAAACCATAGTTTCTGTTGGCCATAACTTAGCAAAGTAACCTTTGGGTTTTTCTTTATCCTTATCATAAGAGCTATTTATCAATTGGTTAATACCGCCTTTAGCTGCACTTTCAAGCTTGCCGATGCCTTGAATCACCGAGTAATAAATAGGCACAACAAAGCTAGGGGCTAGTTTGCGGTAAAGCCAGTCAGCATCTAAGTTGGTTGAAGGTAATTCTGGCGGATACATATTCTTTGAGTTTAGCCATACAAATGCTAGCGCAGAAAAGAATAAGAGTTGGAGTTGAGTGAGCACATGCGTGATATCGTAAGGTTGGTATTCAACCTCCCAAGGTAATAGGGCGTATACCGTTTGCGCCGGGAAAGTACCAATAATGACACACAGCACAGCGGCTATACCCATTGCAATTAACATGTTTTTAGGTGGCTCGGTTGTGCGAATGCCTGAATCATGCGCAAAAAAGGCAAAGTAAGGAATTTTAATACCTGCGTGATGAAATACCCCCGCAGCGGCAAACAATAAGGCTAGCCAAATATAATCATAACCTTCAGCAATAGCGGCACTCATGATCATCGATTTAGAAACAAAACCACTAAACAACGGGAAGGCAGAAATGGAGGCAGCGCCAATAATACAGAGTAGGGTTGTTTTAGGCATGCTTTTGTAAAGGCCGCCCAATTCAGAGCCGTTTATCTTACCGGTCATGTGCAATACGGCCCCCATTGTCATCATTAACAAGCCTTTAAATATCACGTCGTTAAAGGCATGGGCAACCGCGCCATTTAGCGCGAGCGAGGTGCCTATGCCCACACCCACAACCATAAAGCCAACTTGGTTGATCATGCTGTAGGCTAATACTCGGCGTAAGTCATTTTCGATAACTGCATAAAAGATTGGAAAACACGCCATCGTCACACCAATCCAAACCAGCAACTCAGTGCCCGCATAACCTCTTGCTAATGCATAAACGGCTACTTTAGTGGTAAAAGAGGCTAGAAAGATCGTGCCTGTGGGGGTTGCTTCGGGGTAGGCATCGGTTAACCAAGTATGCAAAAATGGGAATGCACATTTAATACCAAACGCTAAGAAGATTAACCAAGCGCCTAGATTTAATATGCCGTCATGTTCTAAACCAATATCTGAAAATCGTGCACTGCCTGTTTCGTTAATGAAAATAATCGCTCCGGCTAGCAATAACACACCCGATAGCACTTTAATCATGATGTAACGTAGGCCTGCGCTATAAGCTCGATCGGTACGTCTCGCCCACACTAAAAATACTGAAGTTAAAGCCAATAACTCCCAAAACACAAAAAGCGTTAATAAATCGCCTGCAAACACAGCTCCAACCGCACTCGCGGCATAACTTAGCCCTGCAACATGTTGAACGGTATCTTTAAGGTGCAACGCATAAACTACCGCGATAAAAGCGGCTAAATGAAATAAATAGCCAAAGACCATACTGAGCTTATCGACCCTTACCGGCTCCAATTGGTAACCCATAAATTCGAATGCCCAATATAGGCCATGTTCCATACCGGATAGCTGTATGGCTCCCCAGATAGGGGTAATAAGCATGATGGCGCTACGCAAATGCCCGCGTAAAAAAATAGCCGCCAGTGAACCAATTAAAAGAGGAAGAAATGGCGGTAGCTGTGGTAATAATAATGGCAAGCTACTCATCATAATAGTCTTCCTTTTTCATCAATACTTTCCGCATCGCTTTGGCGATAAGGACTAAAATAACACAACCTACAAACCCGTATATCGCGTAAAACGCAGGAATGTTCTCCCAGTCATGATAGATATGTCGGTGTACAATAAAATCGACAATGACCAAGACTGCACATATCACGTAAAACACCTTGATAATTTTAGCGATATTTTCGGGTTTATCGAAAAAGTCTGGCTTGTTTTGTTCTTTACTCATTTAAGACTGTCCTTTTACCGAAGTAGACACGCCCGGTATCAAATTAATCAAATCAAGAATGGGTTGTGGATAGAAGAACAACACCACACATGCCGTTGATGTTATGCCTATCGCAATTAAGCTAGGCAAAGGTGCCTCTTTGGTTTCTGACCATGACCAAGGTTGTAACGGTTGGTTGGTAGATTGTTGATTAGCTGAATTCGGTTTTATAGCATGAAAGAAAGCTTTGATTGGAATAGGGAGTAAGTAAGCCACATTGAGTAATGAGCTAATAGTCAGTACCGCAACAATAATCAATTTATCTGTCTCTAGGGCACCGACAATCAAATACCATTTACTCCATGTTCCGGCCATGGGCGGCAAACCAATAATACTCAACGCGCCTATTGCAAAGGCTGCCATCGTTATTGGCATTTTACGCCCAAGCCCTGCCATCTCGCTGACATTCTTTTTATGAGCCGCTACCATAATAGCCCCTGCACAGAAGAATAATGTGATTTTACCGACCGCATGCGTAACAATATGAAAAGTCGCCCCTGCGGCTGCAACAGACGATGCTAATAAAGCACCCACTACAATGTAGCTCAATTGGCTAACCGTAGAATAAGCTAATCTTGCTTTTAAGTTGTCTTTGGTCATAGCGACGCAAGATGAGAATAATACCGTCGCTGTAGCGATATATAACATGACATCTGTTGTAGCTATCTCAGATAAATTATCAATACCAAAGATATAAATGATGACCTTGAGAATACTGAATACACCCGCTTTAACGACTGCCACAGCATGTAATAACGAACTAACAGGTGTTGGTGCTACCATCGCCGCGGGTAGCCAACGATGAAATGGCATTAAGGCTGCCTTGCCAATACCATAACAAAATAGAACGAGTAATAAGGCAAGTAAACCATCAGATTGTGCATCAGAAAAAACGCCACCAGGGGTAAACTGTAAAGTACCGGCGCTAACCCAAGTGCCTAGAATAGCAAACAACAAGAAAGCGATTGAGGTACTAAGCAAAATACCCAGGTAAACTCGGCCACCGCGTTTTGCATCTTCAGTGCCTGCATGTGTTACTAATGGGTAAGTCGATAACGTTAATAATTCATAAAATATAAATAAGGTAAGTAAATTATCTGAAAAACAAATCGCCATAACCGTACTGATAGATAGTGCAAAACAGCAGAAAAATCGCGTTTGATTATCTTCATTATGGCCGCGCATATAACCAATGGCGTAAATGGTGGTGATGATCCACAAAAAGCTGGCCACTAAAGCAAACACAACCCCTAGAGGCTCTACCGAAAAGGCGATATCTAAACCGGGTAATAAGGTTACCCATGTTGTTGCCATCTCTACTTGATTGAATACATTGTCGGTTATGCTTAATACCAAGGTAAAAAGAATGATGGCAATTAAAATTGAAGCGGTTTCTCTCAGGTTTGGATATTTACCTAAGAGTACAACCAAAGCCGCCCCAATTAACGGAACGATAATTGTCAAATTAATTAAGAGCGAAGGTTCTAGTGCAGACCAGATATTCATTTTATTGTCTCCTCTGTTACAACAGAAGGGATACTAACAAAAGGTTCAGGAATCGATTGAGTTAACCATTGTGCCGCAGTATCGGCCGCGGTCACACTTAATGAAGTATCAATACCAAAATAAATATTTGCGATAACCAATATCCACATCGGAATTAACATGAGTATAGGCGCCTCTTTGATTGTTTTACCTTCGGTTAACTCAGAGGGTTTCTTGAAGTAAGCTGCTTCCAAAATTCGGCCAATATAAACAACCGCTAATAAAGAGCCAATTAAAACTAAAAACGCTACTATCCAGTGTTGTTGCTCAATTGCTGCCGTTACTAAATACCACTTACTGACAAAACCGGCAGTCAGAGGGACACCAATGATGCTTAATCCAGCGATAGCAAATGCAGCCATCGTTAATGGCATTTGTTTGCCTAAACCTTGAAAGGCTTTTATATCCACAGAGCCAATGCGATAAAATACCGCACCAACGGCCATAAACAAGGCCCCTTTCATTAGTGCATGATTAAAAACGTGCAATAGACCTGCCATTAATCCCGTACTGCTGACTAAACTAATGCCAAGGATCATATAGCCAATTTGTGCCACGCTACTATACGCGAGTACAGTTTTGATGTTGCTTTGCACAGTTGCCATAAATGAACATTTGAATATAGCGACAATCGCTAAAACCATTAAAATAATGTCCATATCCATCGTAAAGAAAACATATTCAGCGCCATAGATGGTAAAAATAAAGCGTATCATCACATAGACAGCAACCTTAGTGGCTGTGCTTGCTAAAAACGCACTGACGGCTGATGGCGCATGGGTATAAGCGGGAGGTAACCACATGTGCAGTGGAAACAGAGCTAGTTTGATACTGACACCCACAAGAATAAAAGCTAACCCGGTATTAATCGTTCGATTACCATCGTATTCAGCAATGCGATTTGCCAAGTCAAGCATGTTCAACGTGCCGGTTTTCATATACATCATACCCACACCAATGAGTATGAACGTCGCGCCAATCGTCCCCATCACTAAATAACGAAATGCCGCGGTAAGGCAACGTTTATCAGAAGCCAAGCTAACAAGCGTGTAGGTAGACAGAGACGATATTTCTAAGAAAACAAATAAATTAAAGGCATCGCCCGTGATTAAAATGCCTGATAACCCCGTTAAACAAAGTAAATGGGCACTGTAAAATAATGTGTGTCGGCTACTGTCGATTTCCTTCGCAATGCTTTCTTTTGCGTAGACCAAAACTAATGTCGAGATACCAGTGACCACACTTAACACGATGGCGCTAGCGGCATCAATGCGCAGTTCAATACCCCAAGGTGATTCCCAGCCCCCCACTGCATAATTTAATACGCCTTGCTCTAAGGTAGCAAAAAGTAAATCGACTGAAATGAAGAAACTGAGGCCGCTGATTATCGTTGCAAATACCCAAGCCAAATGACTTTTCATTAGTAAAATACAAATCGGCGCGGCAATCAATGGAAGAACAATAGGTAAAACCAGAAGGTGCTGTTCAAACATCAGATTAAGTCGTCCTTATCTTTAAATTCATTTTCTTCTACCGTCCCATAGGCGCGTTTAATTCTAACAATAAGTGCAAGCCCAACCGCAGTCGTCGCGACTCCCACTACAATTGCCGTTAAAATCAGTACGTGTGGCAGAGGGTTAGAGTAAGTTGTAATGCCTTCGGCGACTATAGGCGCACTGCCGTTAGTCACTTTGCCAATTGAGATATACATCATAAAAACCGAGGTTTGAAAAATATTTAACCCGACAACTTTTTTAACTAGGTTATTTGCCGATATGACAATGTAAAACCCTGCCATCATTAAAAAAACAACGATCCAGTAATTGTAATAGTCAATAATAAAACTCATGGAATATTCTTCCTTTCAGCTTGACCTGCAAAGGCATAAAAAATAGCGAGCATCGCGGCAAAAACGGTAATACCAACACCCAGCTCAATAATAATAATACCAAGGTGTTGCCCTGCAATTGGGTCACTTGCCAATACGTTATAATCTAAAAAGTTACCGCCTAAGAACAAACTAACAACTCCGGTTCCGGCGTAAATAAGAACACCTAATGCGGCAAGCACTTTAAGTAACGACGGCTGTAAAACATGGGTGGCTAATGGCAAACCAAACACTAATGCATAAAGAATGATTGCTGCCGCGGCTATTACCCCAGCTTGAAAGCCGCCTCCAGGGCCATAATCGCCATGAAATTGCACATATAAAGCAAACAGTAAAATCAAAGGGATTATAAGTTTGGCAACTACTCTTAACACCAAATGAGACTTTAACCCTGATTCAATAGCGGCTCTATCTCGTTTAGGTAACCCGAGCAAACTAAATACCCCGATGGCGGCTGCAAATACAACAGCGGTTTCGCCTAACGTATCAAAACCTCGGTAACTCGCTAAAACAGACGTGACCATATTGGGCAAACCAACTTCTTGTGGCGAATCTTGAATATAGCGCGGCGCAACATGTTGTTGAGCCGGGTTGTTTGGGTCACCAAATGGAGGCATATCTAACGTGCCGTATATCAGTGCAGCGCCGGTCGCAACCACCACCAATAACGGAAGCCATGATTTGTGATTATTGGTTTTTTCTTTACGCCCGGTTAACGCCAATGTGCCTAACATTAAAACGGTGGAAATACCGGCCCCTACCGCGGCTTCGGTAAATGCCACATCAACCGCATCAAGGTTGACAAAAATAAGTGCTGACAAGAAGCTGTAAATACCAAACAACATCACCACGGCAAAAAGATCTTTCAAAAAAATCACTCTCAAGGCTGTAATGGCCAACATGCCAAGCAACATTAAGTCAATAAACACGGCCATTAGTGAGCCTCCTTGTTTTTATCATCTCGAGTTTCTGCCATCGTTAGCAACCCGCCATGCCTTGCCGACTTCGCTAAAGCATGAGAAGCCGTTGGGCTTGTAAGTAATAAAAAAATAAGTATGAACAATAATTTAACCGCAATTAAACCAAAATCAGTTCGTAATATTAATCCGATGATAATTAATAGGGTTGCAATTGAATCGGTTATACTGGCCGCATGAACCCGTGTGAAAAAATCGGGAAACCTAAATAAACCAATGGCGCCTGTAATACTAAAAAAGGCGCCTAATACAAGAAAGATAATGCTCAGGGTTTCTAAAATCATGATGTTCGATCCTCTTTCGCTGTATCATCTTCTTGCTCTTCTGCTGCGGTATATTCAAAAAATCGCAACACTGCAATCATACCGATAAAATTAATTAACGCGTAAACGATGGCGATATCGAGAAAGTCAGGGCGACCACTAAAAAAACCAATAACAGCGATAAAAAGAACTGTTTTAGTACCAAACATATTAACACCCAGAATGCGGTCATAAACCGTATCTGCTTTTAATGCACGTGCCAATGCCAAAATCATGACTGACAATATTGCAATACAAGTTGCTGCTAGGATCAGCATTATTGTGCCCCTTTATATTCATCGTACACTTTATCGACCATATCGCCATGCTTAAGTGACTCTATCGATTCGTCATTTAAAGCGTGAATGGTGACGTATTTATCGTCAATATCAATGCTCAAGGTACCTGGAGTTAAAGTGATCGAGTTAGCGTAAAGCACTCGACTTTTTTGCGGGATTTTATCAATAGGTAATTTGCCAATTGCGGGTCTTAATTCTTTTTTGTTGCCCCAAACGAGTCGAGTGACACTAAGACTAGATGAAACAACTTGACCCAATAACCAGACAATATAACGAAGAAAGGAAAGGTTAAGCGCAAGCTTTTGCTGCTCTGTATCTGTGTTATCCATTCTATGCAGTAAAATAAGCACAAGCGTTACGGATATAAGACCAAAAGCGAGTAATAACGGTTTGAGAAACCCCGATAAAAGTAGCCAAAATCCAGAGAGTACTATTGCCCAAACTGATAAATATATTATTGTTTTTTTATCCATCTCAGTTCCAAATCACTTCTAAGCCAATTAACATATAGCTAGCATTTACTTAAATATCAAACTGTTAATTAATTTAAGCCAAATTTCAGAGCACTCTACACCATAAAAATACGCTTGTTAAAGCGTGTATGCATAATTTCTCTTTATATTCATTATTTTTTTAGCTCAATTAATAAAGAGTCCGTTCTTAAATTGTGCATTGTTTTTTCAGCGACATTGCCTAATAATTTGCCTTTAAGGCCCGTTCTGCCTGTGCTGCCCATGATAACGAGTTCTGCTTTAAGTTTACTCGCACAGTTGGGAAGTGTTTTTTCTGGTGCACCAGCCGTTATATGTATTTGAACATTAGGCAGGTCATAATCTTTAACTAGGGTTAGCAATTTTTCTTCACCTTCTGCGCGGTGCTCACGGGTGTATTGTTTGATATCGATAATATCGAGTTCTCTTAGAATATTAGAGACAGGCAAGCTATAGACTAGATGAATTTGACAGTTAAATGTTTCGGCCCATTTTTTTGTCCATTTTAGGATGGTATCGTTTAATTCTCTGTGCGCTTCGTCTTTAACATTAGGGTCGAGTGCCGCTAATACAACGTGTTTTTGTCGCCAATGTTGTTGGCTTGCGATTAAAACTGGAATGTCTAATTGACGAATTAATTCCCAATCACATGGCGTATGAAACAAGGTTTCTGAACGATGCCCAGCTTTTAAAACTAAATCAAAGTTTTTGTCTTTACAATAGTCTACGACCCACTTTGCAATATCTTGTGTGGACACCACTTGTGTGCGAATAATATCTTTTTGTTCATAGTCTTTAAAAATATCAGCAACACAATCCGATAATTGAGTTGTTTCTTCATCAAATTCCGCGCGACCTAATTCATTTTGTTGAATAAAACGGACTATATCTATTTCATCTCCTAGGGGGGCTGCAATATCATGTGCTTTCTTTATTGAACAGTTCTCGGTGTCGTGCACATCAGTGATCACTAAGATAGATTTAGCCATAAATTTCCTTGAAATTGAACGAATTAAGTAAGTTGATATAACTAAAAGTAGCATAGTAATTAAATGTTGCTTGAGAATGTTTAAGCTAGCCTCATCACTTTTTAGCTGTTTGATACTTTTTCAATGTAAACGCACAATCTGGAGGGCTTTATCTTAATTAAATTAAGCTAACGTAATAAATGTGCTTTAAACAGCGGTAAGGCTTAAAGTGTGAAAAACATGAAATATCAACTAGTTGATTTGTGAGATTCGGTGTTTAAGTGTGTTCTAACTGCTAAACTAGTTTGGAATAAAGCTTGTTTGATAACTAGAGGGCCAAATGAAAAAGGGGAATGCTTATACAAGCTTGACGGTAATTGGTGTGCTGATAGGCATTTTGTTATATGGCTTAAATACACCCTCTGATACAACTATTTTAGTCGATAATGTTATCGACGACTTAACTCCAGTTGCCGCGCCTGATTATCAAAATGAACCTGAGGTTGCTGAGTTAAAAGTGCAACCTTTCAATACCGCTGAACAGGATCGTTATAAACGAATAAAAGAGCAAGATGCCAAAATAGAACCGATATTAAGTTTTGAAGACGATTGGTGTTTTCGCTCAGAGTTAACTAAAGATGATATTCAGTATGCTAAATTTCAAAAAAATGAGTGGGATTTAGCCCGAGGTTCACTTAACTTTTCGACGAGAAAAAACAGCCGGTCTAAAAACTTTACCGATAACGATGCTCTCGCATTATCATACAAAGTAATGAATAAAGCTGATTTAATCACTTCGGCTAAAAGCGGTGACGTGATCGCCAAAATTGCGTTACTAAAACGCAGAGGCCTTTCTCGTAAAACAAAAATAAACCTAGCTCACCACCTGTTAGTAGAGGGTAAAACCGGCAACGCATTAGTCTTTTTAGTCGCTCAAAAAGTAGGACCACTCAATCGAGTTATCAGATCGGGTAGAGAGTTTACTGAAAAACATAAATCAGCGTTAATGAACGCACTCGTCTATGCCAATTTCGGATTAGAACGTTACGATGATTCAGCTTTATTGGCACTGATGGCTCCGACAAAGCAAAACCAAACGCTAAAACTACTGTCAATGTTAACGCCAGAAGACATGGAAACGGTTGAACTACGTTTACAAAAATTTAAAAGCAGGATTGATGAAAAAAGGCTAGAGAAAGGTTACCCGCCAATTTCAGATATCGAGATCCCTAAAATAGCAAAACATGATTTCGAGTGGAATATGGGGTTTTGGTTTAACGAAGCGGGTGAAGAAATGAGGCTTTATCGCGACCTTAACGCCTCTCATATCGAACAATTAACAGAGAGTGAATGCACTAAACGTGTGTCCGAACAATTAAAAAAGACTGAAGAAGATAATGCACATGTTGAAGTTGATTAAATTAGCTAATACCCAATATTTTTATTGTTCAATTCATGGTCAATAAAAATTTATTCTATTTAACTCACCAAATCAAATTATCCCTTATGTAGATGCGAGTCAGGCCTCGTTAGGACATCCATTAATAACACCTCATCGCCTGATTGGTTTACCGTGTAAATCAAATTTAATTATCGGTGACTGTTCTGCGTGGTTTAATATTAAAAGTTGGTTACTTCCATTACTTAAATCGTAAACATCAAATTGTCATTATTTTGTCTTCAGTTAATGTACTGATTAATAGGTTAAGCATTAACACTTATACCAATCCGTAATAATAAGTGCCCACTCAGCGAGCGTTTAAATGCGCTTAATCAAGACGCTTGAATGAAAGAATAGTAGTGCTCTTTTGAGTTCGAGTAACACAGACTAAACGCATCTAAAACTCGCCTGAAAGGAATGCCCCAGCGGCTTTTGACCTGCGTTATCGGTATTTGAAAGGGAACAACCATTCCTACACACCGACGCCTTGTTCAAAAACCGCTGGATGCATTCTGAGAGATCACTTATTTATATGAATTGGTATTATTTTACGTATAACAAGTTGTGATATTGCGCTTTTGAACTTATTTATGGCATTATTGGCAAGATCTGGTTTCATTCCAATTGTAAAAATTGGTAACCATAAAATTAATAGACTATTACCTGTGGATCTTATGTTAAAAAATACTGCTTTTACGTTATCTGTTTTAGTTGTTGTCGCACTGGCAATGATCTTTCCGAGCCTTTTTCAACAGGTTGGTGATTATAAGTTAACGGGGCTTATTGTTCCGTTGTTGATGATCATCATGTTTGGTATGGGTACGTCAGTCGGCATAAAAGATTTTTTACGCGTGGCTAAAATGCCTAAAAGCATCGCCGTGGGTATTATTTGTCAATTTACTATTATGCCGTTTATCGGGATGTCGCTCGCTATTATTTCAGGCCTACCGCCTGAAATTGCTGCGGGTATTATACTGGTGGGTTGTGCGCCGGGCGGATTAGCGTCTAATGTGATGGCGTATATATCAGGTGCTAATTTAGCGCTTTCGTTATCGCTTACGGCTATATCGACTTTAATTGCTCCATTTGCGACCCCTTTATTGATGTCGGCATTAGCAGGTGAGTATATACCGATTGATGCGGTGGCTATGTTTTGGAGTATCACTAAAATTGTTATTTTACCCGTCGTTGCTGGTTTGGTTTTTAATCACTTTTTACATGGGAAATATCCTATTGTTGATCGCGCAATGCCGATTGTATCGATGGTGGGGATCGTTGTTATCATTGCTGTAATTACCGCGGCGGGCCGCGATAATTTGATCACACTTGGGTTTACGTTAATTGGCCTTGTGATGTTGCAAAATATTTTAGGCTTAACACTCGGTTATGGTGTTGCGCGACTTATTCGTATGGATGAGCCATCAGCTCGAGCAATTGCGTTTGAAGTTGGCATGCAAAACTCTGGGTTGGCATCGGGTATTGCGGTTGAAATGGGGCGAGTTGCCAGCATGGGGATCGCGCCTGCGATTTTTGGTCCGGTGATGAATATTAATGGTTCTATTTTGGCTTCGTATTGGCGCAAGAGTGCTAACAAATTTAATAAAAACAAAAATAAGTAAATATTTTTAGACACTATATTCGTTTATATAAAACGCACCTACCTTAGGTGCGTTTTGATTTATTTAGTTGGTATGTTTTTAATGGTCATGTTCTTTTTATTGGCCTTGCACAATGATTTATCTGGTTACGATCTCACTTCTTGTATCGCTTTTATCTTGGCTAAATTAACTAATTTGAGTGTAGATAACAATAAACTAAAACCACGGTTGTTATTAACACAACGCATTAGCCCGTTTGTTTTCTAGCGTTCAGGTTGACTAAATTATTTAACGGTTCTGGTTTATGAAAATGAAACCCTTGTAAATAGTCGACTCCCACGTCAATTAAATAATCGGCAATGGCTTCAGAGGTAACAAATTCGGCGATGGTTTCTATGCCTAAGGTTTTGCCTATATCCGCCATCGATTTAACCATGGCTTGATCAAGTGGGTCTTTATCAACATTGGTAATAAAACAGCCATCAATTTTTAGATAGTTAACCGGTAAATTTTTAAGATAATTAAAGGATGATAATCCAGCACCAAAATCGTCAAGGGCAAATTTAAACCCTGCTGTTCGCAACCGTTCAATAAAAGCCGATGCTTTTGATATGCTGCCAATCGCGGCGGTTTCAGTGATTTCAAAACAAATATCAGCCGGATTAATGTTAAATTCTTTTTGGTAGGTTTCTATCTCTTCAATTATTTCGGTTTTATCAATCGATTTACCCGATAAGTTAATGGCGCATGTAATATCGTGATCTCTCAATATTTCTCGGTGTTTATTTAACCATGCAAAGGTTTGGCGAACGACACAAATATCAACGCGATGAATTAAACCATAACGCTCGGCTGCGGGTAAAAAGGCATTGGGGGTAATAATTAAACCATCATCTTCTTTCATGCGAATGAGTATTTCAAAGTGTAAGGGCGTTTTGTGCCCTTTGGTATGAGAGATTGATGGGGTAATAAGTTGAAAGAAAAGTTCAAAACCATTCTCTTGTGTTATTGCATCTTGCAAACGCCGAGCCCATTGTGCGTCACCACTCATTTGGTCTATTTCGGTATCTGATTTTTTGAATACAGAAACTTGGTTTTTACCTCGTTTTTTTGATGTGTAGCAAGCAGTATCGGCTTGTATTAACACGTCTTGCACGTTCGTGGTTTGGGCGTTTATTTCGACTAACCCGATACTCGTCGTTACCCCGAATTCTTTATTGTCTTGTTTGTATTTATATTCTGCTATTTTAATTTTTATTTTTTCAGCGATCGCGATACTGCGATCAATAGGGCAGTGCGTTAAAATAATCGCAAACTCATCACCGCCTAAACGAGCTAATGTATCGTGATGGCGAATGTTATCTTTCATCAGCGTGCTTACCTCTTTTAGCAAAACATCGCCGGCTGCATGTCCACAAATATCGTTTACAAATTTAAACTCATCTAGATCAATAAAAATTAAACTGTGTTTAATGTTCGATGCTGTTTCAGCTTGCACTTCATTGACTATTTGCTGTAAACGAAGATCAAATTCTCGGCGATTATACAGGTCAGTCAGTGGGTCATGCGTGGCTTGATGATTTAGCTTAGATTGAATTTGTTGTGATTGGGTGATGTCTTGAAAAACAATAACAATACCACTTAGATTTTTAGCTTTGTCAAAAATAGGAGAGGCGGTATATCGAATGGCATAAATATCATCGCTGCGACTAAATAACAATTGGCTTTTTTGAGAAATAATTGTTTTTTTATTTTGGTTTATATTTGTTATTAACTGATCATTGGGGTGATCGGTAATTTTATCGACAGCACAAAATACACGATGTAAGGGTTTGCCCAGTGCATCTTTTTCATGCCAGCCGGTTAATTTTTCTGCTGTGCGGTTTAGGTATTGCACATTGCCACGTGGCGAAATTGAAATAACGCCATCGCCTATCGAATCTAAGGTTTTTTTTGCTCGTTCTTTTTCTTGAAATAAATCATTTTCAGCAATTTTTTGCAGTGTTATATCATGCACAAAACAGATGGTTTGGTCTTCGCGGTGGCTACTGGCCGATGCAGTCATATTCAGAAATATAGGTTCTTTTGATGTTGCTAGTTGGCCTTCAATAAATATGTCTTCGATCGTATCAAAAATCGCGCCCCAAGGTAGGTGTGTAATTATCACTTCTTGCGGCAAGGCTAATGCTTTTTCTCGATGAATTAATTCATTAAATGGAATCGGGAAGTGCATGTTTTGCTTTATACCAAAAATGGCTTTGGCAGCCGGGTTCGCATTTATTACTTGGGCATCTTTATCTAAGGTTAAGATCCCGGCTTGCACATCTTTAATAATCGTTTTAGTTTTTTTTACGGCGTCTTCAGCTCGTTCCATTAACTGATTATATTTTTGCGCAACTTGGCCGACCTCTGTAAAGGGTTCAACGGGCAATCGCTTTGATAAATCGCTATCTACATTAGCGTCATTCACGGTTAATAAAAAATCAATTAAGTCGGTACGCGCGTCATGTTCAGATACGTTTAATCCGATGTATTCTTGTTTGGGGGTAACCCGTAATTTATAGCAGTAACTCGCTACTTTTAATAAACCCCAAGTGATAGAGAATGTCCAAATTGCACACGTTACTATGCCTATTAATTGGGTTTGTAATTGTTCCCACCGCGAAAGTCCTGTGCCTAATAATTCAAGATCAGCAAATATGGCAACAGCGAGTGTTCCCCATATGCCGGCAAATAAATGAGCTGGTATCGCATCAATTGCATCATCGATTTTGTAATGTGCTAACAAGGCCGACCCATAATAAACAATTACGCCCCCGATCGCGCCAATCATAATAGCCGAGGGCTGACCAACCGCATGACAACTCGCCGTAATAGAAACCAATCCCGCGATAATACCATTTAGTGGTGCAACACTGGTTTGCACGTAAGGGCTTTTAACTATTGTGCTGAGCAAATAACTACTAATACCGCCGGCCATTGCTGCCATGATGGTATTCACAATAATAGTTGGGACTAGATTATTGAATTTTAAGGTACTGCCAGCATTAAACCCTATCCAGCCAATAATAAACATAATAATTGCGAGTGTGGCTAATGTTAGGTTACTGGGCGAGACATGTTGTCGTCCTTTTTTAAATACGCCCGTTCTAGGGCCTATAATTAAAATAGCAGCCAGTGCAGCCCAGCCGCCTAAACTGTGCACGACGGTAGAACCCGCAAAATCGACAAAGCCTATGCTACTTAAATAGCCCTTTTCGCCCCCTAGTGCACCACCCCAAGTTAAGTGCGTAAAAACGGGGTAGATGAGAGAGGCAATAATAACGGCAATAAATAAGTAAGCGATAAATCGCGTGCGTTCGGCAATGGCGCCAGAAACGATCGTTATGGCGGTTGCACAGAACATAGCTTGAAATAAGAAAAAACTCCCGAGCTCAGGTGAGTTTTGATCAATACTAACAAAAAAATAATCGGTGCCAACAACCCCACTCCACGAATCACCAAATGACAAACCAAAGCCAATAGCCCACCAGATCATAAAAGTAACGACTAAATCGGCTAAATTTTTCATCGCCACATTAATAGAGTTTTTAGTGCGGGTAAGCCCAGATTCAAAACAAAGAAACCCGGCTTGCATAATAAGCACCAAAATAGTGCCAAACATCAACCATAATGTATCAATTGTCACTTTACTTCCTTTTCGTTAGATAGGGATAGAACTCGTTTTAAGTTTAACTTATTGATATAAAAGTATTTATTATTCCTTGATTAACACTTAATAAAGAAAACGAGTGTGGGTTATGTATAAAAAGCAATAAACCTGCCACCTCTGCTATTAATTGACCGTAAGTTAATATGGGTTTTAGCCCATTAAATTATCAACTATGCAAAGTTAACAAGATTAAAGTTTTTATGATTGTGATGATTTTTATTATGCTGGTGGGGTTTCGCGAGAGCACCGAAGTTATTGGTTTTTGTTCATCAACAGATGCTGAAATTAGCCTGAGTTAGAGATCGAGGTAGTGGTTTATCGACGCGCTTAATTTAGGATTGTTGATATCGTTAACCCAATTTCGTGCCGCAATTGGATCTTGTTTTTTGTATTTTTCTAACACGGCAACATGTGCACCCACTATGTCTTCAAACTTTAATGGGGATGTTGTTAAATCATCTAACCAAGTTAAAGCTTCGTATGGGTTTTTATCACCCCACGCAAGGGCGATTTCAAAAACAATATCGGGCCAAATTTGTTCTGTTGTTAAATGTTGTAGCTGATAAAAAACATAGTCGGGTTGTTGTTTGGCATAATTTTTTAAAACAGATCGCATGAGTAACTGATATTCAGATTCAGAAAATTTGTTACTTTGAGTTTGTAACCAATTTAGCGCTATTTCAGGTGAGGTGAGTCCCCAGTTATTTATCAAAGAGAGACTTAGAGCAAATTGCTCCGGAAGTTCAGCCTGATCGAGCAATATCGCCGCTTGTTCAGGGGCGGTTTGGTTGAGTTGATAAATACGTGAGATTAAAGTAATAGGAGGCTTTGTAACAGGTGTATTTTGCGGTGCTGTTTTATTAGCTGCGTTATTTAACGGCAAAGCGCTGAGCTTAGCTATATTATGTTGAGAATTATGTTGCGATTCTATTTTGTGAGGTGCTTTAGGTTGGCTGTTGGTTAAATCGAGTGACTGAACCTTATTATTAGGATCTGTTGTGTTTAACCAAAAAAATACGGCAATAGCGGTGAGCAAAATAAGTATGATATCAATGCGGCTTATAATTTTTTTGGTCATCGTTTTATGTCATTTATATTGGTCAATTAAGTACGTGGCCTCACATGAATTTGAGGCAAGAGCCTTTGCTTTTGGGTTAAAATTTTTATTGCTCATTCATGTCGGTATACGACAACACGCTGTAATGGGTAGCAAAACGCGCCCCTGGCGCGTTTTAACTCAATAGTTTTAATTTAAGGTTGCACGTGCACCACTAACATAAACAATTTGCTCGTCATTTATTGTGCCGTTTAACACGCCACTTTCGCCACCTTGAACATAAATACCCCAACGCGCAACGGTCGGTGTGTTACCTCGTTCCCAAGTGCCTGCCGCTTTTTCAACATTGTTAATAAAGGCTTTATAATTATATCCGTCGTCGACGACTCTTAAGTTAAAACCCTGACCCACGTTATAGCCTGTATCAATTTTTTCATTTTGGCTAAACACTGAATTACGTTTTACTAAAATAACATCGCCATCTTTTTCAACCCACAATGATATTCCCCAAGCTGGATAAGTTCCGTCTTCGGTGTTTAAGCCACTGCCTTTTGATTGAAACAACATAACATCTTTACTGCCGTTATTTTTCTCAACTCTAAAGCGAGCAGAAAATGTCATTGTTTTGCCATCAGCTTCAACGGTTGATAAATGCCTGCCTACAAAAGCTTCACTGCGACCCGCACCAACACGGTTACCATAATGGTTTTGATCGCCCGGAAAAATTCTAAAAACTTGAGTATTGCCATCTTTTTGATACCAACGTGTACTCGGCGACGTTGAATATGTTGTGCCAAAAGGGTTGTGCCAAAGCATATCGCTATTTGGCATTACACTACGTGAGCCTGTTCCTGTGGTTTCAACGGCGGCATTATTAACGTTTATTTGTGTGCCACGGGTATCAATGTTTCCATTTTTTACATTGTTTACCATTGCTGATTGTTGAGCCGATGTAACCGCTCTATCAACGTTGCTGGTTAAATTGGTCCAATTGGGGTTCCAACCTTTAAAATCTGCATGAGCTTGAGTTGATAAGATCGAAACTACAATGCCCATGGCCGCATAAGTATATTTTTTATTCATTATCATTATTCCCGTTTGATGTTGTTTTTATGTAAATTTTTAGTTTTTTAATTGTTATTTATTTTGTTGTTCGCGTGTAAGGTGCACTAAAATAGATCAAAATGCAACCTTATGATCTTATTGTGACTTAATTAAATTGTATTTGGTTGTTTTTAATTGTTAATAAAATGGGACTTTAAATAGGTTATAAGTGAATAATTCAAGGGGCGTAATTTTAGTTTTGACACTATTAAATTAATTAAAACAATTAGTTATTGATTTTTACGCTTTTAAACTTATTTTTTTGCTAGGTTAATTTAAAGCGGTTCGGTGTGATTTTTAAATGACTAGCGGTTATTTTATTTTAATATTACAAATGTGAATATTTTAAACCGGCTGGGTAACCTAAAGTGGTTATAGTTGGTTTATTTTGATTTTGTCTTTTCTGATTTCGTGATTAATATGTTAAGAAATAGCAGGTGGTGCGACCTTATGTTACTTCAAGGACTGTCATCGGTGTGTAGTCGATTCGCTTATGTAATATCGAATTAGATCAGAGGTTTATAGGTCGGAGTCCTGCATGGTCGTTATACTCAAGGCAAGGGCTAAAATAATGACTTCAATTATAATAAATTCAAACACAAAAAATTCGGACATCACCAATTAAAACAAACCAATTCAAACTAAACTAGCCTAAGAATAAGAGTATTATTTCATTCAAAAGGTAGATTATATACTTAAATCATTTGGGCATATTTTTAATTCCCCCCTAAAAAATATATAGCGATGGCATAATAAAAAAGTGATTTATCGTCTGAAAAACACATTTAAGATAACCCAATCGCCCCAACAAAATAAAACTTCATTAATAAAGGGATTATAGTCAGGTAATCCATATTTTTTGCACACTTTGAATTTATAGTTATTTTAACTCACGATGGCTTGCTTCTAAATCACTTAGATCGTTAGCGTAAATAACAATAAAAAAGAGGATAATATGGAAATATTTAAAAATGATTTTGGCTGTGAATTACACGGACTTAATATCAATTCGCTAACAGAAAAAGATGAAAAAATCATTAAATCTTCACTGTATGAAAACCGCTTGGTGATTATTAAAAATCAAACACTCACCAATCAAGAATATGTTGATTTTGCCAATAAATTTGCAACACCGGTGCCCTACTTACAGGAAAATTATCACCACCCTGATCACAAAGAAATATTCGTTTCATCAAATATTCAAAAGACAAAAGACAAAATGGGCGTAGCCAGAACGGGAGGGTATTGGCATTCAGATACCGCTTTTGAACAAAACCCTAAAGTGCTCACCATGTTAATGCCTAAAGTTATGCCCAAAACAATAAAACGGACGACTCGATTTATTGATATGGCGAAAGTATACCAAGCGATGTCATTAAAACAGCAGCAAACCTTATCAAAAATGACATTTATTCATAGTGGTCGTTGGCGCTATAAAGTCAGACCAGAAGATATAAATTTAGACTTAACTGAAATTTTAGCCATGATCCATGCAGTACAGCCACCAGTTGAGCACCCTGCGGTGATCACACACCCTTTCACCAAAGAAAAAATTATTTACGCGAGTCGCGGCTTTACTATTGAAGTAAAAAACGAAGGGCTAGACCAAAGTAAAGTTATCTTAGATGAATTATTCGATTTTGCTGAACAGGCACAATTTATCAAAGAAGTCACCTGGAATTTAGGCGATCTAATCATTTGGGATAACCGTTTTTTACAACACAGTTCAGGCCGTCAGGCGGCTGTTGGAGAAAACTTACAAGCCGAAATAACCAAAGAAGAAGAAACAATGATGTTTAGGATCACACTGCTAGACGGTATGCCTTTATGTGATAGTTTACGCGAAAACGCAGGCGTAGCCATTCCAGAAATGGAGGTATAACAATGCTTACAGCAATAACTCAAACAACACAAAAAGCAAAAAGCCCAACGAACGATCCATTATTAATTGAGCCTACTTTATTAAAACAAGTGCTTAAACCGTATTTTAGTCACAGCACCTATTTGAAAAGTGCCGTTATCGACGATGTTAATAGTGAAGCACTTGTTACCGCTCGAGGTCAATTTGCCATAGAAAAAAGTTGTTACATTGATGATACTGGCCATTTTAATGCTGTTGAATTCAATATCTGTTTTAATCAACTGTCATATGTCATTGTCGCTCAGTGCATAGAGTCCGGTATATTTAAAGCTCTAAATCCTAAATGGGCTGCGTTATGCCCTAAAACGTTACAGGACTTTTTTGAAGATCAGTTAGCTACCATATTAATATCCAAACTCGAATCTAAATTTTTAAGGCCTCTAAACAGTCGAGCATTTGAAGGGCTATTCACGGTTGATAAACTTTCAGTAATTAAAGGACGTTTGTTTATGCACACCAGCATTGCATTTTATGATGAGCAAGGTATCGCTGCAAAAGGAAACGTGCTTGCGTGTTATGTACCCGGTTTAAAAGAGGTCAATGCAAATGCACAAAGCCATTAAATCGGCACAAGCCGTTGCTGCGTTAAGGGCGGCAACTCAACAAGACAATATAAATTTAGGCTATCAAGCAGATTATTTAGCGGATAATTTTATTGATGGACAATATTCTATGTTAGCTAAAATGCGTCCACGATGGCTACGGCGCAAGTTGATTGAGCGTTTGCACCCAGGTAGTTATTGCTTTTCGATCATCCGTACACAGCATATTGATAAAATATTACAACAACAAATCGACTCCGGTATCGAGCAGGTTGTCATATTAGGTGCAGGTTATGACACGCGCGCATTACGCTATAAAAAAGTGTTACGATCGGTCAATGTTTTTGAATTAGATTTTCCGCCAACGCAAGCTTATAAATTAAATCAACTAAAGCAAACAGATTGCAACATTCCAGATAATGTTAGCTACATTCCTATCGACTTTAATCAAGAAGACATCGCCCTTGAGCTCAAAAAAAATAATTTCTCCTTTTCTAAAATTACGCTTTTTATTTGGGAAGGCGTTTCGTATTACCTAGAAAAAGAAGTCGTTAGTTACATTTTAAAATTAACGGCACAATGTGCTAAAGGCAGTTCAATTGTATTTGATTATTCATTGCGTAGTTTTGTTAATGGGGATCATTCAACTTACGGCGGCAAACAAATAGCCCATTGGCTTAAAAAAATAAACGAACCTTTTTTATTTGGTTGTAACTCAGATGAAATCAACCGTTTTGTCATTGATAACAATCTAAAATTAGATTCAGATTTTGGAGCCGATGAATTAGAAAATTTATATCTATTGAAACCAGATAATAAATTGCTAGGCCGCACACTTGGG
>NZ_QMED01000036.1 GCF_003286125.1 Algibacillus agarilyticus
CCGATTAAGGTGGCAAATTGAGTTATTGTTCAAAGAGCTTAAATCGTATTGCAACCTTAAAAAATTCAGCACACAAAAAGAGCCTATTGTTTGCGCCTTAATCTATGCCAGCTTCATCACTGTGTTACTAAAAAGGATGATGGCATTTGCAACAGAGGCATTAAAATCTTTATGGATATCGACACAAAAAGTGGCGAGGTCCGCACCAACATGGCTATCACTGTTAGTTAATAAACTGAGTCAACATCATGCAGTAGCGATAGCAGTGGAGGAATGCGTAGAACTAATATCAAAGCTATGTCCACGCGCCCACCCCAAGCGAGATTTGAAAGATGGGCTATATCAATTCGGTGTTATATCCTTGGTTGAAAATAACGGGATTGATTAATAAGTGAGCTTAAGTACCTACATATGAAATGGATTTAGGTGTTAGAACGACGCAGGAGCCAAAGTCGAGAGTAAGCGCTGACAATGAACCATAAAACCTGAGCGAGAAGACTATACCCAGCCTCAGCAGCAAAGATATTAGTTTTCAATTAATTTCAAATCGCCCCATTAACAGTTCGGCTATTTGGAGTGATTTTAAATAATGCGGCAGCAAAAAAATCCAAGCAATTTGAAGATACTGAGCGTGCGCCTTGTCGTGACTTGGGCATAAGTAAGCCGGACTATTTTATTAAGATATGATTATGCGGGTGGCTGATTTTTAAGATCAATCTATTACTTTCGCTTTATTGTTTACAATTAACTTTAAACCAAATGGATTTTCTAGTATCTTGAATTTAACTTTTCATTAATAAATATTAACTATGCGAAATTTATATTATTACTTAATTCACTGCTTAATTTTATTACTCGTGTGTGCTTGTTCAAGCTCGTATAAACCCATAGCTCAAAATTTAGTGGTTGCACCCACTCAATCGACTGAAATTGAATATCATGTTGAAGGTAACTTAAATAAGTTGATCACCTTTGAACTGACTAACCCACAAGATTATGCCAGCATCAGTTTAAGTGCCGATAACGATATAATTTTAGATAATTTAGATATTCAATCGAGTGGCGATCACACATTAACAGCGCTGGTTAAGTTTACTAAGCTAGGCAAAACGCAACTGGCATTATCTAGCTTAAATGCAGAGTTAAGCATTGATTCATTTACGATTGCAGATGCGACCCATATTGAAATACCTAATTATCAAGATGTATCGGTAAAAGCCGGGTTAGACAAAGTGAGTTCAATTAAATATGGCGGCCCAACCATTGCCGATTTAGATAACGATGGCGATTACGATTTTATCGTAAATAACCATAATGCAGAAACCAGTAAACTGTATTGGAACAACGGTGATGGCACCGTACGCAAGCATAATAAAGATTTAGCCCGTTGGTTTATGCACGATTTACATGGGGTTTCGGCAGGAGATTACGATCACGATGGCGATCTCGATTTAATTATCACTCAAGGAGGAGGCAATGGTAAAAATCCATCTACCGCTAACTTTTATCATAACAATAATGGTAAATTGGTGTTAATGACAGGCGATGTTAATATTGACCGTGGCGGCCGTGGTCGGGGTGGGTTTTGGACCGACATGGATTTAGACGGCGATTTAGATTTGTTGTTAATTAATGAAACCAGTTTGCACGGTGACAAACCACAACATTTTGCGTACGAAAACCTCGGCGAAAACGGATTTAAATTTCGCCATATTGATGGCTTGCTTAATCAACACCCTTCACGAGCAGTGATAACCGACCTGAACAATGACCAAATAGACGACATTATTTTGTACGGTCCATTATCGGTGTGGCAAGGTAATGGCGATTTCACTTATACCGAGATCACCGCGCAATTTCCGAGTGAAGTGACCAAACTGGGTGGCATCATGGCCGTAGCTGATGTTGATATCGATAATGATGGCGACTTAGATTTATATTTAGCCCGCGGCAAAGAGTTTGAAAACGGCCGCGGTGAAGCGCCAAATGTTGATTTTGAACCGACAAAACAAATATTCTCAATTAAACCACGTGGCTTTAAAGGTAAAGATGCTTTTAGTTTTACCGCGCCTGCCGCCGTCAAACTTTATAATTATTACTATCTTACTCAAGGTGATTTTAGAGGGCAAGATTACCCCCTCTTTTTAGGCAAAAACAAACAAGCGCATAACGTACAATCGGGTGAAACCTTCACTTTACAACCACAAGCGGCGCTTGGCTGGCCACAAGATATTAGCGAAAACGGGGTTTATTTTGGTTACCTTGGCAATAACCAATGGAAAGCGGTGTTGGTGCGTAACAGCAATATATTTTGGAACTACAAATTTAGTTTAGCGGGTGTTAACACGGCAAAACTTGATTTTGCACCTGAAAATAGAAATTTAGCAGATGTATTACTCCGTAACGACAATGGTAAATTTGTTGATGTGTCAAAACAGTGGAATATCCCCCAAGGTGGTAACTCGCTGGGTGTAACGGTTGGAGACTTTAATAACGACACTTTACAAGATATTTTTGTTTACCGTTGGGGGCTTATTCATGCTCGCGGTTCTGATCTTATGTTACTTAATAGCGGCAACCAACAATTTATGGCCACTACCGCCCATGGCGCAAGCGATAAAACGGGCCCTGGCAATGGCGATATGGGACAAGCATTCGATTTTGATTTAGATGGCGATCTTGATTTACTCAGCGGCAGTGAAGGTGGCGAATGGTATTTGTATCAAAACCAAACAGTTGCAACTAATACCGCTATCAACACGGTCAAGAGCACGGTTAAGAGTACAGTAACAAGTGCAACCGCTAATGCCCCAAAACAAGGTAACTATGCATTAATACGGGTAAGCTATTCACCCAAAGCTAATATTGACGCGATATCCGCGACAGTAAAAATTAAGGTAGGTAATAAAACCTATCAAAAACGTGTTGGCTCTGCTGGCTCGGTATTCTCGCAAAGCTTACTTAACATTGTGCATTTTGGCTTAGCCGATAACACCGTAATTGACGAAATGACGGTTACCTGGCGCAACGGCGAAACGGTTAGTTTTAATCATCAAGCCGCAAACCAAATAATAAACGCAGGTATTCAATTACAACCCGCAGATAGACAAGCCAATCAAACCACACAAGCCGGTTATGTGGCTCCTTACGTTAAAATATTAAACCGTGATGAATTTGAAAACCAACCGCTTAAAGTGGGTGATAGCTTCACATTAAACGTGGCTTACCATGCTGGCACCGGTAATAAAGTTATCAAATCTGATCAAGGGGGGGTACGTTTCTGGTTCCGCCATTTTAAAAACCAATGGATCCCGATAAAAGATACGGTATTGATTGATAAATCGGTTGTAGGCACTGAATCAGGCGAAACAAAAATGACTTTTAAATTAACCGATTTAAAAGCAACCTCTGCATTGCCCGAAAAACAGCTTTATCAGTTTAGAGTCTCGTTTGCTTCAAGCAATGGTGATATGTTAAATGAAGTGATATATCCACTTAATTTGATTGAATAAAACAACTGAAAGAAATAGGGCTGAACAACAAGCTAACCTCGTCAGCCCTAGAATGGCACAACCGTCTATCTAAAAATTGAGTATCCTCGGTTTCCGCGAATTTGCGAACCAATCCATTTTTAAACTTGTTTTGTCATGTCGTCGTCTTTGCGGTATTAATTTATAGTTGTGGGCATCTAAGTTGGTTATACCCTATCAATTTCTTATTTAATCACGCGCTAAAAACTGATTTCAAAGCCAAATTTAATCCGATCTTTTTGTTTAAACTGACCATATAAACCCTCTGCTTTTCCCCAAATGATGTCAGTCGTTAACCAGATTTTTAGGTTATCGTTATAATCATGGATCAGGCTGGCGTTAATGAACCCATCATGGTCATCTATATTTTTTACGACAAGCAATTCACTGGTTAGGGTGTCATGCCAAAACTTATTGCGAATTAAAAACGTTACATGGGTATCGGTTGTTGGCTTAGTTAAATTAGGCTGCGTATTGATGGCATGGTTCTGCATAAATTGAGCACTGACTAGCGTGTTATTAAAGCCAAAATAATCAATACCTAAAAGATAAGTTAATTCATTATATTGACTGATTTGGTTATGTAAATTGCGTTGTTTAATATGGGTTTGATAAGCCATTTCACTGCGTAAAGTGATCTCTTTAAAGGTAGTAGCAACACTACCGCCTAATAAATGAGAGCGAAAGTATTCAGCGTTAATATTAAGGCGCTGTGGTGAATAACTTGTATTAAATAGGGGTAAATCCACAAAGTGATATAAATAGTTTAAGCTAAGATCCCAGCCATTAATAAAGCGTGTCCAACGTAAGCCTATATCCGCATTTTTCACATGCGTGCTGGGTCTGTTATTCGGGTTTTGAATAACGTTTATATCGCCTGTAGGTGAAAATGGGGTATCGGCTAGTTGCGGTACAATACGTGACGTGGTTACCGTAAAACTTGCATTTTGTGGCGCAAGTCTGTGAACGGTTGTATCGGGTATCCATAGTAGTTGTAAGACATCGTTATTTTCAAAACTAAATTCGACATTCAACATCCATAAAGGGATACGTGATTGCTCAAACTCATCAAAAATAAATTCGTTAAATGATTGTGGGTTTACGACATCTAATATTTTAATACCATCTGCTTTTCCCCATACGACTTGTTGTTTGCCTAAGGTTAAAAAGTACTGGTCTAACGGAATTTCAATATACAATTCACGTAAGGTTAATTCAGAATGATTCGCTAGGTTTGTTGTCGTATTAAATGCGGAATACGTTTTATCTTGAAAAATAGCTTGCATGCCATCGCTAAATTGACTGTTTAGATTAATGATGCTCGTGAGTGTAAAATCGTCTGTTTGGTAAGTGATGTCGCTGCTCAGTGAGTTACTGAATAGTTGTACTCGTTTTTCATTATTCTTTGTGGCAATTGCTATTTCACTACGCATTTTATGCGTTGTATTAATTTGGGCATAACCGTTGATTGCGCAAAATAAATTTGTGGCACTGAGGCCACAAATAAATAATACAGCGCGATTAAAATTGACAGCGCTGAGCATGGCTATAAACCTCTTTTTAGCGTTTGTTGCGTGAATATTTTATTGCTTATAACCTGGTCATAATTAACGTTTTTGAATATGAACTCGGTTGTGTGTTCCGTTTTATAGTTGACAACCTTGATCTGATGAGCCGTCCATATATTCTGAATTAAACGGATATCGGTAAACGTAATGGTTTTGAGTAAATTACCTTTGGTATCCCAATAAATCGCTTTTCGGGTTATCCAAATATTTTTGTCGATATAAGATTCAAGTTTGCTATAACCTAACTCTTTCGCTACGTGACTATTTTTAGGCACTGATTCAATTACATAATAATCTATACCCTCTATATACTTTGATTTAAGCGTTCTATGATTATAATCGTCCACCGATATTTTGGTTTCTAGTTTGATTTCTTCATAGGTGAAATCAGTACCTAGAAAGTAATCACCACGATCAGCTGCCGATATGCGACGAACACGTCGCATGGCGGGTAAATATAACCATTGGTCATCATCTTTGTTTTTATTAGCATAATCATAAGTAAGAAAAGCCGTATCTTTAATGTTCTTTGGCGTTTCATAAAAAATAGCGGTGCGTTTTTCATCGCCAAAATATTTTCTAAACGCTTGCGTTTCTCTGACGCGTTTTTTACCTGAACGATCAATCATTGTCATGGTTAACTGACGAGATACCGCTTCGCCTTCATCACGACTATTGACTTGTTGTACGATCCAATTAGCATCAATCAGTGTGTTAGCTTGCAAGGTAAAACTACACACTAAGGTGCTTATAAATAACGAAATAAATAAATAAATCTTCATCTTTTGCCCTTAATTTTTCAATTTAGCCGGTTAGGTTATACGTGTTGGTGTTAAGCTTTTTCTTGATGCGCATGGCTTGATTCAATCGTGGCCTCATTAAGTGCTAAAGCGATGTGATTTTTATCTTGTTGAAAACCCAGAAAACGGGGTTGAAATATTTTGATCAATGCGGGTAAAACCGTGATGCTTACAATAAAACTGATAGAAACGGCAAAGGCAATCAACATACCTAATTTTGCTAAAGGCGGAACATAACTTAGCCCAAGTACGCCAAACCCTAAAAACACGGCAAAAAAGTTAAATAACAACGCTCTGCCGGTGCTGGGGAAAAGTTGTAATAAAATAGAATCAATCTGGACTTTATTAAGCTCATCTGGCTCGTGTAATTCAGCCGTGTGCGATTTGATTAATACTTTAACGCGCTCTATCGTGTGAACCGCAAAATCAATCCCAATACCTAACCCGATTGCTGCGGTCATTGTCGTACCAACCGCAAGCGTAATACCTGCTGCTCCCATAAAGGCATAAATAGCTAACGTTGACAGCATGACCGGCACTAAAGCCAATGACCCCGTTCCTATCGATTTAAAGGCAAGACAAGCGACTAACCAAACTAATAACAAAGCCAAAGCAACCCCTTTAAAGTGAGAGTCGACTAAGTTAGTTAACCATTCATAATCAACATAAACCCGTCCAGATAAAGACGCTTTAATGTGAGTATCGTTAAACTCGTTATTTATATAAACCTGTAGTGCTTCTACAACCGGTTTAAAACTTTGTAAACGGCCATTAGTGAGCTGAACTCTGACCAGCGCTTGTTGATAATCATAATCGATTTCTTCTTCAAAATCGGTTGGGTCACCACTAGCCGCGTATAATAAAAAATATTGTGAAATTAAGTTTTCATCGTTCGGTATTCGGTATTCACTTGGCTTGTTCTCATTTAAAGAACGGTTCATTTGTTTGATATAATCGGCAATTGAAGTGCTGCCGCCAACAACATCAAAACGTTCAACAAAGTCTTGTAACTTTTCTATTTTGTGTAAGTTTTCAGGTTTAAATAAGCCTTCTTTTTCATGAGTACTCACAACAATATCAAGGTTACTTGTCCCATTCATTGTTGCGTTTATGGCAACATCAGCTTGATAAATGAGCTCTGTTTTTTTGAAGTTATCCACCCAAGATTCATTAACTGATAAATTCATGGCACCATAAATACCAGCACCCGCTAAGATGAGAGATAACGTTAAAACGGTTTTAGCCCTAGCCAAAACGAGCTTTCCGATAGTGGTCATGAATGTCGAAAAAATATCGTTTTTAATCGTGTTGTTTTTACTTTTAAAAGCGGAGCTATCGCCTGCTGGCATTAACATTAAACATGCCGGTACCACACATAAAGAATATATTCCCGCTATGGCCAGCCCTAACATTGAGTAAATGCCAAATGCTTGCATCGGCGGCATATACGAAGAGAGATAAACGCCAAAAAATCCAATCATTGAAGTCACGGTGGTTAAAACAATAGGACGCCACATTTTTTGAGTTGCATCGATCACCAGTAAGCGCTGGCTTAACTCGGGTTGTGCTGCTCGTTGTTCATAATATTCACTCATAATATGAATACTGTCAGCGACTGCAATACCAACTAATAATATAGGCATACTTGTTGTAATAACATAAATTGGATCGCCCATGGCACTCATTACACCCATGGCTGAAGTCGCCGCGGCTAAAATAACAATGCCTGGTAGCAGGGTGCCTTGCACGGTACGAAAAGCAAAAAAGCACAACAAAGTAATAATGATGACACTCAGCGGCACTAAGCGCGATGCGTCAGTTACAATGTAAGTTGATAAATAGCCTGATACTGCGCCGTCACCAGCAACATGTAAAACTTCGTTTTGTTTGATCGGTGCTTCAGCAACAAGCGCAAGCAATGATTCATAAAGAGCTGGTCCATTGGCATCATCCGTTAGTTCAATAACGATGAGGCTGGTACTGGCATCTTTTGAAACAATCGATCCCACATAAAGTGGAAAATCAAAAACGTGTTGAGCCAACCCATCGGCCTGTTGCTGACTGATAGGGAGTTCATCAACAAAAGGTTCGACTACTAAACCTTCTGCATTGCCGCTGATATTATCTTCAGTGGTTAAACTAATAACGCGCTCTTGATTGACCGCCGGCATCGCAAGGACTTTTTGCGTGAGCCAATGAATGAGCTCAATGCTATCGGGATTAAATATTCCATTTTTCCCTTCATTTGTGACGGCGATAACCATTGGGTCATTTAAGCCAAAAATATCTTCAACTTGTTGACGGTAAATTAACGCAGGTGAATCTTTAGGCAAAAAAGATTCTGCTTCAGGGTCCATCGTTAACTGGGGCAAAAATGCCGTAAAAAATAAAATGGCTAATAAGCCACTCAGCAATACTTTTTTGGGATTACCTGTGAGCCACCATAAAAGGGCCGAGGTTTTTGTCTTATTTAATGTGTTCATTTATACCATCCTGTAGTGTAATTACACTTTAAGTCGTAAAAAATTTTAAGGGTTAAAATTTAATTGATTAATTTGGTCTAATAACCGTGATAGTGTTGTCATATCTTGCCCAGCTAAGCTGGTTTGTATGTTTTCTTGAGCTTGTTGCCACAAAGGGCGAGCAGTATCGAGTGTTTCTTTACCGTGATGAGTCAAATTTGCATAGCGAGTGCGACCGACACCACTGCTTAACGTCACTAAACCTTCTTTTTCAAGTGGCTTCAAATTTCGCGTTAATGTTGTTCGTTCCATGCAAAGGCTCTCTGCTAAATTCGATATAGAAATTGGGGCTTGAATATTAATCGCCACTAACATAGAAAATTGATTGGCCTTTAAACCCGTTGGTTTTAGTGCGTCATCATAAAGCCGTGTAATCGTTCGACTAGCAGCACGTGTTTTATAACAAAAACAGTTTTTAGCAATGGTTTGATCATCAATCATATAGTTTATTATAAATAACTAGGTGTAATTACACTTTAGTTTTTTGATATCGAATTGTCAATTTTTAATTTTGTGGTAATAGCGACAATATCTTTAGATTGCGAGAAATATCTAAGTGCTAAAATAATTGTCATTATAATTCCGTATTCGTCAGATAAGATGAGTCGCAATAGATAATAATTGAACACGAGCCAATAATGACTGGGGAGGGTTCAATTATTATCCTTTCTGCGAAATCGGCTTTAGTCTGATTAACCCAAATAATGTGCGTTGCTCACAAATATGATGCAAATATAAATATTACACAGGGTTAAAGCCAAATTCCTTATTGAATTGCAGTTAAATTTAGCTAATAGATGGTACATAAATTGCTTCTATTGTTAGTGCATTATGTTTAATTAATTTTGGTGAGTATATAAATGAGTTTTAAGATTCGTATTTTATCGAGTTTGGTCATTGCTGTATTGACGGCAAGTGTAGCGGTGGTTGTGCTGATTGCTAATATATCGATTGCGGAGTTAAACACTAATATTCAAAAAGAGTCTCAGCGCGATTTAATTGCCAAGCGCGAGGCTATTACATCTAAAATAGAAAATTATTTTTCGCAAATAGAAAAGCAAATTATTACTTTATCCGCAAATCACCAAACTCAACAAGCGGCGTTAGATTTTATCAGTAGCTTTAAAGTGTATGAATCTGAGCGAGATGACTTATTGGTCGGCGAGACCCTCAGCTCTATTGAACGCTATTATAATAATGAGTTTGGTAAAAAATTTAGCGCGCTAAACGATAAAGCGATTAACACCGCACCTTTATATAAAAACCTGAATAATACCGCTAAATTATTGCAGTATGATTTTATTAGTAATAACACAAATCAATTGGGGCAAAAAGATAAGCTAACAGTACCAGAAGGCGATACTCGCTATGCTAAAGTTCATCAAAAATATCATCCAGACTTTCACACCTTTTTAGATAACTTCGGGTATTACGATATCTTTATTGTTGATAGTGCCTCGGGTGATATTGTTTACAGTGTATTTAAAGAGCTTGATTACGCGACCAATTTAATCAGTGGTCCTTATGCTAAAACAGGTATTGCAGAAGCCTTTAAAAAAGCCAAAAACTTATCTCATAATCAAACCTATATTTCTGATTTTAAACATTATTTACCATCTTATAACGGTGAAGCCAGTTTTATTGCAAGCCCTATTGAAATAGAAGGTAAACAAGAAGCTGTTCTTATTTTTCAAATGCCACTCGCAGAAATTAATAAAATAATGACCCATGAAAATGATTGGAAAAACAGAGGTTTTGGTAATAGTGGCGAAACTTATTTAGTCGGGCATGATAGAACGTTATTGAACGAGAGTCGTTTTTTTGTAGAAGATAAATCACAGTATTTAGCTGTGATTAAAAAAGACTCACCTTCAGTTGCGCGATTAATTGAAAATCAAAATACCTCGATCGGTATTCAACCTGTTGTTGGGGTTGCATTAGAGGCTGCGCTTTCTGGAAAAGTCGGTTTCACCACATTGCAAGACTATCGAGATGTTTCTGTTTTGTCTGCTTATGGGCCGATTCATTATGGTTCTCAAACACTAGCGTTGCTTTCGGAGGTCGACGTAGACGAAGCGTATGGTGCTTTAAATGTATTGAGTGAGCGTATTTGGATGTCGGCAATTACCGTTATTATTGTTTTATCCATCATCACATCACTACTTGGCTACTGGATGGCTATTATTTTAACAAAACCGATCAACAAACTCGGTAATGAAGTGGCTAAACTCAATAGCGGAGATGCTGATTTAAGTGTGGTTTTAAAAGATTCGGGTATTGTTGAAATAGATAGCGTTACGCAAAGCTTTAATCGGTTTATATCCATGATTAAAGAGGTTGTTGATTCAATAAAATTAAACGCTGACAATATTGCATCGTCGAGCACTCAACTTAGTGCCACAACAGAGCAAACCAATCAGTCTGCTTATAATCAACAAACACAAGCTCACGAAATCAACGAAGCACTCAAACAGTTTTATCATGCGATTGAAGAAATAGCGCAAAACTCGGTTGATACTTCAAATCAAACATCGACCGCTAAAGACATAACAACTGAAAATAGCGATCGTGCTACATTAGCCAAAGATAATATTAATCAATTAGTGTTAGAAATAACCGAGTCATCTGAAACGCTTAGCCATCTGCAAGAGCAGGTCGATAACATAAACAATGTGCTTAATGTTATTACATCAATTGCAGAGCAAACAAACTTGTTGGCGCTAAATGCAGCTATTGAAGCGGCAAGAGCAGGAGAGCATGGACGCGGTTTTGCAGTGGTTGCCGATGAAGTAAGACAGCTAGCCACCCGAACGCAACAAAGTACGGTAGAGATCCAACAAAACATTGGTTCATTAACCACGGTTGCTAGTGATGCGGTGAATGCAATGACGCGAGCTACAAATTCCGCTAAAGACGGTATTGAATTGGTTGATGGTGTTAGTGAATCGTTAAATGGTTTGTTAGTGGCAATTAAACAATTAGATGAATTTAATCATTCTGCGGCTTCAGCCAGTGAAGAACAAAAATATACTTGCGATTCTATTGTGCAAACCATGGAACAAGTCGAGATATCTGCAAATGAGTTGTTTTCAGCTTCCCAAGAAGTATCAAGTGCAAGCTTAACATTGTCGGATATAGCGATCGATTTACAAGGGCAAGTCACACGCTTTAAATAAGGATTAAGCTTTTATTTTTGGTATGTTTGATGCTGTCATGAATACTGCTCCACTTGATTTTATGGTTGTGACTGACAGCTGTTTCTTTTTAGTTGGCGAGAAAATCAAAGAGCAAATTTAAACCCACAGAGCTTATTTTGAAATTGCAAAGAATCTAACTGCGCTATACTTCTTGAAAATATTTATTTTAATATTAACCCGATATTAATTAAAAAGAGGTGGATGAAAGATGGCTTATATTGATAGTTTTGTCGCTGCGGTGCCAACCGCAAATAAACAAGCTTATTTAGCACACGCAACGTTATCGGCACAGCTATTCAAAGAGCAAGGTGCGTTGAATGTGATTGAAGCATGGGGAGATGATGTGCCAGCAGGCGAGGTGACCTCGTTTCCGATGGCAGTAAAATGTACAGCGGACGAAACCGTTGTTTTCTCGACGGTTATATGGCCTTCAAAAGCGATCCGCGATGCGGGATGGCAAGCGATTATGGCTGATGAGCGAATGGATCCTGCGGTTAACCCGATGCCTTTTGATGGTAAGCGTTTAATTTATGGCGGTTTTGACATTTTATTAAACGAATAATCCAACTTATTAACCTCAACTCGGTTCCATTTAACCTTAACCTAATTGACTGGCTGATTTTGACAAAAGCGAGCGTGATTAAAAATATCGATATTGATTGATCACGCTGAGCTCACTTAAGATAATATTTGTTTAACGCGGCCGACATCGCCACTTTCTAACCGTACCTTTATACCGTGAGGGTGATTAGGGCTATTGGTTAATATTTTTTCTACGATACCGCGTGTTAAGTTTCCGCTGCGTTGATCTTGTTTTAAAACAACATCAACCTCTAAGCCAATTGAAATATTTGCTCGAAGATTTCCCGACATACGTAAATGTTAAACCTTTATAAAATAATAATGTAGGCAGACTGCATTAAGTCGTTTAAACAATCAAGAGAAAGGTGGCTGTGTTTACGGCTTTTATATAGCGTGTAATCGTTTTATCGTCGTTAATAGCCGATCACCATAGCGGGTTAAAAGCGCACTTCAGTTTAGTGATATCACACTCCTTCCGTGTAAATATAAACGTAGGATCTTTATGTTGCGTGTATGTTTGTGGTAATGTATTTAATCTTTATAACCTTAAATTAGATTAAAGCACGAGAGGTTGAATATGAATCACGAATTATCAAGGCGTAATGCACTTAAACTAGCGATGGCAGGCGTTGTTACAGCCGGTGTGGGTTGCAATGCGACTACCCCTAATAACTTAAAAAAGGCCATTAATACCGTAAAAAACCATGAGCCGATGCAGGATAAGTGGGCAAAAACGCATGATCGACCTTGGATTGGTGGTGATTATTGGGCTAACCCGATGGAAGATTGGCATATTGTTAAAGGTGGCGCAGAGTGCACCAGTACCAATGGTCAAAGAAGTATCCATTCATTAACGCATCAATTAACTGATGCCACTCAAGCTTTTAATATATCGGTAGACGTTCAACAAATTGCACAAAACAACAATGACGGTGGTGTCGGGATCCGTTTAGGTGTTAAAAACGAGATTAACGAATACCGCAGTAGTTGCTTTGTGCAAAAGGGTTTAGATATCGGCATTATTGATAATCAATTATCGATTGCGGGTAAAAAATCACCTTTAACGATTCAATTGAGTAAACAAGTGGTTAAGATCGCTTTAACGGCGACCCCACAATATGGTGCTGTTAATTTAAAGGTGATTGCTAGCTTAGTTGATTCGGGTCAAATTATTGCTGAAATGGCACATTTAGTGCCTGCGGATGATGTGATTGGTAATGTGGCGGTAGTGAGTAACTTTGCGGTGCATGCTAAAGCCGGTCAGCGAGCGGGGCGATATCGTTTTGCTAATTGGACCTTATCAGGTGCTGCATTTGAGGTATCAAAAGCGCATAAATTTGGACCTCTGCTTTGGACCATGTATTCATTAAGTGATTCACGCAGCGAAGCGGGTTTTGTGATGAAGCTAAGTGCATTCACCGGTCCAATGGGCATTAATGATAATAAAACGGTTGAATTACAAGTTAAACAAGACGGTATTTGGCGTTCTTTAGGTCAGGCAACGTTAGACCCCGATGCATGGGTGGCTAACTTTAGAGTGACTAATTGGTCAGAAAAAACAGATAGCGCATTTAGAGTCATTTATAAAGAAAAGCATATTGATGGCAGTGAAACGCCTGATATTTGGTCGGGTATTATTAAAGCTAACCCGGCAGGGCGTTCATTACGTATGGCGGCGCTAACTTGCCAAAATGATTATAGTTTTCCTTATGCACCTGTTGCTGAAAATGTTAAAAAATTAGCGCCTGATTTGGTCTTCTTTTCGGGTGATCAAATTTACGAAAGCCATGGTGGTTTTGGTATTATACGTAGCCCTTTTAAACCCGCTTTTGAAAATTATTTACGTAAATTTTATCAATTTGGTTGGGCATTTAGAGACGTTATGCGTGACCAACCGACAATATGTTTACCTGATGATCATGATGTACTGCAAGGTAATTTATGGGGCGAGGGCGGTCAACTTAAAAAAGACCCTGCTGCTGATCCGAGTGCCTCGTTAACAGGGGGCTACATTGAATCGGTTCGTTTTGTTAATGCCGTGCATAAAACCTGTGTTAGCCACCATCCAGATGCTTATGACCCAACGCCTAATCCAAGCGGCATTAGCTGTTATTACGGAGATATGGTTTATGGCAATGTGGGATTTGCTATTTTAGCTGACCGACAATGGAAAACCGGGCCAGAACAAGCCGGCGTTGTAGTGGGTGAAACGGGGGTAGATGAAGCCCCTACTTTTATAAATGATGCGATTAACCCTAAAAATTCTGTTTTATTAGGTCAGCGCCAAGAAGATTTTTTAAAAAAATGGTCTCAAGACTGGCGTGGTCATAAACTGAAAGCCGTATTAAGTCAGACTGTTTTTGCGGGTATTGCGACACATCAACCGTCACCTGAACGTTATCTTAAATATGATTTTGACAGTAGTGGTTGGCCAAGACCCGCACGGGATTCGGCCGTAGAAATCATGCGTGAATCTAAAGCATTACATATTTGTGGTGACACTCATTTAGGTTCTTTAGCGCAATATGGTGTTCACAAGCAGCGCGATAGCAACTGGTCTTTTTGTACACCGGCGATTTCGGCTGGTTGGCCGCGTTTTTGGGTGCCTGATCAAATGGGGCTCCCGCATCAAAACCGTCCCGCTCATGGTTTGCCGCAAACGGGGGAGTATCTCGATGCATTTGGTAACAAAATGTATGTTTATGCGGTTGGCGTACCTGAAGTGGGTCAATCAAAAAATCGATACGTTAAAGCACATGAAAAAGGCAGCGGTTTTGGTTTTATTACCTTTAACACCGAACAACTGACTTATACCTTAGCTGCATACCGCTACTTAATTGATGTTGATATCGAAAGCCCTATAAACCAATTTGAAGGCTGGCCGGTAACGATTCATCAAGATGAAAATATCGGTAAAAACCGCTTAACCTAATAGGGTATTTAAAAATGCCAGCGTTACCACTATCGCTGGCTTAATTTTCACGTTATGACAAGCGGCTCGTTGCCGTGTTTCCCGCATTTAATACGATGTTCAAATAAAGAAGATGAGCTAATCGCTCCTAAAGCAGCTCCGCTTAGAGATTGTATTCTTTTGGCTTGTTGGGTATCACCAAAAATACGTTGCGTTAGTTGTTCTATATTTAACTTGAGGTTGTAAAGTTTCTCTTTTTAGTACAAAGTCCGCACTTAATACGCCTTCTAGACCCTTTTATTCTTTCGCTAGATCTTGTTATTGAACGCCCATTTTCGTTGTTTGCTAAATTAATATTATTCGAGTTGGTGTTCTCTTTCATCACGGTATGACGGGTGAATTTACCTTTGTGGAGGAAGGAGGAGGGGCTTATTTAGCTAAAATTTAAGTGGTGAAAACTTTTACGTGCAAGATAAAAAAAGCCCTGAGTTAACACTCAGGGCTTTTGGTTTATTAATTAAAAATGACTTAAATTAATTATACCAACGTTCATCAATACACTCTGGTAATGCAACCGCAGTGTTAAAGTTGGTAATGCTAGGGGACAACCTTTCTGAATGAGCATCAATAACTTCGTGATGCGTATCAGGGAAGTCATTCGCAGTCAGATTATAAACGTTAATATTAAAGTTATAATCCACGCCTTCTTCCTGAGCATTAGCCACTGGCGCAACTGAATCACCGATAAAGATTTGACCTCGGCTTGCCCATTGTTCTTCGGATGCTATACACAGGTTATCTGTAGTAGGGATGTAGTATAAATTTTCCAATTTCAAATTAGCTTCAGTTCCATAGTTAGCAGTCACGTTAAATACGTGTGACTCTGCAAACCAACCCGGTTTCAAGCCTGTTGCTTGATGCACTGCATCTAAACAAGCATTTGTCGGGTTAATACGGGTAGCCCAGCGACCACCGCCACGAACATAGGTCGTACTAGCACAGCCATCGCCGTATGTAGCATCAACCTCGTCTCGCCATTCATTACGTGTGAAACTGACGCCAGTTGGGCTAAATATCTCAACAAAGCCTTCATCTACACGCACTGCAAAGCTACAGCTGTTCGATGTAACACCGTTAACTTGTACCGAGCCATTCTCCATAAAGTGAGGGCCAAACATCACAGGCGCTAAACAATCCGTACCACTGATATTTTCAGCAAAAATATTACGAATACCGCCTTTTTTATGCTCTTTCATCGACAGGTTATCGGTTTCCATACGCAACGTAATACCGCCCTCACTGTGTAAGTCTCTGAACAGAATATTGTCAGCGGCGTAAGTTTGAATAACACCATAACCAAATAAAGAATTACTTTGATCAATTTTTTCGATTATTCCGTTTACTGGCCAATGCAAGTCACCATCGCGAACCGATACACCCACTAAGAAAGAGGCGAAGATAGTTTTACCATCTCTAATTCTAATATTAGAGATCTTAAAGTTCTCCATGTCGCCCATTCTAAATACAGCGGTTCTGACATTAGGTGCGTTTTGTAAATCAATAGTAAAGCCATTACCTAAACCAACAATACTTAGGTTTTCTGCTTTCTCGCCATGACCACTTTCAAACATAAACTCATTATAACTACCCGCTGTAACCATATGGAATGTAGCGCCTTCAGCCACTTCAATATGAACATTAGAGCGCAAGTGTAAGCTACGTAAGTAGTAGTCACCCGCAGGGATATGCAGCTTACCGCCACCCTGTACGTCGCTGATTTCATCAATAGCCGCTTGCAGCACAACCGTATCGTTTAAGGTATCAGTATTGATTACGGCAAAATCATTAACAGCATCAAGCTCAACATTGTAGCTCGCTGGTTCCGTGAAGAAGTTCTCGTCCGCTACTGGTAATGGTTCGGCACGGCCATTAGTTGTATAAGTGCCACTACCATCATGGATCCCATAGTCATACACTGGCGCATCACTAATTGCAGGGCGAGCAAATTCTTTATCACCAATCAATACATAATCGTCAATGATAACTTTGTCACCTGTTTCTAGGCCACCAAAGAAGAATGATGGAAGAACATCAACAATGTCATAACCACTTTCAAGTTGCCATAAATCAGGTACAGAGAATATTTGTGAATTGGTATTGGCATCAACAAACGTGACTTCAACCCAGTCACCAAACTCATTCGCTGCAACCGTTGCCGTATAATCGGCAGAAATGGCTTGCGCCGCCGCAACTTTACCGGTTTTACCGCCTTGTGTCGTTACGTTCCAAGGTAACAAGTGATGTTTAATAGTGACATTCTCAGAGCCCGTATTACCGGCTGCTTTTTCAACTTTGACTCGTAGCGTGACAGATTGAATCTCGGTGTCGACTGCGCCGCCGCCTAATGCTTTACTCCATGGGTTAGCGTTACCCCATTTGTGCCACAATAAAGAATGGTTATCGACGTATGTGCCGTCGTGGATGTCGGTAAACGATACTGCTTTGCTATCTAAATAGCCTGTGCTTTCTTCTAATGCATAAGCACCAAAACCTGAAGCAATGAAACCCCAACCGCCATTTTGTGCAATGGTAGCCGTTTCAAAATCATACTCGATTGTGAAGTCAGTAGGAATTGGAGCAGGTTCTCCCACGGTTGACATTGCTTGATAGTCATCAATGTATACTTTGTCACCCACTTCGGTGTTACCAAACTTAAATTCAGGATAAATTTGTAACTGATCTCCCGCCGCATGATACCAAGTAGGCGGTATAGTGAAATCTACACCCTCGGTACCTTCAATTACAAAATCAACTTCAACCCAACCTGTACTTCCAGCCGGAATGGTTCCTACTAATCGAGGCGTAGCCGCGATACCAGCCGGAATGTTAACGCTTTTGTTACCGTCTTCTAAGCCATAAGGAATTAAGCGGTGAAAAATCTGTACATCTTTTTCAGACGCTAGCTCAGTTTTGGCCCAAAGTTTGATACTGTTAATGGTATGGCCATTATTCTCAAACATAGTTGTAAACGGGTTAGCTCGCCAATCTTGTAAGTAAGTACCTGTTTGTTCTGGGTTAAGATTCACGTGAGTATCGGTATAAGACAACGCATTGCTTTCATTTCTACCGGCTTCTTCAAATCCCAGTTCACCACGATATACTCCTTGATCGACAACAGAGTGGATCCAACCTTGCGAACCTTGGTCTTCAGCTATTTCGTTTTGGTCAAAATTGAACGTAAAGGTTAAATTATCACCTATTTGGAAGTGACCATCAGCACCAGAAGCCCCAATTAAAGTTGCAACACCGGTATCGAAATTACCTCGTGGAAGTTCATTGTTATTTCCGCCACTACCACCAGTATTACCACCGTTAGAGCTACCATCGTCTTCAACAGGTTCACAGCAAGCGCCTTCAATTGGTGATTCACCGATTAAGTAGTTATCTAAGTAAACTTTATCGCCTACATCTAAGCCAGCAAATAAGAACTGAGGATACACTTGAATGGGTGATTCACCATCAACATTGACCCACGTATCAGGGATCGTAAATTGTGGTAAGCCCGTTGCGGTATCAATAAACTCAACTTGAACCCAGTTGCCGTTTTCAGCCGCCGGAATAATCATTTGATATTGAGGACTAACCGCAACACCGGCTGCAATTTCTTCACCTTTTGTGCCGTCAATTAATGGATAAGGAACCAAATTATGTTGAACAGTCACGTTACCTGGTGTTGCTTTTTCAACTTTAACCCACACAGAAACAGACTCTAACGTTTTGCCCTGTGCATCGCCTAAAAACTCAGTCCAAGGATTAATATTTTCTTGGTTAGTTCGGTTATTAAAACGAACACCGTTTTGCGCGATGTTAGTATTAGCACTGGTATCTTGATACGCAAGCACTGCAGAACCATCTTCACCTTGTTCGGTTTCAAACGTCATAACACCACGGTTAGCAGTAGGATACACCCAGCCTTCCCAATTGTTATTTTCAGTTTGTACCTGATTTAAGTTAAAGTTATAACTAAATTCAGTCTCGGTGATTGTATAACCCGGATCTGTGTTTTCTGCTTCCTCTTCAGGGGTGTTTTCTTCAGATGCAGCACCGATTATCGCTTGGTAATTATCGACATAAACCTTATCACCGACTTCTAAACCACCAAATAAGATGTCTGGATAAACTTGAATCGGTGAAGCACCATCAAAATGAGCCCATGTATCAGGGATATTAAAGGCCGAATTACCGGTATGGTTATTAATAAGCTCAATGCGGATCCATTTACCATTGTCTTCTGCTGCAACCACGGCTTGATATTCAGGACTTTGCTCAATACCGGCTCTGATTTGATTACCTTTGGTATCGTCAATTAATGGGTATGGAATTAAGTTGTGCTGCACAGTCACGGCACCTGGCGTTGCTTTTTCAACTTTAACCCATAAACTAACCGACTGTACGGCTTGACCTTGTGCTTGACCCAGTAAGTCAGTCCAAGGGTTTATATTGGCTTGATTTGTACGGTTATTAAAGCGAATACCATTTTGAGCAATATTGACATTAGTACTGGTATCTTCATATAAGTAAGCCGCTGAACCATCTTCACCTGCGTTAGCTTCAAACGTTACAACGCCTCTATGAAGAGTTGGATAGACCCAACCTTCAAAATTATTATTGGCCGTTTGTATTTGATCAGTATTAAAGTCGTAACTAAATACCGTTACATTAACTTCTTGCTCATATTTTTCAGCATCTAATGGGAAATAATCTTCAGCATCATTTACACCATCACCATCGGTATCGGCATCAAGCGGGTCAGTGCCATTAGCTAATTCGTCTAGGTCGGCTACACCGTCGTTGTCATCATCAAGGTCGGCATTATCACCCAAACCATCAAAATCAAAATCGTAAGCTTCTGTCGCATCAAGCGGGAATACATCAAGAGCATCATCAACGCCGTCAGCATCCGTATCAGGGTTTAGTGGATCCGTGCCCGCAGTCACTTCATCAATATCACTAACACCGTCATTATCATTGTCAGTATCAGCGTTGTCACCTATACCATCATTGTCTACATCAGCCCATTCAGTCGCATCAATTGGGAAAACATCGACTAAATCACTTACGCCATCAGCGTCGGTATCCGCATTTAATGGGTTAGTGCCATTTGCCGCTTCATCAAGATCGCTAATACCATCATTGTCATCGTCAAGATCAGCGTTATTACCCGTGCCATCAGTGTCGGTATCAAGCGTTTCGGTTGCATCAATTGGGAAAGCATCGGCTAAGTCATTAACACCGTCAGCATCCGTATCCGCATTTAACGGATCCGTACCGTTAGTCGCTTCATCAAGATCACTAACACCATCGTTGTCATCGTCTAAATCAGCGTTATCCCCAGTACCATCAGCATCGCTATCAAGGGTTTCAGTGGCATCAGTTGGGAATACATCGACTAAATCATTAACGCCATCAGCGTCGGTATCCGCATTTAACGGGTTCGTACCGTTAGCCGCTTCATCAAGATCGCTAACACCATCATTGTCATCGTCAAGATCAGCGTTATTGCCTGTGCCATCATTGTCGGTATCAAGGGTTTCGGTTGCATCAGTAGGGAATGCATCGGCTAAGTCATTAACACCGTCGGCATCCGTATCAGCATTTAACGGATCTGTACCGTTAGCAATTTCGTCGTCATCACTAATACCATCGTTGTCATCATCGGTATCGGCTCGGTTAATAATACCGTCACCGTCATAATCAATATGTTGTAAATGTGCTAATAACCAAACTTTAAGGATTGGTTTTTTTTCAAAATTATTAAGGATCCAGTCTCTTAATTCACTAATGTCAGTAAAGTTATTTTGAAACCAGCTTTTAACTTCATCAGCGTTACGCAGCTTATCTTTGAATAATTTTTTAAACTGCTTTCTTAATGATTTTTGTTTAGTCCACTTAAGGTGCTTTTTATGTTTGTTGTGGCTTCTTTGATAGTGAGCGTTATTCTCGTTTTTTCCATTTGAAAAAAACGGTTTGTCATTCCAATACTTAAAGAAGTCTAACAGGCTATACCGATCAGCGTTAGCAGACGCTTGCCCACTAACCCCAATCAGCAACGCTGATATTAAAAGACGTTTCTTATTTGAGTGTGCTTTCATTACGTGTCTTTTCCTAGTTTATTTCTGTAAACGTTAAGAAGTACCCAATTTAAACTTTGAGTCAGCACTTCTTATTGAGTATACGTATAATAGTGGTATTAATTTAAACATCATACCTATCAAATAATAACATGTTAAAAACAAAAATATAATCACTGTGACAAAAAAGTTAAAAAACAGGCTAAAACAACAAGGCGTTCAGCAGGCAGGTTACATAGTGCAATTAATCATAAGAACAGAGTTGCAAGTTAAATAAGCAAGGGAGGTTGGTTGAATCGTTATTAAGGTACGGTTCGCAAGTTCACGGCACCCTACGAAAATAATGATAGTTTTTAGGGCTGTATGAATAGGTTAAATGGATTTTGTAGGGTGGTTTAGCGAAGCGTAAGCCACCTGTTTGATACGCCGTGTTTGATATGCCCTATGCAAGATGACAAAGGGAATTTTTACCCTTGATTGGAGTTTATCCGGCTTACGCGCTAACGGCGCTAAACCGGTCTACATGTACATTCAAGTTCTGGGGCGGGAGCTTTTAATATGAAAATTGTTTGCGTGTTTTAACCCCCCTTTTTTACTTGGTATTTAAGCCAAATTAACTAATACTCTTAACCAGATCCTAATCATTAATTTAAGAGAGTGTCATGACAAATAAAAATAACATTCCGCAAGAAGCCTTTGATTGGTACGATGAATATGCACATGGCGGCATAGACAGAAGAACGTTTATGAAAAAATTAGGTTCATTGGCGGCGTTAGGGTATTCAATGACGTTGCTCACTTCGGCCTTATTACCTAATTATGCCTTAGCCGAGCAAGTTTCATTTAACGATAGCGATATTAAAGCCACTTATGCCACGTTTGATTCACCCTTAGGCCACGGTAAAGGCAACGGCTATTTAGTTACGCCAACCCAACAAACCGGTAAACGGCCTGTTGTATTAGTTATTCACGAAAATCGTGGACTCAATCCTTATATTAAAGATGTTGCACGGCGTTTAGCCAAAGCGGGGTTTATTGCATTTGCACCAGATGCGCTATTTCCGTTAGGGGGCTATCCGGGTAATGACGATGATGGCAGAGCCATGCAACGCACACTCGATCGCGCTAAAATAGAACAAGACTTTATTGCCGCCGCGCAATTTTTAAAAACGCATCAACACAGTAATGGCAAACTTGGCGCAGTTGGTTTTTGCTTTGGTGGTTATATGGTTAATTTTTTAGCGGCTGTATCGACTGATTTATTGGCTGCGGGTGTGCCTTTTTACGGAACCCCAGCGAAACCTGAATTACGCAAAAACATTAAAGCCCCTTTGTTAATTCAATTGGGTGAGCTTGATCAACGCGTGAATAAATCGTGGCCAGAATATGAGCAAGATTTAAAAACCTACGATGTTCCGTATCAAATGCATATGTATAAAAATGCTCATCATGGTTTTCATAACGATTCAACAAGCCGATACGATCAAAAAAGTGCCGATCTGGCTTGGCAGCGCACTTTAGCCTTTTTTAATAAAACACTAGGGCCTGTTTAACTTTCGAGTATGACTTAGCTGTAGGTCACTTGTGCCTATAGTAAGGTAACAAAGTAGCGTGTTGGCACATATGTAGCAACACGCTACAGTAATGTTATAAGCAACAGGAGTGTTATCATGGCTACAGCAAGTATTAGATTAAACAAAGAGTTAGTTGAAAAAGCTACAATTATGGCAAAGGCGCTTAATCGTACGCCTCCGAAACAAATTGAACATTGGGCAAAAATTGGTGAAATGATGGAAGATAATCCAGACCTGCCATATGAGTTTGTAAAACAAGTTATTATTGCTAAAGCGGAAAAAGAAGCAGGAAAGCTTGAGGCATATAATTTTGGCTAGCCAAATTAAGGTTCTACAAACTCCCAGTTTTAAAAAGTCGGTCAAAAAGCTTCACAATAATCAAAAGGCTGATCTTGATAAGGCAGTAAAAGAATTAATGTAAGATCTTTTATTAGGCGAGCAAAAGAAAGGTGACTTGTCATTTATGCGAGTTTATAAATTCAAAATGGTGGAGCAATTAACTATACTTGGCTACAGCTTTGAAGATGGGGCTTTAGTTCTTGAGTTAATGACCTTGGGAACTCACGAAAACTTTTACAGAGATGCCAAAACGTTATTTTGAGTGATAACATTTAGTATTCATTCACTCGTCGTTTGTGTGAATGGAACATTTGTTGAGCGGGTAGATACGTCGTGTGGATCAGGCATCAATAAGCTCTTCTATTAACTAACTCATTTATCAAAGGCAACTGTTGTGGGTGAGGTTAACATACCCTTGGCTACCCGATTATGTATCGGTGCTTATTAACATTTCTTCTAGTTTTTGGGTAATGTGTTTATTGTCGTCTAAATTTGTAGTTAACGGGTGTGATCTAAAGTGCTCTATTAATTTCCGGTAATCGCCTTTCCACATACGAATTAAAGGAAATTCAACTACAAATTTTATTTGTTCAATAATAAGTTCATCCAATACTTTTATTGCATTTGTAGAGCCTTCATCAAGCATGGCTTTTCTAACCTTTACCATATTCATCATTTCTAGGAATGCGGTTTTATTGATAATGTACGTGAATCCTGGCTTTAAACTTTCGTGAAACTCTTTTATTTCAGGTTGACATATTTCACTGTAATTAGCATAAAGCGATTCTTGGTTTGACATCGCTTCACTAACATTTGGTAGCAGTAATACTGGTAACAATATTTTATTGAATATTCTCATAGATACATAACGAGCTTGTAGAATAACTCGTATTTATTGTTATTTTTAATTGCGTTAAACAGTATCTGAGTTTGTCAGTCGCTTCAATCTTATTTACCGTATTTTTTGAGGGTATTTATGCTGATTAGCTATTTCAGGTGAGAGATTTATTTGTGGCGGCCCAGTAAATTACTAACACATTGCTATTTATATTGTTTATTTGCAGATAAACAATATATCAACGATAAAAATGCACGATTTGCGCATTTAATTGAATAGGGGAACCAAGACCGGGTTTATTAGTGCCTGCTGCATGAGTGCTCCTACCCGATAGTTTTCTAGTTTTCCATTTCAAAGTTTACGATAACAACAATGTATTTTTCTTCGCTTATATACTTATCAATATTTTTCTTTATTAACTTAACCGCTTCTCTACTATAAGGGTGATTCAAATCACTAGCTTCATGAAAAAACACTACCTCCCCCGTATTATCCAAAAAAAGTTTAAACTGAAGCTTGGCATTTTTAAAGTTGTTATGACTAAAAGCACTAGAATTCGGCAAGAGTTCAGTAACTTTTTTAACCTTTTGTTCATTATTTATCTTAAATATTAAATCCACTGTACCTGCACAGCATGATGCTATGAACATGTGACTAAATATAGTTAAAAAATAATTCTAATTATCATAGTTGATCCTCAATGGTAGCCCTTTGTACGCCCTATAAATGTCTTCTGCATTTGTCACCGTCCAATGCTCATTAAGGTTCTTAGATAGACTGTCCTCGATAGTATTAAGGTAAGATTGTACTTTAAGCAATAACGTGATCAACTAACTAATTATCAAACACAATGTAGCCAAGATCAGTTCAATCTATCTTTTCTTAGAGCTGCCGTCCCAGATAGTTTTTGTTCAATGTTTATTAACAGGCATATTAAGAGTAAACTCAAATCAAAAATAATGGAGCGCAGGATTTTATTGCCCCCTCGTTATGTTTAAATGGAGTTTAATTTGAAAAATACCGTGATTTATTTGTTGCTACTCTCTCTAGCCAGCTGCGGCGATTCTGATGATAAAGATACTTATACCGATTACTCAGAACAATATCAGAACCCAATAGGAAAATGGGGTTCGAATTGTTTTCTTACAACTGACGAGTATTTTAAAGATCCTATAGAACCAAAGATAATTGATATCGATTTATACGTTAAAGAAACATTGGAGTTTACAGATACAACTTTCAAAGCAACACGGCAGTTTTATTCGGATCCCAGCTGCAATCAATTAGCTAATTATGTCTTGGACCCTTATAGCGGGGAAACCGCTATTTATTTTTATATAAGCAACTTTGACAGCTCAGATGGATTAAAGTCGAATTCCTACAAAATGGAGTTTCCCTATTCCTATGGCATAAGCAGAGGCATCATTAGGTTAGACAGTAAAGGAGAGCCTATACCGAGTTTATTTGAAAAAGCCTATTACTTTGACGTTGAGAAAATGTACCCGGTTTTACCTGCACAAGAAAATTTATATGTTAATTATCAAATCGAATACACTTTATTGTGAGCTATGTAGGACTGGCACAATAAACCTATTTGCGCATTTTATGCTCAATCCGCGCACACCCAAAATCAAGACTTAAAATTAAATAAATCATAGGTTTATGAGTGCCTGTCCTGAATGGACGACTAACTCATTTATCAAAGACAACTGTTGTGGGCTGAGGGTTACATACCCTTGGCTACCTGATTATATGCCGATTACTCAAACGCGACAGAATTAATATCTGACTCTGCTTCTAGCTTTGATTTGAAAAACAATACGCATTCATCACTGCGAGATATTTTCTCTTTACCGAGTAACTTCTCTATAAATGAACGTTGCTTATCTATTTGAAAAATCCACTCTAATTCAGAGTTTGGATCATCTCCGTCTTTATAGAAGGTTGAAGCACCAAGCATGTACTCACGTTCATTCCATGTAATGTTGCTATACCACCCCCAATCTTCCGCATCAGGTTCTGTTATTTCGTGAGTTGAATTAAGTTCTAACTTTAACCATTTCAATAATGATTCGCCATAAATCGGATTTATGGGATTCTTATTTTCATTTGAAACATTAAACTTTGAAGTTTTAAAACTTATGGCAATATGCACGATTCCCTCCTAGGCATATAACGCTTAATCATGCGCGATTTGCGTATTTTTCTGCTCAATCCGCGCGTATTTTTATACTTGTTGTATTGTTAACAAATACGCTAATACATTGCTATTTATATTGTTTATTTGCAGATAAATAACTTATCTACCATAAAATGCGCAACTTGAGCATTTTATTGAATAGGGGAACCAATACAGGGTTTATTTGTGCCTGTCCTGCATGATCTTGGTGAGGTTAACATACCCTTGGCTACCCGATGAGTTGCCGCTTAGGCTAGTAGTGATATCGACATGATATTATTGTTAAATATGGATCTGATACAGCATACACAAGGCGATTGGTTTCATCTATTCGCCTAGACCAAAAGCCTGACAAGTTCTCCTTTAATGGCTCAGGCTTACCAATACCTTCAAATGGTGAACGCTTACAATCACTAATTAACTTATTAACACGTTTTAACGTCTTTTTATCTTGTCCTTGCCAATAAACATAATCATTCCAAGCTTCATCTGTCCATGCAAGTTGCCTAGTCATCTACGAGCTCTCGGCATTGCAATTTACCTGAATTATATTGCTCTATGGATTTTGATAAATGCGCAGCGTTAGCTGGTGATTTTAATAAATGAACCGTTTCCATTAAACTATTGTAATGTTCTAGCGACATTACAACGGCATCTTCTGCGTCTCTGCGTGTTATAACGGTATAATCCACGTCATTGACGACATGATCCAAAACAGATTTAAGCCCATTTCGAGCTTCAGTGAACGATACTATACGCATAAAGCACCTCAGTAGTTGTACGTTTAATAAGACAAGTCTAACGAATTAATTATACATGTGCAATATAAAGGACAACTCATAAACGTGAAAGGCAACTAATATTTAGTATTCATTCACACGTAGTTTGTGCATAGGCTTATTGATGTCTGCTGAGATGGTTTTTACTTCTTTTCGGATTGTTATCTCAGTTGAAACTGCACTTTGAAAATCGTGCGAGACAGGTAGCGTTAGCATCCTAAGTAAAGACTTAAAATTAAATAAATCATAGGTTTATGAGTGCCTGTCCCCGATAGATTCATAACGCTTAATCATGCGCGATTTGCGCATTTTATTGAATAGGGGAACCAAGACCGGGTTTATTAGTGCCTGTCCCGCATGAGTGTGCCTGAAATCTGAAGGGTTATATTCACTGCGCGATGGTTGGATAGCGCTTCATCATCCTAAATGAAACGCCCTGTGCGGGGCCGCATGCAGGGTGTTGTGGGGGCTGGAGGCTAGATACCTCCGGCTACCCGATTATATGCCAATTTACTCTGATGTTTCAAATTCAAAGCCACCAAACTTTTTAGCTAAACGATTATAAACAAAAAAGAATAAACGCTGCATTAAATAAAACATAACGCCATAAAATATAGGAGCGAATGCAAAAAACAAAAACGGAAAGCTAGGCATTGTATCGCCATTAGACGTTCCAACTTCTGGAGCCAAGAAGAAAAACAAAATACTGATAACGCTAAACGGTAACATTAAAACAAAAAATGTAAGTGCTATGATCTTACTCGATTGGTGCGAAGAAAATGATTTTATTTGAATTTTCACCTAAATCTCCATGGCATATAACGCTTAATCATGCGCGATTTGCGCATTTTTCTGCCCAATCCGCGCGTATTTTCATACTTTTTTATTTTTAACAAATACGCTAACACATTGCTATTTATATTGTTTATTTGCAGATAAAAAGTTTATCTACGATAAAAATGCGCAACTTGCGCATTTTCTTGAATAGGGGCGCAAGTACACTGAGCTGTATATACAATAGGCAAAAGATAAGGTTTTAGTATTGAAGATATGAGTCTGTAGGCTATTACTCGTACTGTAACGATGTAACGATGTAACGATTTAACGATGAACACCCATAGAGCAGAGTGTTCATTTATGGCAGCGGCTAAATAAGCTGTGCCATTCCGTTTAAAAAACACGTATCGCCATCAACCATTTTGGCCTTAATACTTAACGCGTTACTGGCCGCTAGGTAGCGCTGACAAAGTGATTCACCGCCTACAAAATGCATTAATTCACCTTTAATGTTTTGTAATTCATGGCCAATAAGTAGGCCAGAGATAAATTCATGTATATGCTCGTCATTTATGTTGTTAAACAGTAAATGCGTGCGCGCTAAAAATAACAGATGGGTTAGTTCGCCGGCTGTACTTTGCATAACGCCTTTTAAAAACATCTGCTCTGATGTTTGTTGTGGTGGTAGGTTTTTTCCTAAAATAGAGTGCTGTGTGATAATCGCGAACAGCTCGCCTGTCATGTAGGTTTTTAAATCAATGATTTGCCCATTTTCAACCGTGACATGTTTGCTATGTGTACCGGGTAAAATAGCCATATAGTTGTTTTGATGGGTGAGTTTGCTCAGGCCTAAAATTTGAACCTCTTCACCGCGCATCACATCAAATGATGCAGGGTTGAGTGAATGTTTAACCCCCGGTGTTATTACCGCGGCGGCTCCCCAAGGTAAAGTAAATGAGTAGGCGCCTTGTTTTAATTTTTGAGCATTAGTTGGGGTTTGTATGTAGTCAATGTTGTGCCAGCCGTTAGCACTGCCAACCATGCCCGCCATATAAACGGGCAATGTTGCATAATCGATTAACCAATGTTGTAAAATAGTTTGTAGTGCATGGGCAAAGTTATTGTTTTTAACTTGCAGCAAGCCCATGCTTTCTTGGTGGGTTTGAATTAATTGGTGGTCTGCGCTCATTAAAAAGGCACGAAAATTACTCGTGCCCCAATCAATGATCAGGTAGTTGTTTTTGTCTGTTTTATTCATTTATTTGGCTTTAATGCATTAAATTAATAAAGGATAAGCTAAGCGCTTAAACGCGGAGACTCATGCCTGTATTAATAACCATTAATGTGTTGGTTAAAAATATTTAGACCAATAATCGCCACTATTTGAAATATGCTTTTTTAAAATATCGATTGATTTATCTAAATCCCGCGCTTTAATGGCGGTTAGCATTTCTTTATGTTCGCTTAAGCTTTTGCTTACCCGTGAAGCTCTGATCGGCAAATTGGCATGCATGATTTGTAACACTAAACGTTTTTGGCACCACAGTTCTATCGCGCTTTTGTTGTAGTGTTTGCTGTACATATACCAATGAAATTGCGTGTCTAAATTTCTAAACGATACATGATCATCTTCTGGTAAATTTTCCATTTTATGCATGATGCTAAGCAGCGTATCAAGGTCTTTTTTATCGTGTTCTAAAACAAACCATTCCATCAGATAAGGATCAAGTAATTGTAAAATTTCAAAAACATCACGCATTGTTTTGTTTTCAAATTGCGTAACACGTGAGCCACTATTAGGGTTTGAAGTAACAAAACCTTCACCTTGTAATTGCTTTAAGGCTTCTCTAATCGGGTTAACGCTCACATCGTAACGCGTCGCTAACTGAGTTGTAACCAGCCTGTCACCTGCTTTAAATTCACCATTCGAAATATCTCGAATAATACGAGTATATAACGAGGTGTCATCTGAGAATAAGGGTGATTGTAATTCTTTAGTCTGGTCTGCGCTCATTTATCGAACTCTTTATCGTCATCTAATTAAGCTAGATCATACCATATCTTATCAAAGATAAAATGTGAGGAATGAGCCCATTCGCACAGTTTATGGCACACGTAATGGTTTTATTGCTACAGAGTCTTCTCTTATCCTATTTTAATAAACCATTAAAAACAAACTAAAACACATTATATTTTTAATTTAGATGATTTAATTTTAATAAATTGAATATTGATCGTTTATGGATTGTGTGCAATATTGCGGTTGTTAATTGTATGATGACTGTTAACAATGAGTAAATAACTTAAATAAAACTATTATAAAATTTCATATGGGGAAGAGCATGGATAAATTTAACAACGTGTTTAAGCGCAATAAAGTAGCGATGGCGGTTGCTATGATTACCTTAAGCGCACCGTCAGCGTATGCTGAAATAAAAGCAGAAGAAAGTGCTAATGAAACTGAAACTATCAGTGTTGTTGGGTTACGGAGTTCATTGATTAGCGCTTCAAATATTAAACGTGGCTCAAGTGGTGTTGTTGATGCCATTACGGCGGAAGATATTGGTAAATTTCCAGATACTAATTTAGCTGAGTCGCTACAGCGGATATCGGGTGTGTCGATTGATCGATCAAACAATGAAGGTAATCAAGTGTCGGTTCGTGGTTTTGGTCCAACATTTAATATGGTTACATTAAATGGACGAGCGATGCCTACATCTTCTACCTTATCAACAGATGTTGGCATTAACCGCGCTTTTAATTTTCAGCATATTGCGGCTGAAGTCGTGTCGGGGGTCGATATTTATAAAACCGGTAAAGCAAATGTGACCAGCGGTGGTATCGGCGCAACGGTAAATCTAAATACGGCAAAGCCTTTAACCCTAGGTGAACGTAAGTTAACGGCCGGTGTTAAAGCGATTATGGACACCAGTAACGTAAATGGGAGCGATATCACACCTGAATTTTCGGGGTTATATAGTGATGTTTTCTTGGATGGGAAATTAGGGGTTTTGGCTGCGTATGCTCACTCTGAACGTGACAGCCGTAAAGAAGCCGTTGTTAATGATGGTTGGCTTTCAGATACCGGAGCTGTTTACACAAGTATTGATGCAAGTGGCATTACTAACCCAAATAACCCAGATGGCAATTTTTGGGTTCCGCGAAATTTTGCAGTTGAATATGGCGACCACGAGCGTAAAAGAGATAATGCGCAATTGGTTGTTGAGCTTGCCCCTAATGACGATTTAAAGATGGCGCTTGACTACACTATGTCACGCTTTGACGAATCGGTTAACCGTGTACTTACCGGATTTTGGTTTGATTCAGATGCTAATACCGTAGGGCAAGCTGATGCAAATGGCACGGTTGTTAATCCTCGTCATAATAACCATCGGTTAAACTTTACGGCAACTCACCAATTAGTCGAAACCGAAAATGACTCTTTAGGTTTTAATGTTCAGTGGCAAGCGACCGATTCTATTGGCTTTACATTTGATACGCATCAATCTACTTCTGAAACTCAACCGGGTGGCGAGATTAGTGAATTCACCTCTGTTATTAGTACACCACCCGATGCACGTTACGTTGATATTGGCCTCGATTTTGGCCATGCTGATGTACCCTCAGTTACGGCAATCAAAACGACAACATTAGAGGGTGAGAATGCACCAGGCCCTATTCCTAGCGATTATAACCCTTATTCGACAGCGCATATTGATGGTGACGTGGTTGTATTACGTGGGCACGCGATAAAAAATACGATTAAACAATGGGAGTTTAGCGGTAAGTGGGTTAACCCTAACGATGGCATATTAAGCAATATTACGGTTGGACTGGGTAATACTGATTATCAATTTGATACGGCAAAGCGTTTTGGTTTTGACTTTTTATATGGTGATCTCGATATGAATAAGTTGGGGATCTCATTTACACCATCAACCATTGGCAGTAACTTTAGTGGGGGTGATACTTTATTTGCTCAGCAATTTAATGTTAACCCTAAAATGGTTAATGCCGCGGTAACCGCTGGTAATTTTGTAGCCGAAAACCCCGTTACGACAGACAATGTTAATGAAGATACGTTGTCGGCTTATATTTCAGCTGATTTAGTGACTGAAGTTAATAATATGCCGGTGAATATTAATTTGGGTTTACGTTATGAAAATACGGATGTTACCGCTTCTTCTACGGCTACATTACCGATAAATTTAGCGTATTTGTCGGTTGAAGAAATACGTGAAGTTTATCCTGAAAACGGCGGTGCAACGATTGATACCCTGACGGGGGGCTATTCAGACATTTTGCCTAACCTAGATGTCAATATTGAATTAACGGATGATGTTATTGCGCGTTTCTCTTATAGTAAAACACTGACCCGCAGTGATGTTACCTCTATTGCCCCTGCCACTAATATAACCAATACTCGCCCTGGTGGCCCCTTTAATGCGACACAAGGTGATCCTAACTTACAGCCTTATAGCTCGCGCAATATCGACTTATCGTTAGAATGGTATTACGACGAAGGGAGTTATGTTTCAGTTGGGTATTTTAATAAAGATGTTAAAAACTTCATTGGTACAACAACGGGGCTAAGAAGCATTAATGATGCCAATGGTAACCCATTGCGTGATCCGTCTGCTAACCCTCGACCGGGTTGTCCTGATGCGACTCAAACGGTTGATTGTACGGCGATCAGCTCTGATCCTATCATTGATTTTGAAGTGACTATTCCTCAAAACCTTGAAGATGCAAAAATTGATGGTTTTGAGGTTGCAGTTCAGCATTTAATTGGTGAAACAGGCTTTGGTGGGCAAATTAACTACACCCTAGTTGATGGCAGCGTTGAATATGATATTTATTCATTTGAACAAACCGTTGCTTTAACAGGGTTAAGTGACTCAGCTAATGTTGTCGGTTTTTATGACAAAGATGGTTTTCAAGTCCGTATTGCTTATAACTGGCGAGATGATTTTTTACTTAATACGAATCAATTCCACAGTAGCGGTGAACCCCAGTTTACCGAAGCTTATGGCCAACTTGATTTTAGCGTGAGTTATGAAATAAACGATAACTTGTCGCTTTCACTTGATGGTTTAAATGTCACGGAAGAAACGACTCGTCGCCATGGTCGATTCAAAAATCAATTTTTAGCGGCTGAAGATTTTGGTAGTCGTTACTCGTTGGGTTTAAGAGCTAAGTTTTAACACTTCATTTTTTAAGTGAAAAATTAATATCCCCGCTTATGTTGCTCTTGCAGGCTGCTATTTTTAAATAGCAGCCTCTTTTTTTTATGGCTATTTTTTTATGTTATAGTCTTCTCGTTCAGGTTTTATGGTTCATTGTCAGCGCTTACTCGCCCCAATCACATAGTAGAGCATATGCTCATGGGGTCTCGAAGCTTGACGGCTTCCCCTAAAACCCGATCGCTTTGACTATATTTAGGTAGGTAATTAATGACCCATCAATTACAAAACATTGTGATAGTCGGTGGTGGAACCGCGGGTTGGATCACCGCCGGTACTTTAGCCGCGACAATAACGCGTAAATATGGTGCTGATCACGTTAACATTACGGTTATTGAATCACCCCATATTCCAACCATTGGTGTTGGAGAGGGTACGTGGCCAACAATGCGTAGTACATTGGCTAATATGGGCATATCAGAATACGATTTTATTCGTCAATGTAATGCAACATTTAAGCAAGGCTCAACATTTGTGGGCTGGCTAAAAGGGATAAAACAAGATTGTTATTATCATCCGTTTTCTTTGCCTGCTGATTTTATAAAAACGAATCTAGCCTGGCATTGGATGCATAATGATCGCAGCATGCCTTTTGCTGAGTTAGTTTGTCCTCAACCCGTTGTTTGTCAGCATGCCTTGGCACCTAAATTAGCCACTTCGCCCGAATTCGCAGGGTATTGCAATTACGGGTATCACTTAGATGCAGGTGCGTTTTCAGCGTTCTTAAAAGACCATTGCATTAATAAATTGGCTGTAAAACATATTATTGATGATGTAATACAGATTAATTCGATTGTTAGCGATAATGTATATGAAGGCGATATTAAATCGGTTACAACAAAAGATCACGGCGATATTGGTGCGGATTTATTTATTGATTGCACCGGACAAAAGGCGTTGTTAATTGGGGGGCATTTAAAGGTTCCGTTTATATCACAAAAAGAAACCCTTTTTATCGATTCTGCATTAGCTGTGCATGTACCCACAAACCCGACTGATACTATTGCTTCAACGACGTTTTCTACTGCACAATCAGCTGGGTGGATATGGGATATTACATTACAAAACCGCCGAGGTATCGGCCATGTTTATGCCAGTGAATATGTGAGCGAAATACAAGCTAAACAAGAGCTGATCAATTATTTACAAACACTGGACTGTCCAAATCTTGATATTAAAGCACTCGATATTCGTAAAATTAGATTTGAGCCAGGGCATCGTGCATTATTTTGGAAAAACAACTGCGTTGCGGTGGGGTTATCTGCGGGTTTTGTTGAGCCGCTAGAAGCATCCTCTTTAGCGCTTGTTGAACTTAGCGCTAAAATGATAGCTGAGCAGCTGCCGGTTAATCGACAGGCGATGACGCTTGTTGCACAAAAATTTAATGCCCTTTTTTTACATCGCTGGCAGAGTGTTATCGACTTTTTAAAGTTACATTATGTATTGAGTCAACGAACGGATAGTGCATTTTGGCAAGATAACCAAGATGAAAAATCAATTCCTGAAAGTTTAAAAAACAGGCTGGCTGTTTGGCAACACCAACCCCCATGGCATCATGACTTTGAGCAAGTAGAAGTTTTCCCGTCGGCGAGTTATCAATACATATTAACGGGCATGCAGTTTAAAACTCAAATGCACGGATTTACGCCTTCTTTGCAGCAAGAGCAGATCGCGGTTGCACATTATAACGATGTACAAACGCAAACAGGCAATTTGCTAAAGCAGTTGCCCGATCATCGCGCGTTAATACAGCAATTATTCAATATAACCTGAATTTAAAGAAGAAATTAAAGAAGAAATTAAAGAAGAAGTTAAAGAAGAAGTTAAAGAAACCCCAGTGGTTTTAAACCACTGGGTGGAGTTGTTATGGTTGTTATTTGAGTTGCACACTCATTAAGGTGTCATGCGCGGTTAAATATAGTGTTTTTTCATCGGCTGATAAGGTGCAGTTGGCGGTGAGTTTACCGGTGTAAATTTTTGCCAATACTTTGCCCTTTGGTGTAACAAACCATACACCGCCGGGGCCCGTCATAAACAGGTTGCCACTTGAATGCAAAACCATGCCATCGGGCATGCCTTTATCGCCTTGGTGTACTGGTTTACGTGCATCAATCAGGATGCGTTTATTGCTAACCGAACCATCATCTTGAACATCATAAGCTAACCATCTAGGATGCTGTTGATCGGATACCGCAACAAATAAGGTTTTTTGATCTAAAGACAAGCCTATACCATTCGGAAAGTTCACGCTGCTGTCGAGTAATTCAAGTTTTCCGGTTGGCGATATACGGTATATACCTTGATACGATAGCGCTTTACGTTTGTCGTTTAAGCCCTTTGCTAACCCATAAGGCGGATCGGTAAAATATAAACTACCATCGGCATGATAAACCGCATCGTTTGGGCTGTTTAATCGCTTATTTTCGTAATGACTCGCTAAGGTTTTAAACCGACTTTGTGGTTGGCTTAAATCGGCGTCCATTAATGCGACGCGTCTATCGCCTTGTTGCAACAAAACCAGTTTGCCAGTCGGCGACAATAATAGGCCGTTTGAACCTTGGCTGTAATCACCTTCGTATAACTGGGTTGCACCTGATTTTTCTAAATAAAGCTCAACGGGGTGGTTGGGTGTGTATTTCATTATTGTGTTGTTGGGTATATCTGAAAAAAGTAAATACCCACTCTTTTTTGAAGCCTCGTCTTTGTTGATCCAAACTGGGCCTTCGGTCCAAATATAGCCTTGACCTAATGTTTTTATTGCCGCGTTTTGCGCTAAATAAGGTTGAGCTTCGGCGTCATATATCTCAACGTAGGGCTTAAAATCAGCTACGTTTGAGGCTTCATGCGTTGAGGTGGTGTGTTCGGTTTTGGTGATAGAACAACCCGACAGGCTGAGTAATACAAAACTTATACCTGCCCATAGGGTACGGGTTGATAACGCTTGTGTACACCGATGTTTGATAAATATAGTCATCATACTTTTCATTATTAAGCTTCTTTTTGATTTGTGTTTGGTATCTTACTGAGATAGTTTTTGACATGTTGAATCAAATCGTTTTTTTCTTGTTGGGTGTTTACGGCTTGCGTTAAATCGTTACCCACGCCTACCCCTATCGCACCTGCTTCAAACCACTGTGCAATATTATTAATATTAACGCCGCCAACCGGCATAAAAGGCACATCAGAAAACGGACCTTGAATATCTTTAAAGTATTTAATACCAAACGCACCCGCTGGAAATATCTTAATAAAGTCTGCTTTTAAACTAATGGCTTTTGCGATATCAGTGGGGGTTAGGGCTCCCATTAATACCGGTAAATTGTGCGCATGCGCTAATGTGATAACGCTGGCTTCAGTATTGGGTGTCACAATAAATTGCGCTCCGGCATCAATGGCCTGTTGTGCCCGTTCAGTATTGGTGATCGTGCCAGCACCTACTAACACATTAGGGTATTTTGCACGTGCTTCTGCTATTGCTTCACAATAACCGGGGGTATTAGCGGTCACTTCTAAGGTGGTAATTCCACCGGCGACTAAGCACGCTATAACGCCTGCTACGTCTTCTTTATTATTTAAACGAATGATGGCAACGAGCCGACTTTTAGCGATTCTGTCGACACTTTGTAAATGTTGTTGAGTTAATGGCATGGTTTATTCCGATTTAATAACAGGTTGAGTTGGCACTTGTTCAATTTTGCCAACTAAAAACAAATAGGCGCACGAACCAATCGCGGCAAGGCAAGCAATAAAGAGGAGGGCTGGTTTAAAGTCGCCATCTTTAACTAAAAAGCCAATAATAATTGGCACGGTTACCGCCGCTAAACCGCCGATTGAATTAAAACAACCACCGACTAAACCCACTAAATGTTTAGGCGCTAACAATGAAACAAACACCCAAGCGATTGATGACAAGCCATTGCCAAAAAAGGCGATAGACAAAAAGGTAATAACCCAAAATGTATCGTCAGTGTAATTTGCACCCACAATAAAAATGGTTAAAAACATGCCAAAAATAATGGGCGCTTTACGAGCGACTTCTTTTGAAATGCCTTTTTTGACTAAAAAATCTGAGGTAAAGCCCGAAACTAAAACGCCACAAAAAGCAGCTAAAAAAGGCAATGAAGCTAAAAAACCTGATTTAATAAAGTCTAATCCGCGGTATTCAACTAAATAGGTTGGAAACCACGTTAAGAAGAACATCAACGTGCCACCTAAGCAGTATTGACCTATATAGATGCCCCAGAGCTTCTTGCTTGAGAATACGGTAGCAAAATCTTGCTTAGTGATTTTTTGGGGGATATCAACAACAGGCGAGTCTTTTTCTTGGCTTAACGATTTGGCTGTGTGTTCTTCACCTTGTATTAATTTAAGCTCGGCTTTATTAATGCTGGGGTGATCGTGTGGATCACGATAAAAAATATACCAAATTGCAGCCCAAACAATACCAATGATGCCAGATATAATAAATAATCCACGCCAGCCAAAATAACTCTGAATTAACGCCAATACCGGCATTAAAAAAGCAAGCCCAATAAATTGACCTGATGTGTAAACCGCGATGGCAGAGGCGCGTTCATTCTCAGGAAACCAAGACGTCACAATTTTATTGTTACAGGGGTATGACGGGGCTTCAAAAACGCCAATCACCATCCGACAACCAATTAATGCCGAAAATGAGCTAATAAAACCTTGAACTAATGTGGCGATTGACCACGCGGTTAATATAAACGGATAAAGTATGCGTATTTTAACTAAATCGACGGTTAAGCCGCCGGGTATTTGTAAAATAGAATAGGTCCAACCAAACGCCGAAAAAATAAGCCCCATTTGCACACTTGTGAGTGATAGCTCTTCGGTTAACGCGGATGCGGCTACCGAAATGTTCGTTCGATCCATGTAATTAATAACCACACTGATAAAAATAAGTGTGAGTACCTGAAATCGTTTTTTAGTGGGTTTTTCACCAACACCTAATACGTTACTTATCATGTTAACCTCTGTTTTTATTCATTGTTTTTATTTTTTATTTTTTATTTTTTATTTTTAATTTTTATGCAGCATTGCACCCTAAGATCACCAATTACAGTAAGACTGATCGGGTTTGTGTAATCTGGGTGGCTCCCAAAATTTAAAATCAAGGTCTTTTATCAGCTCTTCGTTAACATCGATACCTAGGCCGATGGTTTCTTCAACAACAAACGCGTTGTTTTTTATTAACGGGCGATTAATAAAAAACTGATCAAAATCAGTTGTGTCACCATCGTAAGGCGCGAGCTCTAACCATGATAGGTTATTAATAGCCGCACAAAAATGTATTGAGGCGGCAGTGCAAATTGGACTTAAAGGATTATGTGGCATCATATCGATGTAATGTAATTCACATAACGCGGCTATTTTCATGGCCTCGGTAAAACCACCTGCGTTACAAATGTCGATGCGACCAAAATCGGTTATCGCGTTTTCAACAAAAGGAGCAAAATCCCATTTACTCGTAAATTCTTCGCCAATAGCTAAAGGCACATTACAGCGGTCTTTTAATGATTTATAGGCTTGTGGTGATTCAGCCCTAATCGGTTCTTCAATAAAATCTAACGTGCCTTCAGGCATACGTTGTATGAGCGATAGGGTTTCAGGAACCGTTAACCTGTGATGATAATCAATACCAAATGTGATTTCGCTACCCAGTGCTTCTCTGGCTTTTGTTAACCATGTGGCTGCATTCGCGATTGATGTTCGGGGATCAAATAACTCAGACTGTTCTTGATTTCCGTGTTGGCCGGTTGTTGCTCTAATAACTTTCCAACCTTGGTTTTTTAATCGAAGTACATCATCTACTAATTCTGGGCCTAACGGGACAACGGTTGTCGCAAATAAAGGAATGCTATTGCGCTGTTTGCCGCCTAAGAGTTTGTATACCGGAATATTAAGGCTTTTAGCCACAAGGTCATGCAAGGCAATATCGATGGCTGCAATGGCGGCAGCGAGCACTCGACCCCCTTCAAAATATTGGCTGCGATACATTTCTTGCCAAAGTGCGCCCATATTTGTTGGATCTTTGCCAATTAAAAACTCTCTAAAATGTGTAACCGCACCGATAACCGCTTGCTCGCGACCCGATAAGCCTGACTCTCCCCAACCATAAATGCCTTGGTCTGTTTCTACTTTGACTAAGCAAACATTGCGAAACCCGGCCCAAAAGCCGTATGCTTTTATGTTAGTGATCTTCATTTATTACACTCGTATATTGTTAACATTTAAGTATATTACACTTTGTTATGTATAAATTGCACACAATATTTATATTTTTATTCATTGAAGATGTCAGTCCATTGACGTGATTTGCATATAAAAAGTTAAATTAGATAAACTAGGCCATATTTAAGCGTGCCGTTTTAAAGTGTAACGCGGTATATACCCAAGTGACTTGGGTATATAAGGTATAAAGAAAATTAAACGATAAGAGAGCGATAAGAGAGCGATAAGAGAGTGATCAATCTAATGTGCAATAAGCTAATCCAAATCATGTTGATTGTTGATTGTTGGTTGAAGCATCTGACGAGGTGTTAAATAAGTTATTTGATGGTTTTGATAAAGATGCTATTCAAACATTAATGCAAACGAATTATTAAAGATAAAAACAATTTTGGAGTGGATATGAGTGCCTGGAAATTAGACGACAAACGATGGGTAAAAGCACGTAAAGGTAAATGGAAAGAAATGCGCAGCCGCCTGCAACAGTTACAGATAGTCCCAAAAGAAATTGGTTTTTTAAAGGATTACTTTTTAACCGGGCAATTTCGTCCGCATAGCTATGCACATGCAAAACCGTTTTTTGAATTTTGGCTACACCCCGAACCGTCGGAGGAGCTACTTGAAAATATCGTCGAAGATTATCGAGGTGATCCAAGGCGTAAGCAACAAATTAAAAATATGCAACACTTTGTTCAATCTCAAATGGCGGGTGCGCAACACACTCGCTCAAGCGAACACATGTTTAAACACGATGGTAGCAGCGTCAGTTTTTTTGATGGTTGGGAAGATTTATTTTATCAACGCTTTTTTAAGCATCGTTTTGTTCGAGAGGATTATCCAAACTTATCGGATGAAGAGTTTAGTTATTTTGCTAAGCGACAATTTAATTGCTCTATTGCAACAATTGAGCATGTTATATACGCTGAAAATGCTGAGATAAACCCGCACAGTTTGGCGTTGCGAAGAATTCCCTATTGGCATGATGCACTTAAATTAGGTTATTTTAGATTGTTAGGTTTTGATGGTTTTGTTAAAAGAGTCGATTGGAATTTAGCAAACCCAGAAGAATGCGATCCGCTGCAACTCAAATTTACTCAAGAAGTGAATGGTGTGCTTTCAGACCCTGAGCTACCCGAAAGAGCAAAACAAGATATTGCCACAATCCGTGCAGGGGGCGAATTTGAGGTGGAAAATATGGCCATTTTTGAGCCAAAAGCGAAGCTCATCGAGGACAGGCTATCTAAGAAAAAAGCTCATCGAAGACAGGCTATCTAAGAAACGCCCAAAGAGCGTGGACGAGATGAAAGGCTCTAGCCAGAAAGAGGTATCGAGTACAGTTATCAATGTATAGTCGATTAACTTATCTAATGTCGAATTAAATCAATGGTTTACATGTTACTTTCCTGCATGGTTCGTGGGTGTTTAAAACTAACCGAGATAGATAAACTAGGCCATATTTAAGCGTGCCGTTTTAAAGTGTAACGCGGTATATACCCAAGTGACTTGGGTATATAAGGTATAAAGAAAATTAAACGATAAGAGAGCGATAAGAGAGTGATCAATCTAATGTGCAATAAGCTAATCAAAATCATGTTGATAACCTTGGTCATCGTTACTATTACGGCTTGTAAAAGTACTAATTGGCGTACCGCAAGCCGAGAACCCGCCGGCATTGCGCCAAAACCTATGGTAGAAAAACAAGCTGTGATTGAGTTTTATGCTGCGGATGCATTTAGCTGGCGTGGTTGGTTTGCCGTGCATACTTGGATTGCTATTAAAGAACAAAATGCCGATAAATACACCGTATATGAAGTGATGGGGTGGGGGGTTGATCGAGGGCGCTCTGCTTTACGAGAATACAAAACAGAAACACCTGATCGATATTGGTTTGGCGCGAAGCCAGAAAAAATACTCTCTGTGCAAGGGCCAAAAGCAGCATTATTAATTCCTAAGATTAAGCACGCTATTGCGCAATATCCTTGGAAGAGTGAATACACTTTGTTTCCTGGACCTAACAGTAATACCTTTCCTGCGTGGGTTGGTTTACAAGTACCTGAATTAGGGTTAGACATGCCTTTTAGTGCTTTAGGCAGTGGTTATGCTGATACTGCTGGCGAGGATTAAATAACCCAACTTGGGTATATAGTCTTCTCGCTCAGGTTTTATGGTTCATTGTCAGTGCTTACTCTCGACTTTGGCTCCTGCGTCGTTCTAACACCTAAATCCATTTAGGCGGCCCTAATCACATAGTAAAGCATATGCTCATGGCGTCTCGAAGCTTGCCTGCATGGATGCAGGTAAGGGGCGAGAGCAGGACGCGGTAGCTTTGACGGCTTTCCCTAAAACCCGATCGCTTTGACTATACATCCATTTACAATCGCGCTTTTAACCTGGGCTGTTTAAGACATTGTTTACCCTAAATGCGCGTTTTTGACGTCTTTTTTAGCATCTTAATTAGCGACTAATAATAGCGATATCCCTAAGTGTTTAAACTTATAATTGACTGTTAATTACGTATTTAACTATCTAGTTTAGTCTCATTTAGCATCAAATTAAATCTAAATGAGGAAAATGTTAAAATCAAATAAAGTCATAATAGCTAGGTTTATTTAACGTCATATATAAATTTATGGCTTTTAAATGTGCGATTAAAGATGCGTGATTAGTTTAACTAAACGATCACAATACGCTCATTATCTGTGGTTTATTCGCTGCTACTTTTACGGCGCTGATTGTTTATTTAATCACTTTTTATATTTTAATACGCTATTCAATATTTTATCTTTTGTATATATACAGACGCTTGCATCCCTTTCTATTTATGATCTAATAAGATTTTTTCGCTGCTTTAAAGCAAGATAGATTGTTAATTTATTCGTTTATAAAATGTGTATATTTAAAAAATATTCCATTTTACTATTTTTATAACCTGATCACTCCCGTGAGTGTTTAGTAAATAACGCCTACCTCTTTTATATTTAAATCCATCGTTTCGTCACTGTTTTTTTTGTTATTAATGTAAATTTTTATTGATTGAATTGTTAACAATTAATTTTGAATGGTAAACAAAATCATGATAGCGTTTGATGCAAATTGCGTTTAAATATGAGATTAAATGTACGTTTATATAAAAGGTCTACACGACCCATAAAAGCAAAGAACAATAATTATCAAAGTGTTGATTTAATAGCTTCATTTTTGAATATAAAGACTCAAGCATCGAAGTGAAATTGAAGCTAATCAAGTGCTGACAAAAACAATAAACAAGGAATTATGATGTACAAAAAATATCGAACGTGGCTGATTATGTGTGCTGCTGTTTCATTATTATCAGCCTGTGAAGATTCACAGACAGATAAAGACAGCGATGGTGTGCTTGATGATGTTGATCAATGTTTAAATACCCCCGCAGACACTAACGTTGACGCTATGGGTTGTGAAGTTATCGTTATTTTAGATACGGATAACGATGGCGTGAACGACGCGCTAGACCAATGCGCTAATACACCAGCAGGCACCAGCGTAGATACGACCGGCTGTGCGGTGGTTGTAGTAACTGATACAGATAACGACGGCGTTAATGATACCGCTGATCAATGCGCTAATACACCAGCAGGCACCAGCGTAGATGCAACCGGTTGTGCGGTTGTGGTGGTTACCGATACAGATAACGATGGCGTTAATGATACCGCTGACCAATGCGCTAACACCCCAGCTGGTACTAGCGTAGATGCGACCGGTTGTGCGGTGGTTGTGGTAACCGATACAGATAACGATGGCGTTAACGACACCGTTGACCAATGCGCTAATACCCCCGCTGGCGCTAGTGTAAATGCGACTGGTTGTGCGGTTGTTGTAGTAACAGATACAGATAACGATGGCGTTAATGATACCGCTGACCAATGCGCTAACACCCCAGCTGGTACTAGCGTAGATGCGACCGGTTGTGCAGTTGTGGTTAATACCGATACGGATAATGATGGTGTTGCAGACACGCTCGATCAGTGTGCTAATACGGCAGCCGGTACAACGGTAGATGCAACGGGTTGTAAAGTGGTTGTGGTTGCCGATGCAGACAACGATGGCGTTAATGACACCGCCGACCAATGCGCTAATACCCCTGCAGGCGCAACAGTTGATGCAACTGGTTGTGAAATCGTAAGCAGTGCTGGTTTGTTATATGGTGAAGTCGCGGGCGCGATGAACGAAACAGATGCAAACCCTAATTGGCTTCGTACAACCGATTTAATGGAAACCGAAGATACAATTGGCGGTGATACAACCGAGATTTACACCGGTTTTATTACGGATGCCGATGGACATATTTCATTCTCAGAACACCTTGATGACTCAGTGCGTTTGTATATCGATGGTAACCTTGTGCTGTCTAATGATAGCTGGGCCGACCCATCGTCAACAGACGATTTAAATTTAACACCGGGTATCCATACTTTTGAACTTAGATTAGGTAATGCGGATGGTGGCAGTGGCGCAGTAGGTGACAACCTTGGCTTTGGTATTGATGTTGATGGTGGCACAAACTTTGTTCACCCTTCAAAATTAAGCGAAAATATTTTTACCGCAGCTGGCGAAGCAATTGGTGATCCTAACGCTGGGCAAAAAGATGACATTATTGTTGAGCTAGAAACATTTGTTGGCACGGGCGCGCGTAATAAAGTGGGTGGCGACAATGTGCCTGGTTTTAAAGCAACGGCCACAGGCGTTAGTTTTGTTACAAACGGCGATTATGGTGATTATAAAGTTACCTTTACCGAGCCCGGTGTTTATCAAGCTTACATTACGATCGCAGTAGAAAAAGAAGGGAGTTATGGTGCTCGTATTATGCTTAACGATTGGCCTGTAGCTTATGGTTATATGGCCTCTACGGGTAGCTGGGATGTATCTAAAGAATTTGGGTTAGCCGGAGGACACTTTGCCGTAGAAACCGCGGGCACTTATGATTTACGAGTACAAGCTTACGGTGGTTCAGATTGGCAGTGGAGTGGAGACAAAGTACGACTTAACCGCATTGGTGATTATACAGCGGCGCCGGTTGCACCTTATGATCCAAGCGCTCATGTTGTTGCCGATATTGAAGGCCCTAAAACTGACGTAATGCATTTGAGTAAGCCAATTCAAATACCGGCGGCTAAACAAGTATTAAAATCAGATGTTTGGTATACCTACCCACAAAATAGTCGTATGGCGGGTTACGATGACTTTGGAGCAACCGGTGCATTTTGGGGACATCCACCAGAGCATGATTTTTATGATGACACCACCATTGTTGACTGGACCGAGTTAGTTTCAAACTTCCAAAATGAGGGTATTGAATACACCGCTCGTGGAGAATTTGATTGGGGCTTCCGGTGGTTTACAGAATACGCCATTAACCCTGAACCACATTATGTGCGTACCTTAGACGATACTTATGTCAGAATGACCTTTATGGGTTACCACAGCTATGGCGGTTTTAATAACAACTGGTTGAGTAATCATAGCCCCGCATTTGTACCGTTTATGAAATCACAGGTAGACCAAATATTAAAAGCTAACCCAGAGCGCTTAATGTTTGATACGCAAACCAGTTCTACCCGTACAACCGATATGCGGACTTTTGGTGGCGATTTTAATGAATACGCAATGGCTAACTTTCGTATCTGGTTAGATAAAAAGTACAGCAACACCGAGCTAGAAGCGATGGGTATCACGGATATCAATACCTTTAGCTACAAACAGCATTTAATTGATGCTGGTTTCAACCATAATACCTTCAAAAATGGCGCGGATAAGATCACCGGTGATATTCCGATGGTTGAAGACTTTATCTACTTTAATCGTGATGTTTGGAATCAAAAATTTGGCGAAGTATTAACCTATATTCGTCAGCAACGCCCTGAGATTGAAATTGGTGCCAGCGCGCATTTATTTGAATCACGTGGCTATATTTTTAACGAGAACATTACCTTCTTAGCGGGCGAGCTGAATCTAGGGGCAAAAACAACAATTGAGCAATTACCCACTAACATTCTTGCTCACTTAAAAGGGGCGCAAGCCGTGGGTAAAACATTAGCTTATTTCCCATATCCTTGGGAATTTGCCGAGCTTAAAGCGCAAAATGCACCACGATTTGGTCGTGGTTGGGTCGCACAAGCTTATGCTTATGGTGGATTATTCTCTATTCCGGCTAATGTGTGGATAGGTGACGAGGGTGTTTGGTCTCCGGGCGCTGATAACTATCGCGACATTTATCAATTTGTTCGAGCAAAAGCGAGCTTGTTAGATAACTACACCTCTTATGCTAAAGTCGGTCTTGTTCACGCTATGTACTCATCAATGAAAGCAGGCTTTATTGACGGTGGTAATCAAATGCAAATCAGTGTGAAAAACTTTACAGAAGATAACATCAACTTCGACATGTTAGTGTTTGGTGATGCCGGTCACCCTGTTGTACCGCGTGCTGAAGACTTTGATAAGTACGACGTGATCTTCACGGATGCCGATAAAAAATACTTAACGACTGAACAAAAAGCGGTATTAGACGCGCAGGGCGATAAGGTTAGGCATTTTGGTCAACGTAATAACTACAAAGATACAATACTAACAGTCAGTATTAATGATGTGGTTTCTAACGAAGTTGTATCGGGGGTATCACGCATTCACGAGACCGATGTTGATGCACCGTATGTGGTTCATTTAGTGAATCGTCCGTTTGTTGATGGCGTAACACCAACACTTAACAATGTTGAAGTCGCTATTCCACAAAGCTACTTCCCTAAAGCGGTAACGTCAGCCACACTGCATTTACCAGATGGCACCAGCACAAGCTTAACGCTTGCAACAAACGCTGATGGAGATGTTACGCTACCGGTTAACAACCTAGAAGTATGGGGCATTCTTGAGTTAGGTCATTAATTTATAGATCTATTATTGCTTAAATTAATCAGCCTTTTGGAGGTTGTGCTTATCAGTTAAACTGGTGAGCATAATCAACAAGAGGCTTTTTTGTATATACCCAAGTCACTTCACACATTGGCGGTGCAATATATGTCCTAGATAACTTATTAAAGTACGTAGGTTGGGCTGAAGCATGAAGCCCAACATGCCCAGCGACAAGAAACCAAACACAAAACCAAGCCATTTTAATACACCCTGCGTGATGTTGGGCTTCGTCCCTCAGCACCAACCTACATAAAATAAATATCATTCACCAAATTTACGCGCATTACTGCCAGTGACTTGCTCAATATCACCACCCCAATTTTTATCGGCTTCACCCCGTTCAATAAATTGATGAATAGACGAAAACGGCCAATCAACTGCTTTGCTAACGTAGCCATGCTTAACTGGGTTGTAATGAATATAATCAATATGCTGAGCTAAATCTCGCTCATCACTAATATGATGCTGCCAAATACCACGCTCGCGTTTATTAACTCGGCTGGGGTTTAAAGCTTCGCGACTCTGTTGAGCTAAATGCCGCGAAAAATAACCTTTAATCAAAGACCAGCGCATTGAATAATCATGATCACCTTCCGGCAATTGCCAAATCACATGCAAATGCTCAGGTAAAATAACACTGCCGATAATATCAAAAGGATGATTCGCCTTGGTGTAACGAAATGCATTGCGTAACAAATTGATATTGTCGGTTAGCAGGGTTTGTTCGCGATTGGCTAACACCACAGTGAAAAAGTATAAGCCGCCATTTATTTTTATCCGCCGGTAGCGCATTCGATATCCTTATCAATTTAATAATATAACGTTGATCACGTTTTGCGAAGGTTGGGCTGAAGTATGAAGCCCAACCTTCGCAAAACGACAAGGGACCAACCACAAAACCAATGCCATTTTAATACACCCTGCGTGACGTTGGGCTTCGTCCCTCAGCACCAACCTACATACGCTCGAACATTAAGCTCGTCCTACGTAGGTTGGGCTGAAGTATGAAGCCCAACATGCCCAACGACAAGGGACCAACCACAAAACCAATGCCTTTTTAATGCACCCTGCGTGACGTTGGGCTTCGTCCCTCAGCACCAACCTACATACGCTCGAACATTAAGCTCGTCCTACGTAGGTTGGGCTGAATTATGAAGCCCAACATGCCCAGCGACAAGGGACCAACCACAAAACCAATGCCTTTTTAATGCACCCTGCGTGATGTTGGGCTGAAGCATGAAGCCCAACATTCCCAGCGACAAGAGATCAACCACAAAACCAAGCCATTTTAATACACCCTGCGTGACGTTGGGCTTCGTCCCTCAGCACCAACCTACATACGCTC
>NZ_QMED01000037.1 GCF_003286125.1 Algibacillus agarilyticus
AGAGTGGATACATTGGCGATACTCATGCACAACATTTTTACGGCAAACATTTGTTGAATGGGCAGGTCAATCGGTGCGATATTCGTTTTGGGCTAAAGCTTATTATCAACAGCAAGCAGCGAAAGGAAAACCGCATAATACCATCATCAGAGCGTTGGCATTTAAGTGGATCAGGATATTGTTTCGGTGCTGGAAAACCAGCACAGCATATGATGAATCAACTTATCTAGAAGCCTTGAAAAGTAAGGGTTCACCGCTCTTAAAATATGCGGTAAAAAGTAAAACTTAATGCTTGCTGTCCACCTCAGGGCGTGTTGTTATACGTTTTATTTTGAGGGCATAAGTATTGCTTTGCCTGACGTCATGTTAACAATTATTGCTTTACGACTGGGTTTAACCAATTGCCAATTATTTTTTTTAAACCAAACTGTCCATTCGCAGTTATTTCCGTTTACTCTTTCTTCAGGCAATAAAACCTTACCCTCTAACTGATGTTCAATTATGTATTGTTTTGCTAGCTCAATTGCTTCAGGTTTTTCGACTAAAATGAGGCAATCGGTATCTTTCGCATTTACAGTTAAGGCTAAGGTCGAGAATATTAGTACAAGAATATATTTCAAATGCAAAACCCTAGAAACGTATAACGCCCCATTCAGGGGCTTTTAATTGTTGGCTATAATAACGAGCGAAGCGAAGGAAGCCAACTGTTAAAAGTCCTTTGCAATGGCTTGTTATATGCAATTTACGCATATTTTACTAGCCCTACATAAATGGACCATGAAATAGGTAAGAAACCTAAAGATGAATAAAAAGTAAAAAGTCTAAATTGCGAATTATTTCCTTTAGGAATACCTGCCATTAAACAAAACCAAGCGATACATGTGAAAGCAAACAAACCAATAGGGTTATAAACAAAAGATAAATAACCTAGACAAAAACCAGTTAACAACCCGAAAATTAATGCGTTTTTAATATTTATACTAAATTGAAAATTCACATCAAAACTCACATTGCATATAACGCCCGCATAATGGGCAAATAATGCTTGGCTAAAATAGTGAACGCAGTGAACAAAGCCAAGCTTTATTTGTCACTGTTGATGCGCTTGTTAGCACTACTGTTCTCGTATAACCAGTTTAAATTTTTCATAGTATTTAAATGATTATTTTTACTTTGATACGAAGTTCGATACTTAATAATACTATCGTAATATTCATAATTCATCGGAAATTGAAAGTTAATATATTCATAGAGCGAGGAACGCATTTCAAGGTTAGTACGATTAATTGCTATTGTTGAATCTAGATCACTTTCTAAAAATGAAATCGTATCTTCAATACCTTTTTCCCTAAGAAGTTTGAGAGCAATATAAGTTTTTGAAACATCAATAAAATTATAATCAGCAAAGCTATCCTTTAAAGCTTGGTTATAAGAAAATATTGAAGTAACTATTATCGAAATTAATAAAATACTTATTTGCAAAAATACTTTCATTTTCCACCCAACCTCCATGTAGTGCTAACAGCTTAATACCAATAATTCTTATAAGCCATTCATAAACAGCGTTTAAAAATTATCCGTATTGCTTAAATTTTATTTAATAATGTCAGTACGTTAGCATCAATTTAACTTTACATTCAACCTTAAATTAAGCCTATAAAACAAGCCATTTACATAATAGGCATTATTTGGCCTATTATGTAAAATTAAAAACATATAAATATTAATAAAAACAATACGTTATTGAACAGTCGTTATTTAATCGAGCTAAATTATTATTTACATACCACGCCAAATTATTGCAATTATCTAAAAAACACTTATAACTGTATGTATAGCCAGTTAAAATCATATGGGTGACTTATGGCGACATCTCCTTATTTAGAATCTATACGGACTGAACTACGCACTCGCCGATATAGTATTCAAACCGAAAAAGTTTACTTGTATTGGATCAAAACATTTATCATATTTAACGATAAGCGCCACCCTGATAACATGGGCAATGTAGACATTGAACGCTTTCTTAATCACCTTGCTGTTAACCGACAAGTTAGCGCTGCCACACAAAACCAAGCCTTATGTGCCATCATTTTTTTATATCGTTATATTGTAAAACGAGATATTAAAAATTTATCTTTCTCATTCACTAAGCGTGAAAAAGCATTACCGACGGTTTTAACTCATCAAGAAGCCATGGAAATAATTGCGTTAATGGATGGAAAATATAAACTCATTGCGCTTTTGTTATACGGGTGTGGGCTGCGTATAAACGAAGCTTTAAAACTCAGAATTAAAGATTTAAATCTAAATGACAACATGCTTTTTGTTTTTCGTGGCAAAGGTAAAAAAGACCGTTATACATTACTGCCAACCTCTTTATCATCACAAATTAATCAGCAAATATTGCATGCTACGCAAGTACATCGCAACGATATTGAGCAGGGTTATGGCTTAACATCTCTTCCAGCATCACTTATTCGTAAATATGGTAATGCTTGTAAAGATTTATCTTGGCAGTATTTGTTTCCTTCTTCTACTCGCTGTATTCATCCATATGATGGTTATGTTTGCCGGCATCATATTCATGAATCCGCATTTAGAAAACAGCTGCGCGCTGCAGTTTTAAAAACCTCGATTACTAAACGGGTTAAAGCACATACCTTTAGGCATACATTTGCAACTCAGCTTTTGCAAAACGGTACCGACATTCGTACTGTGCAAGAGTTGTTAGGTCATACAGATCTTAAGACAACCGAAATTTATACGCATGTTATCGGTAGTCGTTTTAGCCACACTCAAAGCCCCATTGATAAAAATGATATTTAATTTATAAACTTAACGATCTAATCCATATTCATATAAAAATATAACATTCATATAAAAATAAACCTTGCTTTTATTTTAGTTATGCACGATTATTGTTAACAATTAAACAACACAGTCGAGATAACCTATGAGTAACTTACTATTATCAACAGAACAAATTGCCGATTTTAACCGCGATGGCTATGTGATTGCGCGTGGCTTTTATAATGAAAACGAAATACAGCGCCTGCAAGATGCCGCATTTAATGATGATTCGTTAAATGCGAACGCTTGGCATAAAAAAGATGCTAAAGGCGCAGTGAGTAAAGTTTGTTTATGGCAAAAGCCTGGTGATGATTTATATGGTATGTTTTCTCGCGGTAAGCGTTTAGTTGAATCGTGTGAGGCTATTTTAGGTGAACCCGTTTATCACACCAGTACAAAAATTATGATGAAAGAACCGTTTGTGGGTGGCGCATGGGAATGGCATCAAGATTTTGGCTATTGGCATCGTGATAATTACCAACTTTATCCTTTATTAGTGAGTTGCATGGTTGCTATTAATAAAGCCACTATTGAAAACGGTTGCTTGCAGGTGCTTAAAGGCTCACATCATATCGGACGGATTGATCATAATAAAACAGGTGATCAAAAAGGCGCTGATTTAGAATTTGTAAACGAAGCCATGAAACATCACGAACTCATTAATGTTGAATTAGAACCTGGTGACGTTTTATTTTTCCATTGTAATTTATTACACAAATCAAACCAAAACCAATCTGCCGAGCCACGCTGGTCAATGATCAGTGCATATAACGCAATGCGTAATGTGTCGTTTAAAGAGAATGAAGCAGTCTATCATCCACTAGAAAAAGTAGAAGACTCCGCTATTCTGGAATGGGCACCAACTGAAGAGAGCGTCTAAATTTAGTCGCTATTTTCGTCATCACATAAAGTGATAGGCTTAAAAATCTATCACTTCTTATCGTTCTTTTTTATTCTAAATCGTATAGGTAACGCATGTCTGACCCAGCATTATTCACTAACGCACTTGTACCCAAATCTAATATTGATCCTCATGGCCTAATTGTGGGGCATGGTGATTTTAAATATAAAATTAATGCGCATTGGGGCGCGCTCGATCCAAAGTCGGTTCCTGTTGAAAACTGTCATGCATTAGCCATCGATTCTAAAGAACGCATCATTATGTTAACGGATGATGTTAGAAATAATTTCATCATTTATAACAAAGACGGTAAATTGCTCGAAACATGGGGCACTGAATACCCAGGCGCGCACTCAATAAAAGTAGTCAACGAAAATGGCGAAGATTTTATCTACATTGTTGACAGTGGTTGGATCACTAACCCTAAATGGGATGGTATATCAACCGATGCTTGGGATTCACCTTTTAATAAGGTGATTGCACAAAGTGGTTTTGTTGCAAAGTTGACGATTGAGGGTCGGTTGATTTTCACAATTGGCCACCCACAAACCATTGATGTTTACCGCCCCGACCAACCCTTTAGACCAACCGATATTGCGATCGCACCAAATGGCGATTTGTATATTACCGACGGCTATGGCTCAGATTATTTATTGCAATACGACCACCAAGGCCGATTTATTCGCCGTTGGGGTGGGCACGATAATAAAAATGAACATGATAATTTAGTTAATACTCATGGTGTTGAAGTCGATTTAAGAACCCCTAACAAACCAAATTTAATTGTCAGCTCTCGTGCTGAAAATGCATTAAAAGTATTCTCTTTAAAGGGTGAATATATAAGCACCATTGCGACACCGGGCATGTATATTGGTGGGCCCGTGTTTAAAGGCGACTATTTTTATGCACCTGTGTGTTGGTCGCATATAGACGGCACAAATGCGGATGATTCTGGCTTTATTACAATTATGGATAAAAACAATAAGGTTGTTTCAAACCCCGGTGGCACAGAACCTGTATATGTAGGCGACGAGTTACAGCCCACTACAACTAACTGGCAGGTTTTTAATCATTGCCATGCGGTGTGTGTTGATAATGATGACAATTTATATGTTGGGCAATGGCGAGCGAATAATAGCTACCCGCTCAAATTAGAACGGATCTAAACGTTTTAAAAAGCCTTAACTTTTTAGCTGTATAAAACCGTTAGCGCGTGATCTTAAAACGTAATCGGTCATGCGTTAACCGCTTAACTCAATATCCCTTTTAGCTTTAATTTACATCTTTAACTCATCAGCGCTTCTCAAACATTCAAAATGTCTTTTTACTTTACCGTTTTGGACTATTTAGAAAATAACCGCATATTAAAGATAATTTAAACCATAAAATGAGAACTATCTATTGTTAACAATAGGAAAGCATTGTAATGTTAAAGAGTATTTACAAAAATCTTTAAAATTCACATTTTTGCTACGTGATTTTAAATTATCAAGGAAACAATAATGAATCCGTATTCTATCACCGCATTTAAATTTGCAACCATAGTCGCTTTTGGCGGCTTTATTTTTGGCCTAGATGCCGCTTTAATATCTGGTACCGTTAGGTATCTAGTTCAAGACTTTAATTTAACCGATTTAGAATTAGGTACGGTTGTGAGTGCGCCTGGCTTTGGGGTTATTTTCGCACTATTAGCAACGGGGGCCATTTGTGAAACCATCGGCCGTAAAAAAACACTTATTATTATTGCCGCTCTTTATGTTGTCTCCGCTATAGCCTCTGTTATTGCGCCTAGTTACGAAACACTCGTTGCAGCTCGATTTTTAGGTGGTTTGGCCTTTACTTCGTTATCGCTCGCATCAATGTATATTGGTGAAATAGCCCCCGCACACATGCGGGGTAAATTGGTTTCTATGAATCAAATAACGATCGTCGTCGGTTTAACTGCCGCGTATATGTCGAATTACTTTTTACTTGAATTAACTAAAACCGATATCAGCTGGGTTGCTGATTTGGGTATTAACGACAACTTGTGGCGTTGGATGCTAGGTATTGAGGTCTTACCCGCTATTTTGTGGTTAATTATGCTGTTTACTATTCCTGAGAGTCCGCGTTGGTTGATCAGTAAAAATAAACTCGATGAAGCCAAAAGCACGATGAAAAAATTGATGCCAGAACATGAGATTGACGCCGAAATTGAAAGTGTTCAAGCGAGTTTGAATCATCATACTGCAAATTCAAAACAAAGTTTTATGTCGCGTATCAATGACCTACTTGATGTTAAAGTACGCGCGGCGTTAATGGTTGGTTTTATTTTTGCTATTGTGCAACCCATTACCGGCGTGAATGCAATTTTATTTTACGCGCCTATGGTTTTTGAGCAAACTGGGGTCGGCACCAGTGCCGCATTTGGCCAAACGCTCATCATTGGTTTTGTGAGTTTATTTTTTACCGTATTAGCATTATTGCTTATCGATAAAGTAGGTCGTCGTCCATTAGTGATTGTCGGGTTACTTTGGTCTGTTGCGAGTTTATTTTTGTGTGTATGGGCATTTAAATCCGCCGTTTACACTATTGAACCCACCGCGGTGGCTGGGCTTATCAGTGCGGTTGAGGGTATAAATGTTGATAGTTTAAATGCCATTATTAGTACGACTTATCATAGCGATATTGAATTTAAACAAGCGCTGATAGCAAATCAAGGGGCTGATTTAGTGCGTACATTTGAAAGTGAGTTTATTCAATCGGCCATTACAATCAACTCTTGGGCTGTATTAATTGGTATTGTGGGTTTTATCGCTGCATTCCATTTATCGATTGGGCCCATTATGTGGGTCGTTTTTTCAGAGATTGTGCCAACGCATATCCGTGGTATCGTTATACCGATGTTTGCATTAACAGCTAGTATTGTTAGCTTTTTTATTCAAAAATTCTTCCCTTGGCAGTTAAGCAATCAAGGTGCAGCGGATATTTTCTTATTTTATGGTATTGCAGGTGGTGTGGGTTTAATTTTGTTAGCCCGATATTTACCCGAAACAAAAAACAAAACCATTGAAGAAATAGAGGTATTACTCGCAAAAAAGTCTAAACGGTCAGTAAAGAATCAAGCAACTGAACAACAAGTCGTTGAACCTCAACCGTAACAAATATCAACCCAAGCGAGATTGCTGTCAACACAGCAATCTCCTCTTCTCTCCTCTATTAACCGCTTATAATCTCAATTTTTAATACATCATAAATTCAAATTTCAGGTTAAAATAATAAGCTATTGGCCATTAAGAGAATTCGTTTTGACAGAAAAAGTGACGACCCCAAAAAAGTATGCTGTTCCAGCTCTCGATAAAGGACTCGACATATTAGAGTATTTAGTTAGCCAAGAAGTCCCTCGTTCACAAACTGAAATTGCCCAAGGTTTGGGCCGTGGCGCTAATGAAATATATAGGGTATTGGTGGGGCTAGAAGCGCGTGGGTATTTAGTCAGAGATGAATTATCTGGCCGTTACCGGTTGTCTTTAAAGCTATACAACTTGTCTCGTTCAATTTCGCCTATCGATCAATTACGTCAAGTCGCTTTACCTTTTATGGAAGATTTAGCCGTTAAAATTGGCCAGTCTTGTCACCTGTGTATGTTATATCAAAGTAAAACAATGGTGCTAATACATGCACGCAGCCAAATAGCGGTATCAATTAACATTGCAGAAGGTTCTTTATTCCCCACGCTTTCAACTACCTCTGGGCGTGTTCTACTCGCTAACAGTAACACCGAAGTACGCAAAATGATCCTTGAGCGAGATAGCCTATTTAATAATATGGATAAATCACAGCAAGAAGCACTTTATAACGAACTAGAAGGCATCAAACAACACGGTTTTCATGCCGACAAAAATGTTTTATCAGAAGGTATCGATGATTTCTCTGCGTTGGTCGGCCAACCTGAAGGAAAAGTTATTGCGGCTCTTGGCGTTTCTATTATTCAAAATAAGCACGAGCAACAGATGCCCGCCGCTGAGATGAACGACTTAATTATCAATACGGCACAAAATATAAGCCGCCAACTCGGTTGCTAATCATAATATCGATTTGTAGCAACCTAATGCGCAAAATTTAAAAAGCCAGCTAATGATGCTGGCTTGGTAAAGATTTACTCAACATTAGGCAAAGTTGCCTTATGTTTTACCACATCAAGTCATCTGGCACTTGGAAATCGGCATACGGATCATCTTCTTCAAGTTGCTCTTCAGATTTTTGATTTAATACCACAATGTAAGAGTCATCCCTTTGGATAATTTTATCAGCAACCGCGGATGGGATCACTTTGTAGGTTTCATTTAACTTAGCGATACACAATAAACCATTGGCTAATTGTTTTTGCTGTAAATCATTGACCAAAACCGTTTTAACTAAATTTTCATCGGTAAACCGATATTCAATTGTCGACTCACTCAAATTAATAGCATTTAAATTGATTAATTGTTTGATTTGCGCCGCGAGCGCCTTTTTTTCGGCTTCTTGTTTTATTTTTTGGTTTGCGGCTTTATCTTTAGCTAATTGACTTGCTTTAGCTTCTTCTGTGGCGGCTTTAACTTCTTTACGTAATGAACGTGATTTTTTACTCGATTTCTTAGCTTTATTAACTTTTTTTTCATTAACTAAGCCGGCTTTTAATAATTGATCTTGTAGTGACATGTATAGTTTCTCGGTTGTCTATCTATAACATGGATTCTCCTGAAAATTCTCCGACAAATCAACCGCTTTTAATTTGCACTCACCTCGTCTGGGCATTAGACTTGGTTTAAATTAGTTTTTTAATACTTACTATGAAAATAATATCATTTAATATTAATGGCCTACGCGCCCGAATTCACCAGTTAAAAGCGATTTTAGAAAAACATCAACCTGATGTGATCGGCTTACAAGAAATAAAAGTGCATGATGATGCCTTCCCTTTAGAAGAAGTAAAAGCCCTTGGCTACCACATTGAATATTTTGGTCAAAAAGCACATTACGGCGTTGCTATGCTGAGTAAAAAACCGCCTTTGCGCCTACAAAAAGGCTTTAAAACCGACAATGAAGATATGCAAAAACGCATGATAATCGGGACTTATTTAGATGAAGCAGGTGAAGAAGTAACGGTGTTCAATGGCTACTTCCCCCAAGGTGATAACATTAAGCATGAAACCAAGTTTCCGTATAAACGCGCATTTTATAATGACTTAATGACAGAGCTTGATTCTGAATATCATAATCAACAGCAAATAGTCGTTATGGGCGATTTAAATATATCGCCTACTGATTTAGATATCGGTATTGGCGAGGTTAATGCTAAACGTTGGCTCAAAACGGGTAAGTGCTCCTTTCAACCTGAAGAAAGAGAATGGTTACAACGTTTGTTAGATTGGGGCTTTATTGATACTTACAGGGCCATTAACCCAGAAACAACTGGCCGTTACAGCTGGTTTGATTACCGCTCGAAAGGCTTCGATGATAACCGCGGATTACGCATCGATACCTTACTTGCTACGCAGGTTTTAGCCGATAAAGCCATAGAAAGTGACATTGATTATGAGTTAAGGGCAATAGAAAAACCATCGGATCACGCCCCAGTCTGGACAACATTTAAAGCTTAATATGTTACTGATAATATCGATAAGCCTTTATATACTCGTTTTTGGTTTAGGGTATAAAAAGGCACATTATCAAATATTACTCAATGATAGCCAAAAGCAAAATTTAGCGTTTGGTTTAATGGTTGGCCTTTGTGTACTTTGGTCGATTCAAACAGGGATACATGAACAGCTCCCTGTGCATTTTTTGGGCTTAACGGTTACTTATCTTTTATTAGGTCATCATTTGGCCTTGCTTATTGCGCTCGTGGCTTATGTGATGAGCCAATTATATGTTGGTATCTCTTGGCTGATTATCGGCCAGTCTTTATTACCCAATATAGTGGTCCCGCTTTTAATGAGCCATTTGATCTATGTATGGGCTTATCATCATTTACCTAGACACTTTTTTGTTTATACATTTATTTGTGGTTTTTTAGCGGGTGCGGTTAGCATTGCAAGTTTGATGTTAAGTAAAGCGGGGCTATTATGGCTCGCAGGCCAATTTAATTTTTCTGAGTTGTTAGAGAATTATTTAATTTTAACACCGCTTTTGCTGGTACCAGAAGCGATGTTAAATGGTATGTTAATTACGATAGCTGTTGCTTATTTTCCTAACTGGGTTCGAAGCTTTTCAGATGAAGATTATTTAAATAAGTAAACAGTTTTAAAAAGCATCTTTACGCATAAACACGCTATCAAGTTTTTTATAACCTTGATTCAATAAACAAGCGAGTTCAAAATAACGCGGCTTTGCCTGTGCGCATTTCACTTGGACACCTTCTACCGCAAGCTTAGTTTCGAGCTCTTTATACCAAGTTAACAAGCTAAGCGGTAATGTTTGGTTAGCTCGATTACCCAACCAAATATAACCTTGTATTGGCATACTTAAGATTAAAAGTGAAGTCGCTAATGCTTGTGGAATAAATTGCTCACCTAACCATACAAACTGCAGTGTAAAACTAATAACGGCTAATAGCGGTAATATAAGCAAAGAAAATTGAGTCGCTTTAATAACGCGACATTCAGGAAATAAGCCGTATAACTCAGGTTTTACAGGCCATTCTGTTATATATTCACGTCCATTTTGGATTGTTTCTATTAATGATTTTTTCATTTACCGACCTCAAAATTAGACATTAAATTTATTTTACTAAGTTTAATGAGAAATGGAATCATAAATAACAATCAATATTCATTTAGTGATGCGGCGATTATGACTGGAATATATCTAATTGTGAAACATAAACGAGAAAAAGAAAAGGTAAGATAAAAATTAACGGCGTATTTTATAATACGCCGTTAATTCAGTTAGCAATTAATGCAATAAATATAGCTTTATTAATTAGCCGGAACAATCACATTATTAGCATTATCCACAGAGATTAACTTACCATCTGAAGTAAAAAACGAGATGATTTGCTTATGTAACTCACTGGTGACAGCAGCCGACGCACTAGGATCCAATAAAGAGCTGTGCCCGCCTTCGCTAAACCGGACAAAACCCGATACAGCAGCTGACCCATCACCTTGCGTTTCATCAATCACATCAAGTTGCATCAGACGCACAAATTGCTCTGTACCGGCTAAAGGTGAACGTGATGATGTTGGCGGGATCACATGATCCCATGAACTTGAGGTGCCATCACCAAAAATTTCGGTTAATAACACAGGCGTTTGATTTGCGGCAATCGTCGCAGCGTAATTATTCGGATCACCATTATCAACCATGGTTTGAACCGCAAAGGCAAAACTATTAATCATGCTACTCAACGCGTTATCATGCACTGCACTAATCGAGGCTAAATATGTTCTGAAGTTTTTATAATGGGTAGCAAAAACACTGCCATTTAAGTTTGTTATATCAACACTTTGCGCGAGTAAGTATTTGACATAATGCTCCCCACCTTCAAACACGATTAAGTCTTCATTTGATAAATTAGCCGCACTTAAAAAAGCGGCTCGAGCCGTTGCATAAGCTTCTGCATCTAATAGATTAACACTGTTTACCGTCGCATAAGCCAAAAAGGATTCAACAGCACTTAACACTAAATTACTTTGAATAAATGAGCCAAACGTATCTGAATCTAATAAGAAATTAGCAATACCGCCACCAGGGCTACTAAACGAAGCCGCGTTAATTTTAAATAAACCATCGACTTGAGCATTAAGCGGCGTATTCGCTAATGCAACAAAATCGATTCCCCACATTGCGCCCAAAGAATGACCGGTAGCATAAACCCGGCTAGCATCAATTTGATGGCCATCAAATAAAGCGGCCGACCCCGTTGCAATGCCAACACGTAAACCGATTAAATCAACAATACTTTGCTGAATGTTATCGCGTAAAACCTGTAAGTCTTTTAAATTCATAAAAGCCAGCGGATTAGCAGACGTCGTTTGTATTTCTTTACTTTCTGGTGAACCGTTAATATCAAAACCGCGAGAGCCATGTAAAACCATATCAATGGCGACAGTGGCAAAACCACTAGCAGATAGTGATCCAGCAATCGAAAGCATATCTTCTTTTTTGCTGGTTATACCATGCATTAACACAACTACTGGCCAGCCTGCATCAGGCTCTGTCACATTACGACCCAATGACTGCAAAAAGGCTTCATTTGGTAATGTAATTTGTGCCGATAATGTTTGTAAAGACGTCACTTGAGGTACAGGATTATATTTAGTGATGTTTCGCTCAGTATCTAAGCCATAATCGGCTAGCCCTAAAGCCATACACGCATCATTATTAGGACCAGGCGTTAAACTAGCTAATGTTTCAGCAGGCATTGCAGCTAATATTGCGCCACTGTCACACATTGCTTTCCAACTTTGAGATGTTGCCCCCGTTGGGTTTTCAGGGCTAGATTCAGTCAAATAATAAGGTAATGAAACACTGCCCATATGATATTCGCTTGCACACATAGGTACTAACGACGTTAATGCGGCTAAGGTCGCGGCATCAACTGGCGTACCGGTTGCAGCCGCTTGCAAAGTAGCCGCAACGGTTGGGCAATCAGGTGTGGTCGTGGCAGATAAAACACCGCCTTGTACTAACACATCACGCACACTGGCACCGGTGTTTGCGGTATGCGCTAATACCGGTAGTGTTTGCGGCGCAGCAGCGGCTTTTTGGGCATATAAGCTTTTAAGTGTTGAAAGGGTATTGCCCGCTGACTGTATTGTCATCGCCGATGTTTGAATCAGCGACGATACATCGACTCCGCCTGAAGCTAATACACTTTCATATGAATTAACAGCCGCTTGCAAACCTAATTGCGCAGCCGTGCCTAATGGGAATTCAGTAATATCTTTACGAACTGAAATATAGGTAGAAGCAGGTTGTACGGCAAATCCTTCGCTGTCCATTATTTTATCTGACACAGCCACAATATAAGTTGCGCCGGGCATAAATGGGGTAATAGGAACAACCGCAATTTGGTTAGGCGATGATAATGTGGTAACAAAATCGGTGCCAAAATTGAGTTCTTTAACAAATTTACAGGCTAAGCCCGCTTGAACTTGGCTACATTCTGCATCAGTTTGACTTGCGCCCATAACAACTTGATAAATAGTGATAGCACCCGGAATTGAAACACTGGCAGCATCTAACGACGATACAGCGGGGGGCAAAACAAAATCAATAGCAAATGGCTGTTGAGTCGACCAGCCGTCCATCGATGATAACGCAACAGTCGGATCAGCACGATCATTCGCATCAGCAACCGGTAAATTCAATGTGCCATCTGTCGTACCCGAGAAAAGAAGGTCGTTAGGGATAGAAAGCTCACCATCACTGGGATTAAATAAAACACGAGTGGCAGGAATAACGGTATTTTCAGCGGACTCTTTTTGAATTGAACTCAATGATTGATCGTCACTACACCCAGATAAGCCTAGTGAAGATGCGATAGATAGGCTTATAAGCAATTTTTTCATAATATCTCCCAAAGACACATTGCTCTTGTTATTAACAGTGTCTGTTGATTTATAAATAGAGTAAGTTCAATGAACTTAATTTAGCAGATAACTTACTGATAATCGTATTTTAGTTGATAAACTAAATTTGCGTTAACTTGCATTAAACGAGGTAGAGTAAATTTTAATAGTGCTACTTGTTCGACCAGTTAAAAATTAACTCAAGTTTAGCGAATAAGCTAGCGAAAAGGCGCAAAAATGTTACGAAAGTCTTTTATTTGTAACAATTTGTCTTTTTGAGAACTAATTAATACCAATTATATAAAAAATAGTCATAATATCAGCGCTAAAATAAATAGCCGCGAAATTAAGCCGTTATTTACAACATCTTACTTGTCATACTTTGGAATTATAAACTTCATGCACTCAAAAGAATTTAACCTTGTTGCTATTGGTGGAGGCCACGGATTAGGAAAAGTCCTTAATACTTTTTCTAATTTTGGTCCAAGACTCAGTGGGATCGTAGCAACAACGGATAATGGCGGTTCAACTGGTCGCTTGCGCGAATCAAAAGATACCATTGCATGGGGAGACTTACGTAATTGCTTGAGTCATTTAGCGGGGCACACCACGTTAGGCGCTCAACTTCTTGAATTTAGGTTTACAGGTGAAGGCTTAAATGGCCATAGCATGGGCAACTTACTTTTTTATGCATTAGAAGAACTGCGGTATAGCCCGGTTGAAGTTATCGAGCTCGTGCGCCGCATGATGAAAGTTGAAAGCCGTTTGTATCCTATGTCTGAACAGCCAACACACTTAAAAGCGATCACCGAAACCGGTGAAATAATTATTGGCGAAACCAATATAGATAGTAAAGACATCCCTATTCCTAAAGATTTACAACTCACAGATCAAGTGTTTGCCCCAAGCCGCGTTATACGCGCTATTTACGCTGCTGATTACATTTTACTTGGCCCGGGAAGTTTTTTTACGAGTGTGTTACCCCCGCTGTTAGTTCACGATTTGTGTAATGCGGTTTGCAGTTCTAAAGCTAAAATTATTTTAATTGATAACTTAGGCAAAGAAATCGGTCCGGCTAACGAAATGACATTAAACGATAAAATAAAATGGCTGAACACTCGCTTTCCAAAATTAAAAATACATAAGGTCTTAACAGATGTGAGCCGAAACATCGAAGGCGTGCCTGCCGACTTACTTTTTCAAGCATCATTAAGTGAAGCAGATGTGTTTTATCGCCACGATGAAGTCAAACTAAGAATGGCACTAGAGAAGATTTTTTGCCTGACGGCTTAAAGCATACACTTTAAGCCTCAAATGATGATCACAGTAAAATAGATTAACTACCCCGCTTTATCATCTTGGTTTATCCGACTGCCATCTGCACCGCTTTGACCTTTATATTTAGCATCAATTCTTTGATTATAAGGTTTTGCGGCAGGCCCAGATAATAACTCAAAACTTAATGCCCCAATTTTCATTTTTGGTTTTAATGCCAATGGCAATTTACCACTGTTAAAAAACTCTAACACAATATTGCCTGACCAGCCCGGATCAATACGATGCGCCGTTACATGTACCATTAACCCCAAACGAGCAAGTGATGAACGGCCATCTAACCACCCAACAATATCACTAGGTAACGTAACGGATTCATAAGTCACGCCTAAAGCTAATTCACCAGGATGCAAGAAAAAAGACTGATCATCAGCAATAACAATTTCATCAGACATAATCGACTCAAGCGACTTTGTTACTTCTTCTTTTGGACCACTCAGATCAACATACGGTGCAACATGATCTTGAAATACACGAAATTTATTACCCAAGCGTAAATCGACAGTTAATCCGCTGATCATATCATCGACTGGTGTGGGTGTTATTGAGATCTTACCTGCTTCAATATGTTTAATAATATCGCGATCACATAAGCGCATGCTTTATATTTCCTCTGGATAATACGCCAGCCAAATGCGCTACCGTATTAAATTATTTTATGGGTGATGGCCTTTAAAACTGAGCTTGTTAACTTAGCTGAGTAATTGGAATAACTTGCTGTTCGGACGCATCATTTGCTTGCGCTAATTTTGCCAGTTCTATCGTCATTCGCAAAGCTATATTCTCATAATGACTAAAGAAAGCCTGTTTTATAAGTAATTGTTGTTTGGGTTCATCCATATATTGCCGAATATCGATATTCAAAGGAGCTGAACCTAAAAACGGTAACTCAACTTTTTTTGCATAATTTTGTGCCCCCATATGGCCAAAAATAGCACTTTCATGACCACAGTTTTCACAAATGTGCATATTCATATTTTCAACTAACCCTAATGCCGGTATTAAAACTTTTTCAAACATGCTTAATGCTTTTTTAGCATCAATTAACGCAATGTCTTGCGGCGTGCTAACAATAACATGACCACTTATCGGTAGGCTTTGCGCGATTGTTAATTGAATATCGCCCGTTCCCGGCGGTAAATCAATCAACAAATAATCAAGTTCGCCCCATGCCGTTTCATTAAATAATTGTTGCAGTGCTTTGCTCGCCATCGGCCCACGCCAAACTGTCGCATCATTTTCATCAACTAAAAAACCAATAGAATTAGCTTTAACTCCTTCGCTAGATACGATGGGTTGCATTATTTTTCCATCTAATGAATCAGGATGAGCTTCTGGCATGCCTAACATAGTAGGGATAGAGGGCCCATAAATATCGGCATCTAAAATACCCACTTGGGCTCCCATCGCTTTTAAAGCACGTGCCATATTCACACATGTTGTCGACTTACCAACACCGCCTTTACCCGATGCGATTGCAACAATATGTTTTATATTGGCATGAGGTGACGCAAATTGTTTTTTTAAACTACTGCTAGGTTGCAGTTGCCATGATTTGCAATCACTCAGTCCCAGTGGAACATATGAATGAATCAAAGCGGCTTGGCTTGTCGTGTTTTTATTGGTGTCGCCTTCCCCATCAACACGGGTTAGATAAGCCGCTGCATTGTCAACGTCTTGTTGTGCTAAATACGTTAATGCATGTGCTTCTTCTGTATTTAAATCACTCGGTTTACTTTTTTTAAACCACTTCATATTAACCAACAACCTTTCTAATTTTTATCAATATTAATGTATAGTCAAAGCGATCGGGTTTTAGGGGCAGGTTTCTAGTTCCAGACGAAACCTAAGTACTTACATCCATGTAAGCAAAGCCGTCAAGCTTCGAGACCCCATGAGCATATGCTCTAATATGTGATTGGGGCGAGTAAGCGCTGACAATGAACCATAAAACCTGAGCGAGAAGACTATATCACGATGCAGATAAATCTTATAAAACCGGACATTTGCCTTAACAATTATCAAAAATACTAAAATAATACTGACAATTTAAGATTTTTAACATTTCAAAGATGAAATTTATGGGCTTTTTCAGTAGTATGCGCAGCAATTTTCTGATTAATTTTAAGTAGCCCATTTATTATGTCGAATTCGCGTAAAATTCTTGCCACCAGTGCTCTGCCCTATGCTAATGGTTCTTTACACCTTGGCCATTTATTAGAACACATCCAAACTGATATTTGGGTGCGCTTTCAACGTTTAAGTGGGCATGAAGCTTATTATGTTTGTGCTGATGATGCGCATGGCACGCCCATTATGCTTAAAGCACAACAAATGGGCATTACGCCAGAAGAAATGGTCGACCAGGTTCAGCAAGAACATATGGCGGATTTTGCCGACTTCATGATCCAATTCGACAATTACCATTCAACGCATTCTGACGAAAACAAAGAGCTGTCTCAACACATATATAATAAATTAAATGAAGGCGGTTTCATCAAAAGTAAGGTTATCGAACAGTTATTCGATCCTGAAAAAGAAATGTTTTTACCTGACCGATTTGTCAAAGGCACCTGTCCTAAGTGTAAAGCCGTTGAACAATATGGCGACAGCTGTGATGCTTGTGGTGCAACTTATAGCCCAACAGAGTTGATTAATCCACAATCAAGTGTATCGGGTGCTACGCCCGTATTAAAAGAAAGTGAACATTACTTTTTTCAACTGCCAGAATTTTCAGACATGCTACAAACCTGGTTACGTTCAGGTGCTTTACAAGAGCAAATGGCGAATAAATTACAAGAGTGGTTTACTGAAGGGTTACAAACTTGGGATATCAGCCGTGATGCGCCTTACTTCGGTTTTGAAATACCCGGCACTGAAAATAAATTTTTCTATGTATGGTTAGATGCACCAATTGGTTACATGGGTAGCTTCAAAAACTTATGTGACAAATCTGATATTAACTTTGATGACTTTTGGGCATTAGATTCAGAGGCTGAAGTCTATCACTTCATCGGTAAAGACATTATTTACTTCCACAGCTTGTTTTGGCCAGCGATGCTTGAAGGTGCAGGCTATCGTAAACCAACGGCAATACATGCGCATGGTTTTTTAACCGTTAATGGCACGAAGATGTCTAAATCAAAAGGCACTTTTATTAAAGCCCGTACGTATTTAGATCACCTTAAACCAGAATATTTACGTTATTACTTCGCAGCTAAATTAACCAATAGAGTGGATGATTTAGATTTGAACTTAGAAGACTTCAGTCAACGTGTAAATTCAGATTTAGTTGGTAAATTTGTTAATATTGCTAGCCGTTGTGCTGGATTTATTAGTAAGCAATTTGATGGCAAATTATCATCGACTGTTTTAGACCCCGCTTTAGCGCAAAGTTTTATTGATGCGGGCGATAGTATTGCAAACTTATACGAAACCCGAGAATACGGTAAAGCCATTCGTGAAATAATGGCATTAGCCGATAAAGCTAACGTTTTCATCGCTGACGAAGCCCCTTGGGTGTTAGCTAAAAATGAAGAAACCGTTGAACGAGCGCACCAAGTGTGTTCGCTCGGGATTAATTTATTCAAAATACTCAGTGTATACTTAAAACCGGTATTACCAGAATTAACCGCTAAAGTAGAATCATTCTTAAACATTGAGTTAACGTGGGCTGATCATCAGGTACTATTAACCGATCATTCAATTGAAAAATTCAAACCGTTAATGCAACGTATCGAGCCTAAGCACATTGACGCCATGGTTGAAGCATCAAAAGAAGATTTAGCTAAACAACAAGCTGAACTGGCACCCGAAACCGAGTTAACTAAAGATCCAATCAGAGCTGAAATTGAGTTCGATGATTTCGCAAAAGTTGATTTACGCGTTGCGCTTATCACCAAAGCGGAACATGTAAAAGGTGCCGATAAGCTGCTTAAGTTACAACTTGAAATAGGTGGCGAAACGCGCCAAGTTTTTGCCGGTATTAAATCAGCGTACCAACCTGAAGATTTAGAAGGCAAAATGACGGTTATGGTTGCCAACCTTAAACCACGTAAAATGCGTTTTGGCATGTCAGAAGGTATGGTGTTGGCAGCAGGGCCCGGTGGTGAAGATCTTTGGATTTTAAACCCAGAGGAAGGTGCTCAACCCGGTATGCGCATTAAATAATATTTTATGACCCTATTTAACATGTAATGTTAAAACTAAAAAAACGGTATTTACGCAGTAAATACCGTTTTTTTGTTACTAAATTTAGTGTCAAACTTAAATTTATTAGCTTGATTTACTTAGCTTGGATAGTCCACACTGCAACTGAGCCTGAGATTTCGTTACCCACAACTAACATCGCAGGCTTATCACCAGTAGCAGGGATGAACTTCATACCTTCTGGTGCTAAGTCACCCGTGATATCAGCGCCTTCAGTCACACCGCGGTTATAAAAGTAATCAACAAAATTAACATCAAATGGGTTGCTGATGTCATAAATCATAACGCCACTCATGCGCTCTAACCCCACAAACGCATAAGTGCGACCATCTACTTCACCAATCGCAACAGATTCTGGCTCTGCACCTTTTGCATCAGAACGCGTATCACCTTCATTTTCATCTTCGTCATTGTTAAAAGCAGCACCATGAACCGCAGCTGTGATTAAGCCTACATCATCACCTGAATCAAAAACAACTAAGCCATTACTATCCCAAATAGTGAATGAACGAGCACCATAGGTGTAAAGTGCTTCATAATCACCGTCAGAATCAATGTCACCCTTTACCGTTGTTACTTTTAAGCGACCTAAATCATCGTCATCATTGTTAATACCGGCGAACGCATCTGCATCTAGTGATAAATCTTCAACTCGACTTTCATCAATGTAAGATAAACAGCCATCATCTGAGTCATAGTCTAAACCACCTTCAGCTAAACAAGTGGCTTCATCAGCAGCATCAAAGAAGTATTCACGACCATCACCCTCATTAGCCGTCACAATAAAATGAGCGTTATTCCAGCTAAACGTTGTGATCGTATCCGGTTGATACATACCATAAAGATTATTGTATTTACGGAAGTTCATACCACCATCTTTATCTGAAGCATCTAAATTATAATGGCTCCAATCTTTAAAACCTAAACCGATGATACGGGTTAATGTATTTGTTTCTAAATCAACAACCGCTAGCGCGTTGTTTTCTTGCATCGAAACATAAGCCATTTTGCTATCGTCAGTGATCGCTACATACTCAGGCTCTAAATCCATCGCGACCGTCGTATTAATAACCGTACCTTTAATTGTGCGGCCTGTCGGGTTAGCAAACATCACGCCCATTGATTCTAAATCAGCTTGCTTGTCGTTATAGGCTTTAAAGTCTAACTGCGTTGCGGTGTCAGCAATTTGGCCACTTGTTACATCAATGATTGAAATTGTTCCTTCAGGATCAACTTGATAATCGCCGTTAGGCTCACCTTCATTAGCAACAACAACCTTGCTGCTATCCGGACTAAAAGCAACCATGTCAGGCAAAGAACCAACCGTTACATTTTTTATAAATGCCGGAGCCGCACCTGAAATGTCATAAAATGCAATTGAACCGGCATCAGATTTAGTCGGAGCAGCCATAGCAACCGCTAAAATTTCTAATTCATCTGAAATAGCAATGCTATTCGCATCACCTTGTGTGCTTGTTGATAAGTCAAGCGTCATCAAAATAGAAAGGTTTGTATTGGTTATCACACCTTCTGCATCTGCTGTTAATGCAGAAGCATCCATATTATTAGCATCAAGAATTTCAACAGTTGCTTTAGCACCGGAGCTATTTATTGCATAAATATAGCCAGTCGATTTTTGGTATTGAACAATTTCGGCTGCGCCTTCTGGCGATTCAGCGTTTAATACCGCACGACCGACTAAATTAATATCTAACAAGTTAGCGGTGTTTTTACCATTCATGCCAGGCTGGCCCATTTCGCCTTGGATACCTTGCTCACCCTGAACGCCTTGCTCACCTCGACTGCCCGCTGCGCCGTCTAAACCATCATCACCCGTGCAGCCAGCTAATACCGCACCCATTAAAAGCGCTAAAGAAGTATATTTAAATTTTTGTTTCATCATCATGTTTACCACATTGTTTTAAATTAATGCGCAAAATAATAAAGATGAAAAATGACAAATAGGCTTGGTTTAAGTTAAAAAAAGATGACAGTCAGCGTAGAGTTATTGATATTTAAGATAAATATCGAGAAACTAATTTAAATGAGCATTAACCACTTACAATAAGGTAATGTTTAAGCAATGAATAAAAACAAAAAAAGCAGCTAAAAGCTGCTTTTAAAATGACGAATTAAACAACAATTAAAATATCGTTTATTCTTTAGTTTCTTCTTTTGGTTTAATGGTTTCGCGTAGCCAATTTAACATATCAACAGGCATGCCTAAACCACCGCCATCATAAGCGATTGATATTTCAACATCTGGATAAAGTGTATTTAATATCTCAACACCCTTAATTAATAAAAGCGTTTCAGCCCCCAGTTTTTGTAAATAATTAGCTTGCTCTGAAATGACAATTGATTTTTTATCTTTATTTTGTTGTGAATCATATAACACAAAATCAAATTCTTGAGCGTCTTCTAACCCATCTTTACCTGTAACTTGACGTTTATTAAACGCAACATAAAATTCAGTTTTTAAAAAAGTTTTGAAGAATAATTCTTTATCTGCTTTGCCAGATTGCACATCGAGCATCAGTTTTTGAAAAGTAGTTTTAGCTGGAGCTTGCTTAGTATCGGTCATGTTAAAATCTAATAAAACGCATTTGGTACAGGATATGATCAACCTGTACTTCTCGCAAATACTAAAGCTTTATTTGATATACCGAAGCAATTTGAGTATATACCCAAGTGACTTAGGTATATACCTTGAAAATAAAGGAAACACTCAACTACCCTAGATCAAGCAAGACTTTACCCGCACAAGCACGTGTTTCAACAATCTCATGAGCTGTAGCAACCGCTGAAAGTGGGTACTCAGCGCCAATATAAACATTAAGTTGGCCAGCAGAAACCAAATCAATTAAGGTTTTGAGCTGCGCGATATTGTTATTCACTAAAAAATTAATCACGTTGGTCTGTTTTGATAAATGCGTGGCTTCGTCGGCAATAGCCTTTGCCGTTAATGTGGGTAAAGTGACCCATGTTTTCACTTCGCCTAATTGAGCTAATAAATCAAGAGCAACTTGCCCACCAACACAATCGAGTACCAAATCAAAATCACCGCTTAGCGTTTCAATAGAACGCCACATAGTAGGACTATCAAGGTAATTCAATTCTGCTTGTTTATCCAATGACCCCGAACAAATCACATCAGGCGTGCAGGTTAAAGCAAGCTGCGCAGCGATATGCCCAACACCTCCCGTTGCCCCCAAAATTAATACACGTTGGTTATCTGCAATGTTGCCATGCTCAAATAACGCTTGATACGCCGTTAAACCGGCAAGGGGTAATGCCGCCGCTTGTTGTAAACTAACGTTGGCAGGAATTTCTAACACATCACTTTCATCTACTACACGGTATTCACTGTAAGCACCAGCCGATAACGGAAAGCCCACCATGCCAAACACATAACGACCTATTTTTTTACTGTTTTTTTCGGCGCCCACAGCGGTCACAATACCAGCCATATCATAACCTGGTACCCAAGGCAGTTTGTCTTTGTTTTCAGCAGCGGCCCAACCTAAACCCGCTCGTGTTTTACAATCAATAGGGTTAACCGAGGCCGCTACTATATTAACCAGATATTCATTGGGCTTAATACTGGGTAAATCGAATTCTTCTATACGTAAAACGTGGGCATCACCAAAAAAAGGAATACTACTCGCGCGGTATGTAGACATTAGAAGCTCCTAAACAAAGTTTTCTAAAAGTTGATGTAAGCGCTCAGGGCTTTGCATATGAAAATGATGATTTCCTTGCACCTCTAAAATCGTCAATTGTTTAATATATGCCTGACGACTTAACACTTGCTGTTTTATCCATTTATAACCTTGTTCACCTAAAATTACCAGTGTCGGGCAACAAATAGCCTGTAAAATATCGACAACTTGTTGTTCATTTATTTTAATCGGTGACAAGGCTTTTAAACGAGGATCGCTACGACGTTCGTAACCTTTTTCGGTTTTTAGCAAATCACGATCAATGAGTAATTGAGCCGCTTCGATCGATAAATCGCCGACCTGCGCTCGCAGCTGATATAACAATTTAGGTTGAACTAAGCGATTAGCTTGGTTAGCTAATTTATGACGACTAGCAAAACCTTGACGTAATTCGCCAAGGGTGTCGCCACTGCCAATTATCGGGCCACATGCTTCTAGCATAACAACAGAGTTGACTAAATCAGGGCGGCTTGCTGCCACCACACTCGCCACCATCCCTCCCATGGAATGACCAACTAAGCAACAATGTTCAAGTGATAATGAAGAAATAAACGCGATCACATCATAAACATAATCAATAAAATGATAATGACTGTCTGAACTTCGGTTAGCTGACCAGCCATGGCCCGCAAACTCATAAACATAAATATTAGCGAATGGTTCATCTTGCAAAAGTTTAAGTAAAGACGCGTAACTCGCCGCGTTATCTAACCAACCATGTAGAAAAACAATGTTTTTTTCATGGTTACGCGGCAAATATAAATAACTTTGTTGCTTACCCGCTAAGGTAAAAAAACGTTGCTCGACCGTATTTATAGTTATTCCAGCCTATTGAATTTTTGATTTTCTAACCCGAGGTTTTAATTTTTTATAGTCAGGACGATAAATGACAGGTCGATATATGGGTCGGTAAACGCGACTCGGAAAAAACCAGCTATGATGATACATATGAATATCATCTAAACGATCCACTTCTTCTTTCCATAAATATAATTTTTTACTGTCTATCACGGGATACATCATTTCGCGCTCGCCTAACAACCCTTTTTCAAAACCAGAAAAAGTACCAACAGCGGAAATCGCTCGGCCTTTTTTGTAAATTTCGGGGTCAAGAAAATCAGCGGTATATAGCCTAAAACGGCCTTTCGAATCATCCGTAATTCGCGGTCTTGCGTTACCTCTTAATTCAAAATGCACAATCTCAAGTAACGTTTTGTCTTTTAAGTTTTTAATACTGGCGATCACCCCTCCCCAACGTACAATTTTACCAACTTGCTCATCAGTGGATGTTTCGATAATGTCATTAAAATTAAGTAAATTTGTACCTTCTTCAACGGCTAATGGCTTAGGGATCATTGAACACGCACTCACTAAGCTGAGCACACTAATGAATAATCCCAATTTTATATATTTCATCATGAATTAACCTTTTGTTATATGGGAGTCTCTTTCTATCAAGTATAGCCCAGCAATATAAATGATTTACTTACCTGGCATTTTTTTCCATGTGACTTCATTGCGTAAATAAGTAGGCGTCGTCAATTCAGCCGACGTAAAATCACCTTCAGCCCATTGTTGCTTCCCGATCAATGCAATATCAAGTGCATGTGGAAAAAATTCAACAGAGTCTTGATTGACTGCTTGTTGGGCTAATAGTTCCGTTTTATAAGTTTGCCACCCCGTCCCAATTGATGTCCAATTATCTTTAGGTAAATGATTAATTGAATCATGCGGTTGAGTAACCACTTCATCCATCAACGGGTTGACTTTACCTAACTCAGTTATATGGTAAGCGCCTAAATAGATTTCAGCCATACGTGCATCAATCGCCGAAATAATATGGTTAGCCCCTGTTCGACGAAATACACCATGTGCCATCGCGGCTAAACTCCCTACGCCGATAACCGGCAATTGAGCACCATAAGCCAAGCCTTGCACTATACCGGTCGTAATTCGCACACCGGTAAAACTCCCCGGGCCAGAACCATAGGCAATTGCATCAACATCATCTAATGTTAATTGGGCATCTGCGAGCACTTTTTCAACCATAGCTAATAATTTTTGATTATGCTCGCGTGGGCATACTTCATATTCACTAAACTCGGCATTATCAGTAATAATCGCCGCCGAACAGGCTTCGGTAGATGTATCTAACGCTAAAATCACACTCATTCTGAAATCTCTTGTAAAAAATTAATCGCCGTATTTAAACTACGGGTTCTACGCATATTGGGTAAACTTTTAATAAATGATTCACCATAGCCACGCGTCACCAAACGAGGATCGCAAATAACTAACACTCCGTTATCATTGACATCACGAATCAAACGCCCCGCTCCTTGCTTTAGCGTGATCACCGCTTGTGGTATTTGTATTTTAGAAAACGGGTCTTGTCCGTTCCGCTTACAGTTATCAATTCGCGCTTGCGTTACCGGATCATCCGGTGCTGCAAAAGGCAGTTTATCGATCAATACACATTTAAGGGCATCGCCTCTAACATCAACACCTTCCCAAAATGCACCGGTGGCTAACAAAACTGCACTTTCTTCAGCCATAAATTGCTTTAATAATTCGCGTTTACCACGCTGGCCTTGCACAAGTAAGGTGTTATCAATACGACGTTCTAGCATGTTCGCCACTAGATTCATCATGCGATGACTTGTAAATAATAAAAAGCAGTTCCCTCCACTCGCTTTAATCAATTGTTGCGAAATGTCTAAAATAGCATTTAACGCTTCACGATCATTCGGTTCAGGTATCATTCTAGGAACACATAACATCGCTTGTTTTTCGTAACAAAAAGGACTGCCTAAAACAAGTGTATTATGCGGGGTTAAGCCAAGCAATTCAGTAAAGTGTTCAAAGCCGCCATCTACCGACAACGTAGCAGAAGTCATCAACCAACTTTGTTGCTTTTCAGTACGAATAGGCGCAAATTTATCAGCGACAGTCAACGGCGTTAAATTTAACGAAACATGTCGATGTGTTGATTCATACCATAAACTCACATCTACTTTTGATAAATCCGTTACTGACTTGAGTACCGCTTGTAAATGACATATACGTTCAAAACAACTGTCGATACCTTTGGTTCTTGATACACATTGTTTAATCACTTCATAACAAAAAGATAAGGTTTCAAGCAACTCATTAACGCCGTCATTAAAAGTGGCCTCTTGTGATTTTACACGCCAATTGCCTTTTTCAGGGTCAATAGGAAACAACAACCTGAACTCTTTACTTAAGCGGTTTAATTTTTCAGCTGCTTTACCCAGTTGCTTTACGTCTTTAAGTTCAGTGCGATACTCAAGCTCGATATCTTTAGCGAGTTCCAGCATTTGACGAGTCGTAAAACGTTCACCAAAATACTCACAGGCAATATCAGGCAATTGATGAGCTTCATCAAAAACAACGACATCAGAATCCGGTACGATCTCGCCAAAGCCAGTGTCTTTTACCGCTAAATCGGCAAAATATAAGTGATGATTAACCACGACGATATCAGCTGCAATGGCTTTTTTACGCGCTTTAACTAAATAACAATCTTCATAACGTGGGCAATCTTTGCCTAAGCAATTATCAATTGTGCTGGTAATTAATGGAAAAACCGGTGAGTCTTCTTCTAAATCAGTTAACTCGGCGATATCACCACTTTCGGTTTGATTAGCCCATTTTGAAACTTTAGTAAAATCATTGAGTGCTTTTTTATCTTTAACTTCACTAACTTGACGGTTTAAATCTAAACGATACGGACAAAGATAATTTGCACGCCCTTTTAACAGCGCGGTTTTACGAAAGGCGGATAACGTTTTTTTAACTAAGGGCAAATCGCGATGATACAGTTGTTCTTGTAAGGCTTTAGTCCCTGTCGAAATAATCACTTTTTTATCAGATAATAAGGCAGGCACTAAATAAGCGAACGTTTTACCCGTACCCGTGCCAGCTTCTGCAATTAATAAAGCTTTGTCGTTCATCGCTTGCCAAAAACTATTTGCTAATTCTATTTGAGCATCTCGGGGTTGATACCCATCAATGGCTTGAGATAACAAACCATCTTTGCAAAACACTTTTTCAACTTTATTCACTCATGTCCCCGAATTAGCCGCTATTATCAACGTCATTTATTAGCGGTCTATTATCGCAAGCAATCTACGTTAAAAAAACCTTATCGTGTGTTTAATTTAAGATAAGTCGAGATTTTAAACTCTTCTACGCTTTATTATGCAAATTCAAGTACCGAATTGATTACACCAGCGTATCAATATGTTTGTAATGTCCCTCTGTTTCACTATTTTCTGCTTGGGTAGACGTGTCTTTGTTTTGTTCTGGGTTTCCTTGTGTTTGATGGTGCGCTAATAACCATGCGGTTAAATCGGGTTGTTGTCGACTGTTCTCTTTTAGGTCGTTTTTCAATTTTGTATCTTTACCAATCCGGTTAATACTCAAATTAGGCTTAACATGCGGTGTATGTGCCGTTCGAGGTATAAAAGGAATAATTGCATCTGTGCTAATAATACTCATCACCTACTCCTCTTTATAAAAATGAACAACGTAAAATATCCAAGTCACATTAAGATCAGACAAAGTGTGAGCAGGAAGAGAAACAGTGCCTAAATCCATTTAAATTCCCACTGGATCCTACATCTTGAAGTCACTTGGGTTTATAAGCTTATATCGACCGAATCAACGACTAACTTTAATAACCTACCTCTGCCTAACTGCGCAGAACATATCACTGAGAATAAAGAATCCCAGCAAACGATTAGCCTGGATATTGGTAAATTAAAAGTAATTGAACGATTCAATTCAACGTTAAACCACTTATAAAGCCATTCGGTATTGCCAGTATCAATAAGGGTTCATTATTTTTTAGATTATGTGGGAATATTTCCCCTAAAAATACAACCTAAAAGTAATTAAAAGCCAACAAACCAAACATATTGGGCGACACATTTCGTCTGTAGACACGCTCACTTCAAACGGTTTTTAAATGACTTTATTCACCCTATCAGACCAATAAATTAAATAATGCAATACCGGCAAAATCAAAAAAGAGGTAATTAAATATATTATTACATCTAAAAACAACACCTTAGTAAGATGAGTTAATTCTAGTCTCTCACAAAACCGATTTAAACGGCTTAAAAATCAGCTTAAATAAGCACCCTTAATTTATAACGGTCAAACAACAATAAAAATTAAATACAACCAACTAACGTTAACTAAGCAAACCAATTTAACGTTCAGCGTTATTTGACACATGACCGTTTATTTACAGACTTAAAACAAAGGAATGAAGATAAATGAGCGAATTTTACACACTCAGCAACAGTAAAAAAATACACAAACACTAGGCAAAAAATGAATATAAAAGTTAAGTACTTAGCCGCTACATTAATTTTATCCTGCATATCACTTACATTGTTGATGAGCGAGCTTTCCACACTTGCTGTCATTACGCTGCTATTTATCGGTAATGGCTTAACGGTTTATATTTTATACCGCAGTGTTGCACTCAATATTGATAAATTAACGGTCAGCATCAATAAATTAAGTCGTTCGAAAAATTTAGATCAAAATCTCGATATTTCGGGTTCTGATGAAGTAAGTCAATCCCTGAATTCTTTATCCGCTTTTTTACTCGGTATCAAGCAAAGCTTTAGTGATTTACAAACCGATACCTATAACATTTCAGATATTGCAGAAGAACTTAATCACACGGCAAAAAAGAACACCCGAAATAATAAAATACAAGCAGATGCATCCAATAATATGGCTGCAGCCGTTGAACAAATGACTAACAGTATTTCAGTTGTTTCGCAACAAGCAAGCTCAGCCACTGAGCACACTGAAGAAGCATACGAAGTCGCGGTTAAAAGTGCAGACGTTGTTTTACAAACGGTCGATGGAATAAAAGACATTTCGGATTCAGTAAATCAAGCGGTCGCGAGAATTAACGCTCTCATGCAAGATAGTGAAAGTATATCTGACGTCGCAAAATTAATTAAAGGGGTGGCAGAACAAACTAACTTGCTTGCACTTAATGCTGCAATTGAAGCCGCAAGAGCGGGAGAACAAGGCCGTGGTTTTTCGGTTGTCGCAGATGAAGTTAGACAATTAGCAGAGCGCACAACGCAATCAACTCAGGAAATAACGGATTTATTAAAAAGAATGCAAGATTCGGCAAAATCAGCATCCGACAGCATGTTACTCACTGAAAATGCGGTGCAAAATGGCGTAGAAAGTGCGCAAGCAGCCGGTTTGTCTATTCAAGCAATCAAAGAGGGTTCAAGTGCTGCAGTGCAAGAAGTCTCTGAAATTTCATTATCAATAAAAGAGCAACAACTTGCCAGTGCCGAAATAGCGCGAAATATTGACCAAATAGCCCATATTAGTGAACAAAATACATTATCAGTTGAAAAATCAATTAAGGCGTCTGACAAAATAACCGAAATTAGCTTGCACTTAATTGAGTTACTTAATCAATACTCTACCAGTCAACAAAAGCAAATTAGACTGCGAGTTGCCGATATACTCGGTGATGACTTTCCAAGTGTCAGGGCCTTACAAGAGCTTTCAGCCAGTCTCAGCCAAAAAAGTAATAATGAACTCGATTTAAAAATTTTTTCTGGCGGCTCATTTGGCACCGAAAACGAAGCACTAGAACAAGTCGCACTCGGGCGATTAGATATGGCCCGAGTCAACATTGCACAACTGAATAAAAAATTTCCTGAAACCAGTGTACTGGGGTTGCCCTTTGTTTTTGATTCGGTTGAACATATGCATCGCTGTATTGACGGCCCTCCTGGGCAATTAGTTAGCAGCGCGATATCAAATCCCGATTTTATTTGCTTAGGTTTTTACGACAGTGGCTCACGAAACATGTATTCCAGCAAGCCGATCCGCCACATAAATGACATGAAAGGCATGAAGCTGCGTGTTCCGCCTTCACCCTTATGGGAAGGTATTGCGGATGCCATGGGGGCTTTCCCTGTGCCAATGTCAATTGATGATATTGTGACTGGGGTGCAAACAGGCTTAGTAGACATGGCTGAAAACACCGTCTTTGCCTATACGGGTTTTAAGCATTATGAAGTCTGTCAATATTTTTCAAAAACGGAGCATGTGATCGCACCCGATGTTTTAGTTTGCTCAAAACTAACGTGGAATAAACTATCAAGAGAGCATCAAACATTAATCATGGAGTTAGCGCAAAAGTCCGTTTTATCGTCACGCAAGCATTGCCTTAACTTAGAGCAAAAAGCCAAAGATAAAGCCAATTTAAAAGGCGCTAAATTTGTTGATGATGTTGATAAAGATTCATTCAAATTAACCATGCGCCGTGTGTATGAAAAATTTGTTGTTTCCAATTCACAAAAGAAAGTTTTACAAGCAATCAAAGCGATCCATTAAGTTTTCAATATAATAAGCAAAGAGAATTCCAATGAGACATATCAAAACGATAGATAATTCATTAGCTTTATATTTAATAGCACAGCACATTGTCGAACCGATTAGCGCGATGTCTGATAGCCCTAGAGCGAAAAAGCAACCACACACACATGCTCACATAGACGGTTTTTTAATTCAAGGCGCTAAAATAAACTTATTTAGTACTGATGCGGAACTTAAAGCCATCACAAACACCTTGTCGCTTGATGATCCGGCAATATACCCAAATTCCCTATTTGAAGCACTTAGCTGCCTGCGAAATGGTTTACTCCCCATACGCTATAGCGATGCACCTAATGCACATGTTTTTTCTGCGACGATGTATGATAAAAAAGGGCATATATTTGAAAAAAATGAATATGAGATAGGGACTTTATTTTCTGACACGATCAAGCATTTACTCATGCACAGCAAACAATATATTGAAGCAACAGATATGTGCAAGCCTGCCACTAATTTATCGGTTAATGTGGGTGAAGAGCACATTGAGTTTAATGCCAGTCATGATGACTGGTTAGATTTTATTGTGCATTTAGAGTGCTGTATCCGAGCCGACACTTATGCAACCATTAAACAAAATATGTGTTCACATTTGCACCTTAAACAACTGGACTTAAATAACTCGATCCATCGAGAAACATTGCTAAGAAGCTATAATGTATTTATGGGATCAGGCTGTCTGTCATCTATTTATACGGTGTTTGATTCTAGCCTTTTAAAAACAAACCCAACTTTACACATAAAAAGTGCAAACGATATCTTTGTTGAAAAGGGTATAAAAACCACCAGTAATCAACAACAGCCACGTCGTCAGGTTAATCAGCGCATGCATCATCATTAACCACTAAATCCGCTCTGAATAATGAGACAAGTCTTTAAAAAATAAAAAGACAAAGTAAAGAAAACAAGGATGTTTTTTCGGTCATAATCTTGTATATCCCCAAGTCGAATAACACATCTGCTTCACTCACCTGATCAATTAACGTAAGCTGCTCCCCCTTGACCCGTTCAGTTAAACAACCCGCTTTAAGCCGAGGAAGACAAGCGTGAAGCCACAAAATGTATTTTCGTATTATCGAGACTGTTATAAAGCTGACAGCACCGACCTCAATTTATGGAATTTAAATAAACTAAAATCAGCAGATAAATTAACTTTAACGGGGCAAGATGAACTAAGAACAGGTTTTTTAACGCATTTACCCATACCAGCCGATTTTGCAGAACCGTTGAGCAAACGAGTTGAAATGTATCAACGCGAAAGAGTTTTGTTGTACGTAAGCTTTTTAGTTGTTGGTAAAATAGAAATTAAAGGCGAAATAAAGCAAGTTGTTTCACCTTTAATATTTAATGAAGCTCATTTAACGGCAAATAATTCACCAACAGGCCAAACAACTAACGACAATCAGTATTACGCGCTATCGACCGAACAAAGCATGCCAGAAGTTAATCAAGCTCTCGTTGATTTGTTATTAGCAGAGCAAGCGGATGACCCGACTGTACTGACGATGTTAAATAACGCCGATGTTCGAGAACCTTCTTTCTGGACGGCTTTACTTAAAAATAGCCCTTTAAATATCGATTATTTAAGCCTTCTGAATTTTCCAACGTTAGCTAATAATGATGATATTAAAACAGCTTTGCGTAAAAAATCGCCTAGTATATTGCCCGTTTCGATGTTGGTTTTTATAGAACGCTCAACCAGTAGCCGAGGTGTTTTGCACGAGCTGGATTCAATTAGCACACATGATGAAATTTCAGCGCCTTTAGCGCAATTAATAAAACCGCATACTGTAAAATATAAGAATAATAAAAACCTAAAATATGATTATTTACCCGGCTTACTGTCTAAACCGCAACAAGCGTTAATATCAATTGCAGCCCATCAAGCCATCGGCTGTGCATCGGGTCCACCCGGAACAGGTAAAAGCTATACCATTGCGGCTATTGCGGCTGAGCATATGGCGCGAGGTGAATCGGTGTTAATTGTTGCTAATAACGATGCAGCACTCGATGTTATTGGTTCAAAATTAGAGACTAACTTTAATTTAAACGATGTATCAATTCGTGCAGGGCAAAAAATATTTCTTAAACAATTTAAAAACTACATTGCCGATTTATTAGCGGGTTATTTTAGTGACGCTTTAAATCAACAGCCTGATGCCTGTGAAAAACAACTAAAAAACACCAATAAATTATTACAAAAAATTGAAAAACGATTTATCCATTTTTGTAAAAAAGCGATCACTCGCGGCCAACGCTTGAAAAACCTACAACAAAAAGACAACTCATGGCTATACCGCCTGTATTTAAAATGGGCTCAACGTCAAATTAAACAACTCGTCGATCAATGGGCCGCTTTAGATAGCATTAATGAACAACACTTAAATCGAGAAGCCTTAGCCAGTCAATATTTAAGTGCACTTAAAAACAAAAATTTGAAGAAACTTGTCGATAAACATCGAACTTCATTACAAGCTTTTAATAAAGCCATTAGAAGCCGCAGCTCAAAACGACAATTCGAATTATTCGACACCATTGAATACCCAGCTCTTTTGTCAGCATTCCCAATTTGGCTAGTCAGCTTAAATAGCTTGTATCGAGTCTTACCTTTAAAAACAGAAATGTTTGATTTAGTGATCATTGATGAAGCAACACAATGCAATATTGCCAGTTGTTTGCCGGCGCTCTACCGTGCCAAACGCGCAATGATTGTCGGCGATACAAAACAGCTGCGCCATTACTCTTTTTTAGCCAAACATAAAGAAGCGCAACTCATGGTTAAAAACAAGGTATCAACTGAACATCATGCGGTAGTGAGTTATCGAGATAATTCAATACTGGATCTCACCTTAAGTGTATTAACTAATACAAACCAGCTCGCTTTTTTAGATGAACACTTTAGGAGCAAACCTGAACTGATTCATTTTAGTAATGTGCACTTCTACCAAAATAAATTAAAAATAATGCAGCATCGCCCTTGTACCCGTTCAGGCTTTTTAGAAATCGAACAGGTAAAGGGTGAACGTGACAAAGCGGGAATAAACCTTATCGAAGCACAATGTGTCATTGCGGCGATAAAACAACAAATAACTGACGATGAACAAACAGGCTATGTGCATTCTATTGGCGTTATTTCGCCCTTCAGACACCAAGCTGAATTTATAGCCCAATTAATCGAAAGTGAATTTACACAACAAGATATCACTCAACATCAATTACGGTCGGCTAGTCCATTTGGGTTTCAAGGTGAAGAACGCGATATTATGCTTATTTCATTTGCGGTTGATAACCAAGCAAAAAGAGCCTCGGCATATTTAAATAAACCAGATGTATTTAATGTAACCATCACTCGTGCAAGACAAAAACAAATACTCTTTTTATCCATCGACGAACAAAACCTTAACGAAAAAAGTCTGTTAAAAAAATATATAAACAGCGCAACAGAATTTAGCGCTAATCACCAAACCGCCTTAAAGCTCGATACTTTTCAAAGCGAAATAATAAGTGAATTAAACAAAAAAAATATTGAGACTTGGCCAGGTTACACACTCGCTAATAATGATATTGATGTGTTGTGCCGTTATAAAAATCGATACCTAGCACTGGATCTCATTGGGTATCCTGGCTCATGGGGCAACTATTTTGAGCTTAATACTTATAAATTGCTCAAGCGCGCAAATATCGATATATTACCCATCAGCTATGGCTTATGGGTGGTCGAACCCAATACATGCTTAACAAAAATAATAGAACAGCTGACTAAGGATTAAAATGGCAGGCAAACTCGCTATCTATCGCTACGACGATCTTAGTTTTCCTAAATTTAAATACGGCTATTATTTGGCCGGGTTTGGCAGCAAAATACTGTTAACATTTATACTTGCTTTTGTCATTCACCACGCTAAATCGATGTTCTTCCAGAGCGACAGCAAAGAACTAGCCGATACAATAATAAGCACTTTAATCGGTGCTATCGTGCTTGCGACCCTTATAAGCAAATTATTCACCTCACAAAAAGCCGGCATTATTGTCTCATCTCATTATTTGGTATTTGGTGAACAAACGGTTTTATATCAAAATATTGAATCAATCAAAGTAGATGAACAACACTTAACGTTTAATATGATACGCACAGACGGGTGAAAAATAACCATAACCGCGGATAAATTTCAGACCAACGCCAATAAAACGCATAAAATTAAAAAGAACAAACAAGATAAATTTTTCAAAGTGGTTGGCAACATACTCAAATATACCATCGCGCTAAACCCGCAAGTAACGTGTGAAATTACCCATGCAAAACGCTTTAAACAATTCACTAACGCGAGCTAAACATGACGGTTTTTAACATTAATCCCAATTTAGATAGCGGCGAAAACACTCACACCAGCCAAGTGCCTAAACAGTATATTCATCTTTTATATGTACCCACTATTTTTTGCAATCTAGGTTGTCATTATTGCTATTTAGGTAAACAAACCGATACCAAAACCTTAAAAGAAGATAACCAACAAGCGGTTGAAACATTAGCGTTCGCACTTGACTATTTTGCTAAAGCCAATATTTTACCGTTCAATTTATCATTACATGGCGGCGAAGTAACGGCGGTACCAGCTGATACGTTAAATAATTTATTTAATAAAATATCAGCGCATTATTTACACCATTACGACGAACTGATGGCGAATGGTTTTCGTAAACAAACACCGCACATTAAAACAAATTTATTTAACTTTGATAAACATCAAGCCTTACTTAAGCAGCACCATGTGTCCATTAGTGGCAGTGTCGATTTGCCTTTTTTCTTACACGATAAATACCGTACAACAAAAACCAACAAATCAACGTTAGCTAAAATTAAAAAAAACATCCAATTACTCGGCCAATATCCTCACGGTAAAAAGTTATCAGCTACGTTGTTCAATGAACATTTTCAACATGTTGAACAAATCATTGACGATATATGGTACATACACCGCGAATTACGATTCGACATGAACAACTTCAATTTTATGTTTGGTTTTGAATCTGATTTAAACGAGCAAAAATTCGAGAACCGCGACAAGCACGATACGCAATCACTTAACACCGAATCAATAAATGAAGAACATCAAATCGCTTTTTATCAAGCCATGAAAAAAGAGTTTACCGGCACTGAACTTGAGTGGGGTTTTAAACGCAATTGGTTTGATGAATTTACCCCAAGCTATTGTACTAACGCTCAAAATTGCGGCGAGCGTTTTTTCTTATTACAAAGTAATGGCGATGTTTATTCGTGTGTGAGAGGCCAAGGTGCTGAGCGTTTTTTTTATGGTAATATTTTCAAAGTGCCCGCGCATGAAATATTAAATAATGGCAAACAAAATATTCGTTCAGTTCATCAAGAACAAGGCTTACACCGTGATTGCGCCGAATGCGAATACCTTAAAATATGTAATACCGGTTGTGCGTTTGTTAAAAACGAAAAAAATAGTAAAAAGTCGTATACCTGTGCATTACAAAAACAAATTTATCGTGAATATCCGCAACAATACAAAGCGGCTTTAGGCACAACCGAACAGGCACTTGACCGACAAAATTACCAAGCCAATATACACCCTCAGCTCAATCAAGATACAAGCAGTAAAGAAGATCAAACACCCAATGTAACAGATGACATGATGCTGCTGTCGTCTGATTTTTACGAACATAAAAATGCATTAGGTCAGCTAATAAAAGCCGACCCTATTTTGCAGGCGCTTTATGCCAGCAATACCGTATTACTCAGTGTAAACGGCGTAATAGAACCACTCAATTCGCAAATTTTAAAAACCACACGCGCACTACACTTTTTAGAGCCAAGCGATCAAGTCATTTTACATATTAAAAAGGCTTGGTTTTTTGTGCACTGTAACGACCCACTCACCAATACCTTATATTTGCAGTTATTGCGTGATACCAAAGTGGTTTATGGTGATGAACAACGCGAAAAGCAAGAACACTTATTCACACAGCAAATATTTTTTAATCAACTGCTGCCTTCAAGCCAAGGTGAAGATTGGTTACAAGTTGACCTGCTCCCCCTATTAAACTGGTGCCAACACCAATTTATATCGGATGTAGCGAATAATTTATTGATAACCACGCAAACACTGCGCGATTATCATTATAAAAAACAGCAAAAGAATGCGTTTTATCACATTCAAGCCATTAACTTACCTTTTCAAAACATCGAATTTTTTTGGTGTAAGGACACAAACTAACATGTTGGGATTTGTAGGCGTAAAAGGCGTTCATTCAATCATATCGGGTGCCAGACAATTGTTAAAAAACGCTGAGGTAAACGATACCGAAGCCGAACCATTAACTGAATTAATCGCCGAGTTTTTTTTAAGCAACATAACAGAGAAAAACGCCATCGTTTATGCACATCCGGCGTTGTATTTATACCAAAATAAAGAGCTCGTCAAAACCATCCCCCTTAAATCGGGTAGTCAATCACAAGCTTTACACTTTGATGGCAAAAAAATGTCGTTTATTAATCAAGTGGTTTATCAACAAAAAGGTAAAATAATTTTAATTGGCGCAGCAACCAGCAGCTCAGCATTCGCTATCGAGTGGTCAAATAACAATAATAATAACAATAACAACAATAATAATAACGGCTAAATATTGAGTTACAGCCAGTTACCACCGAGCACAATTCAGCTTTAAGCGGCCGTGACTAAACGCCTATGAATTGATACCAATCCGTAATAATAAGTGCCCACTCAGCGAGCGTTTAAATGCGCTTAAATGAAAGAATAGTGGTGCTCTTTTGAGTTCGAGTAACACAGAGCAAGCGCATTTAAAACTCGCCTGAAAGGAATGCCCCAGCGGCTTTTGACCTGCGTTATCGGTATTTGAAAGGGAGCAACCATTCCTACACACCGACGCCTTGTTCAAAAACCGCTGGATGCATTCTGAGAGATCACTTAATTAATACGGATTGGTATAAGATTAGTTAAGCAATAAATTTCGTTCACAAGTAAAATGCCTGCATTTGTGGGTGATAGGATCAACAAATTCTATTTTTTTGGCTAATAGTTGCAAAGGCGCTGAATAATCATCAGCCGATAACGCTTGTAGCTTAGGGTAATATTTGTCGTTTAAAATGGGCCAGCCTAATGTTTGCATATGTAAACGTAATTGGTGGGTTTTACCGGTTACGGGGTTTAACTCAAATAATGCCTTAACCGTCATCTTTGTTGTATCCGTTTCGTCGGGTGTTTGCGCTAAACACCGGATCACAGAGTGACTATTGGCCTTTCCTTCACTGATTTGCATCCTAAAACGCAAGTCAGATCTCACAATGCGGTTCTTAACTTGCCATTCTTTACCCACTATTTTGTCACCATGCGTAAGTTGCGCGATGGCTTGATAGGTTTTGTGTATTTGTTGTGTTTCAAACAAATGATGATAACAGTGACGTGTTTCAGGGTTAACTGAAAACATGACGAGTCCGGCTGTAACTCGGTCTAATCGATGTAAAGCTTGTAATGTTTTAATACCTGTTTTTTGCTGTAACCGTTGCTGTAAGCATTCGTTAACAAAAGCACCGCCAGGGGTAACCGGTAAAAAGTGAGGTTTATAAACAACGATTAAGTGATCATCTTGATGGAGGATAGATTCTTTAAAGGGGATCTGCGGTTCGTTTTCAACTTCACGATAATAATAAACACGTTGTTGCGGTTTAAACAATGACTGAGCGGTTATGCAAGTGCCATCATGCCAATGAACCTTGCCACCTTGCATACGTTGTAGCCAAACGTCAGCATCAACATACGGAAATTTAATAATGAGATATTCAAGCACGGTGCTAACCCCAGGGTTTATCTGGGGTAAGCTGAGCTTTGAAGCGTGCTTAGCTATTGTCATTAATGTGTGTCATTAATGTGTTTAATATTTAAAGCTAACTGTAAAATCAACCGCCCCCTAGCATTTGCGCGGGGTCTATTTTTGTGGCTTTGTAAGCCGGGTATATGGTTGATATGAGTGACATTAACAATGCACCTATCGCCGTGGCAACAACATCAATCCATTGCAGTTCGGTTGGTAAAAAATCAACAAAATAGACATCAGCGGTTAAAAACTGTGTGCCTAATAAACCTTCAATCATCTGCATAAATTCAGTTAAATAAACACTTGCGACGCAGCCAAATACCACGCCATAAGCAACCCCAAGTAACCCATTATAAAGCCCCTGAACCATAAATATTTTGATAATACTCGCGTTGTATGTGCCCATCGTTTTTAATATCGCAATATCGCTGGTTTTTTCATTCACCGCCATGACTAAAGTTGACACAATATTAAAACACGCAACGGCAATCACTAAAATCAAAATAATATACATAACCTGACGCACTAAGATGATGTCGTTATATAAATGGCCATACTCATGAGTCCAATTACTAATATAAACATAAACCGGTAAATCGTAGCCTATTTGCCTTGCTAATTGCGGAGCATTAAATACATCATTTATTTTTAGCCGTATGCCTTGTACACCTTGTTTCCAACCTGATTCTGCGGCGGCTACGGGTAAAGAGATATAACCTAAACCATGATCAAGCTGCCCACCCATTTCAAAAGCACCTAATAATTTTAAACGCACGACGTTAGGGGCATTAAGTTTTAAATCTGCGGTTTGTTTAGGAATGAGGACTTCAATGTTTTCGCCTGCCACTAAACCCAGTTCATTAATTAAACCTTGCCCAAGAATAATGCCTTGTTCATTTTTAAAACGTTCAATAACCTGCTTATCAGCGACGTAACTCGCAATATCGCTCACGGCTTGCTCCGCTTCCCAATCAATCCCCCTTATTTGTAGTGGTTTTAATCGGGTGCCTTTTTGAATTAAACCATTCAGTTTTATATAAGGCGCGACAGCAATGACGTCTTCATTTTTTGTGATTTTTTGTGCCAGGGTTGACCAATTTTCAATCCCGGTCAATTCGACAGCCGTGAATTCAATATGCGGAACAACAGACAACAAGCGATCTTTTAATTCACGTTCAAAGCCATTCATTGCCGACATCACTAATATTAATACCGCACAACCCAGTGCGATCCCAATAATTGACGAAGCCGATATAAAACGAATGAAGCGATTTTGTGTGGTAGCTCTAGCATAACGCCAACCTACCATGACCGACAAAGCATTAAACATAAAGCTAAATCACCCTTTAAAATCGATATTATGAAGTTGGCCATCAACTAACTTAAGTTGACGATCCATTCTGGCGGCAAGATCAAGGTCATGGGTGACAAATACAAAGCTAGTATCAAACGCTTCACGAATTTCATCGATTAATTCAAAAATTTGTTGCGCATTAACGTGATCTAAATTACCGGTTGGTTCATCCGCTAATACAATTTTGGGCTGGTTTATGAGAGCTCGTGCAATAGCCACACGTTGGCGCTCACCACCTGACAAAGCAGAAGGCCGATGCGTTAAACGATGACCTAAACCGACCCGCTTTAAAAGCAACTCGGCTTCAGCATAAGCCGTTTTTTTGTCAACGTTGGCAATTAATTGGGGCATCGCCACATTTTCAAGCGCTGAAAATTCAGCTAATAAATGATGAAACTGATAAATAAAACCCATGTTTTGATTACGAAAATCGGCTTGCTGTTTTTCGCTTAAGGCATGAATATTTTGCCCTAAAAAGCAAATTTCGCCCGCATTGGGTTTATCAAGTGCGCCCATCATATGCAATAACGTACTTTTACCCGAACCTGAACTGCCCACTATCGCTAAATGTTCACCTTTAGCGATATCGAGTGTCAGTTCATTAATTACATTGATGGATATTTGCCCATCGGTGTAAGTTTTAATTAAATTGCGACAAGTTAAAATGGATTCAGTAGACATAATTCTAATTACTCATAACGTAGTACATTGGCAGGCTGGGTATTGGCCGCGCGATATGACGGATACAAAGTCGCTAATAAACTCATAGCGATCGCCGAAACCGAAATCACAGCCACTTGTGGCAAGCGTAAATCAATGGGTAACCCCGAAACAGAATACCCCGGAGCGGCAAATATACTCGCGCCAAATAAACTTAAAATATCATTTAAAAATAACGTAATAATCACACCTAAAATGGTCCCTAATAGAGCCCCGATGCAACCTTTATATAGTCCTTGTAAAATGAAAATAGCTTGAATAGGTCTTGGGGCGAGTCCCATCGTTTTAAGCATCGCAATTTCACCTTGCTTCTCAGATACAACCATAACCAATGCAGATACAATATTAAACGCCGCAACAGCAACAATTAAGCACAGCATTAGCCACATCATATTTTTTTCCATTTTTACGGCTGAAAATAACTTTCCTTGCGATTGACGCCAATCAACCGAGGTTAAATTGGGGTATTGTTGGGCAATAAAGGCATTAACGTCTCTATAATTAAACGCATCGACTAAATAGATACGATGACTCGTCACACTGTTTTTAGGTTTACGTAATAAACGAGCGGCATCGTCGTAATGAATTAAAGCCACTTGTGAGTCAACATCTGACCCTGCATCAAATATACCGGTCACATTAAAATTACGTTGCACCGGCATTCTCCCCATCGGTGTGTAACTGGTTTTCTCGACTAACATAAGTCTAACTTGGTCACCGACATGTAAATTGAGTTGCCCTGCCAAAGCACGCCCCACAATGACATTATAACGGCGAGGTTGTAAGGTATTAATGTGTCCATACACCATATGATTGGCGATAACGGATAGCTGCTCAGCTTGCTGCGGATTAATACCTTGCAGCATAATTGCCCGCATATCGGTCGGCGACTGGATCATACTTTCGGTTTGTAAAAACGGCGTAACACCCAGTACATCATCTCGCGCCGTTAACAGACTAAAATCATGTTTTTCTGTTGTCGTGTGTTCGGCATTTTGTTTAATGACAATGTGCGGGATCACCCCCAGCACTCGGTTCTTTAATTCACTTTCAAAACCGTTCATCACAGACACAACAATAATGAGCGCTAGCACACCGAGTGTAATACCAGCAACTGAAAAAAAAGTGATAAATGAGATAAATGAATTACGCTGTTTAGAGCGACTGTATCGACTGGCTATAAATAAACTAAGCGAATTAAACATAAAGGTATTGTTAAACTAAATTCTAAGGCTATAGTGCTGGTACGCAGCCTATTGTTTATTAGCATAAAATTCAACAAAAGATCGAAATACAATGACATTAGAAGAAAAACAAGCCTTATATGACGATTATTTTTCATTAGACTCTGCCGTCAAGCTTAATATCTCACCGTTTCCCGTAGAAAGCCGCATTCCCGATCTAAACGAATTTATTGATGAAATGCCCGCACCATTCAGATTAGCCTCTGACATAACCGCAATTGATGCGGCATCGGTTCGACAATTAAAATCGTTAAGCCATCAGGCCGATGAGATCGCGCATTTTTTAACCTTGCAATCGCGCAAAATAGACATGATCATGTCTTATCTAATCTCAGAAGAAGATCAAGCTGAAGAGCGGATTTATAGTAAACGTTTTGGTGCCGGTGGTGTCGTTGTTAATATCGCCAATAACGAGCTCGTCCTCGGGCAAGTCGTCAGAATGAAATTATTTTTGACCCAAGAAGCCGCTGCGGTTTATTGCTACGCCGAAGTTTTAGCGTTAACTGAGTTGCCGGATAACTCAGCCGATGTAAAATTTGTATTTGTGCAAATTAGAGAAAACGATCGCGAAACCTTGATTAGGTGCGCTTTGCATATCCAAAGTAAGCAATTACGAAAGTTATCAGAACAACGCAAAAAAGAGTCTTAATCACCTTTATGAAAAATACTTATCAATTACCCGCCGAATGGGCTAAACAAGATGCCGTCATGCTCACTTGGCCCCATCAAGCAACAGATTGGGATTGGATTTTAACAGACGTTGAACCTGTTTTTGTCGACATTACCCTGGCGATAACTCAGTATCAACCAGTGCTGATTGTTTGTCATGATGACCCCGTAAAACAACACGTAAAGCAGTTATTACAGAAGGCTAATGCAAGTCAAGATAAAATCATCTATGTGATCGCGCCAACAAATGATACCTGGGCTCGTGATCACGGCCCAATAACCGTTAAAAATAACAAAAAACAAACCCTCGCCTATGACTTTAACTTTAATGGTTGGGGCAATAAATTTGAAAGCACACTCGATAACCAAATAAATACTCACGTTTTTAATCAATGTGATGTGGCGCAAACCGAAAACGTTAATATGGTGTTAGAAGGTGGCGCCATCGAGATTGATGAGCAAGGTCATTTACTAACCACTAAAGCCTGTTTGTTAAATAAAAATAGGAACCCTACACTTAGCCAAGAAAACATTGAGAACATCTTAACTGAAAAGCTAGGCGCTAAAAAAATTCTCTGGGTTAATGCCGGTGCACTCGAAGGCGACGACACCGATTCACACATTGATACCTTGGCCCGTTTTGCTCCCGAGCAAATTATTGTATTTCAAGGCTGCCAAGATGAAACGGATCCGCACTTTGCTGAAATAGATGCCATGAAGCGATCGCTAGAGTCATTCACGACCCTGAAAAACGAGCCCTTCATATTATTTGAATTACCCTGGCCTGATGCGCAATTTAGCGCCGAGGGAGATCGACTTCCAGCGACATATGCTAATTTTTTAATTATAAATGGGGCCGTTTTAATGCCAACGTATGGCGTACCACAAGACCGAAAAGCCCAAATAGTTTTACATATGGCGTTTCCTGAGTACGAGATCATTCCGATCAACTGTCGTCAAATTATTGAACAATACGGCAGTTTGCATTGTTTAACGATGCAATTGCCACTGGGCTTTTTACCCAAAACATAACGTATACACGCTTTTATTCTATTGTATAAAAGCGAATTTTATTAATTTAAATTCAAAAAACTTGATTATGACCTCTATTAATGTCGCGTTAGTACAACACAGTAATTCAGCCGATATAACAATTAATGCAGCTAAAACCGAACAAGGCATCAGACAAGCCAGTGAAAAAGGGGCACAGCTTGTTGTATTACAAGAATTACATCGCAGTTTATATTTTTGCCAAACCGAAAACGTTGATATGTTTGATTTGGCCGAAACCATTCCCGGCCCCAGCACTGAAGCTTTAGCCGCCTTGGCGCAAGAATTAAACATCGTGATTGTCTCTTCATTATTTGAGAAAAGAGCAACGGGTTTATATCACAATACCGCTGTAGTATTGGATACAGACGGCAGCATTGCCGGAAAATATCGTAAAATGCATATTCCGGATGATCCGGGGTTTTACGAAAAATTTTATTTCACGCCTGGTGATTTGGGCTTTAATCCGATCGAAACCAGTTTAGGTAAAATAGGTGTGTTAGTTTGTTGGGATCAATGGTTTCCTGAAGCGGCGCGATTAATGGCGATGGCGGGTGCCGAATTATTGATTTACCCCACCGCGATAGGTTGGGATCCGCTGGATGAACCCGATGAGCAACAACGCCAACTTGATGCATGGATGCTTGTACAACGCGCTCATGCAGTCGCCAATGGGGTACCAGTAATTAGCTGTAATCGAGTTGGGTTTGAACCCGATCCAACGACTCCAAGTACGGGTATTCAATTTTGGGGCAATAGTTTTATTACGGGGCCGCAAGGTGAATTGCTCGCGCATGCCAGCCAAGATAAAGAAGACGTTTTAATGGTGACGATAGATAAAAAACGCAGCGAATCAGTACGCCGTATTTGGCCATATTTTCGCGATCGCCGTATTGATCATTATTCTGATTTAAGCAAAATATATCGTGATTAGCTAAACGGGTTTGCTATTAATAAAAAGCGACAGCTTACTCGGCTATCGCTTTTAGTATATAGTCAAAGCGATCGGGTTTTAGGGGAAGCCGTCAAGCTTCGAGGCCCCATGAACATATGCTCTACTATGTGATTGGGGCCGCCTAAATGGATTTAGGTGTTAGAACGACGCAGGAGCCAAAGTCGAGAGTAAGCGCTGACAATGAACCATAAAACCTGAGCGAGAAGACTATAATAAAATTTAGATTCTAACGTTAAAAATAAGCCTGAAGAAAAACACGGTAGGCTTTAGTCGATTTTGAAACGATCTACCGTATTATGCAAATCGCCCACTTGTTGCGATATTTCCACGCTCGTTTGTGAGTTCTGCTCAGCTTGACCTTTTACTTCAACTGCAATATCACGAATATGCACAACATTGCGACTCATTTCAGCCGCAACGGTAGTCTGTTCTTCAATAGAAGCCGCTATCATGCTATTCATCTCAACAATAGAGGTGACATTTTGCGTTATCTCGATTAACAAGCTACCGGCTTGCTCTGACTGAGCCACACTCAATTCACCATCTTGCTGACAAACCACCATAAGATCAACAATATCTTTAGTTCGGGTTTGTAAAGATTTAATAATCGTTTCGATTTCACGAGTTGAGTCTTGTGTGCGCATAGCCAAATTTCGAACCTCTTCCGCGACTACCGAAAAACCTCGGCCTTGCTCACCGGCTCTAGCCGCTTCAATGGCCGCATTTAATGCGAGTAAATTAGTTTGATCAGCAATACTGCGAATAACTTCTAATACTTGACCAATAGTTGCACTGTCTTTTTCAAGCACCCCAATCACATCAGAAGCACTGTTAAGTTTTTCAGCTAAACCTTGAATAGCTTGCACCGTTAACTGAACTTGTTCATGACCTTTAGTGGCATTCTCATTAGTATCTTCCGCTTTAAGCGCAGCAGATTCAGTATTACGGGCAATTTCATCAACCGTAGATTGCATTTCATTCGCCGCGGTTGCCACCATTTCACTTTGTTGCTGCTGAGTTACCATACCCGCACTGGTGCTTTCAGTATTTTTCCATAACTCATTCATCGCTGTATCGAGCACGCCTGTTGTTTGATGAATGCTAAGAACCGCTAACTTAAAATCGTCCATTAACGAATTAAAATCATTAACAAGTAAACCAAGCTCATCATTTGATGAATATTTAACACGTAACGTTAAATCATTATGCTCTCTAATTTGCCTAAACGTCGACGAAAGCATTTTTACAGGTTTGATAATCGAATTTGAAGTCAAAATGTTGAAGGCGATAGAAATAATAGAGATGATTAAAAAGATAATTGATGCTTTAAATATCATCGCGGTTTCAATATCATCCAGCGAAGATTCGGTATGTTCAATTAACGTAGATAGTATGCTTTCGGTTTGGTGGATAGTGCCTCTTAAGTCACCTAAAGCGCCTGATTTAGAGTTTAAGCCTATTAAAACCTGATTATTAAACAAGTTAGTAAATTCCCGTTGGTAAATTTTTAATTCTTGTTTTAACTTATCAGCATAAGGTTCATCGCTATACTCACGATTAAGTGTTTGATAAAACTTATCTAAATGGCAGTTAAACTTATCAAGATATTTTTCATCCAATCGCAGCATAAAATCTTTTTCAGCACGACGTAATTGCAACATTAATGTTAATAATTCAAAATTAGCATGCTCATCTAAAATAGCTTCAACACCGTGCACTGCGCGCCTTAACGAACCATAACTCGCATCTTTAGGGTGTAAACCAATTTTTTGCTGTAACTCACTAATGGCAATAAAACCTCGATCATATTTTGTAATAATCGATTTGAATTTATTTAGATCATTCTTATCAATATCATAGTCATCAAATTTTACACTTAATTCATCAATAAGCTGGTTCAACGATTTCATCGATTTAGCAAAGCTCGCGACATACTTTAAATCTTTACGCGCTAAAAAATCTTTTTCATTGCGGCGCAGTTGTAAAACGCCCGAATTCAACTTCTCAATATCAGCGTGAATAATCGATACGGTTTTAAAATTCGAGATTTCCACCATCATCAAAATGAGTAAAATAGCCAGCGAGGCAACCGTTATCACGATATTTAAGAATAACCGCTGCTTTATAGAAAAGTTATGTAGGAGTTGCATATTTCGTCCCTTTGCATATGTCTATTTTGGTCTTATTTATTACATTAAGCGTTTATTTTAAATATGAATCACCTAGCCATTTCATCATGCGGGTTCATTTTGAAGCCACGCACAAATAAGCTCGTTAATTATGATTAAAGCCTATTTAAAAGGACTTCATATGTAGGATCTTAAGAAAAAAAGAGGTGTCTTCGCGCTCAATTTGTGATCTTATTGG
>NZ_QMED01000038.1 GCF_003286125.1 Algibacillus agarilyticus
AAGTCTTAGGTAAGGAGGTGATCCAGCCCCAGGTTCCCCTAGGGCTACCTTGTTACGACTTCACCCCAGTCATGAACCACACCGTGGTAAACGCCCATTATTAAGCTATCTACTTCTGGTGCAGCCCACTCCCATGGTGTGACGGGCGGTGTGTACAAGGCCCGGGAACGTATTCACCGCAGCATTCTGATCTGCGATTACTAGCGATTCCGACTTCATGGGGTCGAGTTGCAGACCCCAATCCGGACTACGACAAGCTTTAAGGGATCCGCTTACTGTTGCCAGTTCGCTTCCCTCTGTACTTGCCATTGTAGCACGTGTGTAGCCCATCCCGTAAGGGCCATGATGACTTGACGTCGTCCCCACCTTCCTCCGGTTTGTCACCGGCAGTCTCCTTAGAGTTCTCAGCATTACCTGCTAGCAACTAAGGATAGGGGTTGCGCTCGTTGCGGGACTTAACCCAACATTTCACAACACGAGCTGACGACAGCCATGCAGCACCTGTCTCACAGTTCCCGAAGGCACACTAAAATCTCTTTCAGCTTCTGTGGATGTCAAGGGATGGTAAGGTTCATCGCGTTGCATCGAATTAAACCACATGCTCCACCGCTTGTGCGGGCCCCCGTCAATTCATTTGAGTTTTAATCTTGCGACCGTACTCCCCAGGCGGTCTACTTAGTGCGTTAGCTGCGCCACTCACGTCTTAAAGACACAAACAGCTAGTAGACATCGTTTACGGCGTGGACTACCAGGGTATCTAATCCTGTTCGCTACCCACGCTTTCGAACCTCAGCGTCAGTCATTGTCCAGGGGGCCGCCTTCGCCACTGGTATTCCTTCAGATCTCTACGCATTTCACCGCTACACCTGAAATTCTACCCCCCTCTACAAGACTCTAGCTGAACAGTTTTGAATGCACGGCCGAGGTTGAGCCCCGGTGTTTCACATCCAACTTATTCAGCCGCCTACGCTCGCTTTACGCCCAGTAATTCCGATTAACGCTTGCACCCTCCGTATTACCGCGGCTGCTGGCACGGAGTTAGCCGGTGCTTCTTCTGTTGCTAACGTCACATCTGATGGGTATTAACCATCAAACTTTCCTCACAACTGAAAGTGCTTTACAACCCGAAAGCCTTCTTCACACACGCGGCATGGCTGCATCAGGGTTTCCCCCATTGTGCAATATTCCCCACTGCTGCCTCCCGTAGGAGTCTGGACCGTGTCTCAGTTCCAGTGTGGCTGATCATCCTCTCAGACCAGCTAGGGATCGTCGCCTTGGTGAGCCATTACCTCACCAACAAGCTAATCCCACTTGGGTTCATCCTTAGGCGAGAGCCGAAGCCCCCTTTAATCCGAAGATACTATGCAGTATTAGCCATCGTTTCCAATGGTTATCCTCCACCTTAGGGCAGATCCCCAAGCATTACTCACCCGTCCGCCGCTCGTCATCAAAGTGCAAGCACTTCATGTTACCGCTCGACTTGCATGTGTTAGGCCTGCCGCCAGCGTTCAATCTGAGCCATGATCAAACTCTTCAAAAAAAGTAAATCTGGGTCTCAATGAATTCTGATTTGCAAACAAATAAATTAATATTCGTTTTGTTTTGACCGTGTAAGTCACTCAGAGAACATTAAGTTAATTTTATATACTTAATATTTGCGAGTGCTCACACAGATAAGTAAGCTACCAAATTGTTAAAGAGCCATCTTTCGATGTTCGCTGCAAGAGTTACCTCGTTGAGCGGGATGCGAATAATACGCTTCCTGATTTCAATGTCAATACTTTATTTTAAATTGTTTTTTAGCTTTCTAAAAAACTGTCTAAACTGTGTTTCATTCGGAGTAAGCATTTTACATTAAAACCTTAACCCGACTGACTTAGCGGCGTTGCCTGCCTTGTCTGTGGGGGCGCATTATAGGGATTTAATCTCACCCGTCAACACTCTTTTTCAATTAAATTAATCTTTTTTTATATTTACAGTAAAACGCTCATTATTTATACTCCACCATTCTGTTCTCGCTGATTTATTATTCGATATCGTTTTTCAATTTAATTTCAGACCGTGAACAGTTGTTTTCTCAGTTATATTTCTATTATTTTAATTTTCCTTTTAGGGTTTATTTATGTCTATTAAAGTTAAACAGTTATCTGTTAGTGTCATCTTAGCCATTGTTGGCTTTATTTTATTACCTGTTATTGGTGTATCAATTGAATCAAACATTACACTTTCATTAGGTATTTTAATTGGTGGGTTTGTTTCTTCATTTATTTCACCGTCTACTGCAACATCTGAAGTAAATTCAGATAAACCGACTAAAGCTTACAAAGGTCCTACAAAAACGCTTTATGTTGGTAACTTACCTTATAGAGCTAACGAAGCTTCTGTTAGAGAGTTGTTTGGACAATTTGGTGATGTTATTTCAGTTAGATTAATGCGTGATCGCAATACAGGTAAGCGTAAAGGTTTTGGTTTTGTTGAAATTGCAGAAAAAGATGCAGAAAAAGCAATATCGAGTCTTAATGATGCTGAATTTCAATCTCGCTCTTTAAAAGTACGAGAAGCTAAAGAGCGTCCTGCTCCTGCTGATAATGCTTCAGCACCTGAAGCATTAGCAGAATAAAAAATAGGCTTAGATTATTTATATAATCTAAGCCTTTCTATTTAAGCTTCCTTAACTTCTTCTTTTATCTCATCCTTAATACCTTTATTCTTTTGCACAGCTTCAGCTTTTTCACCGTTCAATAACACTTGATTAAAATGATTAAATTTATCTAAAGCAGAAAATAAATCCTGACTGCTTAATTGGTATTGTTGACCAAGTAAAGCTTGTATTGTTGTTTGAAGTTCATCTTCGCTCTTAAGTGAGTGTTCAGAGCTTTGCATTATTTCGATTAACTTTTGTGCATATTCTTTTATAGGCTGACCAATAGATTTGGGCATGTCTTTATCTTCTTTAGCCACTTCAGACATACCAGCAATTTGTTTATAAGCTTGTTGTACTTTTACTTTGTTTGTCATTTCTAGTTCAATGGCATAATTTGATATTTCTTTTTGATCAAATCCGAGCTCAGTGGCTTTTTCATAAGCCGCGGTTACATCACCATTATAAAATTCATCCGCTAAACTCGATATATTATTGATTAAGTCGCCAACGGCTTTAAGTTCAGCCTCATCTAATTCACCTTCTACACTGAATGCAAACTTATCATTATGATAATTTTCAATACTATGCTCTTTTGATCGGGTATATAAATTACCCTCTGCGTTTTCTTCTGAAGTTTGTTCTTCTTTACGTTTTTCGTTATAAGCACGTAAACTTTCAAAATTAATGGTAACAACATCACCATCATTAGTTTGAATTTCGATGTTACCTGTTTTTTCGCTACTGATTTCTATACTTTCTTGATAACCAACAGCTTCGTAACGATAAGCACCATTATAATCTGGATCATTTATTTGTTGCTCAAAACGATCGAAACCAAAATTAATAAGACCATTAGTCTTTTTAATGCCCTCATCAATTTCACCACCGGGTAATATTGAATCACCTAATATTTTTCGAGCATCACCAATCCCTTTCTCTACACCTTTGCGTGCCTCTCCGAGCATTTGTAACAATTGCTCAGTTTTTGCTCCTCCTTTTGCGGCTCCAGTTAAAGCCCCCCCTACAAAATTCAATACGTTTTTAGCTACATCTTCAAAATCAAATAAGGGTTTGCTTTCTGCGATTGCTTTTTTAATATCCAGATCTTTTAGTTGCTGTATATCACTTGTCTCTTCTGGCGCAACAAATTGGTTTCTCAATTCGCCCATTTTATGCAAATGCTCTTGCATTGATTGGGTTAATATTTTAATACTCGTTTGTTGAAACGAAGTGGAACTTAAATGCGTCTCGACTGCATGTGATTCGCTTTTTACAATTGCACTCGTTGATTCTGTATTATCTGTTGTCGTTTGACTTTTAGTTACGTCAACTGGAGTCGCTTGTTTATTGCTACTCTCATTTATGGCTCCAACATTCATGGGATTGCCTCATTATATTTTTATCTATATTAAGATTATCGACTATTTTTGGGTAAAATTTAGGCAAAAATTAAATTATTTAAATCAGAATAGATTTAATAGCCTAGACACAATTGGATTCACCGTTACAATGTTGCTTTTTTGCAGGAAAAAGCAATGCGCGTTGACGAAATAGACACTAGCCAATATACCAAACTTCTTGAAGATAAAGTCCAGCAAACATGCTCATTGTTTACCGAACTTACATTACCCAAACCAACAGTTTATCAATCACCAGTCGAACAATATCGTTTGCGCGCCGAATTTAGAGTTTGGCATCAAGACGATGATAGTTTTTACATAATGTTCGATCCTGTCAATAAAGAAAAATTTAGAGTAGACCACTACATTCCTGGTTCCGCTTTAATTCAACAACTTATGTTGCGTATACGCGAAGAATTTTTACCTAATGAAATATTAAGACGCCGCTTATACCAAGTTGACTTTTTAACAACACTTTCAGGTGAAGCGTTAGTTTCACTTATTTATCACAAACCATTAGATAATGAATGGTTAACCGAAGCCAAGGCACTTAAAACACGGTTAGAATCTGACTTTAAAATAAATATTATTGGCCGCGCCCGTAAACAAAAAATAGCGGTAGATAACGATTTTGTGAATGAGGTTATTTCATTAGACGGTATTGATTACCATTATAAGCAAATCGAAAACACGTTCACTCAGCCTAATGGTCATATCAATCAGTGTATGTTGCAATGGGCTCGTCATATTTCTAAATCACTCACAGGTGATTTACTCGAACTTTATTGCGGAAGTGGAAATTTTAGTATCGCCTTAGCCAATTGTTTTGATCGCGTTGTGGCAACTGAAATAGCTAAAACATCGGTAAAAGCCGCCAATGAGAACTTAGCAACCAATGGCATTACTAACGTAGTGATTGGTCAAGCATCGGCTGAAGATTTTTCGGCTGCGTATTTTGAAGGTAAACAAGTTAAGTCTTTACGTGATATATCACTTAAAGATTATAATTTTTCTACAATACTAGTCGATCCTCCTAGAGCGGGTTTGGATGATAATACAGTAGAGTTGGTTAAAAAGTTCGATAACATTTTATATGTCTCTTGTAACCCTGAAACGCTTAAGGCAAATTTAACCGCAATTAAATTAACCCATGATGTGCAAGATTTTGCGTTATTTGATCAATTTCCTTATACCCATCACATAGAATCTGCAGTCTGGCTTAAGCGGCGCTAACTTAAATTTAACTATGTTTACTATATGCAGCTGCGCCTTTACTAATAACGCGCAGTTGTAGTACGAGTCTTTCTGCTAACTGCTCACGCTTTTTCTTTTTTAAATCAATTGCTTCTGCGCCTCCAGCAAAAACTAACTTGACCATTGACTCTGCTTGTATAAAAGCAAAGTCATGACTACAACCTGTTTTATTCTCAATGTAATCAGTCAACTCTGCAATAAAATGTTGTATCTCCCTAGCAACCGCGGTTCTGAATGAGCTAGTCGTTCCTGATTTTTCTTGCAGTAATAATCTAAATTCATTTTCATTCGTATCCAAAAACTCCATAAACGTATCAATTGATATTTTGATAACAGAACCGCCATCTTCAATACGTTTACGTGCTTGTCGCATCAGTTGGCGTAATAACAAGCCCGACTCATCAACTAGAGTTAAGCCTAGTTCATTTAAATCTTTAAAATGACGATAAAAAGAGGTAGGTGCGATCCCCGCTTCGCGAGCGACTTCCCGTAAACTTAAATTTGAAAAACTACGTTCCGCTGATAGTTGACTAAAGGCTGCCTCAACAATGGCTTGCCTTGTTTTTTCTTTCTGCTGAGCGCGGATCCCTAACATGGATAGCCTTATTAATTTAAATTGATCACGAAATTCTAACACAGCAACATAAAATATCGAGCGCCAATGTTGAATAAAATAGGACAGTAAACTCGACAAATTATTTTTTTAGCTTACACTTGTAAGCTAGAATTTATTAACACTTTATATTTATGAAAAAGAATCAATCCCCCATAATTTGGACAAATGTTATTGTATTTGCTGTCACAGGGCTTATTTCATTATTACTTGTCCCTTATTACGCATTAACGCATGGCTTTGATGCTGTAGAAATTACAGCCACAATATTATGTTTAGGTTACTGCGGTATGTCGATTACGGTTGGCTATCACCGTTTATGGTCACATAAAACCTACCAAGCACATCCAATTGTTAAATTTGTACTCGCTATCGGTGGTGCGTTTGCTTTGCAAAATAGCATATTACATTGGTCATCAGATCATCGTAACCATCATCGTCATGTCGACAATAATGATCACGACCCATACTCAGCTAAAAAAGGATTCTGGTTTTCTCACATAGGCTGGATGTTACGAGAGCACCAAGGCAGCAAATATAAAAATTACGATAATTGTAAAGATCTGCAAAAAGATAAAATAGTCATGTGGCAACATAAAAATTATTTATGGCTAACCCTACTTTGCAATTTTGGTATTCCAGCCCTGCTAGGTTGGTTAAATGGCAATATGATTGGCATGCTACTTTCAGCCGGTGTTTTACGATTAGTGTTAAGTCACCATTTTACTTTTTTCATTAATTCACTTGCTCATATCTGGGGTAAACAAACCTATTCAGACGCACATACCGCAAGAGATAATCCGATTCTCGCTTTAGTGACATACGGCGAAGGTTATCATAATTTTCACCACACATTTGAATATGATTATCGTAATGGTACTAAGTGGTATGATTTTGATCCCAGTAAATGGTTTATTAAAACCGCATCTTATTTAAAATTAACCTGGGGCTTACGAGAAGCGCCAGAAGAACGAATTGAAGCCGCTAAGCTAAAACACCGCATGGAAAAAACGCGCAATAAAATTTTAAAAATGCCTAATCATGATGAAGTTTTAAACAAACTTGAAGCAGAGTACGACGTATTGTTACGCCGAATGAACGCATTTTATAAAATCAAAAAACGATATGTTGCCATTAAGCGTAAAAAATGGACTGAAAATGTTGAACAAAGTGACGTTTATCACCAAATTAAAGAATTACAGATGGAACTCAATGATTTAAAACAACGCTTTAAAGTACAAAAAAGAACATTCAATGGATTAAGTTTGCAATATAATTAGTTCTAAATCTTCAACCATATTAAGCACTTAAAATTATCTTTAAGTGCTTCCTTTTTTATTTCATCTCTTTGCCAAGTCTACATTGCTAAAATAAATAACGAGCATATAGTGTTATTTACACCTAAAGCATGCATATTTTACAAAATTCATTAAACTTTACGTTGTAGCAGTTCTATCTTCTAATACCAAGAATGGGTACACACACAGTGACAGCATCTAATAAAAAGAAAACACAAAAACCAGAAATAAAATTTGACTACCACACTATCATCATTGGCACCGGCCCTGGTGGTGAAGGTGCGGCAATGAATTTAGCCAAGCAAAATAAAAACGTCGCCATAATTGAACGGTACGAATCCGTCGGCGGCGGTTGTACACACTGGGGAACAATCCCTTCAAAAGCGTTACGTTATTCCGTTTTACGCTTAATCGAGTTTAAAAATACGCCTTTGTTTAGCAGTGCAGCACAAGGCTTAAACTTAACCTTCCCTGATATTTTGCAGCAAGCTAGTAGTGTCATTCGCAAACAAACAAATTTACGCTCAACATTTTACAATCGAAATGGTGTAAATTTAATTCACGGTGAAGGCTCATTTGTTGATAAAAATACGGTTGCGATCCGCAAACAAGACGGCGGTGTCGAAACCATCACAGCACAGAATATTATTATTGCAACGGGCTCACGCCCTTATCAGCCACCCGAAGTAAACTTTTCTCATCCTCGTGTTTATGATAGTGATAGTATTTTATCACTGAGTCATTCTCCGCGTTCAATCATTATTTATGGTGCAGGCGTCATTGGTTGTGAATACGCCAGTATATTTAAAGGATTAGGGGTCAAAGTTGATTTAATTAATACACGTGACCGCTTGCTCGAATTTTTAGACAACGAATTTTCAGATTCATTAAGTTATCATTTAAACAGTGGTAAAACGACGATACGCAGTGGTGAAGAATGTAAACAAGTCGAAACACTTGATGATTGTGTTGTTTTACACACTCAATCAGGTAAAAAGATAAAAGCAGACTGCATTTTATGGGCGAATGGTCGAACGGGTAATACTAACCGCTTAAACTTGGAAGCGGTCGATTTAAAAGCCAACAGCCGAGGTCAAATTGAAATCAATGGTAACTATCAAACCGGTGTCGAAAATATTTACGCTATAGGAGATGTTATTGGCTACCCTAGTTTAGCGAGTGCAGCCTTTGATCAAGGCCGTATTGCTGCGAATGCTATTTTAAATGGTGTCGCCGGTTCAGCTCTTATCGAGAACATTCCAACGGGGATTTACACGATCCCTGAAATTAGCTCAGTTGGTAAAACTGAAGAGCAATTAACAGCGGCTAAAATTCCCTATGAAGTAGGTAAAGCACAATTCAAACATTTAGCTCGAGCGCAGATGGCGCAATCAGAAGTAGGTGGTTTAAAGTTATTATTCCATACCGAAACAAAAGAAATTTTAGGCATACATTGTTTTGGTCAAAATGCATCTGAAATTGTCCATATCGGCCAAGCGATAATGCAACAAACCAATGGCGGTAATAATATTGAATATTTTGTTAATACCACATTCAATTACCCAACGATGGCAGAAGCTTATCGTGTTGCGGCGTTAAATGGCTTAAATCGACTTTTGTAAGCCAGGGGGGTGACGAATGTTATCTTCCGTCTTTATATGATGAATGAAATATATATACCCAAGTGACTTGGGTATAGTAACTAAAAAAGACTTGAAGTGAATTCAAGTCTTTTTAGTTTATCGCTTCAAAAACATCATTTTATTTATGATATGTTTTAGAAAGCTCAACCACTGCATTGATAAAAGCACCGGCGTTTTCAGGCTTCACTTCTGGCGTGATACCATGGCCCAAATTAAAGACATGGCCAGTACCTTCACCATAGCTGTCTAAAATCATAGAAACTTCCTGCCTGATACGCTCAGGAGAAGCATAAAGTATTGCAGGGTCCATATTACCCTGCAATGCTACTTTATCGCCTACACGTCGACGTGCATCACCGATGTTAATAGTCCAATCTAATCCTATACCATCACAACCCGTCGCCGCGATATCTTCTAACCATAACCCGCCATTTTTAGTAAATAATACACAGGGAATACGTTCGCCGTTATTATTTAAGTTTAAGCCGTCAACAATCTTCGCCATATAATCCAATGAATATTCACGATAATCATGGTGAGTGAGTACACCTCCCCATGTATCGAATATTTGCACGGCTTGTGCGCCCGCATCAATTTGCGCATTTAAATACTCAGTGACGGATTCGGCAAGTTTAGTCAATAATAAGTGCAACGCTTCTGGTTCTTCATAGGCCATACGTTTAATTTTACTAAACGTTTTGCTGCTACCACCTTCAACCATATAGGTCGCTAATGTCCATGGGCTACCAGAAAAACCGATTAAAGGCACTTCACCTTTAAGTTCACGCCGTATAGTACTTACTGCATCCATTACATATTTTAAATCTTTATTGGGATCGGGTACTTTTAACGCAGCAACATCCATTAAATCATTAATTGGGTTCTTAAATTTTGGCCCTTCGCCTTCTTCAAAATATAAACCTAACCCCATTGCATCAGGGATAGTTAAAATATCAGAAAATAGAATCGCAGCATCAAGTGGATAACGTCTCAATGGTTGCAAAGTCACTTCACACGCTAACTCGGTATTTTTACACAATGACATAAAATCACCGGCAAGTTGTCTTGTAGCTCGGTATTCAGGTAAATAACGTCCCGCTTGGCGCATCATCCATACCGGAGTGCGATCAACCGGCTTTTTAAGTAAAGCATCTAAATAACGTCTATTTTTTAACTCGGCCATTTCTTGTCCTATTACATTTAAAGTTAACAAAGAGTTAACTTATTATTAATTTTATATTGACTTAATTTAATGCTATTTGGTATAAAACCCCTGCGCTAGAATAAAAACTAGAAGCTCGCTTAACGGGACCACGCACTAAATATTCAGCCTTACACTTGTAAGGCTTTGTTTTTCTCTTCTTTATTGTTTACAGCCCACTCAATCAACTTTCCAGCGATACTCTGTAAACCGGGTGTTTTAGGTAATGTATCAAGCTCAAACCATTTAGCATCAGCAATCTCTCGAGTATCAATAACAATATCACCTTTATCATATTCAGCTGTAAACCCTAACATCATATTATGCGGAAAAGGCCATGCTTGGCTACCAAAGTAATTGATGTTTTTTATTTTAACGCCAACTTCTTCTTGTACTTCTCGATGAACAGCTTGCTCGGCGGTTTCACCGGGTTCGATAAACCCCGCAAGGGCAGAATACGAACCCGTTTTTGATCGTTTACCTTTGGCTAATAAAATTTGAGTTCCATGAGTAATCACTACAATAATACAAGGCGATACACGCGGGTAACAACGATGATGACACTTGTCACAATGCTTCGCTATTTCCCACGTTATACTACGCATTCGTGTACCACAGCGGCCACAAAATTTATTAGTTTGATAAAAATAATTAAATGAAAACGCCTTAGCCGCATATTCAAATAAATCAGCGGGCGCATCCAATAATAAATCACTTAAAGAAAACCAAGCTGCCTCGGCAAAATGTGAAAGATCAACTTTATATTCACTAACATAATAGATTAGCCTATTTTCAAACATTCCGACTTCAGTTGCCGAAATAGACTTCGCTATTTTTTTTGTTAATAAAGGAAATTGTCGCATTTCAGGCAACCATAAAACTTTATCGCCTTTTACAACAATACAAAAAACATCACTTGTTAAATTGGTGTTATCAGGATGTTTCTTAATCATTTCAACCCTTATTGACCACTTAAATATACTATTTTGCTATATTTGGTGCTTTCTTGCTATATTTTTGCAAGAATTAGTTGACCTAGACCCCCTTTTTTTTTTAGATTGGGCATAGCAAAACAATAATGATGAGAGAAATAATATGTTAAGCCGTTTAGAATCAACACAGGCTCAATATGGTGGTACAAGTAAAGTTATTGATAACTGGTTAGAAGAACGCCAAGAATGGCTCGTCAGATATTGTCAATTAGCTGGACTTCCTCCTTTTGAGAAGAAAAACCAAACCCTACCCGAACAAACTGAAGTTCAAGCCTTCTGCCAAATTATGCTAGATTATTTATCTGCTGGGCACTTTGAAGTTTATGATCAAATAGTCGCTAAATGTGAAATACATGGTGGAGAAAGCCTACAATTAGCCCGTAGTTTAACCCCTAAAATATCGGCTTCAACCGATACTGCAGTCTCGTTTAATGATAAATATGCAGATTCTCAAATATCAGATGATGATTATGAGCGCTTTGATGCAGACCTATCTAAATTAGGCCAAATAATGGAAGAGCGTTTCGAATTTGAAGATGAATTAATTCACACACTTCATACTAAACACGCAGAAACAATTTAACACTACGTGAGCCTGAATAACGTTTAATTCGGGCTTATACCTATCCGTAATAATAAGTGCCTACTCAGCGAGCGTTTAAATGCGCTTAGATGAAAGAATAGTAGTGCTCTTTTGAGTTCGAGCAACACAGAGTAAGCGCATTTAAAATTCGCCTGAAAGGAATGCCCCAGCGGCTTTTGACCTGCGTTATCGGTATTTGAAAGGGAACAACCATTCCTGTACACCGACGCCTTGTTCAAAAACCGCCGGACGCACTCTGAGAGATCACTTATTTATATGAATTGGTATTACATTTAATATATTTAACTATAGATTAAAAACAAAAAAACCGGCTATTAGCCGGTTTTTTTTATAGTGTCGAACTTATATCATTCTATTTTGCTAAAGATTGACGCGCTAAACGTGGCACTTGAGCTAAAGAAGATAGCTGACTATAAATAGCATCTAAAACACCTTTATGACGAAACTCTAAAAAGGTTTGGTCAGGTAAATCACGGAATTTTTTCTCATCAACTAGGTAAAAGCCGCTTAAACGCTTCTTTTGGCCTTCAGGCGTCGTTAACTCAAGCGTTTGCTCAACTAATAATTCATTAGTGGCTAATAGCTCACAGAAGCGCTGAGTCATTGCTTCTTGTTTTTGTAAGTCAGTTAAAAATTCGCGTACTTTTTCTAAAAACTCAGTTGGAGTGCCATCTTCGTTAAATAAAGCTTGGCCTTCTTCTTCATTGTAAGCTGCGCTTTCTTCATCAACACAAATAGCAAAAGAAGTTTCATCTTCTTTTTCAGATACCGTAGCCACACCAAAAGGGTAACGACGTAAAATAGCAGGCACATAAGGCGCTTCCCATTTACCTTCGCTGTCGATAAAACTATTCTCGCCTTCATTAGTACCAAATAAAGCGATAGGACGGAAATCTTCACCTTCAGGTGATTTTACAAATACAATTGGAAAACTGGCTGCTGCACGTGGGAACTCGTTGACATTAACACTGGCTAAATGAAAACCACGCGCAAATTCGAAAGAGTTAATCGGCTGAATTTTTGCGTTTTTATGAGCATCAGCATTAATAGGGACTAATTTCTTAAACATGTTGTTTGAATTCCTTACACTCGAGTAAAATTTTATTGAAAAGCAGTAAACTTATTTGTAGATAATCGTTTTATGCGCAATCAAATAACGTTTTTTATTTTATGTATAAGTATAATGCGAACTTGCGAGAAAAATTCAAGTGCGATTTACAAATAATTAACTAAAAATGGCAACTAATTTGATTTCTACAGTAGATTTACTATGCCCGCTTGATCATAGCGTGCTAAAAAACAACCAAAACAGCTTCATATGTGCGCAAGGTCATACCTTCGATTGTGCTAAAGAAGGTTATGTAAATTTATTACCCGTGCAGAATAAACGTTCTAAAATGCCAGGTGATAACAAAGAAATGGTTCAAGCTCGCAAACAGTTTTTGAATACCAATTTGTACGAAAAAATAAGTGATGCACTCATTAACCATCTCCACGCATCAAACAATGAACAAACGGTTTTAGATGCAGGGTGTGGTGAAGGCTACTATTTAAATCGTTTATGCAAAATAGCACAGCAAAAAGGGCACAGCATAAAAGGGGTCGGTTTAGATATTTCTAAATTCGCTATTCAAGCTGCGGCTAAACGCAATAAAGACCTCACTTGGTTAGTCGCGAGTAATAAATTAATACCGCTCAAAGACGATAGCCTTGATGTACTCATCTGTGCTTTTGGTTTTCCCGTTTATGCAGAATTTGCAAAAAAATTAAAATCACAGGGTAAACTCATTTTAATAGAAACAGCTGAGCACCATCAGAAAGAGTTAAAAAATATTTTGTACCCTCAAGTGAAACCTTACAGTGAATTGAAGCTACAGCCCGCACAAGAGCATGGTTTTATCCATGAAACTCAAAGTAAAACTTGTTATGAAATCAATCTTAACAAACAACAGATAGCACAGTTATTAGCGATGACACCTCATTTATATCGTGCACCTAAAACAGGTATCGCGGCAGTGCAAGCACTTGATTTTTTAACGTTAACCGTTGATGTGAACATTCATGTATTTCACAAAGCCTAGCTAAATAATAATAGGACCGATCATGAGCTATTATCGCGAAGAACCCAATAGTGAAGAAGAACTCTTAACGAGAGCGAGGCAGATTGCCGGATTAACGTTAGGCCAATTAGCAGAAGAAGCGCAAGTTAGCATTCCGCCAAATTTGCAAAAAGAAAAAGGCTGGGTTGGTCAGTTAATCGAATGTTTACTTGGTGCCCATGCCGGTTCTAAACCAGTTCCTGATTTTGAAAATCTAGGTATCGAGCTTAAAACGCTTCCGATCAATCGCCAAGGTACACCGCTTGAAACAACGTATGTCTGTGTCGCGCCATTAACAAATACAATAGGTCTAACTTGGCAAGATAGCGTTGTTAAAAAAAAGCTCAACCGCGTATTGTGGGTGCCTATTTTGGCTGAACGCAGTATTCCATTAAATGAACGAATTGTTGGTTATCCCATCTTATGGTCTCCTTCGCGAGCTGAAGAACAAGCTTTAATAAATGACTGGGAAGAGTTGATGGAATTTATATCACTAGGGCGAGTAGAAGAAATTACGGCAAAACACGGAGAAGTGATCCAAATCAGGCCCAAAGCCGCGCATGCCAAAATTAGAACATCAGCAACGGGAGCAGAAGGTCAGCCCATTAAAGCGTTACCTAGAGGTTTTTATTTAAAGAAAAACTTTACTCAAGCCATTTTAACAAACGCCACACTCTAAAGTAGAAAACGCGTATATTTTATTTAATATTTAACTACATTCAAATTCAAACGTTTTAAACTCAATTTTCGCAACGCTGTGATCTCTTCTACATTGATATGATGCCGAGTTAGGTATGATTTGGCTTCGGTATTACTAATCAAGTGGTGCTGCTGAAGCGCTCTAAAATGACTATAAGTAATGCCTTTACTTAATATTTTGGCTTGTTTCGACATTTCAGCATAAGGTGTCTTATCTGCACATTCTTGCAGAGGCGAAGCAATCATTAAACGCTTTAGTTTAAATTGCGCTATGATCTTTACACTCAAAGACGCAGAAAGCTCAAGCATTAAATCTCTCAATGCGATTGGATCAGGCTCTAAATCGACTAATGCATTGTGCCGGTCTTTCAAACGGTTGTTACGTGCTTCGGTTAATTTTTCTTTCCATACTTCATCAAAAACGCGATAGTAAATACGGACAATCGCTGATTTACCAATATCGTGAAACATACCCGCAATAAACAAAGTGGCTTCACTTTGCTCATACATCTTAGCTAATTGACGGCAGCATATAGCAGATGCTAAGCCATTTTCTAATAACTTGCGCTTCATTAATTTAAAAGGGTCTGTGCTATGAGGTAACCATTGTCGCGCCGCAAATGATGGGATTAAAAAAGGTAAATTTTCGATACCGATATAACTTAATGCCGTTTTTACTTTATCAACTTTGACTTTTTCTTGAGCATTTGCTTTTTGATAAACCGGTAGATTGATAAAATGTAAAATATCTTCACTTAACCAAGGTAAACCCGAGATTAAAGGGTCAATACGACTAATTGAAGCCGCTTTAATCGATAACAAATCCAAAACAGCGGGCACCGCGTCAGATGTGCCAATTGTTTTTTCAACTACCATGTCAATATCTTGAATACGCTCTCGAAATACCGTATCAACATAAGCATTGAGCTCAAGCTGCATTGCTTTTTGTTGCATCGATTTATTGGCGGCTTCAGCTTTTCGATTATCAACAGCTTGCTGCTCGACCGCCAATAAAGCGCGGTCTTTTGTCTTTTGTTGAGTAACTGAACTATCAGCCTGATTTGAATTTGGTTTTAATTGATCACGAGCAAATTCATAGCTAAACAACAAATTATGAAAACGCAATAATATCGGATCAACCACAGGCTTTTTTGACATTATTAGTTGATCCCTCAAAAAGTGTAATAAACAAGCGACTGCTCAGTATAAACCCATAAAGTAACACAAGATAATAATAGGCCAAACCGTTTTAATTTTAGAAGAGATAGCAAATAAAGCAAAAAGTAGGCTCAAGCCGTAATAAATCAAATGTAACTCGGCTACAAGCGGATAAAATTTTCGAGTAACGCGTAACCAAATTCAGATGTAACAGATTCAGGGTGGTATTGCACGCCCCACAATGGTAATGAGCGATGCGCAATAGCCATTATGGTTTTGTGCTCGCCATCCAGTGTATGGGCCGTTATTTCCAATTCTTCAGGCAAAGTTTGTGGCGCTATCATTAAAGAATGATAGCGCGTAACCGAAAACTGTGGCGGAATATGTTCAAACATCGCATGCCCAGTATGCGTAACAAGGCTATTTTTACCGTGCATGATAACCGGTGCTTTTACAATGTTTGCACCTAAAACTTGGGCAATACTCTGATGCCCTAAACAAACACCTAAAATAGGTATATCGTTGGCTAATTGCTTAATAACAGACAACGACACACCGGATTCATTAGGTGTACAAGGTCCAGGCGAAATGACGATACGTGAAGGGTTACTTCGTTTGATTTCTTCAAGAGTCCATTCATCGTTTCGAACAACTTTAGTTTCTACGTCTAACGAGGCAAAATAATGCGCTAAATTAAAAGTAAATGAATCGTAATTATCGATAATTAACAGCATGTCGTTAACCTCATAACTGAATACAAATCACGATTTTTTATCCACGAGCAAACTTTTCAACTCGGCAATTTGTAATTGTAAATCATGTAATGACGGTTCAACTAAACCTTGTTCCCTTAATTTTTCGTCTCTTGCTTTAGTATGTTCTTGCTCCATTACACTCACGACAATACCAATGACCATATTCAAAAACGCAAAAGCGGATAAAAAGATAAACGTTAAATAATAAATCCAACTTAACGAGTAAACCTCCATCGTTTCATACATGACATCAGTCCAATCTTCAAACGTCATGACTCGGAACAAAGTTAATAACGAGATCGTAATATCGCCCCACAAGGTCGGATTTATTTGATGGAATAACGTGCTGCCAATGGCCGCGTAAATATAAAAGATGATAAACATCAATAACATGACGTAACCCAATTGGGGTAAAGATTTAACGAGTGAGGTCAATAAAATACGCAGTTCAGGAATAATAGATACCATACGCAACACTCTAAATACGCGTATCAATCGCCCTACGACCGCCATCTCAGAGTTATCAACGGGCACTAAACTGACAAAAACAATGAGTGTATCAAACACGTTCCAGAAACTATGGAAAAAACGTTTTTTATTAGTATCCGCAATAAACCGGATCGTTATTTCTATCGTAAAAAAGATGGTTATAAAGTAATCAAGAAAGACCGTCGCATCGTAAACACTTTGCGGTAAATTATACGTTTTAGCCCCAATTAATAATGCAGAGATGACAATGACAGTAATAACGAATATTTCGAATAGCTTGTTACTTTTTAACGCTTCAAACTGGTGTTGTAAATATAATAAGCGGCTAGTTTTTTCCACGGTGGTTACTCTGTAAAACGGGATTGAATTGAATAGTAAAATAAGGCTTAGTTGGCAAACATCAAGCTTGTGGTGAGTTTTTTAGCTGTAACGCTAAACCGCAATTTAAATAACGTTTAAATTGCGGTTCGCCCCTTTAAGGTTTAGCGATAAAACCTAATACATCATACACTTTACGCATGGTTTGAGCCGCACGCTCAGACGCTTTATCAGCACCCGCACGCATAACTTCATCTAAGTAAGTACGGTCATGCCTAATTTCATTAAAGCGCGTTTGTATGGGTTCAATTATAGAAACAACCGCATCCGCAACATCACCTTTTAAATGACCATACATTTTATCTTCATATTCGGGCACTAATGACTCAACCGATTTACCGGTTGCACACGACAACAAACTCAATAAATTTGACACGCCTGGTTTTTCATCAACATTAAAATAAATACGAGCTTGCTCATCAGAATCAGTCACGGCTCGCTTAATTTTTTTGATGATTTTTTTCGGCTCTTCTAATAAGCCAATAAAGTTATTGGTATTCTCATCAGATTTAGACATCTTTTTATTTGGATCTTGTAAACTCATGACTCGCGCACCCGATTCAGGAATAAACGGATCAGGAACCTTAAATACGTCGCCGTATAAATTATTAAAACGTGTTGCAATATCACGACTCAATTCAAGATGTTGTTTTTGATCATTCCCAACAGGGACTTTATTGGCTTGATAAAGCAAGATGTCAGCCGCCATTAAAACAGGATAAGAAAATAAACCCGCATTAATATTATTTTCATTTTTCGCCGACTTATCTTTAAACTGCGTCATGCGGTTTAATTCACCCATTTGTGTATAACAGTTTAAAACCCAAGCTAATTGCGAGTGTTCTGCAACATGAGACTGGGCAAAAATACTGCTTTTTTTCGGATCAATACCACAGGCTAAATATAAAGACAAAGCATCTAAACATGCATTTTGTAATTTTTCAGGCTCTTGTCTCACGGTAATGGCATGCAAATCGACTAACATAAACAAACATTCATTTGTTTCTTGCATTGAAACCCACTGGCGTAACGCCCCCATATAATTACCAATAGTTAACTCACCACTAGGTTGGCAACCGCTTAATACGATAGGCTTTGACATGTTGATCCTTACTTTAAAATAATTTCCGCTATGATCTACGGGGCGCTAGGATATTTCAAGTTTATTATGTAAATAACAATGACCAAATTGCTATTATTTAGCATAAACCGTTATGCCTAGAGCGTGTTTATCTTTATCGTATAGATTTTGTTCAATTCCAAAGCGTTTTGATCGCGGTATTGGCTTGATGGCATAGAGGTTCTACGTCAAAAGCCAATAACAAAGAGCAAAACATTTTGGATTGAACCCAAAGGGCAGCGCATTTGCACTATTTCTACTATGTTGCCCCACATGGATGTGGAGTAAGGTGACTTTGCAGGAGCATAAAGTCTTTATCGCTCTTTTATGTATAGTCTTCTCGCTCAGGTTTTATGGTTCATTGTCAGCGCTTACTCGCCCCAATCACATAATAGAGCATATGCTCATGGCGTCTCGAAGCTTGCCTGCATGGATGCAGGTAAGGGGCGAGAGCAGGACGCGGTAGCTTTGAAGGCTTTGCTTATCATGGATGTAAGTACTTAGGTTTCGTCTGGAACTAGAAACCTGCCCCTAAAACCCGATCGCTTTGACTATAGAATAACGACACAGCAATCACTCTGCCTTGTATAAATCGTGCAAATACGGCTGCAAAAGCATACACAAAAGATAAACACGCCCTAGTTAAAACGCCAACATAATATTCGACTCACTTTTTGACCTTGCGACATATTAATAACCTTAACATCACTCGCTTTAACCTGTTTTAATTGTTTTTTTAAAGGCGCTAAGCTGTCTTTTTTAGACACTAACGTCGTAAACCAGCCAAAGCAGCTTTTAACCTCAACACTTTCATCAATCATTTTGCTAATAAAAGCGACTTCGCCTCCTTCACACCAGAGTTCAGCCTTTTGACCACCAAAATTTAAACGAGCTTTTTCAACTTTTTGGCCCGTTAAATTTTTTATTTTACGCAAACTACCGGCTTCCGCCTCCGCCAAGGATGAATGAAATGGTGGATTACACATAGAAAAGTGAAAATAATCACGACGTTTTACAATACCTTTAAAAATAGAACTTGATTGGTTTTGTAGTACAACTTTGATCTTGTTGGCTACTTTTTTATTAGATTTAGCCAATGCTTGTGCGGTTTTAATCGAAACAGGATCAATATCAGTTGCTTTAAAATACCAACCATAATGACTGGCCCCTAGTAATGGATAAATGCAACTAGCGCCAGTGCCAATATCAAAACCAACAATTTTTTCATCAATATCACCCAATAAATCAGCAATATAATGCAGGTAATCCACGCGGCCAGGGATCGCAGGACACAGATATCCTGTTGGGATATCCCAAAAATCGATTTGATAATCTTCCTTTAACAACGCTTGATTTAAACATTTAACAGATTCAGGATCAGAGAAATCAAGGGTTTTATGCCCATTATCTAAGGTAATTAACAATGACTTTAATGCGGGTAATACCAAGCAAAGTTTATCAAAGTCATAGCCATGACGATGCATATTAGCTGGATGCAGGTTAGTTTTTACAGTTTGAGATGTTTTGCTCATTAAAAGGCGACAATTCAACTAAATTAATCAGTCGATCATACACCGCCAATCTGATTTTATATACAGCAACATTAAACCATTATAGATAAATTCAGTTAGGCACAACATTACCAATTCATATGTAATAATAAATTTATATGCCTATTTTAGCTTAAAACACAATTATTCTAAGCCAAATAGTGCGATAATTAGCCGATATGGGGAACTTATGTACATTTTTGTTATTAATTGTCATTGCCTAAGCTCAAATAAAGGGTATGATCGGTTCCCCCTTCCTAAATGAAGACCAAAGAGATAATCTAAACATGAGAAAACTCCTCGCAACACCTGTTAACATGGACCTGTCTGACGCTGAAAATGCAGCCTATCAAAACGTTTTAAAATACGTGGCGGATTTAACTTTAAATTTAATGGCTGTAAAAGTAGAAGATAGACCTAGTGAGTTCTTAGCATGGTGTAAGGAGCTTAACGATTTATGCCGCACTAAATTGGATTTAGCATTACTAGAGCCTGAACAGCTTTTACCACTAAAAAAATTACAAGATGTTTTAGAAGCCGCAATCAGTGCCGGACAATTAAAATTGTTACGTATAGCACCTTGGCCTGTTTTTTGTGATTACATTGAACAACAAAATGAATTACAAGCAGTGGAAGAAAGGTTACGCCTGGTAAAATTTGCGTTAACAGTACAATCGACTCCATTAGCTGACATGATTGAAGAAGACCGTTTAGCCATTGCCGGTAAACATATGGCAAAACATGATATTTCAAATTATGATTTCGATATTGAATGGTTTGCATCAACTAAAGCGGCTAAAGCATTTCATACATTATTAGCTGATTTTCCGGCTGAATTTGATACGGCATTAAATCATATCCCATTAACGGGTGAAGTGACTAAAGAACAGTATCTTGAATTTGTTGAAGCGTTCAAACATATATTCGCTCAAAACGATCAAAAGGCACCACTTGCACCAGCCACTCGCTTGCTTGCCATGCGTCGTCCAGACCAATTTGTTGCACTTAACAACGCTAAAATTGATTTATATTGTCAAGGCTTCGGCATTGCTAAATTTAACTCTCGTGACTTTAATGGTTATTGGTCTGAACTCATTACAAGTGTAAGAGCTTGTAGCTGGTGGAAACAAGCAGAACCAGAAAATGAAGACGAAAAATTACTTTGGCAAGCTAGAGCAATGCTTGTGGATGTATTTTTATATGCCGATGAAACAGCCGCACAAAACTCTAACTTCATCAAAATGCGTGAAAAGCCAAGAAAATCATCAAGCAAAGCGATTAAGCGCAGTAAAGAATCGGTTGACGTATTAGTCGATCGCGCTCTTCAAGCTGAAGGTATTCCTAGCTACTTACTTGAAAAACGTGAATCAATTATTCACCAAGTAAAACAAGGCAAGAGTGTTGATCAAGTTATTAAGTTACTTCGTACTATATTTGGTTAAGCTACAGATAAACGAATAACAATTAAGTGCTGAAGCTCCATTATATAAAGAGCTTCAGCACTTTTTTCGAATAAATTGAATAACTAGGCGCTGACATATTCAAGTTACCCTTTAACTTATCTTCGGTCTCCGCCTCTTCCCTCACCTTGTCTTTGATTACCTTTAGCCCTTGATCGCTTAGGCGGCCGATGACTTAACCATTCTTCTTCCGTTATTTGATCATCTTTATTTTGATCAATATGGCTAAATATTGAGTCATGATCACCACGTGGAAGCTTATGTTCTATAAATTCATCAAACGTGATCACGCCATCTGAATTTAAATCTAAATGTGCAAACATAGGCTTCTTTGAACGGGGGGGATTTTTTTGATCACAAGGTGCTTTACAAGCCCAAGCCACCTGACTAAAAAATAAAGTAGATAGTATAATAAGTCGAATAAAAAATGACATTCTAACTCCTAAATTTAACGATATAAAACATTAACTTACTAAAAATAACGCATTATTAAACATTAAAATCTTTTAATATTTCAGGCTTAATAGTGACACTCGCATTGTCGGTCGACAGCCATATTTCACCTTCACTAATATTACATTGAATATGCATATTACGTTGTGCGAGTAATGCTAATTCATTAACATTGTCTTCCAGAATATTGATAACTTTAAGGTTTTTATAACGCGCAAAAGCGTGTTCATTTTGCTGCCACCAAACCGGTACACTTCGGCCACCATATGCAAATAACTGGACTTGTTTAGCACGACCAGCGGCTTTTCTTAACCACTTCTCATCACTTTGACCAAATGCGACCCAAAGGTTGATCTCGTCACTTAAACTTTTATCCCATAATTCGGCCTCATCATCTTCAGAAGATAAACCTTTACTAAAAGATAACGTTTCACTGGCATTCAATATAAAGGCTAAAACTCTAACCATCATACGCGCATCTGTTTCTGCAGGGTGTTGAGCAAGTGTTAGTTCATGGTCTTGATAATAGTTGCGATCAAGATCAACAATATTAAGCTTAAGTTTAAATATAGTTGCTTTTAAAGCCATTATTTCTTGTCCTGATTGTGGTTAGTATCGGCCTGAGCGTCTTGCAAAGTACTGTTTGAATTCGCAACGACAGTTGCAGCCTCATCATCAGCCTGTTCAATTGAGGTTATTTCGGTAAGTGTAACGTCTGTTTGGTTTTCAGCCTGATCATCTGATTGACTAAGCGCTAGCTTTTCACGTTCAGCCTTCGAAATATATTTTGGTTTGTTACTCACCACATTTTTTTCATTCGATTTTTTGGCTTTCTTTTTTAGCTTGTTGATCATTTTTTTACGGCGGTTCATAACACTCAGCTGACAATATAAAAATAAGAGGCCGACATTATACCCCAGTTTTTCTAAGATGTTCGTTTAAGCATAAGCGTAAAATTAACGCAGTTTGGTCTTATTCGCTATAGTTAACAGATTAAGATCATTAAATTAGACAATTATGAATCAATTAATAAGCCTTATTTTATTCAGCTTTATTTTAACTGCCTGTGGCCCTAAACCGTGGGACGAACCCCCACTGCATGACGCAGCATTACGTGGCAATGTGAATACCGTGCAAACGCTATTAGCAGAAGGCACAAAGGTAGATAGTAAAAATAAACAAGGCGCAACGCCCCTACACTGGGCGGCTTTTAAAGGTCATGTTGAGGTAGCTAAAATATTGCTCAAAAAAGGCGCTGATATCAACGCCGAAACCACAAAAGGATCAACGCCTTTGCGGTTAGCAACAACCCATAAACATACCGACATGATCCGCTATTTAAAATCACAAGGCGCTAGAGAATAGAAAAGTAAATATTGTACGATTAAAGAGGGACTTAAAATCTCAATGCGGTTATATCGCAATATAGATCCATAAAAGGCACTTAACCTAAATGGCCTGTTTTAACTAAAATGACCGTTTCTTCTAACACAAACGGATTATGCGAACTTAAATGCGGGCTGCGTATCCAAGTGTTTTTAGGATATTGACCGTACTCATCTTCGAACATGCCAGCAAGCACCCAAATCTCTTCACCGCCAAAATGTCGATGGGGTATAAATTTCTCGCCGGCAGGCCACTTAACTAAAGCAACACTTTCATGCTCAAAGCGATGCAAAGGTTTAACTTCTAAACGTCCTTGTCCTGCTAACCACGGTGCTAATTCCGTGTTTAATGCAACTTGAGTTCTATCTTGTTTATTAAATTGGTTTAATTTCACAAAGATAACGCAACCTTCTTTACTAAACGGCTTGTGCTTAGTACCAGGCGGATTACGAATATAAGTCCCCGCTGGATAATCCCCTTTTTCATCTGAAAAAGTCCCTTCAAGCACAAATATTTCTTCACCAAAAGGGTGTGAATGCTCGGCAAAACTCGCTCCAGGCTTATAGGTCACTAAACTTGTGGCATGGCCATGCTCTAGCCCTTCACGCGCAAGAGGTTTACGCAAAACATCAGGAGAGGGGCTAGGTTGCCACTCCTCACTCTCTGTTTGAATAACAACGCGCTCGGCAAAATTCATATTTAGCATATATTTATCTCAATGGGTGAACATGCCGTAAAATTAGCATAAACCGGTTAGAGAATAAAAATAAGAATACCTAAAACACGGTTAACCCATTAAGTTCTATCCACTGATTAGATAAAATACAGAAGTAAAATAACAGAGGTGAAAGCGCCATGCCGCCTCACTAAAAATAATGTCTATGCACGTTTTTTTAGTGTTAACGAATGAGGCAAGACCTTTAATTGCGCAATAGCATCAACCATCATACCAACATTAATATCACTCACTTCAACGCCTTCACCAATCGAATTTAATAATGTTATGCATAAACGCCCCCCTAAATGTTCTTTAAATTCAGCTAATGCTTTAGCTACATCCAGTTCATCTAATACCGGCGGCGAAAGTTCAAAGCCTAAGGTTGTTAATAACCCTAAAATACTTAACAACTCGTGACTCGTAATTTGTCCTAGCAAGTTCGAATAAATACTATCAATGGCAATGCCAATCGCAACCGCTTCACCGTGCCTTAATTCATTATTAGAGAGCTCTTCTAGTTTATGCGCTGACCAATGACCAAAGTCTAACGGTCGAGCCGATCCCGCTTCAAAGGCATCGCCACTAGTTGCAATATGGTTTAAATGCCAACTAGCGCCTTTAATAATCATATTTTCCATTGCCCGATTAGCAAACTCAGACAACTCATGTTGTTGCTGACACAGTTCTGCAAAAAAATCGGCGTCTTTAATCAAAGCGACTTTGATTGCCTCTGCAATACCCGCTCGTTTATCGCGAGCAGTTAATGTGTTTAACAAGCTAAAATCATTAATCACGGCAAAAGGGGTTGAAAATGTGCCTATATAGTTTTTACGTTTATGATAATTAACCGCATTTTTAACGCCAACACCCGCATCATTTTGACCTAACACGGTCGAAGGCATGCGAATCAAGCGAATACCTCGATGTGCAGTTGCGGCCGCATATCCAACAGCGTCAACAACAGCGCCGCCCCCAATAACCAATATATATGAATGTCGATCGATTTCATGTTGCTCAACCGCTTGATAAACCCGCTCAATCACTTGAGGGTCTTGCTTGCAAGCTTCACCACCGACAACGCTCATAATAGGTAAAAGATTAAGCGAATGCAGTTTGCAATAGTCAGTGATGTGATCAATTAAATAGGGTGTTGTATCAAGCACCCCCTGATCAATGACGACTAATAATTTGGGGCTGTCTTGATGATTATTTATAAGTTGAATCAACTCTTGATTAGCAGGTGAAAAAACATGGCGAGTAAAAATAACGTCGTAATCAAAACTCACGTTAAAAGATTGCTTAATACGCTGTGTATTTAAAAAACGATCAGACATAACCCCTTACCTTACATGTTTTAATATGAGAATAAATTATTGAGCTTGATTTCAACTTTCAACATAAAAACTAAAGTACAATAAACGCCAACGTTCAGACTTCAAATTTGAATTAACTTATTTACAAACCCACAAACCGTTAACAAAAATATAACTTTTCGAGTGTATCATTCCCTAATTCTTCCGCCTTGTCATAACAAAATTTTATGAATACGTATGTATTGATAGCCCAGTTATCTTACCAAACAAACAAAACACAATAAAAACAATAACTTAACTTATAAAAAACCCATTTAGAGATTATTTTTTGATCAATTTGTATGCCAGTTTATGTTTTAAATGCTTATTTATAAATAAAATAAGACCTTAATTGGATTATTCAGCACAAATAAACCAAGTTATAAACACACCACCAAATAAAATATAAATAATTGATATTAAACAATAAAAATATAAAAATTAGATTAAAAGACCAGTGTATTACTCAACTGCATAATTAGCATAAAAATAATTTAAACGCGTTAATTATTAGTTAATTTAAAACTATTTTTATTAACATAATTTTAAACCCCTAATTTCACGAACAAAAAACCCTATGATATTGTTAAGTTGAAATAGAAGAAAAACAAACCAATCGGAGCCAGTGTTTAACCGCACTCACTTCTAAAAAATAACAATTAAGAAATAAATAAAAACAAGGTGATGAGCATGCGCACAAATAATCGCAGTAAGGGTGGAAACCGCTCTATATTGTATTATCTGTTATCGCCCTTAGCGATCTCAGCAGTTTTATTTTCACACTCTATACAAGCTGCAGTTAACCCTACAGCGATCTGTTTTGATAACCAAAACGGCTATAACAACCCAACCATCCACTTATGGGATGCAAACCCAGCCAATAGCATAACAACAACTATGTGGCCGGGTCACAACATGACGGCTTATAATGGTTTTTACTGTTACGACCCCGCTGTAAGTGTAAACAATATCAATGTGATATTTAACGATAATGGTAATCCGCAAACCGGCGATTTAGTCATGACGAGTCCAAATTCGTGCTGGCAAAATGGCGCTTGGAAAACCCTAGAAGATTGTGGTTTGATTGCAACAAATACCGCGCCAGTCGCAAATGCAGGTGCTGATATCATTGTCACTGAAGGCAGCACCGTAACTTTTGACGCAACGAGCTCAAGTGATATAGATGGAACAATCACTCAATACAACTGGAGTAATCAATTAAACGGTGCCACGCCATCATTGATTTATAATACGGCAGGCAGTTATGACGTAACCCTGACCGTAACGGATGACCAAGGTGCAACCGATACTGACATAGTCAATGTAACGGTGAATAGCATAAATGCACCCACCGTAACCGCTACCACCGTGTGTTATGACAATGCAGCCAATTACGCCACGCCCACCATTTACATGTGGAACTCAACCCCAGCAGGCGCACTTGCTAACTTTGGTTGGCCAGGGCAAGCAATGGACTCACTCGGTGATTATTATTGCTACGACCCAGCCGTTGAACTCACCTCAATGAATGTTATTTTTAATAACAACGGTAATGGGCAAACACCCGATTTAGTCTTAACACCGCCGAATGCTTGCTATAAAAATGGCAACTGGATAAGCCTGGCAGCCTGTGGTTTTAATGTAGGAGAAGCACCTAATCAGCTACCCATTGCCAATGCGGGTAATGATTTTACGATTACGGCAGGCCAAACAGCCCAGTTTAATGCTAACGCATCAACCGATGCCGATGGCACTATCATTGATTATACTTGGGATAACGGCTTAACCGGCGTCAGTCCTAGCCAAACCTATAACACGGCGGGTACTTATACAATCACGTTAACGGTTACCGACAATGACACCGCCACGGCTACTGACACCGTAACCTTAACCGTTTTACCCACACCAACCTATAACTACCCTACCGGCAAAGCGATTTTTTACATCAATGCTAATAATTGGAACCAACCCAACGCCTATATTTGGGCCGTGCAACCTGCAGGCGTAATGGCAGATAGCCAATGGCCGGGTGCGGCCATGACTGACTTCGGTGGTTTAAATGCGTGGTTTGTTGATATAGATGACAATGCTCAAAGTGGTAATGTCATTTTTACTAATAACGGAGCCAATCAAACAGCCGATTTAAATTTCGCTGGCGACTTATTGTGTTACAACAATGGGGCTTGGATGACACTGACTGATTGTGGTATTCCGCAAATATCAGCCGCAGATGCGGGCGGCGACCGCCAAGTAAACATCAACAGCAAAATAGCATTAACAGCGGTAGCTTCTGCTGGCGACATTACCAATGCCACCTGGCAAAGTAACGCTTGGGCAGGTACATTAACCGGCGCCAGTGTTGTAACCCCAACAGTTACAACCGCCGGCACTTACACCGTTAACTTAACCTTAGCCAATGGCAATGAAGACTCATTTACTTTAACCGTCGTCGCCGCAACACAAGGTTTAGCAGAACGGCCTAAATTGGCTGCACCGTTAAACTTTCCATTAGCGGGCAGCGTTTCTTCTGGTAATTATGAATACCAACCGGCATTTCCAGCACTTGATGGCACGTTTACTTCGCCAGTCATGGTCACCAATGATGGCTTGAATGATTTAATTTATGTAGTCGACAAAGCCGGTAAAATTTTCGTTTTCCCGAATAATGAAAATGTCGTGTTAAGCGATGTGAATACATTATTAGATATTACAGCCGAAGTGCGTGATTATCACGAGCAAGGTTTACTCTCAATCGTATTCCACCCTGATTTTGCAACTAATCGTTTTGCCTATATTTATTATATCGAAGGCGATGACGATACCGAAAGCAACAACGGTGTATTTGGCGACGGTGTTCTTGAACGAATCACGTTAAATGATGCAACGAACCCAACATTAGCCGGTTCACGTGTTGAGATTTTACGTATTCCACAGCCGGGCCCAGACCATAAAGGCAGCATGATGCAATTTCATCCGGCAACGGGGGAATTTTACATGAGTATTGGTGATGGTGCATATGGCGATACGGCCATCACACCAACCCAACCTGATCCGCGTACCAATAACAGCTCACAAGAAACCAGTAATTTGCGCGGTAGCTTTATTCGCTTAATCATGCGCGAAACACAAAACACCCAAGGCTTATATTACGATATTCCCTCTGATAACCCTTTTGTAAACGATACTAATATACGTGACGAAATTTGGTCTTTTGGCCATCGTAACCCTTGGCGCTTCAGTTTTGATTCAGAAGCACCCTACACGTTATGGGAAACAGAAATCGGTCAAGCCGGCTTTGAAGAGATCAATATCATCACAGCGGGTGGCAATTACGGCTGGCCCATTTGTGAAGGTTTAAATCATCGTGGCAACGACGGTGGCGATCCCAATAATACTCGCACTTGTTCTGGCGATTTAATTGCACCGGTTGGTGGCTATAGTCACGATTCAGGTTCGGTTTCAATTATTGGTGGGTTTGTGTATCGAGGCACAAGCTTACCGGCATTAAGTGGTCGCTTTATATACGGTGACTATGTTAGTAAAAAAATCTGGTCGGCCACAGAAGGTGATACTGATGTATTAGTCAGTGATGCATTCCCAAGTAATATATCTTCATTTGGTACAGACATGAGTGGAGAAGAGGTATTCATTACCTCACATGGCGCTGAATACGGCGGTTTATCAATCATCTATCGTATGATCGACAGTGATGTACAAGCAGCAGTGATTCCAAATAAATTATCAAACACAGGGTTATTTGCTAATTTAGCCACTCAAACCCCCGTGCACGGCGTGATTGAATACGATGTCAACTCAGATGGTTGGTTTGATGGTTTAACGGCTCGTCACTTTGTTGCCATTCCAAACGACAGTGCAATTGAATTTAACGCTGACGATTTATGGAATTTACCGGTAGGCAGTGTGCTCGTTAAACATTTAGCGTTACCGATCAATTCGACGACCACAACGCCATTTGAAACCTCAGTGTTATTTAAACAAAACTCAGGTAACTGGGCCGCAGCGAACTATCGCTGGAATGCAAATGGCACCGATGCCGATTTAGTTAACCAAGCAACAAATGAAACCGTAGCGCAATTCTATGATGGCAGCGTGATCAATGTCGATCGCCGAGTACGTTCAGGCGCTGAATGTACTTCATGTCATTTAGGTACGGGCAGTAAACAGCCCCTTGCCATTGGCACTCATCAATTAAACGGTGATTTTAATTACCAAGGTTTAGTGGCCAATCAGCTTGATGTCTTCAGCCAGATAGGTTTGTTTGGCCCTACAATCGCGTCGCCAAATAGCTTAGGCTCTTATCCTGATCCTGCCGATACCTCAGCAGATTTAGATGGTAGAGCGCGCGCTTATTTAGATACTAACTGCGCACATTGTCATGATGGCAGCTTAATGGATCTAAATTACGAAACCCCAATAAAGGACATGGATATCATGAATATTCAACGCTCTGGGGTTTACCGCATGTTGCCATTTGATCACAGCGCAAGTTTATTGCACACCTATCAAACAGACGATGCTAACCGTATGCCTAAAGGTACAGTGCTGACTAACCCATTAGCCGATCAACTCTTTGCTGATTGGATTAACGCACAAAATGCTAACCCAGCAGGCATGGCTATCACCGTAGATAATACAACTATTGTACCCAATAGCAGTGTTACCCTGAGCACTTATGCTTTATACGATAATGGTTTTGAAAGCATTCCAACGTCAGCCGTCACGTGGACATCAAGCGACACTGACGTGTTAAACGTGACCGGGAATAATGCAACCGTTACGAATACGGCAGGAATACCTGGCACAACCACTATTTGGGCTAGTCATAATAATCAAGTAGGTAGCGTTGATGTTACGGTTGTTGGCGCTCCCGACCAACCAAGTGGCTTTAATGCCGTTTCGACTGAATCATCATCCATCACGTTAACTTGGGTTGATAATGCCGACGACGAGGTTAGTTACAATATACGTCGTTCAACTTCAATCAATGGCCCTTTCAACCCTCTGGTCACGTTAAGTGCCAATAGTGACACATTTGTTGATAACGGCTTAAACAGTTTAACAACCTATTACTATGAGTTAATTGCGGTGGGCGCCAATGCCAATGCCGTCGCTATTTCCACTCAAGCAACCACTCAAGATGTCGGCCCTGTTGATTCAATCAACATTGTGACTTCGTTAGTGCCCCGTGTTAAAACCAATGAAACATTGCAACTCGCGGCCATCGCCACCACAGGTGATACCGAAGAAGGCATTACATTAGGAACAACTTGGTCTTCAAGTAACAACAATGTGATATCAGTCAGTTCAAGTGGTGTCGTAACCGGCGGTAACACAGCCGGTACAGCGACTATTTCTGCGACTTATCAATCAGTCACCACCACTGTCGATATTGTGAATACCGGCCCTGGACAATATATTAACTTTTATATTCCAGGTAACTGGGCAACACCTACCGCCTATATTTGGAGCGAGCAAAATGGAAATCCCATTACGCGTTCAGATGCATGGCCCGGTACCGTTATCACAGAACAAGCCACCAATATTGGTGGCGGTTGGGTGCGCGTTTTTGTCCAAGCTGATTGGGCCAACACAAATGGCGATGTAAACATTATCTTTAGTAATAATGGAGCTAACCAAACACCAGATTTAACGGTTAATGTGGCTGCACCAGCATGGTACGACGAAGCATGGCTTAATGAACAGCCTTTAGGTAACGGGGTTGCTGAAGGGAGTCAAATACAGGTCGGTAATGGTGAAGTTACATTAGCGGGCAGTACCAACTTGTCAGGTAAATTATTTGCACAAGGCACCGCAGTAGAAATAAGTGCTGACGCACCACCAACCGGTTTAGAATTTGCAGGTTGGGAAGGTTCAGGTATTGCATACTTAGTTGACCCAACTAAAGCCGATACTCACTTAGTAACCGGTGATGCCTTGTCGTATACCTTACTGGCGGTATTCGACACAGTACAAGACCCTTACATCGTTGGTCGCGAATTTTACAGTAACCAAGGTTGTGCCGGTTGTCACGGTAGCGATGGTCAAAGTGGCACAACGTTAATTAACGTTCCTAGCCAATACGACTTAAGCAGTTTAACAACCTACATCGAAAACAACATGCCGTACGGTAATACAGCGGCTTGTACAGGTGATTGTGCTTCAACCATATCCGCTATGATTTTAGCAGATGCGTATCAAGCTCCTGTTAATGTGTGTAGCGCAACCGACCTTACTGATTTAGTGCCACAAGATCGTAGTTATCGTTTGTTATCAACCCTTGAATACAACAACACTATTCGTGACCTATTAGGTTTAGTTAATGATGTTGACGTAACCACAGGGCGTATTCCTGCTGATATTCCGGTTAACGGCTTCAAAACCAATGCCAATACGTTATTTACCAATGACTACGCAAAAGGTTACGTTAATGCGGCAGAAGCAGCGGCCGAGATGGTCGGAAATATTTACAACCTAACCTCAGGTTGTAGCGATATAACCTGCTTCTTAAATGACTTTGGTAAACGCGCGTTTAGACGCCCACTCACTACAGCTGAAGTGACCGATTTAACCGCGGTTTATAATACCTACGGTGATCTCGGTGTATTGTCGACTATTTTATCATCGCCAAGCATGCTTTATCGCTCTGAAGTGGGTGTTTCAAATGGTTCAGGCTACTACGAGTTAACCGATCACGAAGTGGCGGCAATGCTATCTTATACATACTGGGCCACAACCCCAGATGCAAGTTTGATGGCAAAAGCGGATGCGGGTGAACTCAGCACTCCAGCCCAAATAGCCACAACCTTAAATAGCATGTTACAAGATGCACGAGCGGAAACCGCATTTGAACGCTTTATTACGGGTTGGTTAGATCTCGATAAAGACATTAAAACATCTGCATTAACCGACAGCTTAAAAGCCGACATGAAACAAGAAACGGTTGAATTTGTTCGTCGTACGGTATTTGGTGGCGGTCAATACGATCAACTCCTTACCGCTAAACACAGCTACATGACACAGCAACTCGCTAATCACTACGGTTTAGAATGGCCAGGTGGCAGCGATTGGCAACAAGTTCAATACTCAGAAGCCAATGGTAACAGCGAACGAAGTGGTGTGCTCGGTCATGCAGGTATCTTGTCTATTCAATCGGCATCAGAGAAAACGCATCCGGTTAAACGAGGCTTATTTGTACGTAAAAACCTAATGTGTCAGGACTTCCCGCCACCGCCATTAGGTGCCGTACTTAAACCACAAGAAGATCCAACGCTTACCGTACGTGAACGTTTTGAAACGGCTCACTTACAAGACGGATGTGAATCTTGTCACCAATATATTGATGGTATTGGTTTTGGTTTAGAAAACTACAATGCGGTTGGTTTATACACCAACACCGAAACCACCGACGATGGTCAAGTAAAAACCATCAATTCAGCGGGTTATATTGGTAGCTTGTTCTCAGCCGAAACCTTCTTATCGGCCAGTGAACCGGTTGTGCCTTATCAAGGTATGGACGAACTTGCACAACTCGTAGCCGACAGTGCCCACGGTAAAGCCTGTTATGCCCGTCAATGGTATCGCTATACTCGTGGTCAACATGAAGAAAGTGAAGACAGCTGTACCGTTCAAGTATTCGGACAAGCATTCAAAGATGATCCAAATGCCAGCATGCTCGATCTGATGATCCAGTTTACTCAAACTAAAAACTATACCTTGCGTAAATAGTGGAGAGGGTAACAAAATGAATTATTTAAAAAATAAAATGCAACGCCGTGATTTTTTACGCACGATAGCCAAAGCCGGTTTAACCACCGCTTTGGCTAGCCAATTCGTTTTTTCGCCAAAAGTGTTTGCCGCTGCTGGCGAAGCACGTCGCTTTATTATGGTTTATTACCCAAATGGCTGTGTGCGCGATAAGTGGCATGACTACAATACCGGAGGTTTAGGTTCGGGCAGCTTAGATGCAAGCCCGCTTATTCCACTTAGCAATCATATGAATAAATTAACGCCGGTTAAAAATTTAACCTTTGCTGGTCATGGCGGTAGCTCAGGTCACCCTGAAGCCTGTCGAGGGGTTTTTTCAGGTGGCGTTGATGGCGCACCTTCACTCGATGCGGTGATTGGTTCGCAACTTGGCGGCAACTTAACCAACAACATGCATGTGGGCTGTTGGTCTAGTAAGGCGCTAGGCTCAGAGTACATGCCGTTTACCGACATTAACGGCAACAAGATCGACGTACCTGATAATCCACAAATGATTTACGACAATTTACTGGCCGATGTTGTTAATAGCTCACAGCAGACCGAAGCAGACCCAGAAGCAGAACGCCGTAAACGCGTATTAGAATCACTACATGAAAACCTAGATTTATTACAAGGCAACGCTTTAAATGTGCAGCAACAAGGCAAATTAATGACGCACGAAGAGTCGTTAAATTACTATCAAAATGTGTTAAACAACACACTTGATATTGGTGATGGCACCGGCTTTAGTCGCCCTGCAACCGGCATGAGCGGGTTAAACGAAGAGGCTGAATTAGTTGCTCAAGCGCAAATGCGTAATATTGCAATGGCGTTTCAAGCCAATGTAACACGCACTGCCGGTTTTCAATTTATGGGCGCACAAGATGAATCGCTTAAAATTAACTTCGAGAGCATACGGCCTTATATGGGTGAGTTTGGTAGCGGAGATAAACTTTATTACAATGAAGTGCGTTCACACGTGAGTTCCCATAATGAATCCGATTTATTTAATGCCCAAACACGCTGGTATAACATTATGGTTGCATACTTAATGGATCAACTCGCAGCTCGACCGGATACCGCATATGGCGGTACCCTACTCGATAATACGGTCATATTAGTGATGTCAGAAGTAGGCGGCGGCAACCATCAACAAGAGAACCCAGGCATTTATATAGCGGGCGGTTGTGGCGGCGCCATGAATACCGGCATCGCGATAGATGCTGGCGGTGCGGGTACCTCAAATTTATTTCGCGACATTGGTAATTCATTTGGGCTCGGCTGGAATAATTACGGTAATAGCTTTGGTGGCGTTAATGGTTTATTAGTTTAATTAAACCTAAAGTTTAGTTCATGCATATAAACAGACAATCGCAAGGTTGTCTGTTTTTTTATGCTGTTTTTATCCCCATCACCGTTAATAAATGATTCAGCTTAGCGTAAATAAAGTTGAAAAAACAAGTTAAAAACCAAGGTATAAAATTTATCTAAGTCGTTATTCTACAAGTTAATTTTTAAACACGAATATTTACTTTATACTTTGGCGCTAACATATTATAGTCTTCTCGCTCAGGTTTTATGGTTCATTGTCAGCGCTTACTCTCGACTTTGGCTCCTGCGTCGTTCTAACACCTAAATCCATTTAGGCGGCCCCAATCACATAATAAAGCATATGCTCATGGGGTCTCGAAGCTTGCCTGCATGGATGCAGGTAAGGGGCGAGAGCAGGACGCGGTAGCTTTGACGGCTTTGCTGACATGGATGTTAGTACTTAGGTTTCGTCTGGAACGAGAAACCTGCCCCTAAAACCCGATCGCTTTGACTATACAACACTCGCTTACACGTAGTTAAATAAGGCGCTGGTATGCACACAAAGATCGGTTTTTTATTTATGCTTAGCTGCATCGCGACGTTTTTAACGTCTGCATCCGTAGTTGGGTTTGGTTTTTGGGGCTGGCTTATCTGCGTAATAGGAATAGTAAGTTGCGTGACCCAGTATTATCCTCGGTTGAGAGGTTTAGGTTCTTTACTCGCTTTATTATTAGCACTAGGTTCAGGTATAACGATCTTGTGCGGCTTGTTAGCCTCGACGATTGGCGGTTCATTCAAAATCGAAGATGGCTTGACCCTGCTGCTTTTTATGTTTTTTGTTACCGCTATACTTGGCTTAACATTCGCTATTATGTTTAAAAAACAGCAACAAACTATACAAGTCAATATGCGATCTAACGAGCAAAACAATATAGGCAGTCATGCACATAACAAACAAGACCGTACCAATTAATCACTGATATCACTTACCAAACGACAAGCCTAAAGAGGCAAGATGCTTGGAACGTTTTTTAATATCAGCCGATTCAGTTTCAACAATACCCGCTTGTGATAAGTTTTCAGTCGACGCGTCACTTATATTCACAATATTACGGCTAATCTCTTGCGAGACCATACTTTGCTCTTCTGCTGCTGTTGATATTTGAGCCGTTAAATCTGCAATATCAGTAATAGAATCATAAACCTTGAATACAATATCTTGCGTATCTTTGGTTTCTTTGACGCAATCTTGTGCTGCAAGTTTGCCTTGGTCCATCGTTTTAGACCAATTTAGTAGCGTCGTTTGTATTTCACCTATCGATATTTGAATTTGCTCTGTCGCACTGTGTGTTCGACTCGATAACGCCCTTACTTCATCAGCAACAACCGAAAAACCGCGACCGTGCTCACCAGCCCTTGCCGCTTCTATCGCTGCATTTAATGCGAGTAAATTAGTTTGATCTGCAATCCCTTGGATCTCTTTCATGATATCACCAATTTTATCCGCTTCTTGGGCTAGCTCACTAGCCGATTCGGCAGATTTAGCAACATCGGCGGCTAAACGTGAAACTTCATCCATTGTGTGATTCATGGAAGTCGTGGCCTGCTGACAATTTTCGTGTGACATTTTTACTTTTGCACTGGTGTTTGTGGTGTTATGCGCAACTTCATCTATTGTGGCAACCATTTCTTCTACCGCCGTCGCCACTTGATGCAACTCATGTGTTTCTTTTTCTACCCCTTGCTTAGCCGCCTGAGCAGCGGTTGCTAAATAATCAGCACCGGTATTGAGTGTATGGCAACTATCCACAACACGACCTAATATCGTGTTTACCTTACCTTCAAGTAATTTAATTTTAAAGTCTGCAAAGCTCGATAAATGCGTGCCTGAATAAACCAATCTTGAAACACTGTCATAATCATTCTTCAACTGACTAGCTTGTTTACCCATTAAAAAGATTTCTTCGTAATAGATAATAAAAGGCAGCAATACGAGCAAAAAAGACGAGAAGAAATAATGACTACTCAACCAGAGCAGTGGTATTGAACATACCCCTACCAAACCTAGTTTGATTAAAGGCTGATCACGATGCCAAGCTTGTGGCGTTTTACCTTGATTAATTTGATTATAGATTTGCGTCGCGCGCTGTTTGATATCAGGCGCTAATAAAGTACGAACAGATTGATAACCAATCAAGTTGCCATTTTCATAAATTGGGGTAACAAATGCATCAACCCAATAGTATCGCCCATCTTTGCAACGGTTTTTAACCGCACCTCGCCAAGCTTGGCCTTGTTTCAGTTTTTGCCACAAATCGGCAAATGCAGCAGGCGGTACATCGGGGTGACGCACCATATTATGATTTTTACCCACTAATTCTTCAAAAGTGTAGCCCGAAACCCGACAAAAAGCGGGATTTGCATAAGTGATCACACCACGTGTATCAGTTGTAGAAACCAATTCTTCATTCGGCTTTAAATTGACTTCTTCATTAATGAGTGTTTTATTAAATTTTTTCATTTTACTTAACGTCCTTATTTATAAAACCTAAAAGCGTGATGTGAAATCTTATTTATAAATATAAAAAGACTATATGATTAAAATATCTTGATCTGTCTACCATTACAATATGGGGTAGCTAAATAGATTTGATCTACATCAAAGTGCATTTAAGCAGCTGAGTAATACCAATTCATTTTAATTTACCCTTAAATACCAATTTTTAATAAACTAGACAGAAAGAGTCAATCTTCGCTATTTTTATGCCTTCTAATCTTTAACATTTAACCCAATAAGGTCTCAATATGCTACTAACCGTTTTAACAACTACTTTGGTTGCAGGCCTAACCATGCCGTTAGGCGCTATGTTAGCTTATGGGGTATTAGCGCGTGGAAAATTAACGCAATCAAATTGGCTAGCATTAGAAATTAAACATGGCATTTTGGCTTTTGGCGGCGGTGCATTATTATCGGCAGTTGCACTAGTATTAGTGCCTGAAGGCATGCACTCTACAACTCCCTTTTGGGCTGCATTGTTTTTTATGCTCGGTGGCATAAGCTTTATGGCACTCGATATCTATTTAAAAAAAATAGATACGCCAGCGAGTCAGCTCTGCGCCATGTTGGCCGATTTTATTCCTGAATCAATCGCACTCGGGGCGGCTTTTGCTGTAGGCAGTAGTCATGCTTTACTTTTAGCCGGGCTTATCGCGCTGCAAAATTTGCCAGAAGGTTTTAGTGCTTATCTTGAATTACAAAAATCAAAACACAAAATATCCCACCCTATTATTATGTTTACCGCAATGGCCTTTTTAGGACCACTAGCGGGTCTTAGTGGTTTTTTATGGTTATCACATTACCCTGAAATCATGGCTGCAATTATGCTTTTTGCATCGGGGGGGATTTTGTATTCGATATTTCAAGATATCGCGCCACAAGTCAAATTAGAGAAACATTGGTTTCCACCACTCGGCGCGGTCCTTGGTTTTATGCTCGGTATGATAGGCGCAATGTTGACCTAGAGAAACATCATTTATTGAGTTAACAACGTAAAGCCAACATAAAGAAATAAACGGCCAAAAATCAAAAAGCCCCCACTAAAGAGTGAGGGCTTTTTTATTAACCAGATTGGTTTAGGTTTTAATTAATAATCAACCTAACAATTGATTATAACTGTTTAACCGTTGCTTCACTGGTTGAACCATCATAAGGGTCATCTTTAAGGTCATGAGTGTTACCATAACTTTCAAAATCATCTTCGTATACCAGCGTTTGACCAGCCGTATCAGAATAAACTTTTAAGTTATCAACTAAGAACTCAGTCGTAGCAATACCACTGGTATCACCTAACTTCATCACAACGGTTCTTACAAATGCATCGGCTACATCAGCTGCCACATTAGTAGAAGCGGTAGTGAAAGGACCATATGAATCACCATTAATAACAACCGTTACTTGCGTTGCATCCCAAGTCATTTCAATATCAATCCATTTATCAGAAGTATACGTCGTTGTAATGTTAACAAACTCAGGGTCTAATACTTCATGACCACGTATGGCAAAAGTGCCACCTTGGTTAATCTTTAAGTCAACAATGGCATTGCTCGTACTTGTCGAACTATTAAATAATGTGACATAAGCACTTTTAGCTTCTTCTGTATTTTTTAATACCGAAACCGTCATTTTACCTTGTGGTAATGCTTCAGAAGAAGCTCGTTTATAGCGTAATTCACCCGCATCATCAGTTAATGTGTCTTTAATTGCAGCAACTTGAGTTGCGTTTGTACCGCCAGTGCTTCCTGAGTTGCTACCTGAATCACCACCCGTATTGCCTGAATCACCAGAGCCATTGTCAGCCACACTATCAGTAAATGGTTGTTGAACTGTTGCTTCGCTCGTTGCACCATCATAATTGGCAGCTAAATCATGGGTTAAATCATAGCTTTCAAAATCGTCTTCATAAACCAGCGTTTGACCAGCTGTATCTGAATAAACTTTTAAGTTATCAACTAAGAAATCAGTTGTTGCAACACCACTGGTATCACCTAACTTCATAACAACCGTTCTTACATGCGCATTAGCGACATCAGAGGCTACATTAAGTGAAGCTGTTGTGAATGGGCCGTATGAATCACCATTAATAACGACAGTGACTTGGGTTGCATCCCACATCATCTCAACATCAATCCATTCACCTGGCGTGAATGTGGTGGTGATATTAACAAACTCTGCGTCTGTTACTTCATGGCCGCGTATAGCGAATGTGCCATCAAGAATTTTTAAGTC
>NZ_QMED01000039.1 GCF_003286125.1 Algibacillus agarilyticus
ATTCTCGAAAGAGAAGACCATGCTCTTTAACAATCAGGACAAAAAAGTAAATAAAGAAGTTCATCAGAACTTTAGTATTTGAAACAAGGCGCGCGAAAATGTCAAAAGACATGCAATCCGAGGACACCTTGGGTTGTATGGTTAAGTGAATAAGCGTACACGGTGGATGCCTTGGCAGTTAGAGGCGATGAAGGACGTGTTAATCTGCGATAAGCTTGGACGAGTTGATAAAGAACGTTGAGTCCAAGATTTCCGAATGGGGCAACCCACTCTATTATGTAGAGTATCTTGCACTGAATACATAGGTGTAAGAAGCAAACCCGGAGAACTGAAACATCTAAGTACCCGGAGGAAAAGAAATCAATTGAGATACCCTGAGTAGCGGCGAGCGAAAGGGGTTCAGCCGATATAATAAAGTCCAGCAGAACACTCTGGAAAGTTTGACCATAGTAGGTGATAGTCCTGTATGCGAAAGGCTTTATTATACATATTAAGTAGGACGGGACACGTGATATCTTGTCTGAAGATGGGGGGACCATCCTCCAAGGCTAAATACTCCTAACTGACCGATAGTGAACCAGTACCGTGAGGGAAAGGCGAAAAGAACCCCTGTGAGGGGAGTGAAATAGAACCTGAAACCGTGTACGTACAAGCAGTGGGAGCAGACTTGTTCTGTGACTGCGTACCTTTTGTATAATGGGTCAGCGACTTATATTTAGTAGCAAGGTTAACCGAATAGGGGAGCCGTAGAGAAATCGAGTCTTAACTGGGCGTCGAGTTGCTAGGTATAGACCCGAAACCCGGCGATCTATCCATGGGCAGGTTGAAGGTTGAGTAACATCAACTGGAGGACCGAACTCACTAACGTTGAAAAGTTAGGAGATGACTTGTGGATCGGAGTGAAAGGCTAATCAAGCCGGGAGATAGCTGGTTCTCCCCGAAATCTATTTAGGTAGAGCCTCGGACGAATACCATCGGGGGTAGAGCACTGTTAAGGCTAGGGGGTCATCCCGACTTACCAACCCTTTGCAAACTCCGAATACCGATGAGTACTATCCGGGAGACACACGACGGGTGCTAACGTCCGCCGTGAAGAGGGCAACAACCCAGACCGCCAGCTAAGGTCCCAAAGTCATAGTTAAGTGGGAAACGATGTGGAAAGGCATAGACAGCCAGGAGGTTGGCTTAGAAGCAGCCATCCTTTAAAGAAAGCGTAATAGCTCACTGGTCGAGTCGGTCTGCGCGGAAGATTTAACGGGGCTAAACTATGCACCGAAGCTGCGGATTTGAACTTAGGTTCAAGTGGTAGGGGAGCGTTCTGTAGGCTGTTGAAGGTGTGCTGTAAGGCATGCTGGAGGTATCAGAAGTGCGAATGCTGACATGAGTAACGATAAGGGGAGTGAAAAACTTCCCCGCCGAAAGATCAAGGTTTCCTATCCCATGCTAATCAGGGTAGGGTAAGTCGACCCCTAAGGTGAGGCCGAACGGCGTAATCGATGGGAAACGGGTTAATATTCCCGTACTTGAATAAACTGCGATGTGGAGACGGAGCAGGCTAAATCAGCGTGGTGTTGGTTATCCACGTGAAAGTAAGTAGGTTTGAAACTTAGGCAAATCCGGGTTTCTATAAGACTGAGATACGAGACGAGGCGCTACGGCGTTGAAGTGATTGATGCCATACTTCCAGGAAAATCCGCTAAGCTTCAGGTTTATTCGAATCGTACCCCAAACCGACACAGGTGATCAGGTAGAGAATACTAAGGCGCTTGAGAGAACTCGGGTGAAGGAACTAGGCAAAATAGTACCGTAACTTCGGGAGAAGGTACGCTGTTGTTTGTTAAACTTTTACAGTGTAAGCGAACGACAGTCGCAGTGACCAGGTGGCTGGAACTGTTTATTAAAAACACAGCACTGTGCAAAATCGCAAGATGACGTATACGGTGTGACACCTGCCCGGTGCCGGAAGGTTAATTGATGGGGTTATCTTCGGAGAAGCTCTTGATCGAAGCCCCGGTAAACGGCGGCCGTAACTATAACGGTCCTAAGGTAGCGAAATTCCTTGTCGGGTAAGTTCCGACCTGCACGAATGGTGTAATCATGGCCACGCTGTCTCCACCCGAGACTCAGTGAAATTGAAATCGCAGTGAAGATGCTGTGTACCCGCGGCTAGACGGAAAGACCCCGTGAACCTTTACTACAGCTTGGCAGTGAACATTGAGCCTACATGTGTAGGATAGGTGGGAGACTTTGAAGCAGCGTCGCCAGATGTTGTGGAGTCGACCTTGAAATACCACCCTTGTATGTTTGATGTTCTAACCTCGGACCCTAATCGGGTTCAGGGACACTGTCTGGTGGGTAGTTTGACTGGGGCGGTCTCCTCCCAAAGAGTAACGGAGGAGCACGAAGGTTGACTAAGTACGGTCGGACATCGTACGGTTAGTGCAATGGCAGAAGTCAGCTTAACTGCGAGACAGACACGTCGAGCAGGTGCGAAAGCAGGTCATAGTGATCCGGTGGTTCTGAATGGAAGGGCCATCGCTCAACGGATAAAAGGTACTCCGGGGATAACAGGCTGATACCGCCCAAGAGTTCATATCGACGGCGGTGTTTGGCACCTCGATGTCGGCTCATCACATCCTGGGGCTGAAGTCGGTCCCAAGGGTATGGCTGTTCGCCATTTAAAGTGGTACGCGAGCTGGGTTTAGAACGTCGTGAGACAGTTCGGTCCCTATCTGCCGTGGGCGTTTGAGAATTGAAAGGGGCTGCTCCTAGTACGAGAGGACCGGAGTGGACGAACCGCTGGTGTTCGGGTTGTATTGCCAAGTGCACTGCCCGGTAGCTACGTTCGGAATTGATAACCGCTGAAAGCATCTAAGCGGGAAGCAAGCCTTGAGATGAGTTCTCACTGACCTTTAAGGTCCTGTAGGGTTGTCGGAGACTACGACGTTGATAGGCAGGGTGTGTAAGCGTTGTGAGGCGTTGAGCTAACCTGTACTAATTGCCCGAGAGGCTTAACCATACAACGCCAATGTGGCTTTGGATAATTTGAGTGTTTTGTTTTTAGCTAAAGATTTGATGGATTTTACTTTTTTGTTTTTGATTGACGATTTTACGCCTGACGGCAATAGCATTGTGGCCCCACCTGAACCCATCTCGAACTCAGTAGTGAAACACAATAGCGGCGATGGTAGTGTGGGAGTTCCCATGTGAGAGTAGCACACTGTCAGGCACTTATTAAGATGAAGCCCAGTTTATGACTGGGCTTTGTTGTATCTGGCGTTTGGTTTTTTTTGTTTAGTTTTGTTTTAGTGGATTAAGCCGCGGGTTGTAAATTTGCTCGCTTAAATGCCTACCGACACACTGACTCATGATATCCGTTATCACGCTTTTGCTTCCTAATTGCTACCTTGTCTTCTTAATGCATTCTTTCCTGTTTATTTAATGTATTCATTTTCTATACCAACAGTTTTCTTATCGTTTTGACTTGGTAAACGATTGTATATAAGATTACTTTAAATCATTATTCAATATTGTTTCTATTTTGATACATACCTTTATTTTACTTATTGTTTTTTTTATCAGTAGTTGCGCAGCGGATTTTCGAAATGGAAAAGCGATAAGTCAAAAGCAATTTTCTATTCCTAATCATATTCAAATCATTACACCTGCTGACAGCAATTTATTGAGCCTGGAGCAAGAAAGTCAAATAAAGTCGATCGAATCACCTTTACAATTTCAATTGTTATCTTTGTTGATAAAGGTGGATATATTGAATGATAATTTTGCGCTTGCTAGAAGCCAAGCATTAGAAGAGAGCATATATACATCACTTAAATTAATAAATGTAGAGTATTTCTCTCAGTATACTGAAAAAAGTGACGTAAAAGTGGGGACTCGTTATAGGAGCTTAAGACAGCGCTCATTGACTGAGTTAATGCAACTGGTTGTCGTTAGAGAGCAAAACTGTTTTCCGATCAGAGCATCGAAAGGGGAGCAATTGGAATGTGAAATTAGTTTATCTGTTCCGATCATCAATATGAATTAAGCAGATCATTATTAATAAATAATAGACCTGCTTAATTATGTTAATTATAAATAATGGATATTATTCTTCGATATTTCTGAGTAATTCATTAACACCGACTTTAGCTCTTGTCTGTGCATCAACTTTTTTAACGATAATGGCTGCATATAAGCTATGTGTACCATCTTTTGAAGGTAATGAGCCTGGCACTACGACTGAACCAGCTGGAACTCGCCCATAAGTGATTTCACCTGTTTCACGGTCAAAAATACGTGTACTTTGGCTAATGTATACACCCATTGATAATACCGCACCTTCTTCGATTACAACGCCTTCAACAACTTCAGAGCGCGCACCGATAAAACAGTTATCTTCAATGATCGTTGGGTTAGCTTGTAAAGGCTCTAAAACACCACCAATACCTACGCCGCCAGAAAGGTGAACATTTTTACCTATTTGAGCACAAGAGCCAACCGTTGCCCATGTATCAACCATTGAACCTTCACCCACATATGCACCAATGTTGACATAACTAGGCATTAACACTGCGTTAGGCGCAATAAATGAACCTTTACGTACCATCGCAGGTGGAACTACGCGTACGCCATCAGCTTTGAATTGCTCTGCTGTATAATCTGCGTATTTAGGCGCAACTTTATCATAATATTGAGTTTCACCACCATCCATAGGGGCATTATCATTAATACGGAATGATAATAAAACCGCTTTTTTAAGCCATTGGTTTACGACCCACTCACCATCAATTTTTTCAGCAACTCTGGCTTTTCCGCTGTCAATTAATTGAATTGCTTCTTCAATCGCTGATTTTATTTCAGGGCTTACAGTGCCTGGCGTGATTTCAGCGCGAACTTCAAATGCACTTTCGATGATATTTTTTAATTCTGACATACTTTATTTCCTAATATATAAGTTATAACTTCAATTCTTCTTTAATTTGTTCAGCTAATGACTGTTTTATATCATTAGTTAATTGGTTACCTTCGTTATCACTAAGCACAAAAAAGTCTTCAGCTTTTTCACCAATGGTTGCCACTTTAGCTGAATGTATCATGATGTGATTATCAAGAAATACTTTACCAATTTTAGCTAGTAAACCGGGGGTATCTAATGCTTCTAATTCCATTAATGTTCGATCATGATATTCGCTTTCAAGCCAAAATATTTTAGTTGGGACATTAAATTGTTTCATCTTGCGTGGGATGCGCTCATTAATAATAAAATCGACACCGGCACTGATGGCATTCTGTACCGCGATAATGGCATCATTTTGTCTTTCCCCCGTTGCTAATGAGCCATTGTCTTCGAGGATAATAAATGTATCAACTGCCATACCCTGCTCACTACTAAAAATCATGGCAGAGTGTACATTAAAGTTTTTAATTGCCAAGTAGGATGATATAGCGGCAAAAAGATAAGGGCGGTCTTTACAATACACAAATACGGCTGTTCCACCTTTGTGTAATTCATTATTAACGGTAATAAGTGGTGTTACATCGCCCGCGTTTATAATTTGCTCAATATGCCAAGCAATTTGAATTGGTTTATGACGCAAACGGTATTCATCGGTCATCGAGTCCCAAATGGCATCAAACTGGGTTGTTGTAATATTTGTGTCTTCTAAAATCTCGAGAGTATCGGCTTTTCTGAGTTCGATTCTTGAAGTTTGAGATAAACTTTGATGTTTACCCGTACGCAAAACTTTTAATGTACAAGTGTAGAGCTCACGCATCAAAGACGCTTTCCATTGATTATATAGGCTTTTATTTGTGGCTCTAATATCTGCCAATGTGAGCGCATAAAGTAAATTTAAATTATTTTCGTGTTGGACTAAATCTGCAAATTCATTGATAACTTGTGGGTCATTAATATCTTTACGTTGTGAAACTACTGAAATTTCGAGATGGTAAGTGACTAGCCAAGAGACAAGTTCAATTTCATGTTCTTTATAGTCATGTAAGGTCATGAAGTTGTTGACTGCAATTGCGCCAAGTGTTGAATGATCGCCTTGCCTACCTTTACAAATATCATGGAATATAGCGGCTAAAAAAAGAAGTTCTAATTTAGGAAATTCATTACAAATAGATGAGCATCTTGGAAACTCATCTTTAAATTCATCTAGCGTATAGCGATTTATATTCTTAATTAATCGATGAGTGTGTTCATCAACTGTATACGCATGGAATAAATCAAATTGCATTAAGCCAACAATGTGTTCCCATTCATGAGTATAAATGGCCATGATCCCATGTTTGTGCATGAGATCCCAACTAAAATCAAAAAAGTGAGGATGCTTTATTAAAAGTTTAAAAAAATCACGACACTCTGGAATATCACATAATTCAATTTTTGTATGCTCGTAGTATCGACGTGTCATACGCAATTGACGAAGCGTGGTTGAATGCAGTCCTTTAACTTCTGGTGTATCAGCTATTACTTTAAATAAATTAAGGAGCCCTAGTGGTGAGTCAATGGATTTTTCATCTTTTACTAGGATTAACCCTTCGTACAATTCAAAGTTTTCATCTATCGACTCACAATGTTTTTTGTTAGTCGATTCTATTATTTCTTGTGAGAAGTACTGTAACAGCATTTGATTTAATTCAGAAATACGGCGAACAATGGTGAAATATTCTTTCATCATTTTTTCGACTGAACTTTTACCGTCCTGCCCGAAATTTAATAAGGCTGCCACTTCAGGCTGATATTCAAATAGTAAACGATTTTCTGGTCTATTCGCTACGATATGCAAAGCGCAGCGCATACGCCATAAAAATTGACGACAGTCTTGAAGTTCAAGTAATTCTTCTGGGCGTAAGAAATTTTTCTTAACGAGCTCATTACCATCAGATACCTTGAAATGTTTTTTTGCTACCCAGCCAATCATTTGAATATCACGTAATCCACCTGGGTTTTCTTTAATATTTGGCTCTAGGTTATAACTTGTATCGTTAAATTTACTGTGTCTATTTTTTTGCTCTTCAACTTTTGCCGTAAAGAATTTATCGCTAGGCCAAAAACGTCTGTGATTAATTTCTTTATCTAAGCGTTCATATGTGTCATCACAACCTGATATTACACGAGCTTCTAATAAATTAGTTGCGATGGTAATATCGCCTTTAGCTAAAGAGATTGTTTCTTTAATGGTTCTAACACTTTGACCAACTTCTAAACCGATATCCCATAATAGCGTAATAAACTGACTGATTGATTGTTGAGTATCGGTTTTAAGTGCAGAGCGAGACAAGATAAGTAAATCAATATCGGATTCTAAATTGAGGTGACCACGTCCATAACCACCGACCGCAAGTAAACTTAAACCTTTCATATCGTTTAGTTCAAATTCTTTCCATAAATGCCGAATTAAGCAATCAATATAAAAAGCACGGCCAAGCACAATCTTATTGATAGGTTGCTGATTAAAGCTTTCTTTCAAATACGCATGATAATCGGATACTTGCTTTTTTATGGCTGCAATATCATTAATATTAGAAATTCGATGTATTAATTCAATATGAAACTGTTGATCGCTCACGGATAATCCTGTCGTTAAAAATTTAGGCGTGTTTTATAAGGCGTGGTAATTCTTCTTCATCACGTAATGTTAATACTTCAACACCGTCTTCTGTTACCAATAAAGTGTGTTCCCATTGGGCACTTAAGCTTCGGTCTTTGGTGACAACCGTCCAATCATCTTTTAATAATTTACTTTCACGACGACCGGCATTAATCATAGGCTCGATTGTTATGCACATACCTGCTTTTAATTCTTCACCCGTACCCGCTCTACCGTAATGGACTATTTGTGGGTCTTCATGAAACGTACTGCCGATACCATGACCACAATACTCTCTAACGACAGAGTAGCCATGTGATTCTGCGTGTTTTTGTATTATCGCCCCAATATCCCCTAACCGAGTGCCTGGCTTAACAATTTTAATCGCTTTATACATGCATTCTTGAGTGATGTTGATGAGTCGTTGCGCAAGAATACTGGGCTTGCCAACAATAAACATTTTACTCGTATCACCATGGTAACCTGTTGGGTGATCAGGATCGGTGCTGTCTTCGTCAAATCGAACAGTCACATCAATATTAATAATGTCACCATCTTTTAATTTTTTATCAGTGGGTATGCCGTGGCAAATAACATGATTAACTGAAGTGCAAATTGATTTTGGGAACCCATGATAATTCAACGGCGCTGGATAGGCTTTGAGTTCAGTACGAATAAAATCATGACATATCTTATCTAATTCGTCTGTGGTAATGCCTTTTTTAACATAGGGACCAATCATTTCGAGTACGCTGGCTGCCATTTTACCGACGACGCGCATCTTTTCTATTTCGTTTGCTGTTTTAATAACTGCTGCCATTGATTCACTCTCTGGTTTATTACTGCATGTCAAAAAATGTCATGTCTTTGAGATATTTATCTTTTAATTTTACGCGAATTTGGGTAAATAAACATGACTAAATCGGTGTGAGCTATAAAAAAATAATAAGGTGGAATTGTGGAAATTGATTGAGGTTTACACTCCTATATGGTATAAAGCGCGCCGTTATTTTACAATCTGTAAATTAACATAAGCTCTTAGACTGTAGGTGATAATCACTTAGTCAGTCTAAATAAACTATAACACACACGTACTGATACATTGGTCCGGGGTGCTTAAGTGATTATTCACTTAGGTCGGAAACAGTGGGTGCGTGGAGGCCTAACCCCAACTTATAGAGAGGATATTATGGCAAACGTTTCAATGCGCGACATGCTTCAGGCTGGTGTACATTTCGGTCACCAAACTCGTTACTGGAATCCAAAGATGAAACCATACATCTTTGGCGCTCGCAACAAAATTCATATCATCAACTTAGAAAAAACAGTTCCATTGTTTAGATCTGCGTTGAAAGAATTATCTACAGTTGCGTCTAAAAAAGGTAAAGTTTTATTTGTAGGGACTAAACGTGCTGCATCTGAAGCAGTTAAAGAAGCTGCAATCAAGTCTGACCAATTTTATGTTAATCATCGTTGGTTAGGTGGTATGTTGACTAACTGGAAAACAGTACGTCAATCTATCAAGCGTTTGAAAGAGTTAGAAACTCAAAGCGAAGACGGTACATTTGAAAAGCTGACTAAGAAAGAAGCTTTAATGCGTACTCGTGAAATGGAAAAACTTGATAAAAGTTTAGGCGGCATCAAAAATATGGGCGGTTTACCTGACGCTATATTCATTATTGATGCGGAGCATGAGCACATTGCTATCAATGAAGCGAATAATCTAGGTATTCCTGTTTATGCCGTAGTTGATACAAATTCAAGCCCAGATGGCGTTGATATTGTTATCCCTGGTAATGACGATGCAATCCGTGCTATTCAATTATATTTAAATGCTGCTGCTGATGCTATCGCTGAAGGCCGTGAACAAAACCTTGAAGTTCAAGCTGAACAAGATGGTTTTGTTGAAGCTGCTGAATAATATTGCAATAAACGCAAGATATTCTTGATTTTAGCAGGGGCTTTTTACGCCCCTGTTTACTATTAAAACCTAATTAAGAGTTTTAATCGCTTAATATTTACGAGGAATGATAGATGGCAATCACTGCTGCTTTAGTAAAAGAACTTCGTGAGCGCACAGGCGCTGGCATGATGGATTGTAAAAACGCACTTGTTGAAGCTGAAGGCGACATCGAGTTAGCGATTGAAAATATGCGCAAAAATGGCCAAGCAAAAGCGGCTAAAAAAGCGGGTAACATTGCTGCTGAAGGCGCAATTATCATCAAGCAAAAAGCCGGTGTTGCTGTGCTTGTTGAAGTTAACTGTCAAACAGATTTTGTTGCAAAAGATGAAAATTTCTTAGCGTTTGCTAACACAGTTGCAGATGCTGCAATTGAGAACGTGGTTACTATTGAAGAATTACAAGCACAGTTCGAAGAAACGCGTGTTGCTTTAGTAACTAAAATTGGTGAAAACATCAATGTTCGACGTTTACAGTATGTTGAAGGTGCTGCACTTGCTGATTATCGCCACGGTGATAAAATTGGTGTTGTTGTTGCGGGTGAAGGTGATGCTGAAGTGCTTAAGCATGTTGCTATGCACGTTGCTGCAAGTAAGCCTGAATTTGTTAACCCTGAAGATGTACCAGCTGACGTTGTTGCAAAAGAAAAAGCTATCCAAATCGATATTGCGATGAATGAAGGCAAGCCTGCTGAAATCGCTGAGAAAATGGTTACAGGTCGTATGAAGAAGTTTACAGGTGAGATTTCTCTTACTGGTCAAGCTTTTATTATGGAACCTAAAAAATCAGTTGGTGCTATCTTAAAAGAGAAAGGTGCTAGCGTTTCTACTTTCGTTCGTCTAGAAGTCGGCGAAGGTATCGAGAAGAAAGAAGAAGATTTTGCAGCTGAAGTTGCTGCTCAAATGGCAGCCGCCAAAGCTTAATAGCGCTTAGTTAAGCCGCGCATTGCGCGGCTTTCTTTTATCTATTATAAGAGTATAGAATATGAGTCCAAAACCAGAATATCGTCGTGTCTTATTAAAACTTAGTGGTGAAGCCTTAGTTGGCTCAGAAGGATTTGGTATTGATCCCAAAGTACTTGATCGCATGGCTCAAGAAATTAAAGAGTTAGTTGAATTAGGTGTACAGGTAGGAATAGTTCTGGGCGGCGGTAACATATTTCGTGGTGCTGGTTTAGCTAAAGCCGGTATGAATCGTGTTGTTGGCGATCATATGGGTATGTTAGCAACGGTTATGAACGGTTTAGCAATGCGTGATGCATTACATCGTGCTTTTGTTAATGCTCGTTTAATGTCTGCTATTGAACTTAGCGGTATTTGCGACAGCTACAACTGGGCTGAAGCCATTGGGTTATTGAAATCAGGTAAAGTTGTTATCTTTTCAGCCGGTACAGGCAACCCATTTTTTACAACTGATTCGGCTGCTTGTTTACGCGGTATTGAAATCGAAGCAGAGGTCGTGTTAAAAGGGACTAAAGTTGATGGTGTTTATTCTGCAGATCCAGTAACAAACCCGGATGCAGTCTTACACGATAAGCTTTCATACCAAGAAGTTTTAGAAAAAGAATTAAAAGTAATGGATTTGGCTGCGTTTACTTTAGCGCGAGATCATAGTCTACCTATTCGTGTCTTTAACATGAATACACCAGGTGCATTACGTAATGTGATTTTAGGCAGTGGCGAAGGTACACTGATTGATCACGCTGAAAATTTAATCGAATAATATAACGATAAATATCGTTGGCATAATTAACTTGAATAATAGGAATTTGCTGTGATTAATGAAATTAGAGAAGATGCACAAGAAAGAATGAGCAAAAGCCTTGAGGCATTAAAAACTCAGCTTTCAAAAATCAGAACGGGTAGGGCTCACCCTGCATTACTAGATGGTATCATGGTGCAATACTATGGTGCTGATACACCTTTAAAACAAGTTGGTAATGTTACTATCGAAGATGCTAGAACTTTAGCTGTTTCTGTATTCGATAAGTCACTGATACAAGCTGTTGAAAAAGCGATTTTATCATCTGATTTAGGTTTGAATCCAAGCTCTGCTGGTACGGTTATTCGTATACCTTTGCCTCCCCTAACGGAAGAGCGTCGTAAAGACCTTATCAAAATAGTTCGTGCAGAAGTTGAAAAAGCACGTGTGGCAGTGCGAAATATCCGACGTGATGCTAATGGTGATTTAAAAGACCTTCAAAAAGAAAAAGAAATCAGCGAAGACGAGCAACGCAAAGGTGAAGAAGAAGTTCAAAAAGTAACTGATGCCGCGATCAAAAATGCAGATGCTATTTTAGTTGAGAAAGAAAAAGAATTAATGGAAATTTAATTTTTTAACGTTTCTAACAAAAGCCGTATTAGTCATAATACGGCTTTTTTGTATCTACGAGTACATTAAATTGTGGTAGAAATGTTTGTAAAACACGCAGATGAAGGCTTTTTTCATCTGTAATGATAGTTTTAATCTAATATATCCAAGTTTAAGTCGCCTTTTAAAGGTGAAACGTTTATTCTTGTGCGCCTTAGATGGGATTTATAAAAAAATTTATAAATAGTTATTTAGATTTTAAGTTTAGGCCGTAAGACCACTTTATGAGTGCATTTGACGTTATATCTACTTATTCACCAGAACAGTTTCCTGAGCATGTTGCTATCATTATGGATGGCAATGGTCGTTGGGCGCAAGCGCAAGGAAAACCTAGAGCTTACGGACATAAAGTGGGCGTTGAGTCTGTACGAAATGCCGTTCGTTATTGTCAAAAATTTAATATAAAAGCGCTAACCGTATTTGCATTTAGCAGTGAAAACTGGAATCGGCCTGCAGCTGAAGTCACGATGTTGATGGAACTCTTCATGCTGGTTTTAAAGAAAGAAGTGAAGGTTTTACATCAAAATAACGTTAAGTTGCGTGTTATTGGTCAAATATCGGGTTTTAGTAGTCGTTTGCAAAAGCAAATAGCGAAAGCCGAAGCGTTAACTGAACATAATACGGGCTTAGTTTTTAACGTTGCTGCCAACTATGGTGGCCGTTGGGATATCACACAAGCGGCTAAAAAATTAGCTGAAAAAGTGATCGCCAATCAAATCAACATTGATGATATCAATGAAACGACATTAAATTCTGAAACCTCTGTTGCCGAATTACCTGAGCTGGATTTACTTATACGCACGGGTGGTGAACATCGCATTAGCAACTTTCTTTTATGGCAAGCGGCTTACGCTGAGTTATATTTTGCAGAAGAATATTGGCCCGATTTTAACGATGAGGCATTCTCTAAAGCCATTATGTGTTTTGCCAATAGAGACCGACGTTTTGGAATGACAGGAGAGCAAGTTGAGTCAAAATAATAGTTCATTAAAAAAACGTATATTAACGGCGCTTATTTTATTACCCGTTGCATTATTCGCTATTTTCGATCTGCCTTTATGGGGCTTTTCTGTTTTTTGTGCCGTTGTTATGTCAATTGGTGCTTGGGAGTGGGGGCCGTTTATTGGATTCTCTAAAAAGCGCTTACGTCTGGCGTTAATGGCTTTGCTCGTGGGCATTATTGCTCTGCTGTTTACTCATTTTCGTTTATTCGATATTCAATCGAGCGAATTAACCTCGCAAATCGGTTTTTATTTACTGCTATCTTCAGTCATCTGGTGGGGTATAGCCGCTTTATTAGTTGTTTCTTACCCTAAAAGTGCGCTTACCTGGCGTCAAAAAGCCTTATTAAAAATGGTGTTTGGTTTTTTAACTTTAGTGCCCACATGGTTTGCGGCTACCCTAATCCGCAGCGCTAATTATAATGAAGCGCCGCAGTATGGTGCTTGGTTGTTATTATTTGTGATGGGGCTAGTATGGGCCGCTGATATTGGCGCTTATTTTGCGGGTAAAGCTTACGGCAAAAATAAATTAATGCCTAATGTTAGTCCTGGTAAAACTATCGAAGGGATGCTTGGTGGGTTGGTCGCTGCCTTTACGGTTGTTTTTATCGTCGGTCAAACAGCCTTGCTTGATAATTTATCAATCGTGCAAATGGGACTTATCTCTCTGGCTGTTGTTATTAGTTCTGTATTAGGTGATTTGCTTGAAAGTATGCTTAAGCGCCAAGCTGGCATCAAAGACAGTGGTACTATTTTACCCGGGCATGGTGGTATTTTGGACCGAATTGATAGTTTAACGGCTGCATTACCTGTATTTGCTTTTTTATTCTTTTTTGTGATTTAAACACATGATGCAAAAAGTCACCGTTTTAGGGGCAACCGGTTCTATCGGACTCAACACATTAGATGTGATCCGAGATAACCCTGAGCGCTTTTCTGTGTTTGCTCTGACCGCTAATACTCAGGTTAAGTTGCTTGCCAAATTATGCGCGGAATTTAAACCAGAATATGCTGTCGTACTGGTAGATAGTGCGGCGATACAATTGCAATCACTTTTAAAAGCCCAGAACTTAAAAACGGTCGTACTTTGTGGTGAGCAAGCCTTAATCGATGTTGTGGAAGATCAAAATGTTGATACGGTGATGGCTGCAATTGTCGGCGCAGCAGGGCTTAGACCTTGTTTAGCCGCTGCTAAATCAGGGAAACGCATTTTACTCGCCAATAAAGAATCATTGGTGATGTCTGGCCAGTTATTTTTACAAGAAGTCAAAGATAACCAAGCCACGTTATTACCGGTTGATAGTGAACACAACGCCATATTTCAAAGTTTACCTTTAGATTATCAATCTAACTATTTACAGCAAAAAGTTGAAGACTTTGGTGTTAGCCAAATCGTATTAACAGGCTCAGGTGGCCCCTTTAGAACCACTCCGCTTGAGTTATTATCAGCTAAATCAGCAGATGAAGCCTGCGCTCACCCAAATTGGGATATGGGGCGAAAAATATCGGTTGATTCAGCCACCATGATGAATAAAGGACTCGAGTTTATTGAAGCGTGTTACTTGTTTTCAGTAACCCCCGACTTCATTGATGTTTTAATCCACCCGCAATCTGTTATTCATTCGATGGTACGGTATATTGATGGTTCAGTTGTTGCTCAAATGGGGCAACCTGACATGCGCACGCCGATTGCACATACATTAGGTTTTCCTGACCGTATTAAAAGCAGTGTTAGTGCATATGATTTTACTCAAGGTGGTGATTTTACATTTAACGCACCTTGTGAGCAGCGCTACCCAAATCTATATTTGGCTAAACAAGCTTTTAACCTTGGCCAAGAATCGACAACGACCTTAAATGCGGCTAATGAAGTTGCAGTTGATGCCTTTTTACAAGGTAAAATAGCTTTTACTGATATTGCTAGCCTTAATGCGGATGTACTTGCTGCTATTACATTAGCAAAAGCGCATTCTATCGATGATATTTTAGCAATCGATAATGAAAGCCGCTCATTAACTCAGTCGTTAATTAGTAAGAGATATTAAATGGATTTTATTTGGAACTTACTCTTTTTTGTTATATTGATCGGTATTCTGGTTACTGTTCATGAATATGGGCATTTCATTGTTGCCCGAAAATGTGGCGTGCAAGTTATACGCTTTGCCATTGGTTTTGGTAAGCCATTGGTTAAATGGTTTGATAAGCAAGGCACTGAATATGTCATAGCGGCTATTCCTTTGGGCGGCTATGTTAAAATGCTCGATACTCGATTAGGCGAAGTTGATGAAAGTTGTCGTTCACGCGCATTTAATTTAAAACCTGTACAGCAGCGTATTGCAATTGTTGCTGCAGGCCCCATCTTCAATTTTTTATTTACTATTGTCGCCTTTTGGTTAATCAGTATTATTGGTTTTCAAGCGATAAAACCGGTTATTGGTGAAACCGAACCCGATTCTATTGCTTATCATGCCGAATTACCTAAGCATGCCGAGTTGATTAAAATTAATGAGCAAACATTAATTAATTGGCAGGATGCGCAATTAGCGTTATCAAGCTTAATTGGTGACTCAAACGCTAGCGTGACTTATCGAACAGAATTAAATGGGGCAGAGCGTCATAGCCAACTCGATTTATCTCAGTGGCAGCCTGAACCTGAAAAAGAAAGCCTGATAACCTCTATTGGTATCAAACCGTATCGGCCTGAGATCACATTAAACGTTGCTATTATTCAACCTAACAGTCCGGCTAGCCATGTTCTGTTAGAAAATGATAAAATCACAGCCATTAATGATACGGAACTGCAGAATTGGTTACAGTTTACACAGCTGATCCGTTCGTTACCGGGGGCTGACGTCACGGTTAAAGTCGTGCGTAATGGCGAGAGTATTGAACTTTTCACTCAGTTAGGCGTCAGAACAGAGCCAAATGGTGAAAAAATTGGTTTTATTGGTATTGTGCCACGAGTCGAACCTTGGCCAAAAGAGTATGTACAATTTATCCAATATGATATTTTAAGCGCGATCCCGGTCGCCTTAGAAAAAACATGGCATACTATTTCGCTTAGTTTTGCCATGGTGGGTAAATTAATAACAGGTGATGTATCACTTAATTCATTAAGTGGACCTGTTTCTATTGCTAAAGGTGCAGGAACGACCGCTAGTTATGGCGTTGTTAATTTTCTAAATTTTATGGCGTTCATCAGCGTTAGCTTAGGTATTATTAACTTGTTACCTTTACCGGTTCTTGATGGTGGCCATTTACTTTATTTTCTTATTGAGCTAGTCCGAGGAAAACCCGTTCCTGAACATATTCAGGAAATTGGTTTTAAGATAGGATTAGTTTTTATTATTAGTTTAATGAGCATTGCATTTTTTAATGATTTAGCTCGTTTATAAAAGATTTGTTTGAGTTGTTTATCTGATGTCGTTTAAAAAATCGTTAATTATGGGTGCATTAGCACTTGCTTTAAGTTCGAACGCACAGGCTATTGAAGAGTTTGTTCTTGATGATATTAAGATCAATGGTCTCCAGCGTGTTGCCTTGGGTGCAACACTTACTTATGTGCCTTTGCAAACTGGCGATAAAGTTAACTCATTTCGTTTAACTCAAACGTTAAAATCTTTATTTGCTTCAGGACACTTTGAATCAATAGAAGCTTATCAAGAAGGCCATACATTAATATTCAAAGTGCAAGAACGTCCCACAATCAATGAGATTATTTTTGATGGTAATGATGATCTTAAAGATGAACAGTTAACCGAAAATTTAGATTCGCAAGATATCCGAGCCGGTGAGCCGTTGGATAAAACGCTTCTAGCTAATTTAGAAAAAGGCTTAGAAGACTTTTATCAAAGTATTGGTAAATATAATGCGGACGTTGAAGCTAAAGTCACCTATTTACCCCGAAATCGAGTGGATCTGACGTTTGTCTTTTCTGAAGGCGATGCCGCTAAAGTAAAACAAATTAATATCGTTGGTAATGATTTGTTTTCAGATGAAGTGCTACTCAGCAAAATCGAATCCAAGCAGAATTTGCCTTGGTGGGATTTTATGGCGAGTGATCGTTATCAAAAGCAAACAATGCAAGGCGATCAAGAAACTATTGAGTCATTCTATAAAGATCGCGGTTATATTCGTTTTGCTATTGATTCAACACAGGTTTCACTAACGCCGGATAAAGAACAAGTTTACGTCACCATGAATGTTGAAGAAGGTGAAACCTATACGGTTTCTAAAGTCGACTTCGTTGGTGATCTGGTTAACCAGGAATCAACTTTCAAGCGCATGATGTTACTGGGTAAGGGCAGCTTGTACAATGCAGCCGCCTTAACGGCCAGTGAAGAAACCATGTCTAAAATGCTTGGTAATTGGGGGTATGCGTTTCCTGAAATTGAAACCATCCCTGAAATTGATGATGAGAAAAAAGAAGTTGCCTTAACGGTTAAAGTCGATCCAGGTAAACGCATCAATGTTCGTCGTATTATCTTCAATGGTAATGAAGTGACTGATGATGAAGTATTACGTCGTGAGTTACGTCAAATGGAAGCTGCTTGGCTTTCTAGTTACTCACTTGAAATGTCTAAATCGCGTATTCAACGATTACCTTATATTGAATCTGTTGAGTTTGAAACAGTCAGACTTGCCGAAGAAGACGACCAAGTTGATGTTATCTTCACGATTAAAGAACAAGCCTCGGGTACATTTAACGCCGGTGTTGGTTACGGTGATGCAACTGGCTTTAGTATGCAAGCCGGTGTTCAACAAAATAACTTTTTAGGTACCGGTAACATGCTATCGTTTAATGTAAATACGATAGCATACGCTAAAACCGCCAGTTTAAGTTTTACCGACCCATACTTTACGATTGATGGTGTGAGTTTAGGTGGAACGTTATCTTATCAAGAGATTGATTATGGTAGCTCTTATTCGAATACCGAAGATTATGAACTGACACGATTCTCTTCTTCAATTAATATGGGATACCCAATTGACGAAGTCAATCGTATTAATTGGGGGGTCGGTTATTTCCATAATGAAATGGGTAACGCGACCACACCTTCTGAAATGCTACGTTCGTTTTTCTATGTTTATGATGAAAAACAAAATAATGATAATCAATTAGTTTTTGATAACTTTGAACTGACTGCGCGTTGGTCTCGTAATACATTAAATAAAGGTTTATTCCCGACCGATGGATCAAATCAAAATCTATCAGCGAAGGTAACGGTTCCAGGTTCAGATAATCAATATTTTAAATTAAGTTTTGAAGACAAGCGTTACTATCCACTCGATAGACGGCATAATTGGGTTTTTACAACACGCTTGCGCTTAGGTTATGCTAATGGTTATGGTAGCTTAGATGGTGGTAACGACCATGTTCTGCCGACTTGGGAATTTTTCAGAGCGGGTGGTCAAAGTACGATGCGCGGTTTTGAAAACAACGTAGTCGGCCCTAAATTATTTTATCGAACCAACTCTGCTGATGCCGGTATACCCGATGATTTAGGTAATGTTGACCCTATATATAATACCAGCGAGTTTGATAACTTAACAAAAAGTGTTAGCTCAAATAGTACCTATGCTCGCTCTAGTGGGGGTAACGCGCAAGCACTTGCCACCATGGAAATGATATTCCCATTACCATTTGTAGAAGACGATGCAACAAGTTCATTCAGAACCAGTGCTTTTGTCGATTTTGGTAATGTATGGGATACTGAATTTGATATGGATAAATACAGCAATCTGCGTCAAAGCGAGATTAACAAAATAGACGATTATTCTGATCCGAGTCGCTACAGAGCATCTGCCGGTGTTTCGGTTCAGTGGATATCACCAATGGGGCCTATTATATTTAGCTTCTCTAAACCATTACAAAAATTTGATGATGATGAAACTAAATTTTTCAGCTTTAACATTGGTAACACATTCTAAAAATATATGAATTTCAAAGGGGATTATATCTTGAAAAAATTAACTTTAGCGACGTCACTAGCACTCGCATTATCAACTGGTTTTTTAAGTGCAGCGGCTACAGCAGCTCAAAAAATTGGTGTTGTTGACGTACAAGCGGTTTTTCAACAGCTGCCTCAAGCTGCTAGCATTGAAGCGGTTATTCGTAACGAATTTAAAGATCGCATAGAAGAAGTTAACCGTATTGAGCAAGATTTAAAATACTTCATGGATAAGCAAAAGCGTGAAGCGGCTACCATGAGTAAAGCTGAAAACGAAGAACTGGTAAAAAAAGCGTTAGCTTTACGTGAAGATTACACAAATAAAGCTCAGCCATTAGACCAAGAAATTCGTCAACGTAATGCTGAAGAGCGCAATAAAATATTAGCGGTTATTAAGCAAACTATTGATGCGGTTGCGGCTGAAGAAAAATATGACATGATAATTCAAGCTAATGCTGTTGCTTATATCGCTAGCGAGAAAGACAACATTTCAGCTAAAGTCGTGGATAAAGTTAGTAAAGCAAAATAATGATTGAAATAACGTTATCTGAATTAGCTACTCGCATTAATGCAAAATTAATTGGTGATGGCAGCGTCGTTGTATCATCTGTTGCGGGCATTCCTGATGCGACCGATCGAGAAGTCACTTTTTTAAATGATAAAAAGTATTTATCTGATCTGACAGAATGCAATGCCGGTGCTGTTATTTTAAAAGACGAGTTTTCAGATGCATTTTCGGGTAATCGCTTAATTGCAGATAACCCGTATTTAGCTTATGCGCTAACGGCACAAATATTAGATCCAACACCCACATTAGCAACGGGCATTGCCGAAGGCGCAATAATAGCCGCAGATGCTATTGTTGATGCTTCTGCTCATGTCGCTTCGGGTGCGGTTATTGAATCGGGTGCGACAGTAGGCGCTTATGCTCAAATCGCATCAGGCGCTTATATCGGTAAAAACGCAGTGGTGGGTGAGCACAGCAAGATCCATGCAAATGCAACTATTTACCACGGTTGCCGTTTAGGTCAATACTGTATTATTCATTCTGGCGCTGTTATTGGTTCAGATGGATTTGGTTTTGCCAATAATAAAGGCGAGTGGGTCAAAATACCGCAAGTGGGCAATGTTGTTATTGGTAATAACGTCGAAGTAGGTTCAAACACTTCAATTGATCGCGGCACAATCAAAGACACTCTTATTCATGATGGTGTTAAAATCGATAACCTTGTGCATATCGCCCATAATGTTGAAGTAGATGAAAATACAGCTATCGCAGGCGGTGTGATTATGGCGGGCAGTACCTATATCGGAAAACGCTGCACATTAGCGGGTGGTGTGGCATTAAATGGTCATATTAAACTGGCTGATGATGTTCATGTCACTGGTTTTTCAATGGTCACAAAAAGCTTAACTGAAGCGGGTGTTTATTCTTCAGGTCAACCAGCCACCACTAACCGTGAATGGCGCAAGAACACCGTTAAATTAAGACAAGTTGATTCACTTTTTGATCGCGTAAAAGCGCTAGAAGCTGAATTAAAAAACATCAAAAATAGCTAAAAAGAACTTGTCGGAGCGGTTAAAACGTATTTTACCGCTATACTCCGCGCAAATTGCATAAATTATAGGAATAAGATTTTGAGTAACGAACTAAAAACGGTAGATATCCAAGAAATTTTTGAATTATTACCGCATCGTTATCCGTTTTTATTGATCGACAGAGTCATTGATTTTGAAGTTGAAAAAAATGTACACGGTTATAAGAATATCACCATAAATGAGCCCATTTTCACGGGGCATTTTCCGGGTAAGCCTATTTTTCCTGGTGTGCTCATTGTTGAAGCATTAGCGCAAGCAACGGGTATTCTTGGATTTAAAACCATGGAAGCGCGTGGCGGAAGAACCGGCAATGAATTATATTTATTAGCATCAGTTGATAATGTGCGTTTTAAACGCCCTGTCGTGCCTGGAGATCAATTACATTTACACGCCGATTTAATTAAAGAACGTCGTGGCATGTGGAAATTTGCTTGTGAAGCTAAAGTAGATGGAAACGTTGTTTGTTCAGCCGATATTATGTGTGCAGCGAGAGAACTCTAATTTGATACACGAAACCGCAATCATCGAAGCTGGGGCTAAAATTGGCAATAATGTGCAAATTGGCCCTTGGACCTATATTGGAAATAATGTTGTTATTGGCGACAATTGCAACATCAGTTCACATGTTGTCATTAAAGGTCCGACTCGGATCGGCGCTAACAACCGAATTTTTCAATTTGGTTCGATTGGTGAAGACTGCCAAGACAAAAAATTTATCCCCGGTGAGCCGACTGAGTTGGTGATCGGTGATAATAATGTCTTTCGTGAATCCGTTACAATTCATCGTGGTACAACACAAGACAATAGCCTAACGCAAATTGGCTCTAATAATTTATTTATGGCCTATGTACATGTTGCACATGATTGCATGGTAGGTGATAACAATATATTAGCGAATAACGCGACATTAGCCGGGCATGTTCATGTTGGAAATTGGTCTATTTTAGGCGGGTTTACTGGCGTGCATCAATTTTGCAAAATTGGCAGCCATTCTTTTTGTGCTGTGGGTTCTGTAGTTGTTAAAGACGTGCCACCTTATGTTATGGTTGCTGGTCAAAATGCTGAGCCTCATGGAATTAACGCTGAAGGCTTAAAGCGTCGTGGTTACAGTAAAGAGCAAGTTTTAGCGATTCGTAGTGCTTATAAAACACTTTACCGAAGTGGTTTAACCCTAGCGGAAGCCACAGAAACGTTAACACAAGCCGCTAAATTAAACGATGCTGTTCAGCCACTCGTTGATTTTATTGCCCAGTCAAACCGCGGAATTATTCGTTAACAGGCGAGTATTATGCGCATTGCACTCGTTGCTGGTGAGGTATCAGGTGATATCCTCGGCAGCAACCTTATCCAAGAATTAAAAAAAATATACCCCAATGCCACTTTTGAAGGTGTTGCTGGCGAAGGCATGATTGAGCATGGCTGCAAAGCGTTGTTCGACATGGATGAGCTAGCCGTGATGGGGCTGGTTGAAGTTTTAGGGCGCTTACCGCGCTTATTATCTATTCGTCGCCAACTCGTTAAGTATTGGACTCAAAACCCACCTGATATCTTTATCGGTATTGATGCGCCTGATTTTAATATTACCCTTGAAGCTAAATTAAAGCGCGAAGGCATTAAAACCGTTCATTATGTGAGTCCGTCAGTCTGGGCTTGGCGTCAAAAGCGGGTTTTTAAAATAGCAAAAGCAACTGATTTAGTCCTCGCGTTATTACCTTTTGAAAAAGCATTTTATGATAAGTTTAACGTGCCGTGTGTTTTTGTTGGTCATACTTTAGCCGATCAAATACCGCTAGTGAGCAATAAACAAGCCGCGCGTGAAACCTTAAAAATAGCGGATAAACCCACATTAGGTGTTTTTTGCGGTAGTCGTGGTAGTGAAGTTGCATTGCTATCAGCGCCTTATTTGAAAGCAGCGGCACAACTCCAGCAAGAAAACCCTGAGCTTCAAGTTATCGCCGCCTATGTTAATGATAAACGTTTGGCACAACTCGAAGCCATTCGTAACGAGTTAACCCCCGATCTTGTCATTCACTATTTTGAAAAAAACTCACAAACGGTTATGGCAGCATCTGATGCTTTATTAATGGCATCAGGCACGGCGACATTAGAAGCTGCATTGATTAAGCGCCCGATGGTTGTAGGCTATCGTTTTAAAGCGTTATCCTTTGCTATTTTCAAACGGCTAGTCAAAGTGAAATATTTTTCGTTACCTAATTTAATTGCAGATAAAATGTTAGTTAAAGAATTACTGCAAGATGAAGTGACTGTTGACGCGCTCTATCATGAGCTGAAAGGATTGATGAGCGAAGATAACTCGTCTCTTATCAATGAATATACCGCTATCCATCATCAGCTGAAGCTCGATGCAGGTGCTCATGCCGCTAAGGCAATATCGGAATTAATGCATGCAAACTGAACTATTTGATTTAACCGCTTACGCCACCGAGGTTGTCGCAGGAGTAGACGAAGTGGGTCGAGGCCCACTTGTCGGCTCTGTTGTTGCCGCCGCCGTCATCCTTGATCCTAATAAACCGATTGTCGGGTTGCGAGACTCTAAAAAATTATCGGATAAAAAACGCGCTGCATTCGAGATTGAAATTAAAGAAAAAGCGCTGGCTTATGCCGTTGCAGAAGCAACGCCGGCTGAAATAGATGAAATTAATATTTTACAAGCCAGCTTTTTAGCTATGCGGCGTGCGGTTGAGCAATTGCAAACTCAGCCAACGTTTGTGCTTGTTGATGGTAATAAGCAATTAGACGGTATTGCGATGCCATCCGAAGCGATTGTTAAAGGTGATGATTTAGTCCCGGCGATTAGTGCCGCTTCAATTTTGGCTAAAGAATATAGAGATCGCCAAATGTTTGCGTTAGATGCGCAATTTCCCGCTTATGAATTTGCAAAACATAAGGGTTATCCAACTAAGTTACATTTAGCGCGTTTAGCCGAATATGGTCCGATTAGTGAACATCGGATGTCATTTAAACCGGTTATGCGTGCTTTGGAGAATAAATAGTGACTGATCCCAAGTTCATACATTTACGGCTCCATTCTGATTTTTCAATGGTTGATGGCGTTGCTAAAACTAAACCGATTGTTGCAAAAATTAAAGACATGAATATGCCAGCCGTGGCTATCACTGATCAAATGAACCTCTGCGGCTTAGTTCGTTTTTATGGTGCAGCACATAACTCAGGAATTAAACCCATTATCGGGGCTGATTTATGGATGCGCTCGCCTGAATTTGGCGATGAGCTATTCCGGTTGGTGGCTTTGTGCCAAGACAACGATGGTTATAAAAATCTAACGTTACTCATATCAAAAGCTTATCAACGTGGCGAGATTAAAGATCGCGCTGTCGTTGATAAAGACTGGTTGATTGAACATGCTAAAGGCTTAATATTATTATCCGGTGGCGTGCAAGGAGACTTAGGTAAAGCGCTGATTAAAGGTAACCAAGCGCAAGTTGACAGTATAATTACTTTTTACAAAACGTATTTTCCGGATGCTTTTTACCTTGAATTAATACGTACACAACGAAAAGATGAAGAAGTCTATTTGCACATGGCAGTCGATATTGCACAGCAATATGATTTACCGGTTGTGGCCACTAATGAAGTTGTTTTTCTGGAAGCCAAAGATTTTGACGCGCACGAAATCCGTGTGGCGATTAATGATGGCTTTACGCTTGAAGATCCTAACCGCCCTAAAAATTATTCAGCCCAGCAATATTTATGCACCGAAGCCGAAATGGTTGAAAAGTTTTCAGATATTCCTGAAGCGCTTGCTAATACCGTTGAAATTGCAAAGCGTTGCAATGTCACTGTGCTACTCGGTGAATACTTTTTACCTAAATTTCCGACCGGTGACTTAACCGATGCTGAATATCTGGTTAAGGTGTCTAAAGAAGGGTTAGAAGATCGGCTTGAATTTTTATTTCCTGATCCGGACGAGCGTGCAGTAAAACGTATTCCTTATGATGAACGTTTACAAATCGAGATGGACGTTATTAACCAAATGGGATTCCCGGGTTACTTCTTGATCGTGATGGAGTTCATACAATGGAGTAAAGATAACAATATACCGGTTGGACCTGGGCGTGGGTCAGGTGCGGGTTCGCTAGTTGCTTACGCACAAAAAATTACCGATCTCGATCCACTTGAATTTGATTTACTCTTCGAACGATTTCTAAACCCTGAGCGGGTATCAATGCCCGATTTTGACGTCGATTTTTGTATGGATCGCCGAGATGAAGTTATCGCTCATGTTGCCGACATGTATGGCCGTGATGCCGTATCGCAAATTATTACGTTTGGTACGATGGCGGCTAAAGCCGTTATTCGCGACGTTGGGCGAGTACTGGGCCATCCTTATGGTTTTGTCGATCGAATAACGAAATTAGTGCCTGGCGATCCGGGCATGACTTTAGCTAAAGCTTTTGAAGTTGAAACTCGCTTACCTGAACTATACGCTGCCGATGAAGATGTAAAAGATCTCATCGATATGGCAAGACAACTTGAAGGTGTGACCCGTAATGCGGGTAAACATGCCGGTGGGGTTGTTATTTCACCAACCAAAATTACCGACTTTTCGCCACTTTATTGTGATGCCGAAGGTAAGCAGCCTGTTACACAGTTTGACAAAAATGATGTTGAAACGGCTGGCCTAGTAAAATTCGATTTCTTAGGTTTACGCACCCTGACTATTTTGCAGTGGGCCATTGATATGGCTGATGCGCGTAATGTGAAAAAAGGGATCCCACCAATTGATATTGCGGCCATCCCTGTTGATGACCCCGCCAGTTTCAGACTCTTACAAAACGCAGAAACCACCGCCGTATTCCAGCTGGAATCAAGAGGGATGAAAGATCTGATTAAGCGGTTAAAGCCTGACTGCTTTGAAGATATGATCGCACTTGTTGCACTCTTTAGACCCGGACCCCTTTCGTCGGGTATGGTTGATAACTTTATCGACCGCAAACATGGTCGAGAAGAAGTTTCATACCCAGATGCTGAATATCAACATGAATGTTTGAAAGAAATACTTGAACCCACTTACGGCATTATCTTGTACCAAGAACAGGTTATGCAAATTGCACAAGCCATGTCAGGATATACCTTAGGTGGGGCAGATATGCTACGCCGAGCTATGGGTAAAAAGAAACCCGAAGAAATGGCGAAACAACGCAGTGTATTTGAAGATGGCGCGCGTAATAACAATATTGACGGTGTGCTTGCCATCAAAATTTTTGATTTGGTAGAAAAATTCGCTGGGTATGGTTTTAATAAATCACATTCAGCTGCATATGCGTTAGTTTCGTATCAAACCCTTTGGATGAAAACCCATTACCCCGCCGAGTTTATGGCTGGGGTGATGTCGGCAGATATGGATAACTCCGACAAAGTGGTAACACTTGTTGATGAGTGTGAACGTATGGGGCTTAAATTATTGCCGCCAGATGTTAACTTTGGCCAATACAAATTTACGGTTACCGAAGCGGGTGAAGTTGTTTATGGTATTGGTGCCATCAAAGGGGTCGGTGAAGGGCCTATTGAAGCGATTATTGCGGCTAGAAATGAACACGGTGCGTTTTCTGATCTCTTTGATTTTTGCAACAAAGTGGATATTAAAAAAATCAATCGCCGTGTGCTCGAAAAATTAATTAAAGCGGGGGCGATGGATAAGTTAGGTCCTCATCGTGCCGCCATGATGGCCAGTTTAAATGACGCGTTAAAAGCGGCTGATCAACATCATAAAGATCAGGCCATTGGCCAAGATGACTTATTTGGCATATTAACGACTGAACCGGAAGATGTAGAGCGGGCTTTTTCAAATGTGCCTAAATGGCCAGAAGATGTTTGGCTTGAAGGTGAGCGCGAAACGTTGGGGCTATACCTGACAGGACACCCGATTAATCGTTACCGTAAAGAATTACGCCAATATACCAATCGTAAAATTGCCGATTTAGAACCAACGGCTCGTGGTGTTGAGGTGATCTCTGCTGGTTTGATCTTAGGCGTTAAAGTCATGATCAACAAAAAAGGCAATCGTTGGGCTATTGTAACCATTGATGATAAATCAGCTCGAATTGATGTGCGTTTTTTCCCCGATGCTTATGACGAGTTTGAAGAACTATTAGAAAAAGATAAAATTATAATAGTTAAAGGCCGTGTACAGTTTGATGACTTTAACGGTGAAAATATGATGGGCGCATCAGACGTGAAAGACATTGTTCAAGCCCGCGAACAATATGTTAAATCGCTAGAGGTTAATTTGTCATCTGACCTGTTTCAACGTGACTTTGTGCAAAAATTTAAGCATGTCATGATGGCTTATAACCAAGGCTCTATACCGGTTAAAGTTAAATACAAAACTGATAAAGCGCAAGCCGAAATGAAATTTGGTATTGAATGGTATATCACACCACATGATAGGTTGATCTATGATTTACAACAATTAGTCGGTGAAAATGCGGTTTCATTACAATATGATTAATGACGAATTCTAGGTATTGTCTTGGTATTGATACGATCGTAACGTTTTAGTGGTACTACCACGTATTTTTTAAGAAAAACGCTAGCTATCGTTAATTCGGTTACATACAATAAGCGCAATTTTTGACTAGCTAGTTATAACGTTAGCTAAATCACACTGTTAGCCCAAGTAAAATATGATGGCTGACAAGGTAGAGATGATATAAATCACGGGTAGGATTAATGAGTTTAAGTTTTTTAGACTTTGAGCAACCAGTTGCCGAGCTTGAAGCACAAATTGAAGAATTAAAAAATGTTAATAAAGGCAATGAGCTAAACATTGACATTGAAGAAGAAATTGCGCGCTTAAAAAATAAAAGCGTCGCGTTATCTAAAAAGATATTTTCAGATTTAGGTGCATGGCAAATTGCCCAAATAGCTCGCCACCCTAAACGTCCCTATACACAAGATTACCTTGATTTAATATTCACTGAATTTGATGAATTAGCCGGTGATCGTGCTTTTGCTAATGATCCGGCTATTGTAGGTGGCATAGCACGTTTTAATGGCGAGCCAGTCATGGTTATTGGTCAGCAAAAAGGTCGTGATACAGCCGAAAAAATTCGTCGTAACTTTGGTATGCCTCGCCCAGAAGGTTATCGTAAAGCATTACGTTTAATGGAGATGGCTGAGCGTTTCAATATGCCCGTCATCACTTTTATTGATACACCGGGTGCATACCCAGGTGTTGGTGCTGAAGAGCGTGGTCAAAGTGAAGCCATCGCAACTAACTTAAAAGTCATGGCGGCTTTAAAAGTGCCCGTTATTTGTACGGTAATTGGTGAAGGTGGTTCGGGTGGTGCATTAGCCATTGGTGTTGGCGATCGTGTTAACATGTTGCAATACAGTACTTACTCTGTTATTTCACCTGAAGGCTGCGCATCCATTTTATGGAAAAGTGCAGAAAAGGCCCCGCTCGCCGCAGATGCAATGGGTATTACTGCGCATCGTTTAAAAGAACTAAATTTAATCAACGACATTATTGAAGAGCCATTAGGTGGCGCTCATCGTGATTTTGATTTTATGGCTCATAATATTAAGCAAACGATCAGCAAGCAACTTGCTGAGTTACGCGCTAAGCCAGTAGAGACTTTACTTGAAGAACGTTACGATCGCTTAATGTCTTTTGGTTATTGCTAAACACAAATTAAATTTGTTTTAGTTTTAATGATAAAAAATGCCGCACTAGCGGCATTTTTTATGGGATTGTTTCACAGATTACTTTATGAATTGCATTGCTAACGATGATGAAAACCACGCCATTTAACCAAATAATTCAATTGGGTTATCCCATTGTTGTCGCTTATAGTGGCGGGCTAGATTCAACCGTTTTATTAAAACAATTAGTTGAATTACGTAAGCGACAGGCTTTTCCGCTTTATGCTATTCATATTCATCATGGCTTAAGTACCCATGCCGATGCATGGCTTGCGCATTGCAAGCAAACCAGTGAAGAATGGGGGGTTAACTTTTATCATGCCCATGCTCATATAACGCAGCAAAATCAGCAAAGTTTAGAAGCTGTAGCACGAGATGCTCGTTACCGCTTAATCACTGAGATCATTAATCAAATTGCGAAAGAGGGCGCTTACAACGCGGTATCGCTTATCACTGGGCAACATAAAGATGACCAGGTCGAAACTTTTTTTATTCGTTTAAAGCGCGGAAGTGGACCTAAAGGCTTATCGGCTATGGCCAATAAACGTACGGTAAATGATTTAATTACGCTTTATCGTCCGTTATTAAACACCGACAGAACAGCATTGTTAACTTATGCAGAGCAAAATCAATTGCAGTGGGTTGAAGATGAAAGTAACGCCGATGATATGTTCGACCGTAACTTTTTACGCAATAACGTTTTACCTATTATTAATAAACGTTGGCGTGGTTTTAAAGACTGTGTGGTGCGAAGTGCCGAACTCGCTGCTGAATATACACAAATTGTTGAAGAAGTCGCGAGCGAAGATTTAACACAGATTAAAGTGTCTGCCAATCAATTATGCTGTGTGCGTTTAAGCACGCTATCTGACAATAGACAACGAGCTGTATTGCGTTGTTGGCTGCAAACATTGTGCAGTCAATTACCTAGCCAAAAGCAACTACACGCAATTCAGCACGAAGTAATCAAAGCACGAGAAGACAGTCAAGCCCAAGTTAAATTAAAGCAGGGGAGTCTGCGGAAGTACCAGCAGAAATTGTATTTTTGCCCTCTGCTGGATGAGATCCCCGTCGAGGTCATTAAACCTATTATATGGTCATCGCCTTTAAGCTCGCCATTGCGCAATCTTGTTTACAATCAAATTATTTATTGTGAAGATGCTCTTGTTTGTGATCCGGAACGTTCATTAATGGCTGTCAGAGCGGCGCATGCCGATGAAATTGTGTCTATTCATTATGGCGTTTCAGGCTCTGTGCTGTGTCAACCCGCTAACCGTGGCAGAAAACGCAGCATAAAAAAATTATTGCATGAATATAAAGTGCCTTATTGGCAACGCCATCTTGTTCCCTTTTTATTTTATAATGATCAGCTTGTTGCTGCTATTGGTTTATGGCCTTGCAGTGAGTTTGTTACCTCAAGTGAATCAAGCGTTTTGTATAGTATTAACCCCCCCATATAAAATATAAATAACACCTAAATATGACCAGTGGTCATATTTAGGGTTTTATAATTAATTCTCTAAATTTATTTCTCCCTCAATATTTAAAATACTTACAACGCGATAGTTTGGTACGAGTATACGTATATTCGGTATTAATCATTCGCTTGATGGTTGTTTAAGCTAATTTGAAAAAACAAATACAATATAGTTGTTGATGTTATCGTTAACAAAATGTAAGTTTCAGTTTGCTATGTATGCGTTATGTAGTCCATTTGTTTATAAATTGTTGCTAACTAAAACAATAACCTTTGCTTTTTATTACCGAAATCAAGCTTAAAAAGCTAAGCAAGGTGTTATCAATTGGAGACACAGAGAGTGAATAAACCACAAATTAAAATGAATAAAGTTTGGGTTGCGATGACAATGGCAGGTGCGCTTGCGGCCCCTAATATTGCTATCGCGGCTTGTGATGCTGATTTTGGATTAGATTATATAGACGACAATACGGCTCGTTTATATCATAAAGATTTAGGTTGGACAGGCGGTTTTAAATACCTTTGTTCAGCTGGTGATGCAGATTGTGCAGATGCCACTCGCGAAGACGGATACTTTTATCGCACCATTAATAATGCGGTTGTTGGTCAAACTTACAATGCTAAATTTAAAGTACAAGATAATGCAGTGGGTCAAGCGATCATTGAAGAATCGATCACCTTTAATACTGACTCATGTGATGTGCTTTCTGGCACTAATACGCCAGAAGAGCCGGTTGAACCAGAAGAGCCCACTGAACCGCAAGAGCCAGAGCAACCGGTTGTAACCGGGGCTGAATTTGGTTTAACAAACGAAGGTGTTGTATATCACCTTAAAGGTGAGCAAAGCGGCTCTTGGGCTTATCTTTGTTTAAATAACAATTGTCAAAGTGCAACGGTTAATGGTTTACGTTACGAACATGCCTTTGGTAATGTTGATGCGAGTACGGCCTATGTTATTGAATTTAAAGTTCAAGATAATACAACCGGCCAATGCTTATCAGGGCAAAAAACGTTAAACCCTGGTCAAAGTGCTGACTCTGATTGTGTTGAAGGTGTGCCCGTTGAACCAGAAGAACCTGTTGAACCGGAAGAGCCGGTTGAACCGGAAGAGCCGGTTGAACCGGAAGAGCCGGTTGAACCGGAAGAGCCGGTTGAACCAGAAGAGCCGGTTGTCGATGGTGACAATGGCTTTGATGTGATAAATGGCAATACCGCATTATATTGGCATAAACAGCTTGAAGGTTGGCCGACAACAGGTGATTACTACATGTGTAAAAACCTTGAAGCCGATTGTTATCGAGCGAGTTTAGTCGATGGTCGCTGGCAAGTTGAACAAAACAATATGGTTGCAGGCAGTTTTACTGCGCAGCTTAAAGTACCGGGCATGGGCTCAGATAACTTCCCTAAATGGCAGGTTGATTGGGCTGGCGGTGCTGCTAACCCAGAAACCCCTGGTAATGGTGAGCAACCTAGCAGCGGCGGTGTGATTGTGGGTAGTAAGAACCCTGAAATTGTTGCCCCCAGTATTCATACCGAAATTTTACCCGCGCTTGATTATGGTTTCACCGCCGAAACCGGCAACTTTTTAGTGGGTGGAATTGGCAATGGAGACGCATTGTTTGGTCGCACGCTTTACACTTTCCAACCTGATGTGGCTAATTCCGGCACAAGTAACTGTGTTGATTGTGCCGCTTGGCCTGCGCTTATCGTTGAAAGTGAAGAAGCCTTAGTGCGTCCATCACGTTTAGTCGGTGAGTTGAATACGATCACTTTACCAACGGGTGATTTACAGGTTACTTACCAAGGTAAACCGCTCTATTTTAGATCGGCAGATACGCTACCAGGGCAAATAGAGGGTGCAAACGAAACATGGCCTGTTGCTATCGTTGAAACAACGGCTGTTCCAACAGAGTTATATGCAGATGCATTACAAACGCCAAGCAATATGGTTGTTGCCGATAATGGTTTCCGCTTTGATATTATGAGCAATACAGTTGAGTGGCAATTTGGTTCGGCTTTAGGTACGACAGTAAATGGTAATGTTGAATTTTTCTGTTCACCTGACCAATTAAACTTTTCATCGGTTAATGTTTCAGGTGGTCAAGCGACTATTCCTGCGGCATGTGTTAACGCAAATGAATATTGGTATTATTTTAGATATGAGTTAAATAATCCGGGTGCGGGTCATTATGAAATGGATGATGATCATAGTTTTGATGCTTCCAGTGCTTATCGTTACACGGCTTTATTTATTAACGATGGAACACGTCTTGATTTAACTCAGCGTGATTCTTTTGTTGATGTTGCCGCTAACTGGATGCGTTTTCGTCATCCAAGAGCTTATGATGGGGTTACCGAAGCGATACGTGATGCAAGCCATAACTTCTCGCGTTTAGCTGAGCTTGCGCGTTACTCAATTGAAGCCACAGAAACCACAACGGCTAATGGTAATATCAATCTTGTACTTGATTTTGAATTACCGTATTCGAAAGGTCAGGGGGCGATTGAAAAAGGCTTGGTGCGGGTTGAGGGTATGCAAAATGGTGCGGGTGATGCGAAGTTACCGACTTGGCGCTTTAACTTTATATCGTCAAATAATGAAACGACCTATACAGCTCAAGGTGAATGGTCTTATGGTCAATCACTTAGCTTTGAAATGACCGGTGTCGTGGGGCATATCAGCTCGCAAACTTACAATACCTTCCAGTATTATACGTTTGGTCGTGGTTTTCATAACCCAATTAGTGATCCGCGTTTATCGTTAGTCGGTAAAGGCGGTACCCACATGGTTTATAACATCAAAAACTATGGCATGGAGTTTAAAAATGGTGCGACAGGTGCGGGCATTTCTGACATCATTATAGATAAACATGCGATCTTTACTCAGCATTTAACCACAATTACACAACCAGCTGAAGTTGATGATTTTTTATGGGGGCATCATTTATTTCACGGCGTTAAGTTATTACGCACTAGCCAAGAGCAACCCGATCAATCAAACATGGGATCGGTACCTGGCGATACCGGTATGGGTAATGTATTACCAGATATAAAAGAAGGTGCACCGATTGCGTGTGGTGATTGTCATTTCCGTGATGGTCGTGGTTCACATGTTATAAACACGCCTAATGGTGAGCGTATTGCGCCACCAACGTTTGGTGTGGGCTTGTTACAATACATTGATGGTCGTGAAGCTGGCTTTACATGGACAGGTGACGTGCCAACGGTTCGTCAACAAATCAAAAATGCACTGGTGAATGATCATGGTATTGATCCAAATAATGCAGAAGAGATAACACCAGAAAATTTAGAACTAATTGCTAAATATACCGAGTTCTTAACCGTACCGACTCGTTTTCCTGGTACATATGATGAAGCCGGTGTAGAAGAAGGTGAAGTATTGTTTGATGATGTTGGCTGTGCAAGTTGTCATACACCTGTGCAACGTACGAGCTTACAAGCACCGTTGAAGTTCCGTGACTTAAGTATTCGCCCATATACCGATATGAAAGTACATCAAGTTGCCGATGGAAACTACCGTACGGCGCCACTTTGGGGCTTAGGGCGTAATATTCAGTTACTTGAGAATAACAACAAAGTGGTTCGTAATGAATTGGCAATGCCGATTGCATTGATCGGTACACATGATGAGCAAATGGATAAGCATAACTTTACAGAGCGTGCGATTATCTTTATGCATGATGGCCGCGCAACCAGCCTGGTTGATGCGATAAATAAGCATAAAAATACCGCGGGCTCAGGTGATGCTGATCAATCTGTCGATAGCTTTAATGCACTATCGTCGGCAGATAAAAACAATATTGTTAAATTTTTACGTTCTTTATAAATAGGCTTCGGCTACGTTAACTTGTTGTTAGCTTGCACGTAACGTAGCCGATTGTTAAAGCGTTATTAATAAATGATAGATAAAAATAGAGAATGAAAAACAGAACGTAAAAATAAACGTTTGATGTGTAAAAACCGCACGGTTAATCTTAACCGTGCGGTTTTTTTTATTTTAATGCTTGAGTTGGCGCTAAAAAATAACTCAGGTGTTGAATCTTGAACCACACAGGGTTAACCAATTTATAGTGGTATGATCGTTTGGGTAAGGTAATTTTATCGATGACTGTCCTGCATGAATATGACGCTGGATAATAATGCCCAAGCTATTGTAGAAGTGAAAACGGGGCCAACATCAGAGTTGTCTGTGGGGCAGACTATTAATTATAATGCAGCGACCTTAGGTGTGGGCACGCTACGTGGGCCAAGGGCTAAGCAACTAGATTTAGTAAAAGCGCCAAGTGTGGTTTATATAATAAGAGACATAGAGTTATAAGATGGTTAAGTTTAATAAAGCAAACGTAATAAAATATTGCAAAGAGGTGGCCAGTCAGCATGACGATTGGACGTTTACATCTGGCTTTTTTGTTAAAAAATTAAACAAATGGCTGCATATAAAAGTTGACCCAAGGTTGTATTTTTGGCCACAGGGCACAAAGAATATGGCTGGGGCTGTGCTGTCATTGCCACTTTTTGAAAGAAGCTTATTAAAAGAAGTATTTGGAGAAAGAGACTCCTATACTTTTCAAGCAAATAATTATGGTTTGCGAAAAAACAGCTTAATAGAGTCGTCACTTTTTGCCAATGATGGCAGTTGCTCTATCGCGTTAGCTAAGCAAGAAATGACACGTTGGTTGGCAGAATGCGAAGCGGCGGTTGCTTTTGACTATGATATTACCAGTGAAGACAGTATTTTTAATTCAGTATGCAAGCTCATCGATATGACTTTTACTGACCAGAAAAGCGTTAAGCTCTGTGTTTATGCCGCCTACCTTGGCAAATTTGATTTTGTTGAGCAACACTTTATGCCTTATATACAGGATACGAGTAAAAGAAAGAGTGAAGCTGAGGTTAAATTTGCCGAGCTATTACCTGAGTTTAAAGGTAGATGGCAAAAAACGGGATCAGCGATTAAACCCCGTAAGACGGTTTACGAGGCTCGAGTGTAAGCCGCCATCATGAACCATATTCGAAGGTCTTTATTTTTACCTGCTAATGGTGTTCTCGACTCACAAAACCTTTGTTGGGTTTATGCCGATATTGCACCACCCAGCTTACGCGCCAACGGCGCTAAACCGGTCTACTTTAAAAATACGAAACCTTTTAGGCTTGAGGTAAACCATGCGGGACAGGCGCGAATAAACCTTTGATTTTATTTGGTATTACATGATTTTATCGATGACTGTCCTGCATTAATATGATTAAGGAGTTTGAGGGCTAATGTCGTTAAGTCTTAAAATTACACTCACTGAAAACCATGCGGGACAGGCGCGAATAAACCTTTGATTTTATTTGGTATTACATAATTTTATCGATGACTGTCCTGCATGAATACATAATTCTGCATGAATAAACAACTGAAAAATTCTGGCGCGGCGAAATTAAGCACAAAAGGTGCTGGTGATACCAATCAAGGAAGCCCTGAATGGCAAAAAGAAGTATTACGTAGACTAGAACTTGATAGTCCAGCATACAAAGAAGTCAAAAAAGCTATAGCCAATAAGACAATCCGATTTGGCATTGCTGGCGTTACTAAGAAAAAAATAGGGGATATTGATAAAGGAAGTTTGTTAATAACTGAGGTGACAGTGCCCAACAAAGCAAAAACTGGTACTGTGACAGCGGCAAGTGAATTTACAGGGTTCTAAAACTTATGACTAACTACCAAGAATCAATAGTGAAGGGAATTGCTCATAATAAACCTCGATATATAGCGGATAAATCAAATGCATTAAACCACATAGCTTACAATACCGGCGATCCTATCGCCTGTCTCGAGCTGTTGAGTGTAAAGTATCAATCGGGTGCATTGGTTGAATGGTTTGAAAATAGTGACTTACTAAAATGTAAATCTAATGCGTTTAATGCAGCTAAGCTTTTCGCATTGGCTGTGTATCGGAAAACGCATGAATTGGACGAACTTTACTTCAATTCTACATTTAGGCACTTTTACCCTCTACTGAGTGATGCTGAAGAGCTTATTTGTTGGTCTATGCAAAATGAATCCTGTGTTGGTGGTATTGTGAAAGGTAAGCGAGCTTGCCTAGATACCAATAAATTTGAGTATCACTCTACGAACACCTTGTTGGCATTGCGTGGCGAATTTGAGTTACTTAAAAAGCGCAGTGAATATATTTTGGACAACCCAACGACCAAACCTCGACTTAAACGTTACATGCGGGATTATGAATACTTTATTGCGTTAGCGGATCACGATATAGAAGGTATTCAGCGCAACTTAGATGAATTAACTTCAAACAAAGTCGCTCGTGTAAGAAATAAAGAATTTGAATTTGGTTTAGAAGAAAATATGGTTGCGGTAGTAGCCTTTATATTTGCGAAAATCGCTTGGCGTCATGGTTTAGAAGTGGAAGTTAAAAGTCCTTGGGTACCTGATGAATGGTTACCTATAGCTCCTTTGGATGTATATGAGCAACCATACGAATTTTTAGAAGCTCACAACATATATTCTAATTACGGGGGAGTGTTTGAAAGTTGCACGCCTAAACTTGAACGCTCTGATTTTAGGGATCTATCTTCAATTATTGATCCTTATCTTTAACTACAGCTTCCTAAATGTTGTTTGTCGGATAGGTGATGCTCATTTCTGGAACCCCGGAGCTCTAATTAACCAGCAACCCGTAAGACGGTTTACGAGGCTCGAGTGTAAGCCGCCATAATGAACTCTAAGCAAAGGTACCTATTTTTACCTTTACGTAAGGAAACCATGCGGGACAGGCGCGAATAAACCTTTGATTTTATTTAGTGTTACATAATTTTATCGATGACTGTCCTGCATGATATGTTATGTGAATAATGTATAGATGTTGTTGATGAGACATTCGAAGAATCTAAACGTTTACTTGAGTTTAAATCAGTTCAAAAAGTACCACCATCTGATTTTAATAATCAGTTTATTAAAGATTTAAATAATGGTGCTGTGAACAATTTAGATCAAATTCAATGGATATTTGATGGGCGAAAATCGCCAGATAACTTTAGATCCAATATGGAAACGGCAATTGATAATTTGCCTATAGATATTACTACAGCTAATAAATTTAACTTTTCATCAGATGTTAAACTGAAAAATGAATTAAAATCTCGATTTGATGAAATTTTTAGATTAGCGGAGTAGTTATTGTGGAAATCCTTGAGGTTAACAAAATATCCAACGTTTCTTGTATCGTTGCTACAGATGAACATTTGGCATTTATCCAAGATAATGTTCTTTGCTACAAAGGTTTTGAATTACACTTAACAGGTCGAGATATTTGTCCTGTGGTTGCTGGTAAACAATTGTATCTTCAAATTGATGGGGACCTACTTCGTGTGTCAGATACTGGAAATCTTGAGGTAGAGCATAAAGCTATTAAAAACGCCAAATCAACAGGCTACTGGGTTATCAATGAAAATAGTTTTCTTAGAGAATGTATTTTTGAAACATCTGAGTCAATAAGTCTTTTCGTACATAAGCAGGATGTATGGGAGAATGAGCCTAGCCCATTAAATCGAACCAGCTTTTTAAATGAAGAGGTTATCGTCCATTTTAACGATCGTGCGCTGGAAGTACGCGCGTTAATAAATTATGAAATTATTTACCAGTTCAATACTTTGCAAGGCTATAAAGTCACTAATTTTGTTAACATGGTGGATGATATATTTGTATTCATTCAAACGAAAAGGTTACCCGCGCCTCACTTTGTAGAAACGGTTATTACAGCCGTTAATTTAAATAGTGGTGAGCAATTGTGGCAGCTAAGCCAGTGTGGTGTCGACTATTCTAGTTATTATCATCAAGCAAATGATGGGCTTTTATACGCCTTAATTAGCTTTAAGGTAAAAGAGGATACGGGGTTGGCTCTGCATACGTTAAACCCTGTCAATGGCGAGCATTCCAAAGCAATTATTGTTCAAGAGCCGTCGTCGGTTCAGTCGTGGAATGCAACGATAAATGATGAGTATTTTTACGCCTCGAATTCAAAAAATGGTTGCTCTGTCAAAATGGTTAATCTCAACAATAAAACGATGGAATGTGAGTGTAAACTCGGTCTACCTTCTGGGGTTCAAATAAGTCAACCGTTAGTGATTGGTAACAAAGTTTATGTATTAGATTCAATTAAGCAATTACACGAATTGGAAGTGGTTAGCCCGTAAGCTGCCATAATGAACTCTAAATGCAGGTGCCTATTTTTACCTTTACGTGGCTTTCTCAGGTACATAACCTTTGTTGGGTTTATGCGGATATCGTATCACCCGGCTTACGCGCCAACGGCGCTAAACCGGTCTACGTCGTTTAAATTGAATAAATTTATCGCAGTATGACGGGTTAAATGGATTTTGTAGGGTGGTTTAGCGAAGCATGAGCGTAAGCCACCATTTTAATACACACCCTCCTTACACAATTTAATACATACTTTAATAAACAACGTTTGACCCTCTCGTGCCATTTTGTTCCACAGTCAAGGGTTTACTTTTTGATTCATTTTGCATGATATTTTGTTTATGTGTTTGTAGTAATGATTTAAACCAATAACCGCTTTGTTTTATTGTGCGTTGTTGGGTTTGATGATCGACATAAACCAAACCAAAACGTTTTTTGAACCCTTCATGCCATTCAAAATTATCTAATAATGACCAAGCAAAATACCCTGCACAATTTGAACCGGCTTTAATGGCTCGCGACACTTGATGCAGGTAGGCATTAAAAAATTCAACGCGTTTAATATCATCAACCTGATCATTAACAATATGATCAGTAAAGGCTGCGCCGTTTTCGGTGATAAATACTTTAGGGTTGTTATATTCGTCTTTAAGCAACATTAATAATTCGTATAAGCCTTCTGGGTAAACCTCCCAGCCCATGCTGGTATATTGCACGTTGTTGAGTTCATATTCTTTTTCGGGCGCTTTGGCCTGATATTCGGGCCAAAATTTATGCCCGATAAACCAAGGTGAGTATTTAACGCGATCACGTGAGTAATTATTAATTCCGATAAAGTCAATTGGGCTATTAATGATGTTCATATCGTTAGCTTCAATGGCCGGAAAAAACATTTTAATGCGATCTAGATGAGCTTGCGGGTAATAACCGCGCAAAATAGGGTCCAGAATCATGCGTCGCATGGTTAAATCAGCAAATTCAACTGCTTGATGGTCATATG
>NZ_QMED01000004.1 GCF_003286125.1 Algibacillus agarilyticus
ATCGCCGTAAGGTTAATGCAACTTCAAGAATGGGCTCAAAACAAAGAAGAAGCTAAAGCGATAGATTGTACTTGTTACGTAGAAAGTACGACATGGCAATTGCTGTGGATGAAAGTAGAAAAAGGGAAAGGCCTTCCGACTAAACCTCCTTCACTTTATTGGTTGTATTACGCTATAGCAAGGTACGGTGGCTGGTATGACAGCAAACGCAACGGACGAGTAGGGATGAAAGTGTTATGGCAAGGTTGGATAAAATTGGCCGAAATGATAGAGTCAATTGCGATGTTAAAATCACTTCAGCAGGCTGGAGACTTGTGATCAAGAGACAGACTTACATCCATGATAAGCAAAGCCGTCAAAGCTACCGCGTCCTGCTCTCGCCCCTTACCTGCATCCATGCAGGCAAGCTTCGAGACTCCATCAGCATATGCTCTATTATGTGATTGGGGCGAGTAAGCGCTGACAATGAACCATAAAACCTGAGCGAGAAGACTATATTAGACTATTTGTTAAAAATGAGGAATAGATAGACAAAAAACAGTAAGCACGAGAATCAATTAAAGTAATCCTTGTTTATACGTAAGTCGAATTAATAAAAAGTTTTGTGAATCGAAGTGAAGTGACCACGATAAATTGAGTATGCTTTATCGTGGTGTATATTGTTATCAATTTTTTAAATCAAGTTAACTCATCAAACTTAAAGTCTTTCTAACATGGCGGCGGTAAAATCGGTTGTACCTGATCGTCCACCTAAATCGCGTGTTGTTCGATCACCTGCTTCAATTGCCGACCTTAATGCAATCATTATTTTTTGTGCTTTATCTGGCATGTTTAAATACTCTAACATTTGTATAGCAGCCAAAATCACCGATGTGGGATTCGCTAAATTTTTACCTGCTATATCAGGTGCGCTACCATGAACCGCTTCAAAAATAGCAACTTCATCACCAATATTAGCGCCTGGAGCCATCCCTAAACCACCGACTAACCCTGCACATAAATCAGAAATTATATCGCCAAATAAATTGGTTGTGACAATAATATCGAATTGTTGTGGGTTCATCACTAATTGCATACAGGCATTATCAACAATCATTTCATTGGTTGTAATGTCTGGGTATTGTTTACTAATCTCGCGAGCGACGGTTAAAAATAAGCCTGAAGTCGATTTTAGAATATTGGCTTTATGTACAATTGTGACTTTTTTACGGCCTTCTTTAACCGCTAATTCATAAGCAAATTTGACTATTTTTTCAGAGCCACTCCGCGTTACTATACTTGTCGCTTCTGCGGTTAAACCATCTTCAGAGATAATTTGGCCGGCCCCTGAATACAAACCTTGAGTATTTTCACGAATGGTTACAATGTCTATATTTTCATATCGAGCCTTCGTCCCTTTAAAACTCGATACCGGTCGCATATTCGCATACAAATTAAATTGCTGCCGAAGTGTTACGTTTACAGAGGTAAAGCCATCACCAACAGGGGTCGTCAATGGGCCTTTAAGTGTTATTTTATTTTTTGCTATCGTGTCAAGGGTGGCTTGAGGTAACAATTCGCCGATAGATTCTAAAGCGGTTAAACCGGCGTTAACAAAATCATATTCAAAATTGCAGCCAACTTTATCTAGGATCTTAAGGGTAGAATCTACAATGCTAGGGCCAATTCCATCACCTGGTATTACAGTAATACGTTGAATCATTATAGCTCTCTTGAATTGCTAATAATTATATTGTTATTCTAGCAATAAATTCACTACATTTGGTTATAATGAATTGGCATATGGCCCTTATGATTGTCATTAACGGTTACATAAGGGTTATTTTTAATAAGCACCTGATTTAATTTAGTTATTTTTGTCATCATTTCTGTTTTTGCATGGGATTTAATGCTCGATAAAATACACGAAAAACAGAGGTTAAAAAGACTTTGTTGCTTAGGGCTTAATTTATGAATATCATTTAAATTTAACGTCGTTAGCTTAATATAATTTTTTAATTTTGGTTGTGCTCTTGCCAAATCAGTGGTCTTTGATTCAATTCCTTTTTTACTCACCTTAAAACAATCAAAAATATAGTTTGTTTGTTTTTCTATTTTAATTGGATAATTTACGCTTATTTGTTGTTGGAGCAATGAAAAAATCGGCAATAAACAGCAATCTGTGAAAAGCTTATATTCTTCAGCATTATAACCTCGTAAACGACAGGCGATTTCGACTTCGTCATGAGCTGACTCAATGATTAACTGCAACAATTCAGAGTGATTAACGTGAACATCACTAAAATGGGAGAGTAAAGCATAACGTAAACTCCAAATAATGATCCTCTCTCGGCCTATAATAGCCACCGCGTGGGTTACTGAATTAACTGTATTGGCCTTTATTAGTAATGTTCGTGCATAGTTTTTTAATGCATTAGCAAAGCTATCGTCTAATGAAATAATTTCTGCGATCTCTTTAGTGGTGGCCGTTTCGTAATCTATACCAACTGCTGTATTCGTATTACCACAAATAGACTCCGCCTTGTTCGGGGTCGCAAGTTGTTTTTTAGTTAAGTGGGATATAGCATTATCGATCGACACTAACGATAATTTAACTCCGCTTGTAAACTCAATGCCGTCTGGTTTAGGTTGGCTTTGCACATCTGCTTGTTCTGCACCAACTATGTCTAAATGGTGGTTAGTTTGGTTTACTACAACATGAGCTACATCATCAATTAAAACCGATGTGCCGATTAACGATAAATGTAAATACAAGGCGTTATTAAAATGGATTTCCGTTGATAATTCATTTTTACATTTTAACTTTAATAGTTTTTCCCATGAATTTATCGGGCTATTGGCACTTAGCGGTGATAACAATTCGATTGTTTGAGTAATATATAAAAATAAATGCTGACTGTATAAATATGTGTGGCGCGTTTGATTTAATTTATCGCGGTTAACAAAAGGTAATTTTAAATGCGTAACATGTTGAGCGTTGATGATATTATTTTTAAACAAATATCCAATTGATTGTCTTGATTTTATATAAACAATGGCTAATTTGTCTGAATTAAGCGCCTTTGTTAGATAACGTGATACACAAAGTTCTTTAACTAAAAAAATATAAATTAATTGCTTAACAAAGGTTGGTGGTAAATCGAGTTCTATCGATAACAACTTTAATAACGCGATCGATTTAATCGCCCGTAAACAGCCTAAATTAATTTGCTGTTGACTCATAATAATTAATTTTAAAATATCTGCGGAGTGTTGAAAATGAGAGTGCCAAAAATCGGTTATTATTTTTAGATGTAATACAATATTTTCTGGTTGATAATGAGGGACGTTTTCTATTAAATCTAAATGCAATTTAACAATTTGTGCATAAGATTGTTTAGTCATCAATGTGCCTTATGATGCTTGTTGATATTGCTGGTAAGAGTCATGACCCCAGCTGACTAACTTGTCATTAATAAAGAGTAGGCTTGTACATTCATCTTGAGTTGTGAAACCATCTTTTTTAATATGATGGGTGCGATAAAACAAAACTTGTGCCATTCCCAATTGGGTTTTTTTTGCCTCAGTGATATCTGGCGGCCCCATTAATTCAATGATTGATGCTTTCGATTGTGAAAGCTGTAACTTTTCAATTATTTTTAAATTGTAAGCTTGCCTATCTTCAAATTGCATTTGGCTTTGATCATCTTTCACGACAAACCACACACACGAACCAAAAAATAAATAAGTAATTAAACCTATCATCAAAACTAATGGGGCTTTGGTTTTCATTATCCGCTCCAATGGCTGAAATAAATGTATTTTACCAAGGGATAACTGTGCCATCAAAGCTGATAAACTGCCCAGATTGTTCATCTGTCAGGTTATCAATCACTTTAGTTAAACCGAGTGTCGATTCATCGGTATTAATTAACGCATTTGGCCCTCCCATTTCGGTGAGTACCCAGCCAGGATGCAAGGCGACGACTTTAATTTCTTTTGTTACTAAATCGATAGATAAGCTTTTAACCACACTATTTAAGGCCGCTTTGGATGAACGGTATATATAACTTCCACCCGAGCCATTATCTGCCATACTTCCCATTTTACTACTCAAAAATGCAATTTTTTTAACATGAGAACGAGCAAGATTAGCTTCAAACGCTTGAGTAACCATAAAAGGAGCAATTGTATTGATTCTGAGTACATCAAGCCATTCATCAGCCGTAATCATATGATTTTCAATGCCTTTAGGTCCATAAACACCAGCATTATTTATCAATATATCAATGGTTTCACCTGATAATTCTAAAGCAAGGTTTTTAATCGAAGTCGCTTCAGACACATCCAGATCATGGACTATAATATTTTCATTTTCTTTTGCTAACGTGAGTAAATCTTCAGCATGATGAAGGTTTCTACAGGTAGCAAAAACTTTGCAACCTTCACTGGCGTAATGATTTGTTAATGAAAAGCCAATCCCACGATTGGCTCCAGTTATTAGTATTGTTTTCATTGTCTACTCTTTGATTACTTCATAACAAGGAACATATTGAGTTCCAGGTAATTTCATTCTACCTTGCGCCATAAAATCTTGTAACAAAGTATCCATTAAATCCATTAATGCTTTGTCGCCATGTATTTTAAATGGGCCTTGTTTCTTTATTTGTTTAACACCTTCATCTTTCACATTGCCTGCCACAATTGATGAAAAGGCTCGTCGTAAATTGGCGGCTAATTTGGCTTTGTCTTGTGCCAAATGTAAATCTAATTTAGCTACATTTTCATGCGTCGGATTAAAAGGGTATTGAAAATCTGCTTCAATTTTTAATGACCAATTATAATGATAAGCATCACCAATTGATTTACGGTATTGTCGCACTTCATTCATCTGGCTTTTCATAATTGTTGCCACTCGCTCTGCATCATCAACAACTATGGTGTAGCGACGTTGCGCTTCTTCACCTAACGTTTGGCCAATAAATGCATCAATACTTTCAAAATAGGCTTTGCTTTCTTTAGGCCCTGTTAATACGACCGGTAAAGCTTGATGCGTATTAGCGGGGTTCATTAAAATCCCTAAAATATACAGTAATTCTTCTGCCGTTCCGACCCCACCTGGAAAGATTACAATACCGTGCGCAACCCTAACAAACGCTTCTAAACGTTTTTCTATATCGGGCAATATAACCAACTCATTGACGATCGGGTTAGGGGGCTCTGCCGCAATAATAGAAGGCTCTGTTAAACCTAAATAGCGCCCATTATTGATTCTTTGTTTTAAATGACCAATAGTTGCACCTTTCATTGGCCCTTTCATTGCGCCAGGGCCACAACCCGTACATAAGTTAAGACTGCGTAAACCTAATTGATAACCGACTTCTTTAGTATATTTGTATTCAATTTCTTTGATAGAGTGTCCACCCCAACAAACTATCATGCTCGGGTCAACAGCTGTTTGAAGCGCCCCTGCATTACGTAAAATATCAAACACAAAGTGCGTTATGTAGTTAGCATTATCAGCTTCTGAAATTGTTATATTTCGTTTGATATCAGTATATAAAATATCACGTAAAACGGTAAACAATAGTTCTCGAATACCCGCAATTAATTCACCATCGACGAAAGCATGTTCAGGCGGGTTAATGAGTTCTAATTTAACACCTCGTTCGCGTCTTATTACTTTAATATCAAAATCTGAATAAGCTTTATAGATGGTTTCACTGTCGTCGGTATCGCTACCCACATTGAGTACCGCTAAAGAACAATTCCTATACATAATGTAAAGAGGAGAGTTAGTTGATTTAGTTAATCTATCCACCTCAAGTTGAGATAATAGATCCATACTACCCACTGGGTTAACTTGGAATATTTTCATATAAGTTCCTTAGCCAATTGTTTTTTATATCTCAATTATTCATTGACATATACCTATTTTTTATAAAAAAAGGGTTATGTTACAACTATAGCTTAGGAATTTAAAAATAGCGTTTTAAAAACGCTATATGATTGAAATTAATATAAAATTAATAAAAATAGAGGTTAGGAGGGCTGAGTTAATTTAAAGAAAAAGTCATTACTTTGTAATAATGACTTTATCGCGTCCTGTTCTTTTCGCTTTGTATAATGCTTCGTCAGCACGATCAAAAGCCCCAAGAGGGGAGTCACCCTTTCTAAACTGTGTTGCGCCAATTGAGATGGTACAGTTAATACTTTTATCTTTAAATTTAAATGGAATGCGTTTTATTTGTTCTCTGATTAAATTCAATTTAGCCTCTAAAGCTGCTAATTTTGTTTCGGGTACCAATACAACAAATTCTTCTCCACCGTAACGTGCAATGAAGTCGGTTTCACGCAAAAATTTACGCAGCGCGAGGGCTATAACTTGTAAAGTACGATCCCCTGCAGAATGACCAAATGTGTCATTTATTCGTTTAAAGTGATCGATATCAATAACGGCCAAGCATAAGTCATGGTTATAACGATCCCAACGCGTAAATTCTATCTCTAACCTTTCATCAAATGCGGCACGATTCGGTAATTTAGTTAAAGCATCTTGTAATGATTTAAATCGTTGTTCAGACAGTTTTGATTTATAACTTTCAGCTTCTTTTTCTAAGTCACCCAAGCGAGTTTGCATTTGAGTCAAGCTGTCTAGTAACAGACCTTGCTCTTGTTGTTCGATGCTTTCTTTTTCGGCTAGCGCTTCAGCAATATCGCCAATTCGAGACGTTACACTGATTTTAAGTTCATTTAAATCTGTTGCACTATTTACATCATCACCGATTAAAGACAGGCTATTACGTAATTTTTCATTGAGTGCAACTTTCGTGCTCGATGTACGGCGTGTACCTGTTAACGAGTTAGAAACCGCATCATGAACAGATGATAAGGCTTCATTAAGAGTTAATAAAAAGCTTTGGGCAGATTGCCGTTCTTCCGTTATGTTACCAACAATTATACGAATAACATCAACACAACAATCCACTAAAATACGAGGACTAATTGGTTTACTCAAATCATCTCTGATTTTTTCAATTTTTTGTGATGACTCACCCGAAAATGCAAGGTTACTTAAAATATTGAGTAATTCATTTGAAATCGTCTTTTGCAACTCAACCAGATCAACAGACTCATCCGCTTTACCAGTTGGGGTAGGTGTTCCGCTAGCAAGCGCATTAAGTAATCCACCTTTAGGGATTGATTCTAATTTTGCGAGCTCTAATGATTTGTTATAAAGCCGCGCAATAAGCTCGATTTGCGGTAAAAAACCAACGATAGATAACGGCGTTGTTTCAAGCTCTTTTGCGACAGTGTCAAGTTCACGTTTTAAATCTTTAGGCAAACCTTTCACTTTTTGTAAATTTGAAGCGACATCTAATAAAGAGTCTTGAGATTTTTGCATATCGCGAGCAACACGATTACTGTGTTGGCTTAAAACATTAAGTACACTGGTGATAAACGTTTCAACATTTTGAAAGTCTTTACCTTGAGCTATCACCGCTCTTAGTTGCGCGAGTTTGTTATCGAGTTCGAGATCGATTCCTTTACAAGTTTGTGAAAGTCGACTAATTAATTGAGTAAGCTTATCAAATTGATTTTGATAGCTTTTTTCTAACAATTTATTAGCTTTTTGTGTTTTAACTAATTTTTTAGTGATTAATTCTAATTGACCAGACACGTATTATAATTTCCTTCACGCTCTTTCTTAAGCTATAACTTGTAAATTATTCTGAGCAAAATGCTATATTTAACATTAACATAAAATATGTCTTTAATGATAGTCGTCATATATTAAAGAGAATAAGTAATTTTCATTTTTTTTATACGAATAATTGTAGAGTGGTAACAAATGATAAAAAAGCGTCGATATTGTATAACGATTTTATTGTTTTTATTCTTATCACCGGTATATAGTCAAAATGAAATTATTAATTATTACTTAACAATTACCGATGCTGATCAGCATTTAGCCGAAATTGAGCTTCATCACCCTCATACACCAAATAATGAAATCGAATTTTCATTACCCGCTTGGCGAACTGGACGTTATGAAATTTTAAACCTTGCCAACGGGATCAGTTCATTTAAGGCACTTGATAAACAAGGTAATGAGCTTCACTGGCGCAAAGTGAATAAAAATGCTTGGCGTATTTATAATCCCTCTAAACAAGCCTTTACGCTACGTTACACAGTTTATGCTAATCAACTATCCACTCGAAGTCGTCATATTGATGATACACATGCTTTTATTAATGCATCTGGCTATTTTTTATATACTAATGTTTCACGATCTTGGCCATTGAAAGTGCAGTTAAATCTACCTACATTATGGGAAAGTGTTACCGGACTTCCAGCGGTTAAAAATCAGTCTCATCAATATTTAGCCATTAACTATGATCAATTAGTTGATTCTCCAATTGAAGCGGGAATCATTGAACGCCATACGTTTATAGTCGAGAATACGCCCTATGAGCTCGCAATTTGGGGAAAAGGTAACTACGACAGTCAGCAGATGGTGGCTGACTTATCCAAGTTAGTCGCAACTTATCGCCGCATATGGCCCAATAAGCCTTATTCTAAATATGTGTTTATGGTGCATGCCACTACTGATACTCGCGGGGCAACCGAGCACCTTAATTCGACGATAATTCAACGTAAACGCTTTACTTTTGCTCCGCGTAAACAATACCTTGAATTTTTAGCAACAGCAGCTCATGAATTTATCCATACGTGGAACGTTAAATCTTATCGTCCTGCCGAGTTTGTGCCTTATGATTATTTAAAAGAAAAGTACAGCCCGTTACTTTGGATCAGTGAAGGTTCAACTCGTTACTTTCAGTATCATTTATTAATTGCCGCAGGGTTAATGACCCCAAGTGAATATTTACAAATTTTAGCTAACGAAATGTTTGAGCACCATGCAACTCCCGGAACACAAAAACAATCTCTGGCTGATGCTAGTTTAGATAAATGGATAGCCGTAAAGGGTCATCAAGCATTAAACCATAGTGTCAATATTTATGATGAAGGCGCATTGTTATCATTTATTTTAGACATGAAGTTACTGTCACAAAGTTTAGGAAAAATAAGCTATCGAGATGTTCATGCCGAACTTTATAAACGCTTCGCCACGACAATTGCTTTTAATACACAAGATGTATTAACGATTTTAAAAGATTTAACAGGCGAAGATTATTCTGATTGGTGGCGCTCACATGTGGAAAAACCAATAGATCTCATTTTTGAACCCGCCTTAAATACTATTGGATTAACCTTAGAAAAATCAATTAAATACAAACAAAGTGGCATAAACTTTCAAATAAAGCAGAATCTAAACCAGGTGCGACAAGTAAAAGAGGCATCACCGGCCTGGAAAGCAGGAATAACAGCGGGCGATATAATAATCGCTATTAATGACTTACGATTATACCCTCATACATTTGACCAGCGTTTAGATGATTACCAGCCGAACCAAGAGATTCAATTAACGTTATTTAGACGTGATGAGTTAATTACCCGTCGCTTGGTGGTGCCGAATGAAACAACAAGTGAATATAAAATTGTACCTCTCATTAATCCATCCGCCTCACAACGTAAATTATATCAAGCGTGGCTCGGCGTTGAATATGATTTTTAATAAGTCAAAGGCACTATTGTCGAGCTAATCTTAACCAATCAAAGTTGACGGCATGCGTAGAACGTATTGGATTAATGTCCAAGCCGCCTCTGCGTGTATAACGTGCATAAACGGTTAAGTTAGCTAACTCAAAATGTCGAGTAAGATCACAAAATATCCGCTCTACACAATGCTCATGAAATTCGTTATGCCCACGAAATGACACTAAATATTTTAGTAGGGATTCATGACAAATCGGTGTTCCAGAATATTGAATAATGACACTGGCCCAGTCAGGTTGGCCGGTTACTAAACAATTTGATTTGAGTAAATCACTAGCAAGTATTTCTGTCACATTCGTTAAGGCTTTGTTTGGTGCTTTTTTTAACAACAACGGGTTGTAATCAAAATCATTAATTTCAATATCTAATTGATCAATTGATATGCCGGGTGTTTCTACTAAGCCTTTTTTTGCGTAGTCAGACAATGAATAAAATGTCACGCTTACAGGCGCACCAGAGCAAGATGATAAATCATGCTCAATAATACTGATGATACGATCTTGGGTTTCATAACGCATCTGGTTAAAACTGTTTAAATATAATTTAAACGACTTAGACTCTATCAAGTTTTCCGAATCATGATCGAAATAAAATTCAGCTATCGCCACTTGAGGTTTGCCTTTTGAGTTTAACCACGAAACTTCATAACCTGTCCAGATATCGGTTCCAACAAAAGGTAATTGCGTTTGTGATGATAAACCAAGTGCTTCACGGGTTAAAGAACGCGGTACAGTGTCTAATAAATCAGCATCGTAGTTTGATTTATAGTCAGATTGCTTACCTAAAGAAAGTTGTTGCAGTAAATCACTTGTTTTGTTTTCTGACATCGGGCTTAATATTGATTAATAAAAAAATGTAGTTTAAGCGAAATAAAATCAAATGTCCGAAGCAGTAAAAGAAAATTTAGAAAAATTTACCCAACAATATATGCGCCAATTTAAAACACTTCATGGCACATTACCTTTAATTGAACATGACCCCCATTTTAGCAGCCCTTGTGAAGTCGAAAAAGTAAACGCTGAAGGCCTTATTCATTGGCAACCGGTTGCTAAACCGCACAATGCAAAATTTGCTGATTTTAAAAGCGCATTAAATATTGATTTACATCCGAGCATTATTGCTTTTTATAGTACGCAATATTGTAATAATATACCTGCTACATACGAAGAAAATTGGTTAGAATTACTGCAACCTTGGAGTGAAGACGACGACCAGAATTTACAGCAAAACTTGCTTGCTCATGCAATGATGAAGCAAAAATTAAAGCAACCATTGACTTTTTTTATTGCCGTAACAGACGATGACTCATTGATGATTTCAATATTAAACGAAACGGGTGAAGTCGTGCTTGAGCCTGTTGGTAAACCACACTCTAAGGTGCTAGCTAATAATTTAGCCGATTTTATCGCTAAATTAGACCCTATCGTAATTTGATAAAGAAGAGTCTATTTGATTTATTGCTAATGAATAACGTTTTATTTATTCATTAGCGATTGAAATTGTTCATGAAGTGTTTTTACTTGGGCTTCCAGAATCTCGACTCTTTTTTCAAGTGGTTGTGGTGGTTCGACTTTCTCTTTTACTTGAGGTGGCGTAGCCATATTTTGATATTGAGTAACATATGCTTCAGGGTCAACTTTATAAGTACTTATTTCACGAGTAATAAAAGGTAAGGGGATCCGAGTACCTACTTTTGACTTAATTGTGGCCACTGACACCATTTTATTATCTTTATGTAAATTGACGATAGCGCTTTTTAAAAGGTGATCCATTAAGTTTGTCTAATTTGAATTAATTATTATTTAATTTTATCACAATATTATCAATCAGGTGTTTAATAAATATGGATTCTAAACCACGCTATGAATTTAATAGTATTGGCTATGTTCAATCACTCTATAAAGAAAAATTCGCAGTCCCCAGACAACCCAATATAATCACGCAAGCACAATGTCAGATTATTTTATCACCTGAGTTTGCCAATGAAGACTCTATTAAAGGGCTTGCTGATTTCAGCCATATTTGGGTGCAATTTGTTTTTAATCAAAACGAACCTGGGAAATGGCATTATTTGGTTAGGCCACCTCGATTAGGGGGTAATAAAAAAATTGGCGTATATGCTTCGCGCTCGCCATTTAGACCCAACCCCATTGGTTTATCGGCCGTTGAATATTTAGGACACAGTATTATTAATAATCAAATTGTGCTTAATATTAAAGGAGGGGACTTTGTTAATGGGACGCCCGTAATCGATATTAAACCCTATATAAAATATGTCGATTGCATACCTAAAGCGAGCAGTGGGTTTGCCCAAGCTGAGCCTCAGAGCACGATAGCCGGTGTGACATACACTGAATTGGCACAGAGACAAAAGAACAAAATTGATAAACCGATTATTGATTTTATAGAGGCTGTTTTAATGCAAGATCCTCGACCCGCGTATAAAAAAAACAAACTCGATACCAAAGTATACTCGGTTAAAATAGGCGATTTTGATGTTCGGTTTGAAGTGATAAAAGACGTGGTAAAAATAAGGGAATTTGAAAAGGCTGACTTAAGTTAAGTGCAGCCTTTTCAATGATTATAAAAATGCTTACTAAAATCTATTTACGAATTATAAATTATAAATTATAACCGCGTTCGTCATGACTGACTAAATCAAGACCTTTAATTTCATCTTCATGATCTACTCTTATTCCGCCCGTTAATAAACCAACAAGCTTAAGAATAATAAACGTAACAACCGCGGTATAAAGTCCTGTTGCTAAAACACCAATAGCTTGAACCGTTACTTGTTCAGATATTGACGTTATGCCATCGGCAAAGCCATAGCCACTAAACAAACCTAATTCTGTTGAAGCAAATACGCCCGCAAATAAAGTACCAATGATCCCACCTACACCATGCACAGGGAAAACATCTAATGAATCATCAATTTTCCATTTTTGCTTAATTAATACCGTTGCATAAAAACAAATGACACCGGCGCTTAAGCCAATAATTAATGCACCGGCAGGACCCACAAAACCCGAAGCTGGCGTGATTGTACCTAACCCTGCAACCATACCCGTAACAATGCCTAATACCGACGGTTTACCATGTTTTAACCACTCCATCATCATCCAAGCAAGTGATCCTGCCGCCGCTGAAATGTGTGTAACGGTAATCGCCATGGCTGCATCACCATTAGCCGCTAATGCAGATCCCCCGTTAAAGCCAAACCAGCCAACCCATAACATACCGGCACCAATAACCGTCATTGTTAAATTATGAGGCATCATTGCAGAACTTGGGTAACCGTGACGATTTTTTATAACGATTGCCGCTACTAATGCGGCAACACCGGCTGTAACATGCACAACTGTACCACCGGCAAAATCCAGTAACCCCATTTGAGCAAGCCATCCGCCGCCCCAAACCCAATGGCATATAGGAAAATAAACTAAAATTAACCAAGCTGCACTAAATAGTATAACGGCAGAAAATTTCATTCGTTCAGCAAAAGCACCTACAATTAACGCGGGGGTAATAATGGCAAATGTCATTTGAAAAATGAAAAATAAGGGTTCAGGGATTGTGCCGGCGAGAGTATCTCGTGTAACACCCGACATAAAGGCTTTACTAAAGTCACCAATAAAAGCATTACCTTCACTAAATGATAAACTATAACCAAAGCTTAACCAGATAATTGAAGCTACACAGGCAATCGCAAAACATTGCATCAAAACAGACAGCACATTTTTAGAGCGAACCAAGCCACCATAAAATAAAGCTAATCCAGGCAAAGTCATAAATAATACAAGCGCAGTCGATGCTAATATCCAACTCGTGTCACCTGAATTTAATTCATCAGCAAAAGCGCTGAAAGATAAAAGAGTGGCCAATAGACCCATAAAAAACTTCATTTTAACCTCTAAATTATAAAGCTTCGTTACCTGATTCTGCAGTACGAATTCGAATTGCTTGTTCGAGCGTTGTGACAAATATTTTACCATCGCCAATGGTACTGCTATTAGCAGCACCAATAATCGCTTCAATGACTTGATCGACAATATCACCTGACACCGCAATCTCTAGTTTTGTTTTCGGCACGAAATCAATGGTATATTCTGCACCTCGGTAAAGTTCAACATGACCACGCTGTCTGCCAAAACCTTTAACCTCAGTTACAGTAATACCTTTGATATCGATTTCTGATAACGCCTCTCTTACCTCATCTAATTTATGGGGTTTGATAATGGCCGTTATTAATTTCATGGCTAACCTCTTTGTTAACAATAATGTTATTGGAAATTTTATTCTTAGATGCTCTAAATCAATAAGTTATAGAGCAATTGAAATTATAGCTTGTCTAGCTAATTTCAGATTTTCATTATATTTTCTATAAAAAATATCTGAGGGCGCCACTTCAACACATAAGAAAATTTCTATCAAGTACAAAGTTAATGAAACGTTAAAAACGTAATTTACAATTGAGATTGACTTGTTGGTATAACACAACAAAAGGATTTAAGGTTGATTAATGATCGCGATGCACATTAATTCGGTTTCCTTTTCTACTGGCTTGGAGTAATGCATGATCGGCTCTGGCTAAAAGCTGATCAAATGTTTCTTTTGGATGGGCAGATGCGATACCTAATGAGATTGTTACATTATGAAACGTATCATTATAAGCCATTGTCGATTGATCAACTAAAACTCTAATTTGTTCAGCTAATTTTTTACTTTTTTCAATCCGAGTATTGGGTAAACAAATAATAAACTCTTCATTACCCCAACGACCTAAAGTGTAATTATTTTTATTTTCTTTGATTAATATATGGGCGACATTTTTTAATATAGTATCGCCACAAGCAAAACCATTATCGTCGACCAAATCTTGAAATTTATCTAAACTTAATAAAATAACCGTATAAGGGATAAACTTAACTTGAGTTTCATTTGAAGCTTGCCGAAGAAATTTGGTGATATAACGATGACTATACAAACCAGTCAATGAATCATGGTTATTAACTTCATTTGAGGTTTCGAGCTTTTTCTCAAGATTAATGATTCGATTTTGCAAGCAGACAATTTTTCTATTATTTTTAATTCGACTATTTGATAGATACAAAATTAAAACGATAAAAATAGCAAAAGCTATATAAGTATATTTTAGTTGGTAAGAAAGTAATATTTGGGCATTTTTAGCCATCGATAATTCTTTTTCGGCTAAAAATAACTCAATGTTTTTAACCTGATAGTTAAAGATGGCATTTTCATCAGTAGGTTGATTTAATTTGAGTTGCGTATTCGAAAATTCTAGTGGTTTTTCTAAGTTTAATTTAGTCGAAATCACGGTGTTTATTTGCTGCAATCGTTTTGAAAGTTTGGGTAATCGATACAATGAATGGCTTGATATTAATAATTTCAGTTTTGTTAACGCTTCAGACTTTATTTGTTGACCAGTCAAATGGGTGAGTTCGAAAAAAGTAATCTGATTAATCAACAAGCCGGTTTTACTATCGATAGTCAAAAATAAATTTTTAGCACGTTCAGCCCAACGCTTAGCAGAATCAGTTAATTCGAGGTATATACTTAATTGGGCCGCTTGTTCCATTAATATTGCTAAATAAGGCAAATCGTTTACTCGTCCGACGATGGTTCTAAAAGATTCAATCGCACTAATAGCATCATTAAAATAGCCAATTTTAGATTTACACGTGGCATAAGATAATAACCAACTTGCATATATTTCAGGATCATCAAGGTGTGAATGAGCTTCAATTGATTTAAGTAGGGCTAATGCGGCTTGTAAATTTGCAGTATCGATTAAAATATTAGCCGTATTAATGATCAATTTAACTTGTTGTTTATTTAAGGTATCTTGCTCAATGTTTGTTAAATTAATTTGGCTAAAAGAGCTAAAGATGATGGCGAGCGCCTTTTCATTATAACCTTGTGTAATGAATGACTCAGCCAAAGTATTAACGGCAGGTAGAGTGTTATTACTACTTGATGAAGAAGGAGCAGTCTTAGTGATATATTCTAACAATAATTTATCAGCTTTAATAAAGTGACTATCCGCACTGTATAATTTGGCTAACAAAATTATATTTGTTTGGTATATACGAGCATCAACCTTAATTAAAGCATGTGACAAATTTGTTTGTATTAAATTATTGAGGTTTTTAAAATTACCATAACGATACAACGCTAATGCATAGAGTGTTCTAAATTGAATATAAGCTAAGTCATTAACATCATCTATTATAATTTGCTCTGCCAGTTGTACTGCAACAGAAGGTTGCTCAATGCTATATTTATCAAGTAGTTGTATAAAAGGCTGATAATGATGATTAGCGACATCATTTTTTAATTCATCAATTGTACTTTGTTCGAGGGCACTTAGATTTAGCGCAAATAAAGAAAGAAATAAGAAGCAAAATAATTTGAATCTAAAAGCCATAGATATCATCCTTAACATACGATGAACTATTAGATGGATACAACAATCGTTAAATTAATAATATAAAACGATATCCGATACGGTGTACCGGATATATACTAACTAAAATTATTTAACTTGTCCTGGTATTTTAATATTAGTTGCGTGCATTCCCTTTGGACCCTCAGTTAATTCGAATTCAACATCTTGACCCGCCTTTAGTGTGCGGTATCCATCCATCGTAATAGTTGAATAATGTGCAAAAATGTCTTCATTTTCTGTTGTACTATCAGGAACAATAAACCCAAAACCTTTGGCATTATTGAACCACTTAACTTTACCGGTAGCCATACTTCTTTTCCTTTGGTTTTTTAAAAATTTAGAACCCGCAGTTGAATTTTCTGTCGGAACCTACATATTTAACTTTAGATAATATTTAACATGCGTCAAGTTTTTTGACGTAAAATGTTGGATGAATAAAATACGCGTTATTTACATTTTTTTTTACCCATTCACTACGAGTGAGACTATAGTTAAGTTATGAGTTATAAAGATTCGGGTACAATCGCAGATAAACAGATTAGTTCTGAAAAACAAGCGATTAAACCACCACCAATGTACAAAGTACTGCTAAATAATGATGATTACACGCCGATGGATTTTGTCGTAGATGTATTAATGAAATTTTTTAGAGTTGATGAAGAAAAAGCGACGCAAATAATGCTCGCTGTTCATTATGAAGGTAAGGGGGTGTGTGGAGTTTTTACAGCAGAAATTGCCGAGACCAAAGTTGCACAAGTTAGGGAATATGCAAGAGAGAATCAACACCCGCTATTGTGCACAATGGAAGAAGCATAGTATTTTTTTATTCGTTGTTGGAGTATAAGTATGCTTAATAAAGATTTAGAACAAACATTAAACGATGCTTTTCGTAATGCACGAGCTGAACGCCACGAGTTTATGACAGTTGAACATCTACTGTTAGCGTTAATTGACAATCCAGCTGCATTATCCGCGTTATCCGCATGTAGTGCTCCAAAAGAAAAATTACAAAGTGAATTATCAGAGTTCATTTCTCAAACTACACCCTTAATTCCTGAAGATGATCTAGAAAGAGAAACTCAGCCCACGCTTGGTTTTCAACGTGTTCTGCAACGCGCCGTTTTTCACGTTCAATCATCTGGCAAGCAAGAAGTAACAGGGGCGAATGTACTTGTTGCCATATTTAGTGAACAAGAATCTCATGCTGTTTTTTTATTAAAAAAATCAGACATCTCTCGACTCGACATCGTTAACTTTATATCTCATGGTATCTCACGAAATAGTACCGACGATAGTAACGCCTTTAATTCCGACAATATCAATGAAGCTCAAGTAGAAGGTGAGCAAGAAAGCACACTAAAAAACTATGCTAGTGATCTAAATGAACAAGCCCGTAATGGCAAAATTGATCCGCTTATTGGTCGAGACCAAGAAGTTGAACGCACCATACAAGTGTTGTGTCGCCGTCGTAAAAATAATCCACTATTAGTGGGGGAAGCGGGTGTGGGCAAAACAGCCATTGCCGAAGGCTTGGCTTATCGTATTGTTAATGAAGAAGTGCCAGAAGTTATTTTAAATTCAACGATCTATTCACTTGATATGGGGTCTTTACTAGCGGGGACAAAATACAGAGGCGATTTTGAAAAACGCTTTAAAGCGATCTTAAAAGAATTAGAAGAAGATGAAGGGGCTATTTTATTTATTGATGAAATTCATACCATTATTGGTGCCGGAGCCGCATCGGGTGGCGTTATGGATGCGTCTAATTTATTAAAACCCCTTTTATCTGGTGGCAAAGTCAAATGTATTGGCTCAACGACGTATTCTGAATTCCAAGGTATATTTGAAAAAGATCGAGCGTTAGTTCGACGCTTTCAAAAAATCGATATTTTAGAGCCGTCGGTTGATGATACAACTAAAATTTTACATGGTCTTAAATCGCGCTATGAAGAGCATCATGGTATTCGCTATACCAATAAAGCGATCCGTGCCGCCGCCGTGTTATCTGAAAAATATATTAATGAAAGACACTTACCTGATAAAGCCATTGATGTCATCGATGAAGCCGGCGCTGAACAACGTTTGTTAGCGGCTAGCAAGCGCAAAAAAACAGTTGGTGTGAGTGATATAGAACATATCATTGCAAAAATGGCCCGCATCCCAGAAAAATCGGTCTCTTCAACTGATAGAGATGTACTTAAAAATATCTCTCGCAACCTGAAAATGATGGTATTTGGACAAGATCCGGCTATTGATACACTTTCGTCAGCGATTAGGTTATCACGTTCAGGTTTAGCTAATGAAAATAAACCTATTGGTAGTTTCTTATTTGCGGGTCCCACTGGTGTAGGTAAAACCGAAATAACGCAACAATTGGCTAAAATTTTAAACCTCGAATTAGTGCGAATTGATATGTCTGAGTATATGGAAAGACATGCGGTTTCTCGATTAATCGGTGCGCCTCCAGGTTATGTTGGATACGAACAAGGCGGTCTATTAACCGACTCTGTTATAAAGCATCCGCATTGTGTTGTTTTATTGGATGAGATTGAAAAAGCCCATCCAGATGTATTTAACTTGTTATTACAAGTAATGGATCACGGCACGTTAACGGATAATAATGGTCGAAAAGCCGATTTTCGTAATGTTGTGTTAGTCATGACAACTAACGCGGGTGTCCATGTAACGTCGAGAAAATCAATTGGTTTTAATCATCAAGATCATAGCTCAGATGCAATGGAAGAAATTAACCGAACGTTTGCACCTGAATTTAGAAACCGTCTTGATAACACGATTTGGTTTAACCATTTATCACCAGAGATTATTGTACAAGTCGTTGATAAATTTATTGCTGAGTTAGAAACACAACTTGATAATAAAGGAGTTACGTTGGAGCTTAGAAGTGATGCACGTGAATGGTTAGCTAACAAGGGGTATGATAAAGCGATGGGGGCAAGACCGATGTCTCGTGTCATACAAGAGCATCTTAAAAAGCCACTCGCACATGAACTCCTTTTTGGTACTTTAGTTAAAGGCGGTAATGTTATCGTATCAGTTAACGGCGATGAACTTGATTTTACTTACGAAACTGAAAAATCAACAGCAGATGCTCATTAAGCTATAAAGGATGTGATTTATATAACCTTGTTTTGCATATACTAAGGCTAAAATATTTTATATTTATGTTTCAACGTTTTAACTTAAATGACAGCAAAATGACAAGATTATTAAAAAATCATCCTTGCAACCCAGCCATTGTTCTCCTAATTTTATAAACGGAGTCGTTAATAGTAGCGGCTTTGTTTAAGAAAAAGACTAAGGGGTAGTCAATGAAAAGACAAAAAAGAGATCGTTTAGAAAGAGCGCATTCTAAAGGTTATCAGGCAGGTGTATATGGTAAAAATAAAGAAACGTGTCCATATCAAAGTGTTGATTCAAAATCCCAATGGTTAGGCGGTTGGCGAGCCGCAATGGAGGATAGGGCTGACGGCTTTATTAATACAAAATAATAAAAGTGCTAACAACATAATGCAAAAAGCCCCTATAAAGGGGCTTTGTTCTTTATAAGCGATTAAACTTATACAATTAAAAAGCAGATGTATCTTGGAATAAGCCTACTTTTAAATCTTTAGCAACATAGATCACTTTGCCATCAACAGCGACTTCACCATCAGCTAGACCCATAAACAATTTACGTTTGATAACACGCTTCATGTTAATGGTGTAAGTTACTTTTTTAGCCGTTGGTAATATTTGGCCTGTAAATTTAACTTCGCCTACACCTAATGCGCGACCTTTACCAGGACCATCACACCAGCCTAAGAAAAAGCCAACTAATTGCCACATGGCATCTAAGCCTAAACAGCCTGGCATCACCGGATCACCTGGGAAATGACAATCAAAAAACCATAGATCAGGTGTGATATCGAGTTCAGCTTTGATAATACCTTTACCATACTCACCACCTTCTTCAGAGATAAGCGGAATGCGATCCATCATCAACATATTAGGCGCTGGAAGCTGGCTATTGCCTGGACCAAATAATTCGCCACGGCTACAGGCTAATAAGTCTTCTTTTGTAAAACTATTCTGATTCATATTAAGTTTATTTTAATGATTAAAAACGCGCATACTTTAGCGAACATGTGTGCGCTAAACAACTCTGAACAGTAATTAATTGATATTAAATCCTAAATAAATGTTTAAATTTTTCAAAGAAGGTAAGTTCAGGCTCCGATTCATGATCAAATTGGTCTAATGAAGCACGAACCTTATGATACAAATTATTTTCATCATCGGATTCTGCTGGTAAGTTAAGCAAAATAGGGGAGGCCTGAGTCACATGTTCGATAGGGTGTATTTCAAATGTTCCTGCTTCTATCGCTTCAGTTACTTGAATTGATAAATTGAGGTGACTCACATTACCCGCAGGGATGATAACTTTATGCACTATATCGGGTGACTGTTGCTTAGCGATTGCATAAAAACTCTCAATCTTTAAATCTAAACCTCCAACCACTAGAACATTCCCTAATTGATCCATAGCCCCTGTGATCGCCACATTTTGTTGAACAGGCACTTTAGCTAACGCAGAGAGTAAAGCATATAACTCAGCAATAGACGCGCTATCGCCGTCAACTTCATGATAAGACTGTTCAAAAACGATATTTGAAGACACAGGCATGGGTGAGTTTTGTGCAAATGTGCGAGATACAAATGAAGATAAAATCATCATGGCTTTCGCATGAATATTACCCCCTAAGTCTGATTTTCGTTCAATATCTCCAATATCTCCATCGCCTAAAAATACATTAGCAGTTATACGTGAAGGCTCACCAAATTCAGCATTATCCGTTTCTACAACAGTTAACCCATTAACTTGACCAATAACTTCGCCTTGAGTATCCACCTTAATTGAACCGCTAATGATTTGCTCATAGTTAAATTCACAAGCGTGCGAATAGAAACCGGTTAATTGACTAACGGCTACCTCAACATCTGATTTAACATAATCCTTAGGTAACAAGTGTTTAAGGCTTAATAGGTAATGTAAGTCTAAACTTAACCAATTTTGATCTTCAATATGTCTCGATAAAGCCCAACAGATTGATATAAATTGCTCAGATGTAATATCTTGATTGTAGACCTGAGAAATAAAAAATTTAAAATGTTGGATATTTGAACAGTCAGGTTTAAACGCTAAATCAGCTTCGTAAGTGATTGCTTTGTTTATATTTTTTAATCTAGGGAAATGATAACGTAGATCAGCTAAGTCACTTGATAACCCATAGATGACTATCCGTAAATTAAACGGTATTGTTTGATGTACAATTTTAAGTGACGTGCTTGATAAGTTTCTATCAACTAAACAACGCGAATTAAACTGCTTTGCGATGAGTGATTCAATTAAGATTTGCGCTAAATATTGATCCTGCATCAATAGTTCCGCAGGAATATAAAGTGGTGAATCGTGATTAAAATACAGACTAGGAATAAATTGGACTTCATCACTAGCACTTTCACTGTGCGCAAACACACCAAATAACTCTGAAACAGAGCCTGCATTCAATTCATTAACAACAAAGATATCAGTCGGTTTATTAATAGAGGCTAACATAAAACAATTATCAGCACTGTTGAGCGTGGATTGAATAAATTGTGCTAACTTAGGGAACAAAAATTGATTGCTCTTATTTGTATCAAGAGCCGCTAATGATGGAGCATCTTCAAGTAACGATTTTATAAATTGCTGGTTGTTCAATTTTTCAGTTAAACCGTTTAGATTATCAGGCATATTCTTATCTATATTTTACAATTAACGCTAGTTTAACGTGTTTTAAATTAAACCGACATGTTTAACATAATTATTATCACACCTAAGTCTAAAACAGATGCATAACTCATTTGTAGAATTACAGGCACGTAATCTAATTTACAATTCAATATTATCCAGTACTGCAGAAAAGTGTATTAAATGAAAGTTACTCCTTACATGACTTTAAATAGGGAAGCAGACTTTGTATCTTACAATTACAGAACTCTACTATTTAATATAAACACAATTTAACATAATATACATTATGGGCTATTAATGATATTGTTAATTATAAAAGAATAGTGAGTTTCAGAGTTGCTATGTATGCTTTAAATCTTAAGTTGTTAAGTAATAACGAATGTATGGCGCGCCGTTTATTTTTGCAAAATAACATAAGCAACGAAACCATCAATTAAACAATGAATGAAATCCAATGCCGAACTATTTTTCAATAAAAATATGTAGGATCATTGAAGTCACTATACATTATGTGTTGCCGATTTGATTTTATAGGCACTAATTGTATTGGGGTAAAATATATATCGAGGTTAACTATAGTCTTCTCGCTCAGGTTTTATGGTTCATTGTCAGCGCTTACTCGCCCCAATCACATAATAGAGCATATGTTCATGGGGTCTCGAAGCTTGACGGCTTCCCCTAAAACCCGATCGCTTTGACTATATAAATCGCCAAATAACAAAGAATCCAATCGTTATACACTTGTTTAACACCGCCTCAAAAGCGTTTTCTTAATGTATTTAATAAAGCTATTATTACCGATAACTAACAATTATCGGTAATAATAGATATATGTATAAAAACACAGTAAAATCTATTTAATGATTAATTCGCTAATGTAAATTAGTTTATATTAGCGTTCAACAAGGCGCCTTGGTATTTTGTATCGAAATAATACCGTTGAAAACTCTGATCCTCATCGCAATTTACCCGTTTTAGCGGTATCACTTCAAGCGGATGATCAAACATTATTAAACGATTATTACAGTAAGGTTTTTGTGTATCTACCTGAAAATACACGTCGAGCGTATTTAAGTGATATGCGAGAATTTAATAATTGGTGTGCAATTGCGGGTTCGATGGGTTTAACACCTGACTTGAGGCATTGCGCTATTGTTATTGAAGAATATGCCGCCTATTTAATTCATAAAACCACATTAGCTCGTGCCACAATAGAACGCCGGCTTGCTGTTATTTCAACTTTTTTAAAAGCATTACAGTGGCCTAACCCTTTAAGCACCACCAAAACCACCCCGCATAGCATCAAGCTACAACTTGATAAATATCGAACTGCGGCACAAAAACAAGCTAAACCGGTCACTGTTGAAGCACTAGAATATATAAATGACTATTTTATTCCTGATAATTTACGTGATATGCGGGCTCGATTAGTCGTAAATATTATGTTTGATGGGGGCTTACGCGCGAGTGAATTATGTAGCCTTACAGTTGATGATGTCGATACTCACAAAAAATTAATTTATTTAAATCACAGTAAAACAGATCAAGCAGGATACGGGTCACATCGCTTGATCACAAAAACCAGTTTAGCGTTGTTAAGTGAATGGCGATTTGAGGCCAATGTACATGAAGGCCCCCTGCTTCGGTCACTGAGTCCTAAATTAACCATTCAACGTTCAGGTATGCAATATCGTGCTGTTTTAAATGATTTTAAACTTATTTCTAAAAAGCTTAATTTAACAACCGCTCAGAGTTTAACCACACACAGTGCTCGTGTTGGTGCAGCCATTGCGATGGCAGAAGCCGGTGAAGATGTGATAGCAATCATGCGCTCAGGTGGTTGGAAGTCACAAGAAATGGTAGCTCGTTATACAGAGCAAACTCGTGTGCAACAAGGTGGCATGGCGAATACCGCTCGTAAACTCAAACGCTAACTAACTTTATTTATTCGATGAAAAGCCTATCTATAGTCTTCTGGCTCAGGTTTTATGGTTCATTGTCAGCGCTTACTCTCGACTTTGGCTCCTGCGTCGTTCTAACACCTAAATCCATTTACGCGGCTCCAATCACATAATAGAGCATATGCTCATGGGGTCTCGAAGCTTGCCTGCATGGATGCAGGTAAGGGGCGAGAGCAGGACGCGGTAGCTTTGACGGCTTTGCTTATCATGGATGTAAGTACTTAGGTTTCGTCTGGAACGAGAAACCTGCCCCTAAAACCCGATCGCTTTGACTATACATTTTGTTCTGTCATATCAATTATTCTCCTGTATAATTTAAAACATTATGAATGGTCAGTATTATTCTTATTGGCCATTAAACTATTATTTATGACGTTTTAATTCATTCTTTTTTGATAAATTAAAGCAACAGAGCGAACTATGACTGTAGAGCAATTTGATCCACAAACACCGACCCATGCCAATAAATCCACAGATAAACAAACAACAACGCTAGAAACGCCATCAAAAATGATCAAAGAGCAGCATCAATCTGTTGACACAAATCAAGCGGCAAAAGTTGGCTTTGTTAGCTTAGGTTGCCCCAAAAACACGGTTGATTCTGAACGTATTTTAACTCAACTTCGCAGTGATGGTTACGAGGTTACGCCATCGTATGATGATGCAGAATTAGTGATAGTTAATACGTGTGGCTTTATTGATAGTGCAGTGAAAGAATCATTAGATACAATTGGTGAAGCGCTCACTCAAAATGGTAAAGTTTTGGTTACAGGCTGTTTGGGAGCTAAAGAAGACCAAATTAGAGAAGTTCACCCAAATGTATTAGGGATCACGGGGCCACACGCATATGAAAATGTAATGGAACAAGTTCGAACTCATGTACCCAAACCTGCCCATGATTCATTTACCAGTCTAATCCCCGATACGGGCGTTAAATTAACCCCAAGACATTTTGCCTATTTAAAAATATCGGAAGGTTGTAATCATCGTTGTTCTTTTTGCATTATCCCCTCTTTTCGTGGTGATCTTGTCAGCCGCCCTATCGGTGAAATTTTAGATGAAGCGAAAAGATTAAAAGCGGCAGGCGTAACTGAATTATTGATCATTTCGCAAGACACCAGTGCTTATGGTGTTGATGTAAAATACAAAACCGGCTTTTGGGATGGCAGACCCGTTAAAACGAGTATGCAAGGTTTATGTGAAGCATTAGCTGATTTAGGGATCTGGGTTCGATTACATTATGTATATCCTTATCCGCATGTAGACAAAATAATTCCATTAATGGCCGAAGGCAAAATATTGCCTTATCTAGATATTCCTTTTCAACATGCAAGCCCTGCCGTCTTAAAAAGAATGAAACGTCCGGCGGCGGCTGAAAGAGTTTTAGACCGCATCAAAAAGTGGCGAGAGATATGCCCTGAACTGGTTATTCGCTCTACCTTTATTGTTGGTTTTCCGGGGGAAACCGAAGAAGATTTTCAAATATTATTAGATTGGATCCAAGAAGCTCAACTGGATCGGGTTGGCTGTTTCAAATATTCTCCCGTTGATGGCGCTGAATCAAACACATTACCCGATCAAATAGCGGAAGATGTAAAAGAAGATCGTTTTCAACGCTTCATGTTATTACAACAAGAAATCAGCCGCTTAAAATTAGCCGACAAAATAGGCTGGGAAATGCAAGTCGTTATTGATGAAGTCACTGAAGAAGGCGCGATAGCCCGTACTTACGCTGATGCGCCGGAAATTGATGGTGTGGTATATTTGAATGACATTACCCATTTAAACGTCGGTCAGTTAGTGGATGTGGTTATCACCCATTCAGATGAATATGACTTATGGGCTGAGCTTATCAATGATTAAATAATCACCAAAACATGAACAATGTTTTACTCAACACAATGATGTCCGTGTTTTTGGATTATCATTGTGTTTTATTTTAAAACGCTTTTAATACGCACGGATGCAGTCAACTTTAAAATTTAACCTATAGCTTGGTCATGTTGAATAAAATCTATACGACAAAGATAAACACGCCCTAGGTATAATCACATCTATGTAGACTATAAGTTTTAGCAAATCCTTGCTTTATCAGTAATTTTTACTAATTTAATTATATGCTTAAGTGCAGAGAATCAAGAATGATTAAAATTGGTATTGCATGTTTTATTTTTATCACAAGCTTTTACGTTAGTGCCAAAACAACACTCGTTGTTTTAAATTGGCCTGATTATTTACCGCCTCAAATAATTAAAAATTTCGAAGCTCAATATGATGCTTCGATTACACAAATATACTTTGAATCTGACGAACGAAAAGATTATTTACTCAATACCCATCAAGGCGAAAATTATGATGTTGTTGTTTCGAGTATGTTTAGAGCTAAAAACTATCAAGCTAATAATTGGTTAGAATCTGTATCTCAAACCGATATCCCTAACATTAAACATGTATCACCAACTTGGTTTAAAGAATATAAAAACAGTGATCAAACCTGTGTACCTTATGTTTGGGGATCCATTGGTATTATATATAATGCTGATGTCGTAAAAACCCCAATGCAAACTTGGGCGCATTTTTTTACGGATCCATTAAGCCCTAATATTCGAATAAAACTTTTAAGTGACTCGCGAGACGTCATTGGTTCCGCGCTTATTTCGCTTGGGTATTCAGCAAATGAAGAGAACGTTGATATTATTAACTCAGCAGGAAAATTGCTATTTAATCGTTTAGAAAATATAGATTCGTTTGGTGCACTTGAATTAAGTGAACGTTCACTATTAATCCAAGATAAAATTACAATGGCAATGGCTTACAATGGCGATGCGATGCTGCTAACTAAATTAGATAACCGTTTAAAATTTGTCGTCCCCAAAGAAGGCACCTCATTGTGGTTAGATTGTTTAACGGTAATGAAAAAATCTAAAAACAAAAAGCTCGCTTATCAATTTATTAACTTTATACATGAACCAAAAAACGCAGCGCATATTACAAAATCTTTGTATTATGCATCAACAAACGAAACGGCAAAGCAATATATTCCAAAAGAGATATTAGACGATCCTCAGGTTTATATAAAAAAAGAAACACTTGATCGGTCAGAGTTTTATAAAATTTTAAAACCAGTGGTACAAAAGAATCATCAAACTATATATAGTCAATTAAACTTTTTATTAGATAAACCAAAACAATGAGTCATGGATAGATGAAATTAAAAACTAAAATATTATTGTTTGTTGTATTAATTTTATTCTTCCCTTTAGCTATTCTAGGGTTGTATGCTTATCAACAAACAAAAACACATGCCGACACCCAAGCCGAAATTTATCAACAATACGAATTAGATCAAAAAACCGTCTCAATAAAACACTATTTTGATAGCCATTTGGCTGCCCTTCAATTATTAGCCAAATCAGAAATTGTTAATCAATACATTCAAATAGAGAACCCAACTGATCGTTACTCAATCGCTTTAAATTCACTGTTAAAGGCCTTTAGCAATTTTGCACATGCCTACTCAGATTTTTATGAAATCAGAATTATCACCATTGAGGGTGAAGAAGATGCACGTTTTAATCCACGTTTTTTAGATAACATCAATGAAAACGAAGTTAATACTAATTGGTTTAAAGTTATGTCGACTTCTGATCATAATCAAGCATTAATCTTTGATGAAAATAGAGATAATGACGAAACCGCTTTATATGCTATTCACAAATTATTTAAACCTTTACCTTCGGGTTTACAACTTAATCAAGCTGTTTGGGGCTTTTTAGTCATTACGATTGAACCTAATTTAATATCTAAAGTGATGATAGAAAGTGAAGCTGACTCTGGTATCAGCTTATTATTAACACCTAACCAACAAGCTTTTTTTAATAATCAAGAGCAACTAGAGTCAAAAACAATCCCACATTATATGTATGAGAAGTTATTAGAAGCGGCTAACAAAGATACTGATTTTTCATTAAATTATAAAAATGAAGATATGATATTTAAGGCCAATAATTTAGATTTTGGTTATTATTTAGCCGTGGGTACATCGGTCGATAAGCTTTACTCAAATACACGAAAACTATCATTATTTACTATATTTTTAACGTTAATCATGATTATTACGGCTTGTATCATCAGTTACTACATGATCACTCGAACCTTATTAAACCCGCTTGAAAGATTAATTAGAGTGAGTAAAAAGGTCGCTAATGGCCAATTAGCGGTACGAATTAACATAAAAAGAGAAGATGAGATCGGTCAATTATTTGAATCATTTAATAAAATGACCGCGTCTTTAGAATCATCACGCTACTCAATTAAAGAATACCAAACTGAATTAGAACAACGTGTTAACTCTCGTACCCTCGCATTACAAAGTGCAAATGAAGAACTGATCCAGTCTCGGCAAGAAGCAGAGCAAGCGAATGAACTAAAAAGTCGATTTTTGGCTAATATGAGCCATGAAATTAGAACGCCGCTAACCGCGATTCTCGGTTTTACCGAACATGCTTTATCACGTGGTACTGAAGATTTAGAAAATCGCTCGTTACTACAACGTGTTGAAAAAAATGGTCGTCATTTATTAGCGCTTATTAACGATATTTTAGATTTAGCCAAAATAGAATCAGGCAAACTGCAGGTCGAAAATATACCAACATCAATATTTGACATTATGGCGGATATTGAAACATCCTGTGCAGATAAAGCACATGACAAAGACTTAGATTTTAAAATTAATTACACCTATCCAATTCCTGAAACATTCAATATTGATCCAACTAGATTAAAACAAATATTACTCAACATATGTTCTAACGCCATTAAATTTACTAAAAAAGGATCGGTGACGGTTAATATTAATTATTATCCTTCTGTTAATAATTTAATTGTTGAAATTATAGATACCGGAATTGGCATGAGCGCAGAAGAAGTTAAAAACTTATTTAATCCTTTCATTCAAGCTGACATTTCCACAACACGAAATTTTGGTGGTACGGGTTTAGGGTTAGCGATTACTAAATATTTAGCTGAAATACTTAATTGCGAAATTTTTGTTCAAAGCGAAAAACTAAAAGGTTCACGTTTTACGTTAAAAATAAAAGCGCTTAACAATGTTAATAATTTGGTTGATGAAAAACCGTTTACAACCAAAGCTAACAATGCGGCTAAAAAAGAATTGCTAAACTTAAAAAATAAGTCGATTTTATTGGCTGAGGATAACCCTGATAATCAAACGTTACTCAAATTATTAATAGAGCCTTTGCAAGCCGAACTAGAAGTTGTGGAAAATGGTTTATTAGCCGTTGAGCATGCGATTGCTGAAGAATATGACTTAATACTCATGGACATGCAAATGCCCCTCATGGGCGGCTTAGAAGCTACCAGTATGCTAAGACAAGCTGGTATTGATACCCCAATTATTGCGTTAACCGCTAATTGTATGCAAGCTGATTTAGATCAACATAAAGTCGCTGGTTGTACAATGACATTAGCAAAACCCATTGATAACACTGCTTTTTATAAAATGCTTCGAGATTACCTTGCAAACGATACTGAAATTGATCTGACTATCGACGATTTAGATGACAAACTCAAAAACAGTGATGAATATAAAAAACTCGTTAAGCAATTTGAAGGCTCATTAACTCAAGTATATAAAGTCATGGTAGATAATCATGAACAAAATAATTTAGTGGTTGTACAGTCTGAGGCGCATAAATTAAAAGGCTCGGCCGCCAGTTTAGGCTTTCCAGATCTAAGTTTTATTGCTTCAGATATTGAAATTAGTGCCAAGGCAAACGATACTAATGAAGTGACTGTCAAATTAAATCAATTACAGCAAGCAATGAATAAAGCTATTAAGGATTCATAAATTCATGAGATTAAACACTGGTGAAATTTTACGTCGTGAACAATCTATTTTAATCGTTGATGATGCACGATTAATGCGTGATTTTTTACGCAACATGCTAACGGAATTAGGCTTTAGTCGCTTTATTGAAGCTGAAACAAAAGCAGAAACACTCAGAAAATTTGAAAACGAAAAACCAGATATCGTGTTTTTAGACATTGAACTAGAAGAAGATAATGGTTTGGATATATTACAACTATTGCGTAAAATGGATGAAGACTCAAAGATTGCGATTGTCAGCGCACACAGCACAATTGTTAATGTACGCAAAGCAATGGATTTAGGCGCTAAAGGTTTTATGGTTAAACCTTATAAACCTAAAAAATTAATTTCAACGCTGAGAAACATGGGAGTGAACATTGCCTAACAATGTTCACTTTACTGTTAATATATCCAAGTGACTTGCGTATATTAACTAATACCCAGGTATTTATGGGTTTGAATTGAAAGACGCCAGTTTTTCTTAATACAGGTTTCAATCGCTAATTCTGTTGCTCGTTTCTTTTGTGATATTGGCTGTAAATAAACAAGCGGTATCACCGTTAAATTTTGTAACAAAGCTTCAAGTTCAAATATATGGTTTTCTGTTGCTATCGGGTGCTTTATTTCATTAGCTCGTTGTAATGCAGAATTTAAAACCGGGTAGCCACCTTTCATATTCACTTTTGGCGACACAGTAACCCATGTTTTTTCATGTGTTTTAATCTCAAATGTGCCACTTGTTTCTATTTGTATAGAATAGCCTTGATCAATAAATAAATTGGTTAATGGGTGTAAATCATACAAACAAGGTTCACCACCGGTGATGACTATATGTTTAGCCGTAAACTTTTCTTGTTGGATAATAGATAACAATGATTCAGGTGTGGTGTTAAACCAAGTTGGACTATCCGCTGATTTTGTAATAATGGCGTTTGCATCGACTTCATCATTAGGATCAACATCCCATGTTTGTTTTGTATCACACCATGAACAACCGACCGGACAGCCTTGTAAACGAATGAATATTGAAGGCGTGCCAGTATAACTGCCCTCACCTTGGATCGTTTGAAAAAATTCATTAACCGGATAAATCATTAACTATGTGTTCCTTAATTCGATGGTTTATTACACGTTGATTAGGTAAAATCAGTGTAAATTATACCTGAACAAAAAAATGGTTAATATGTCTGATACAAATTCACCTGAAAAAGTCGTCGTAATCTTCTCCGGTGGCATGGATTCTTATACCGTCCTCAACCATGCAATCAAACAAGGCTATGATGCCTATGCATTAACATTTGACTATGGTCAACGCCATATTAAAGAAATCACTTATGCTAAATCAGCTTGTGAAGCTTTAAACGTGAAACATAAAGTAATTGATATTAGTGCGATTAATCAAATAATAGCCGGTTCATCGCTGACTGATTCAATTGATATTCCAGAAGGCCATTATGCGGAAGAATCGATGAAATCAACGGTTGTCCCTAATCGTAATATGATTTTATTATCACTTGCGGTTGGGTATGCTGTATCACTTGAAGCAACAAAAGTATTTTATGGTGCACACTCAGGAGACCATGCTATTTATCCTGATTGTCGTCCTGAATTTGTTAATCGAATGAATGATGTATGTGCAATCGCAAACTATGACGCCGTTGAAATTGTTACACCCTATTTAGATAAATCAAAAATAGAGATCTTAACCGCCGGTTTAAAATTGGGTTTGGATTATGCTAAAACTTGGACTTGTTATAACGGTAGAGAAAAGGCATGTGGTAAATGTGGGGCTTGCCAAGAACGATTAGAGGCATTTAAACTAAACAATTTAGTAGATCCACTTGATTATGAATAAATAAAGTCCAGCCAGATTTATCTGACTGGACTTTGATGAGTCTTTTTATTTACAACAAATCGTTTAACACTTGAACTGGGTGTTTAGGTTTAAACGACTCAAAACGATTAACTTGCGATCGACATGAATAACCGGTCACAATAATTTGCGTTTTTTCCTCTTTAGCCACTGCATCTCGCCAACTCAAATTATATAACGCTTCGCTATTGTTTAAATGATCAACTTCATGGCCGTATGTACCTGCCATGCCGCAACAACCGACTTCAACGGTATTAAGTGTTAAACCAAACTTGCTGAAAATAGTAACCCATTGACCCTGACTTTTTGGTAAAGCCGTTTTCTCGGAGCAATGTCCAAGGAGTTTATAATTTCTAGCTTGGTCTTTTAATGTCGGTAATTCTATAGAAACTAACCATTCATGAGGTAATAAAACATCATAATTGACTTGTTTTTCACCTAACACTTTTTTGTATTCATCGCGGTAACATAAAACCAGTGAAGGATCAGTTCCGACTAAGGTAATACCTAAATCACTCACTTTGTTTAAAAATTCACTGGAGCTCGACGCCGTTTTAGCAAATTTTTGTAAAAAACCTTTTACATGTTGCGGTTTACCATTTGGCTGAAAAGGTAACAATAAAGGTGTATACCCTAATTTGTTAATCAGTTGGATCCAATCTTTTACTACCGTTGCATCATAAAATGAAGTGAAAGGGTCTTGCACAATCGCGACTATTTTTTCACGTTGTGTGGGCTCCATCGCAGTAATACGTTCAAGGTCCCAATCTAACACATTCAGTTGACCAACTTGTTGCTTTAATGTTGGGTAACTTAAAGTCGGCGAATCGATATAGCCAATAACATGTTTAATAATAAACTTGCTCAACATATTATCAGTAACAAAATTAGCTAAGCGAGGGGCTTTAGCTAATAAAGGTGCGGTTTTTTCAATAGTGCCCACTAAATGATCTTTTATGGGGCGACTATATCGGCTGTAATAAACTTGTAAAAAGCGAGCTCTAAAAGTAGGTACATCCACTTTAATAGGACAAGCACTTGAACAGGCTTTACAGGCTAAACACTCATCCATTGAATTTAAAACTTCATGCGAATAATCATACTCACCTTGTTTTTTCTTCCAAGTATTCATTAATTTGCTAAAACTCGAAACAATAGATGATTTTTGATTTTGTATTTTATTTTCAAGTTGCTCAAAGTCGATATTCTGCTGACTTAATTGACGTAACCATTCACGCATTAAACCCGCACGACCTTTTGGAGAATGTCGACGATCGCGTGTTACTTTGAATGATGGGCACATAGGTGATGATGTATCCCAGTTAAAACATAAACCATTACCATTACACGTCATCGCGGTATCAACGCTATCTCTAACATTGACCGGAATTTGGCGATCAAAATAGCCGCGCTTTGTATCATCCACAGAAACTAAGCTTTCAGTCGAATCAATAGGCGTACAAATTTTACCGGGGTTCATTCGATTATAAGGGTCAAAAACACTTTTTATCTTACGTAATTCATTAAAAAGGGTTTCACCAAAAAAATTGGGGCCATATTCACTTCGATAACCTTTACCGTGCTCACCCCACATAAGGCCACCGTATTTAGCGGTTAACTCAACAACTTTATCTGAAACTTCACGTAATAAATTTTCATCAGGCTCATCGCACATATCCAGTGCCGGCCTAACATGCAAAACCCCGGCATCAACATGACCAAACATACCGTATTGCAAATCATAACTATCGAGTAATACTTTAAATTCTGCGATAAAGTCAGCTAAGTTTTCTGGTGGTACCGCGGTGTCTTCGGCAAACGCTAATGGTTTTTTATTGCCCTTGGTATTCCCTAATAATCCAACTGCTTTTTTACGCATCGCATAGATTGTTTGTATCGAGGGTAAATCATACGTTATTTGATAACCAATAACGCCTTTATCACCCACCGCTATTATGTCGTCTAATTTTTGAGACAACTCAGCAACCCGTAACTCTATTTCGGCTTGATCATTAGCGTTGTACTCAACAATGTTAATGCCATCCATAAATTTATTGGGTACATCTTCAATCAAATGATTAACCGAATGCCAGATCACATCTTCTTTAGCTAAATTGAGTACCTTGCTATCAATGGTTTCGACAGAGGTCGCTTGAGCTGCAACAAGAAAAGGCGCGTTGCGCAAGGCAGAATCAAAGCTATCATACTTAACATTTACTAACGCTTTAAAATTAGCAATCGGTGTGACATTAAGCTTTGCTTCCGATAAAAAAACTAATGACCCTTCAGAGCCGGTAATTAAACGAGTCAAATCAAATTCAGTTAACTCATCATTATAAATATGCTCTAAATCATAACCGGTTAAAAAGCGATTAAGGCGCGGAAATTTAGCTAATATCTCTTCTCGATAATCGCGGCCCGTTGCCATCACTTGTTTATAGATATGCCCAATTGTATTATTATTTTCAGCTTTTAACTGGGCTGCTTCTAGCGATAAAGCTTGTGTGTCGAGTTGTGTACCATCAACTAAAACAGATTTAATGCCCAGTACATGATCAGACGTTTTACCATAAACCAAAGATCCTTGACCCGAAGCATCGGTACTGATCATGCCACCAATAGTTGCTCGATTGCTGGTACTTAAGTCGGGAGCAAAAAAGAATCCAAAGGGTTTTAAAAAAGCATTGAGTTGATCTTTAACCACACCCGCTTGTACTCTCACCCAGTTTTCTTCGGCGTTAAATTCTAAAATTTGATTCATATAACGACTTAAATCAACCACAATACCTTGAGTCAATGACTGGCCATTAGTCCCTGTTCCGCCGCCCCTAGCCGAAAATTTAACAGACATGTGTTCAGGCTTATTGGCAAGCTTGGTTAAAATAATTAAATCATCATTATTTTTAGGTAAAATAATAGCCTGTGGCAAAGATTGATAAATACTATTATCGGTTGCCACTGAAAAACGGCTAGCGTAGCTAGTTTCGATATCGCCAGCAAAACGACTGTTTTCTAGCGCAGTTAAATAATGTAAATAATCTTTAGCAACTGAATCAACAGCCGTTAAACGAGGTAAAGTAGTCATATAGGAAAAGGTATCTTAAACGGATAGTTTTAACCCTATTATACGGGATAAATAAAGACGCTGGGCAGCGTCTTTATTGTATTTAAAAATGTCTTATTACTTATCGAGCATCTTTTAACGATTCAGAGATTAAAAATGCCATTTCAAGTACTTGATCTGCATTTAACCTAGGGTCACATTGGGTTTGATAAGCGGTCGATAAATCATCATCTGAAATATCGTAAGCGCCACCGGTACATTCAGTAACATGTTGACCGGTCATTTCAAGATGGATCCCCCCCGCATAAGTCCCTTCTGCTTTATGTACAGCAAAGAAACCTCTTAATTCGCTTAATATGGCATCAAAATTGCGGGTTTTGTAACCACTGCTAGCACTAAACGTATTGCCATGCATAGGATCACTACTCCAGACGACCTGCTTACCTTCTTCTTTCACTTTTCTAACTAAAGCAGGCAATTTTTCTGGTAATTTATCGGCCCCCATACGAGTGATTAAGGTCAAACGTCCGGGTTCATTTTCAGGATTAACCGCATCAATTAATCGAATGAGTTCTTCAGGGTCCATCGTCGGCCCCACTTTGATACCTACCGGGTTATTAATGCCTTTAAAGTATTCTATGTGCGCATGATCAAGTTGACGTGTACGCTCTCCAATCCACACCATATGTGCTGAACAGTCATACCATAATCCCGTTAGCGTATCTTTACGAGTTAAGGCCTCCTCATAACTGAGCAATAAAGCTTCATGTGAAGTAAATAAAGATGTTTCACTGATTGCAGGCGTGTTTTTAGCCGTAATACCGCATGTTTCCATAAATAACAAAGACTGGTGGATTTGATCAGCCATAGATTTATATTGATCTTTTAACGGATTAGCATCAACAAAACTCATATTCCAACGGTTAACCTCATGTAAATCGGCTAAGCCACCTTGTGCAAATGCGCGTAATAAATTGAGTGTAGCTGCCGACTGATTATATGCCGTTAACATACGTTGAGGATCTGGAATACGCGCTTCAGGGGTAAAATCAAAACCATTAATAATATCGCCACGATAGCTGGGTAATGAAACACCATTAATCGTTTCCATATCCGCTGAGCGAGGTTTTGCATATTGACCTGCCATTCTCGCTACTTTAACAATTGGGCATTGGCCAGAAAACGTTAAAACAACTGCCATTTGTAATAATGTTTTAAACGTATCTCTAATTTTGGGGGCGTTAAATTGATTAAAAGATTCTGCACAATCTCCGCCTTGTAATAAAAAAGCGTTTTCTTGTGCAACATTAGCTAACTGACTTTTTAAATCACGGATTTCAGCCGCGAAAACCAGTGGTGGATATTTTGCAAGCTCAGTTTCAACTCGATTTAGTGCCGCTTGATCAGGGTAAGTCGGTTGTTGCAAAATAGGCTTTGAGCGCCAGCTTGAAGGAGACCATTGATTCACAATATAAAACCTTTTAAAACAGGTACCTTAAATAAGTTAGTGGATACTAAAAATATTCAGGTAAAACAAATTGATAGATAAGAGTTTAGCAGACGAAATACGATATACCCAAGTCACACAAAACTAATGACTTTCTATATACGTTATCAAGCCGTCACAGGCATTTTCTACTAGATCTAATACATATTCGAAGCCCTTATCGCCGCCATAATAGGGGTCAGGCACTTCTTGAACCGTTGGAAAATCCGTCGCAAAGTCCAAAAAGTATTTTATTTTGTCATGATAATAATGCGGACATTGTTGAATAAGATCCTGATAATTAGCACTATCCATTGCTAAAATTAAGTCATAATCTTCAAAGTCATTGTCATTAACCGAGCGCGCGTATAAATTAGAAAAATCATAACCTCTAGATTCCCCGTGCTTACGTGAACGTTTATCGGGTGTTGCCCCAGAATGATAATTTGCCGTACCTGCACTATCATATTTGGTAGGCAATTTAGCCGCGATAGCCTTTTGACGAAATACTGCATGTGCAGTAGGTGAACGACAGATGTTGCCTAAGCAAACAAACAAGACGGAGTTGATAGCGTGATTCAAATCTTTCATTATTATGGATTATATTTTAAATCATTAAACAGTCATGCATTGTCTGTAATATGCTGATAAAAATCAAAAAATATTTGATAAATCGCTCGTTTTTTTAAATTTATTTTATACTGATATAAGGTCATCGAATAGGAACGTTATGAAAAGGTCGTGGTGGGATAACTTTACCGACTGTGAATCAGCTGAAAATGTTGAAATGAAACGAAAAAAGCTCATTTTTTATTTCAGCTGTTACATTGGAAGTTTTATTATATTTGTCTTTGCAAGTCGTCATAATGGCACTGACGATCCTCAATTAAAAACATTACTTTATTCTGGCGGCTTTGTTTTATTTTTTACCGCAGCTCTGTCTCATTTTATTAATCAATTCATGGTATTTGCGACCATTGCTGGATTATGTGTCGCCACTTTTATGCTCTTGCTATTAATGTCAGGTGGTTTCGAAAATACTGGACTTTATTGGTTATATCCTTTCCCTATTGTGCTGTATGTTTTGTTTGGTCATCGCTACGGTATTTTATTAAATTTACTCTTATTTGCAGCTTTTTGTTTTTTACTTTATAACCCTTCATATATTAAAGCCGATTATAGACCTGAAGAAATCAGCCGGTTTTTATCTTCCTTTTTAGTGATGGCTACCTTAATGTTTATCACGGAATTTTTCAGGTTCAGAAGCCATGAAGAAATGACAAAAATCACTAACGATAAACAAAAACTTGCCAATACCGACCCGCTCACGCGTCTGCCTAATCGCCGATATTTAGATTCTGTTTTTTACGAAAATGCGACTTCCAGACCGGATCATTATTTTCCATTGACGATAATTGTTGCTGATTTGGATCATTTTAAACGAATCAACGATACTTTCGGTCACGATGTGGGCGATCAAGTTTTAGTTGAAACCGCGCAGCGTTTTTCTTTATTTATTAGAAAAGTAGATGTTGTGATAAGAACCGGGGGTGAAGAATTTATGATTTTACTGCCTAATACCGAAGAGTCACAGGGGTTCTTAGTGGCAAGCAAACTCTGTGATCATATTGCGGACAATACGTATGAAGTAGATGACATGGAAATTGATATAACGTGTAGTTTTGGTTTATCGAGTACACAATCTATTGCACGATTTGATGAAACCGTTAAAGCTGCTGATGCCTTACTTTATAAAGCAAAAGCAGCAGGTCGAAATCAAGTAATTGCAGATTAAGCGTTATTTTTTATTACGCGCCGTCTAACAAATAACAGGCCACTTATAAAGGCTAAAATACCATAGCCCATACTCGCGCCTTTACGTTTAACTTTATTTTGCTCATCAAAACAACCTTCAGAATCATCTCCACCAGGAATAAGCTTTAACTTAACCACTTTTGTGTTTGATTCTTGAATGGCTTCGCCTTGAGAGTTAAATATGGTCGAACCATCTAAAAGCTTCGCATCAGCAGCGACAGTCGCGGTTGCAATGATCTCGCCATCTTCATTTATGCCTTCACCTTCAACAATCGTAACACCCGATTCACAAGAAATAAGGTTATTTAAATCAGTGAATGTTTTTTCATTCATATCATAAATAAAGCCATGGTTAATAATACCGCCTCCATTTAATGAAGTGACTTGAGTTTTACCCACGATAAAACCATTATCACTTATGGCATTAACGGTGGTTTGAGCAGACTCATCAGAAGAATCAATAAATACAATGCCCTGTTCTGGCTGATTTATATCATAATAAAAAGCTTGGTTAACAATACCAAACGATTTTCTCACATTCGCTTGTCCAACCACTATATCGTTATTATTAATATCCGTCGCAATACTCTCAAAATATAATTGATAATCATCGGCAATGGTTATCACTTCATCATCTTTATAAATCGTAGCAAACGTTGTGAGTGCGGTTTCGGCTTCATTTAAATAAACATGGCTACGTCCAACTGCGATCCCACTTTCATTAACGGCCGTTGCCTGACTATATAGGTTAAAATAATTATCCGCATTTTCGTTAAACGCAACACCTAAGTCTTTTGCTTCAAGAACTTCGCCGGCCGCATTTACTCGCCAGCGGTAGGCATGATGAGTGGTGGTAATCGTTTTATATAAATTTTCACTCGTTTTACTGGCAGCGCTTGAGCTCGTCGAGAAGTTTAATTCACGTGAGCGCCATAAACAAATTTCTTCAGGTTCAAATTGCGATTCAGTATCATTCAATTCACAATTAGATAATTTAACATCTAACGTTGAATCTTCTAGTACTTTCATACCCGTTGAGGCATGACCTACCACATAACCAGAATTAGAAACATCGGTTGCAATACTGCGGCCATTTCTAAAATCAGTAAATGGTGGATCAAGTAAAGTGACATTGCCGCCAATTTTAACAAAAGCACGCTCAATGTAATCTTGAACATGAAATGTTTTATCAACTAACGTTTCAACGCCATCAGCATCTGTTTGTTTTTGCTGATAGGGAATATCTTGATAAGGTGACTCGGTAGCGCCAACAACCCAGCCTAAATCATTGATTGCCGTTAACGACTCATTAAATTCAAATGAATATTGGTTAGTATTGGCATTAATAGTATCTAGAACAGGGAAATGTGATAATGAATCATTAGTACTTACAGCCCCCCAATATTCACCTATTTGATGATAATAACCACTCAATTGCTTATTAAACAGGTTAAATGTCAAATCTGTAGAATGTAAGAAGCCAGCAATATTTTCTAAACTGGTGTTATCAATCACACCCGCTTGTATATTATCTGCACTGTCTTGTCCTAAAAATGCAATTAACTCTGCATTCTCAAAATTAAGTTGCGTAATATCAAATGGGTGATTATATAAAACGCTGCTATTCACATAACTATTAAATTGAACGCCGTATATATTTGCTAAATAGGATTTCAAATCATTACCGCGAACAGCGGCAACCATGTCGCCTTGCTCGTTGATATCACGCGCATAAGCATGGCGAAATTGATCAGGCGTCGCAAGTTCGATTACTTCATATTTTGCGGCTTGACCTGAGAAACTTAGCCCGAGTAAGGTACTTAAGATAATTGTCTTTTTCATAAATATATTAATTGGTTTCATTTTGAATAGCTTCTAATGCTTCCCATTCGCTAAAGGCGTCATCGAGTTTCGCTTCTTCTTTAGCTAATGTATCTAATACTACTTTTGAATCGTTTGCGGGTTGCTTGTAAAAATTTGGATCACTCACTTTCGTTTGCAACGCTTCAATACTGGTTTCGAGTTTCTCTATTTCTAACGGTAATTTCTCTAATCTATCTTTTTGCTTAAAAGAAAGTTTAACTTTTTGTTTTGGTTCAGTTTTGACCGCCGGTTTTGATTTTTGTTCCGCCGGTGCTTTTTTAATTGTTTTATCTACGGTTAAATTGCTCACCGGAATGGCATCATACCCGCCAACAAACTCTTTGACCACACCCTGACCTTGGAAAAAATAACTCGTTTGTACGGTATTATTAACAAATTCACGATCATGGCTCACAATGATTAATGTGCCTTTATATTGAGTAACCAGATCTTCTAAAAGTTCTAATGTTTCAATATCCAAGTCATTGGTTGGTTCATCGAGAATCAACATGTTAGATTCTTTTAAAAATAACTTGGCTAATAAAAGTCTATTTTTTTCGCCACCTGAAAGTGATTTAACTGGAGAGCGTGCACGTTTAGGTGAAAATAAGAAATCTTGAAGGTAACCTAATACATGGCGCGGTTGACCATTAACCATAATATCTTCACGGCCATCACCTACATTATCCATAACCGTTTTTTCTTCATCTAACTGGTCACGATATTGGTCAAAATAAGCGATTTCAAGGTTAGTCCCAATACGAATAAACCCTTCTTGGGCTTCATACTGACCTAAAATCAATTTTATTAAAGTTGATTTACCACAACCATTTGGCCCTATAAATGCTATTTTATCGCCACGAATAACTAAACTTGAAAAGTTTTTAACAATCGGCAAATCACCAAAAGAATGAGTGACATTTTCGAGTTCAGCGACAAGCGTGCCAGATCGTTTTACATCATCAAAGCTAAATTTAACATTACCTTGCACATTTCTTCGTTCTTTACGTTCATTTCGTAACGCTTTTAACGCGCGAACTCGGCCTTCATTTCGTGTTCTACGTGCTTTAACACCTTGTCTGATCCAAACTTCTTCTTGAGCGAGTTGCTTATCAAACTTTTTGTTATGTTCTTCTTCTATGCGCAGGTTTTCTTCTTTTTCGATTAAATACTTATCATAACCATGCTCGTAGTTAACTAATTGACCGCGATCTAAATCGACAATGCGATTAGCGACTTTACGAATAAACGCTCTATCATGACTAATAAAAACGATCGCGCCTTGATATTCTAATAAAAAAGATTCTAACCATTCAATCGATTGATAATCTAAATGGTTAGTCGGTTCGTCAAGTAATAAAACATCAGGTTTAGCCACAAGCGCTCTGGCTAATGCGACTTTACGTAACCAACCGCCCGATAGGCTTTCAAGAGGTGCAAACATTTCTAACGATAATCGAGAAATAATTTGCTGAATCGAAGGTTCATATTGCCAAGCATCATGCTTTTCAATAATCGCTTGGTATTGTTCCATCGCTTGCATATCAGGTTCAGCTTTCATCGTTTCAAGGGTAAATTTAGCAAGGGCATCACCCGCTTCACCTAAACCCGATGCCACATAACTATATACGTCGCCTTCTGCACTTCGAGGTGGATCCTGTTCTAAACGACGAACGATGGTGCCTGTTCTAATGTTAATTTCACCTGAATCCAGTTTAATTTGTTCATCGATCACTTTAAGTAAGGTTGATTTACCCGCACCATTACGGCCAACGACACTGATACGCTCACCTTTATTAATATAAAAATCGGTGCCGCTTAATAAAGGGTTATCGCCAAAAGCTAATTCAGCGTTGGTTATTCTATATAAATTCATTATTTATCTAATAGTGCCTTAAGATCAGTAGCCGTAAAAGGCCAGTTTAAATCAATGTGTTTATCTACATGACGAAATACCGGGATTGTTAAACTGTATTTAGCTAATAATTCAGTTGAATCAACAATATCTATACGTTCAATTAAATCGGTGATCCCTAATATTTTGCATTCATCAAATGCTAAATCGCATAAATGGCACCCATCCGTGCCATACAGTATATAAGGTTTCATGATCACTTTTTAGTTAATTGCCAGCATTGTCTAATTTTGCTGTTACGGGCAAAATCAAAGGGTAATGTACTCTGCGAAATATCTTTTATGTCATAACCCATTTCAGTTACTAGATCATGGTCTAACTTAAAACTACGTAAATTATTCGAAAAGATAACGGTCCCACCAGGTGTTAAACGGGGTAAAGCGTCTTGCAAAAGTTTGACATAATCTCGTTGCACATCAAATACGTCTTTCATTCTTTTTGAATTAGAAAATGAAGGCGGGTCGATAAAAATTAAATCGTATTGCTCATCATGTCTTGCAAGCCACTCAATACAGTCGCCTTGGTCAAAATCATGATATCGAGTTGATAACTTATTTAAATCAAAGTTATCTTGCCCCCAATTTAAATACGTTTTTGATAAATCAACAGACTTCACTTTTTTAGCACCACCTAATACGGCATGTACCGAAACTGAACAGGTATAACTAAATAAATTAAGCACGGTTTTATCTTTAGCCAACTCACCCACTAACATGCGTACATTACGGTGATCTAAAAACAAACCGGTATCTAAGTAATCGTCTAGGTTAACTAAAAATTGCGCATTACCTTCTTGCACAATAAAACGAATATCTTTTTTGCGTTCTGCTCGTTGATATTGTTCTTTACCTTTTTGACGAGAACGTGTTTTAACATGTACGTTTGAACGTGCGATACCTAAAATATCAGGCGCCGTAATTAACACATCGTTTAATCGCTGAGCCGAAACATGCTCAGGAATTGATTTTGGTGGTGAATATTCTTGAACAACCAAATGTTCGCCATACAAATCAACAGCAACATTATAATTAGGCAAATCAGCATCGTAGACGCGATAACAATTGGTTGCACTTTTTTTGGCTAAAGGCGCGTATTTTTTATAATTTTTCTTAAGTCGATTTTGAAACTCTTCCGCGATGTTTGTTCTGACGGTTTCTGCTTTTGCTTTTTCAATATCAAACGTGGCGAGTACACAATCTAACGGACCATTTTTTAATTTATATTTTTTATTGGCTGCCAGCTTTAATAATTTAAGTGACGATTCTGCCGATGTAATGACCGTTAAACGCCAATCAACAAATTCAGTTTTTAATTTTTGACCAAGATCTAAATATAAATTCGCGACTTGTGTGGTTTCTTCTAAACGTTCACCATAAGGTGGGTTAATAATAATATGTCCAGCTGTAGGAAAAAAGTTTTTAACTTTAGGTGATAACACATCGGCTTGCATAAATTGGATTTTTTGCGATACACCGGCTAAATCTGCATTTCGCTGAGCGGTTAATAACTCTTTTTTGCTATAATCAGAAGCGTAAAGCGTTAACTCGGCATCTTCATCTACATTTGCATCGGCTTCTGCTTTAACGGTTTCGAATATAGTTTTACTGTGAGAAATCCAACTATCAAATCCCCATTTAATCCGATCACGTTGCGCCGGCACTTTCATTGCCATTAACGCAGCTTCAACCACTAACGTGCCCGAACCACAAAAGAAATCACATAAAGGTTGAGAGGTGTCTTTTAACCAACCACTGCGCATGATCATACCCGCAGCTAAGTTTTCTTTAATGGGCGCTTGCCCTGCGTTTTCACGATACCCTCTTTCATGCAAACTGCCACCGGCAAAATCTAAAAAGATATGCACATTCTTTTTAATTATTCGGCCTTGAAAGCGAATATCAGATTCAACCTTATCAACATCAGGTCGTTTACTGCCTTCTTCTGTAAAATTATCAACGATTGCATCTTTAATAACTTGAGAACTGAACTGTGTATTGCGTAATTCTGGCGTTGTACCGACAAAATGAATACTAAAACGGCGTTTATTAGAAAATTGCATTGTCCAATCGACCGTGCCGGCAACACGATATAAATCATCTTTGGTTAAACATTCGCCGTTTGTTAGTTCTAATAACACGCGATTAGCAAGACGAGATAAGTAACAAATTTTATAACCTAACGCTATGTCGCCTTCGACCCAAACTGACGAAACAGACATTTTTAGTGAGCTAGCGCCTAGTGACTCAAGTTCATCATAAAGTAAATTTTCTAAGCCTTTAGATGTGGTCACTAAAAATTTAGCCATCGGGTTCTCCAAATATATTAAGGTAAGGTACAACTAGTTATATTCGATTATAACGGATGAGCCGCTTATAACGAAATAAATATAATTTTATATCTCAATAAGGTGTTTTAACGGTATTTAAGCTTTTAAACATAAAAAAATAAGCCTTTTGGCCAAAAATTGGCCTTGATGTAATAATAAATACATTTTTTGTAATTAATACTTGATAAATATAATCAAATGCGTAGTATGCCGCCTCGTTGACGCGGGATGGAGCAGCCTGGTAGCTCGTCGGGCTCATAACCCGAAGGTCGTCGGTTCAAATCCGGCTCCCGCAACCAATTTCTTTTAGAATGAATTAAAACTTCTAAGGCTTGTTTAAAGTTGTTACTTTAAACCATTCGGACGCGGGGTGGAGCAGCCTGGTAGCTCGTCGGGCTCATAACCCGAAGGTCGTCGGTTCAAATCCGGCCCCCGCAACCAATTCTTTTAGAATGAATTAAAACTTCTAAGGCTTAGTTTAAGTATTTACTTAAACCACTTCTGTCGCGGGGTGGAGCAGCCTGGTAGCTCGTCGGGCTCATAACCCGAAGGTCGTCGGTTCAAATCCGGCCCCCGCAACCAATTCTTTTAGAATGAATTAAAACTTCTAAGGCTTAGTTTAAGTATTTACTTAAACCACTTCTGTCGCGGGGTGGAGCAGCCTGGTAGCTCGTCGGGCTCATAACCCGAAGGTCGTCGGTTCAAATCCGGCCCCCGCAACCAATTCTTCTTCCTTCAATAACGGCTTACCCTATCCTTTTATTTATTTTCATTAATTCTTTTATAATTAATCATTTTTTTATGCATAAATAATACAGCTAAACAATTGTTTGTATTTTTATCTTACCGTTTACTCTTTTTTAAAATAGTCACTAAAACATTAAATCAGCAGATGTAAGCGTATTCAACTTTATTTAAAAATCTAAATTAAATACGCTTTATGGGTAGGATACTTTAAATAACGAGAGGTTAAAAAAGCTAAACAGGGCCTTAAGTTTAATACCAATTCATATAAATAAGTGATCTCTCAGAATGCATCCAGCGGTTTTTGATCAAGGCGTCGGTGTACACCCTTTCAAATACCGATAACGCAGGTCAAAAGCCGCTGGGGCATTCCTTTCAGGCGAGTTTTAAATTCGCTTACTCTGTGTTGCTCGAACTCAAAAGAGCACCACTATTCTTTCATGTAAGCGTATTTAAACGCTCGCTGAGTGGGCACTTATTATTACGGATTGGTATAACTAAAGATCACGTAATAAATGATCACTTGATTAATTGATTAAGTGTGTAATAAACTTTGCTCACACTGTTTTTACGCCCCGAATGACTCACTAATCCTTTAAAATCAATCATAACTACTTTGTCAGCCGATAAATCCAAATCAATAATCAATTTTTTATTATCAGGCGATAGTTTTAGCTTTTTAATCGGTAATTGTTTTTTATTGTGCTTAGCCGAGCCGTAAGCCCCACTATACAAATAATTCCATTCTTCAATATAAAAGCTTTCATTTAACACACTATTGGCATCGAGCGCTTCTGTAAAGTTTATCTCAAAACCTGTTTTTGTTAACTTAATATCATACAGTTCAAACGGATTAGTGCCGTCCCAAACTATTTTTTCTAAGCCAAAAGGTTTACCGCCTTTTGCGCCCCAACCTCTTGCGGTTTGACCAACCCAAAGTTGGCCTTGGTTATCAAAATCGGCTCTAATATTACCGCTTTGCATCCCCCCAATAAAGTTAATAACAGCACCTTGATAGGCACCATTGACCTCGTCAACAATAACCCTAAAAATATTTGATTGTGTTTGATCGCCAATAAATATTTGCCCAGCAAATGGACCAAATTTACCTTTCGTTGTATCCCATTCTGGATTACCAGGCGAATTAGCCACTTCAATATGCGGGATCCACACGACAGGCTTTTCTCGGATCGCATCAAATTGTGCAGGCGTCATACTACGAATTTGTTTTTCAGTATAATCAGGGTGATCAATTAATGGGATCGGATGACCGTAAAATTTATCTTTTTGTAGGATATGTAACTTAGACGTCTCGACCCAATCACCTTGATTGTCGGTAAAAAATATTTCGCCTTCAGGGTTACGCCCTATACCGGCAGGTGATCGTAAACCGTATGCGTATAATTCAAATTTTTTATCAGGCGTTACTTGATAAGCCCAACCTCGGTAGCCACCTCCACTCCCCATGGTGCCAAGTGAAAATGCTTTAGCAGCTCCATGACTCAAGTTTAACGTGCCAACTAAATTGCCATCGTTATCTTTCACTGGCCCAAAATTAAACTCATGATAGTTATCGTGGAAGTTCCAACCACTCGAAACTTGGATATAATCATCGGCAACGCCGTCATCGTTAACATCAATTAAGCGAGTTAATTCAGGTTTCTGTGCAACAATTATCGTACCATCATCATCACACAACAAGCCAGTGGGTTCATGTAAACCATCGGCAAATTTTGACCATTGATTATTTTTTAATTGCCAAACCTCACCAAATCGCGTGGCGACAAAAACATTGCCGTTTTTATCTGTATCTAAGCCTGTTACATGAAAGCGTACATCTTTAGGTGTTTCGACTGTTACAACTTTATAGCCATCAGGGATATATTTTTCTACAGCCCAAACCTGAGAATTTACAGCGCATGCAAAAAGTCCGGTCGCAATTAAAGAGGTCATTATTTTATTAATTTTCATTTATTTTTCTCCTTTAATGGCTACATCAATTGTAAATGACGTTTGGTTAGTTAAATCGACCTTAAGCTGCTTGTTGTTTATAACACCTTGTTCAGTTGATAAATGAATTAAATCACTTGTTGGTAAAGACATCATCAAACTTTTCTGCTGTTCAGGATTGGTCAATACTTGATAATTAAATGATAGGGTATTTTTATCTTTCGCTGATGCTTGCACTTTAAGCGTTAAATCATCAATCTTATAATGAAAACTCGGGTTACCTTGTCGATTATATTTAATAAATTCACAGGTTGATTGGCTAGCCACATTAATTTGTTGTGGATAATTAAATGCCACTTTACCTAACATAATACTGCCATCTTGGCCTCGACCTTTTACATTAGGACCTACATTAAGTAAATCGCCTTGCCAAACACCGGCGATGGCACAACTTCTCGTGTTAAAACCATAATTAAGCTTTTCAGGCAAGCCAACTGAAACCGTATACGTTGGTAAATCGACGACTTTTTTACGTTGCACAAGTGCCTTATTTGTGGCTTTTAATTCGATATTAATGCCTTCAAAGTCACTTTTAGCGCGGGTTGTAACGGGGATCAGTTTAATGGTTTGATCAACATTGGTTACTAATAAATTTAAATTAGTGTGAGTCCATTTAGGGAAAGGGACCGGAGGTGTCATCATTTCGATTCTTAAGTGTTGCTTACCTGGCTTCAATAGCCAATTACGATGCCATTTACCATTAGGAGAAACCTTTTCGCCATCAATATAAACATCCATTCTTATCTGAGGTACTGTTTTAGCAACAAGCAGAGATTTAATCGTTTTTGGTGCATAAAATTCACCTTCAAATACGGCCGCAAACTCTTTCGTTTCAGGCATTTGAAAATCAGCTAAATTTTTATTCGCCCTGCCTTCTTTAACCGGTGATAGGGTTTTGAGTTGTGATAACGCGCGCTCTTTACTATCGGGTAATTGATATATTTTATAAGTTAAATTGTCCCAACCTTCACGTTTTGAAACAACGTATGCGGCAATTTGCTGGATTTGTTCATCGCTATACATCATTTTAAAAGCCGGCATGCCAGCCGTTGAAAAACCGTCTTTGATATTTTTTACGATATCAGAGGGCTTGCTACCATGGATCCATTCACCATCTTTCAAATTAAAGCCCATCGCACCGCTTAAATCTTTTTTATGGCAAGCCGCACAAACACTATTAAATAATTGTTGCCCTGCTTTAACATGGTTTTCATCTAAACTCATTTTAACAACCGAATCATCGATTGTATTTGCCATGGAAAACGTCGCAGGTAAACACAGAATCGCACTTAATATACTTTTACGAAAAGTAAAACTCATCAGGGACATAATAAACTCTTTGGTTAATTAACTGATTAGTATTGGATTTAATACCACCAAAAGCGATAAATTAAATACAAAAAACAAGAATCACATGCAAATAAGTATCTAATAGATAATAAGATATAACAAGCCTTATAACGGCTAATTCTTCTTTTTTATGTTGTGATATTTCTAATTTGGCTTAATTATTTTGGTAAATTTGAATTTATAAAATAATAGATTAAATATGCTTTTAGGTAGGAACAAAGTAATAAGCTCAAGCGCTTATTACTTTGTATTATTTTTAGGCTTAATATTGAAATGTTTGTTTATTTGATTTGGATTATAATGGAGTCACTTAAACCCTTTGTATAAAAGGTGTTTTTTCGGTTTGCGGCGACAGGGTACGCATCGTCCCATGAATAAAGACTAATCGTCGCCTCACCTAACGCATGCGCGGTAACAACACCAAATTTATCCACACTGGCGATATTTTCATTACTTGATACCCAAACAACACCATCTCGTTTAGCATTATCGGGATACACTTCAGCCTGTAACATTAACTCACCTCCGACTGACAGCGTTGTTTGCTCACCTTTTATTTCAATCGATGTCACATTAACTATTTTATTAGCTTCAAGCACGTCGCCTAATGATCGATACGCTTCTCGTTGCTCGGGGGTTAAATTGTTAATATTTAAGCCACTATATCGCCTTAAGCCCCAACGCATTTCAACATAACGTTCACCTTCACGTTCAAACAAATCGGTACGTAAATCAAAAAATCGACCTTGGGGAAAATAACGACTCGGGCCATAACGTTTAAATTGTTTGTTAAACGCAAAATGAATACGCACCGGATCATGTTCATCATGGTAACGCTCGTTACCGATAAACCAACTATAAATAGAGTCACGTGCTTCACCTTCAGCGCCTAGCATTTGCTGCCAAAAGCTAATCCCATCGAGATCGGTCGTGTTGGGAATAGCAACACCTGCGGCCTCAGCCATGGTCGGAAACACATCCGTTACATAAACTAAACCTTCATACGTTTTAACCTCATTTAATTTGGGTATTATCGTTCCAGGTTGATTTAATACCATACCTACATGTAAACCATTATCGGCATTGCCACCTTTGCGCCCCGGATAAACCGAACCATCAGGCTTAACATGTGCAAATATTTCTTTAGTGCCATTGTCGCCCATCACAATAATCAAGGTTTCTTCTCTTAAACCCAGTTCCGTTATTTTATTCACCACCTTACCAATTAATTTATCGGTGTATTCCAACATGTCGACTAAATATTTAGGATCATCTCCTGTGTGACCATTGCGGTTGTGATCGGCCTCATCAAAATTATCAAAAATTGAATGCGGCAAAGTATCAGGTGTCGGTTTATGGTCATCATGTACCAACGCCATTGGGTAATATAAAAAGAATGGTTTGTCTTGGTTATTTTCAATAAAGTTAAGTGCGTGACGATTAAAAATATCCGGCCCATACCAACGTCGCCCTGTAGCAGGATCGACATCAGTTCGGCCTTTATAATTAACAACTTCGCCATTAATGACTAAATTAGGGTTAATAAAACGCTGACCCTCTTCAACCACATCAAAAGCAGTGTAATCATCCCAGCCAAACTCACTGATGTAATCTTTACCGGCTATTTCTTTAGTTCCGCGCGTTTGTTTCCATTTTCCATACATGCCTGTGGCATAACCCGCTTGTTTAAACACATCACTAAAAATAATATCCGAATGGTGTTGTGACTTGGGTTGTAAATAGTTACGGTCGTTATTTTTGCCACTCATTAATGCAATACGGGTGTTTTCACAAATAGGATGCGTAAACGCGCTTTCGATCCGCACACCGCCTTTAGCTAAATTATCAATATTAGGTGTACTAAATTCACGATCGGCAAAGTGACCTCTTTTTGATCGAATAATATTAGCCCCATAAGTTGTCATTCCGTAATGACTTAAATCATCAATTAAAATAAGCACAACATTCGGTTTTTTACCTTGCTTAACCAAGGGGCTGACTAATACATTTTTTTTATGCTCTGAGTTCTGGCTGTATTGAGGCGTCACCGTAGTTGAACATGAGATCAACATAGATGCGCTGACACAGGCAAAAAGCAGTTGCTTTAAAGAGAATAGATTGTTCATTTAATGGCCTTATTCATTATTGTTATTGTTAAATTCCCAGTGGATCCTGCATCTTGGGATCACTTGGGTATATCCAGTAGTCGTCATGATTCGACCGTTATCTTGGATTCAACGGATTTGAGTAAATAACCGTTGAATACAAAATGAAACCATTGATTATTGCATTGGCGTTAATTGATAGGCTCGTACCCATTCCACTTGCATTGCATTACTGCCATCGGTCGCGCTTAACTCTTCAAGCGTTGGCGTGCCTGGCTTCCCATCACCCCAATTCCAAACTTCGGTATCTAAAAACAACGTCATGGTTTCGTCAAACGGCGCCGGAAAGATCAATCTATCTGTAACTTCGCCCGTTTTGGCAACATGAAAATCATCAACTCTTTTACCATCAAGATAGAAATAGGCTTCCTTTTCATTTACCCACCAAATACCATAAGTATGCCAATCATGTGCTGCACCATCGGGCAAACCATGGCTATTTTTAATAGCGGGGTTTTCTACGGCACCATTGCTATACCCCGGTTTGCCAAAGCCGTTTGGAAAATGATGATAATTTGTCATTAGCGAGGTGCCGAATTTTTTAGCCCCTTTTTTAGGTGCACCAATGGCTTCAATTACGTCTATTTCACTAAAACGACCTTGCATCCAAAAAGCCGATGTTGTTGCGAGCATCGAGGCTTTCATTTTAACTTCATAATAACCATAAGAGATTGGCTGTTTAGAAGACACAACCGACGTACCAACCCATTTTTCGGCAGAAGGGCCATTTGGCTTAGCGTATAAATACAAAACACTGTTTTTAATATCGACGTTTTCGGTGTCATTCATGTGATCAGCCTCCACATAAGCACCAGGGCGGGTTTTGCTAGAACCATTCCACCACTTATGCAATGCTTGCCATTTAGTACTATCCCAATGGTCAAACTCATCAGTGTGTTGCGGGTTTATTTGCCAGCTTTGCCCTTGTGGCGGTGTAGGCAAACTCTCAAATTCGCTGCCCCATTCGTAATTAGCCTGAAGTGAATGAGTTGATACTTGCTCATCAGCAAGGTAGCTGCACGCGCCTAAACTAATCAAAGATGTCGCGAGTAAGGTTTTAAAAAGTCTGTGCATGTTGTTTCTCGGTAAGTGACATATCCAAACACTTGAGGTTGTCGTTAAGTGCTTGGATACGTTTAACGCCCCAAATTTAAAATAAACGGGGCGTTACACGATATTGATGGTTCAGTCGAATTTAGCGTAAAGCTTTAAATGAAACCGGCGCGATCGTAAATTCGTATGAGAATTGACCCGGAAATACTTTGTATTTATCAATAGGCGCGGCTTTAGGAGACCAAGAATCCGTTCCGCCAATACCCGCTTGAATTAAATCAATATTTACCGTTAATGCATTATGAACAGTGAGCTCATTAGTGTGAACACTCTGCTCTAAACTCTCGGCTGTCCAAGGCCAAACCGATGTACTTAATGGTTGCGAACCATCAAACGCAATACCAAACCCACGCCCATTTAACAAATGTAACCATTCAACATTGGTATGATTTCCGTTTTCTTGAGGTCGAACATAATTGTGCGTAAATTGTTCAATTTTGCCAGAATAAACCCCCATCTCGGCACCTTGATTTCGGTCAATATAATTTTCAAATGGGCCTTTGCCGTAAAAGCTCATATTATTAAACTGCTTATTGACGGTTGTAGTCATGCCAACTCGTAAAAGTGAAGGTAAACTTTTATCGGCGTCTAAATCATAGTTAACGGTAATATGTCCATTCCCGGCAACACGGTATGTTAGGGTTAAGGCCAATTTATTGGCAATTTCATGTTTAGCGGTGATAACAACTTGGTTTTTACCTATTTTATCAACATTAAATTGGCTTAATTTAAATTGCTTGTAGGTGTCTTTCCAAAAACTCATGTGTTCTTGCGTTTTCCAACCGAGTCGGTCGTTATCTGTTTCAGCTCGCCAAAAATTAGGTTTTAATTCACCGTTAATTAAGACAACACGTTTATTTTTTTGTTGTTGAGCATAGTGAGTCAAGTAACCCGTTTGCGGATTGAACTCAACATCAAACTCAGCATTTTCAATTTTTACGGTTTCTTTTGTTTGTATCACATTAACATCAGCATGAGTTGACTCTTTTTGCTGTGGCTTGATATACCATGGCATTTCAAACTGGGCTTTTGCGATTTCAAATCCAGCTTGAGCCCATTTCTCATCAAAACGCGTATGCATACTTAAACGTAACCAATATTTACGACCCGCTTTTAACTTAGGTTTGGTAATGGGTAATGCCAAAATACCGGTTTGTTGGGCGGGTAAATCAAATTCAGCTAGATCGCCTTCTTGAATAACCATGCCATCTTCAGATAAAGACCAACGTAAATCATATTGGTTTACGTTATTAAAAAAGAAACGATTTTTAACCGTCACTTCACCTTTATTTAAATTGGCGGCTGTCACTTTTAAAGGCTGAAATACATATTTGGCTTCTTCGATCATCGGTTTTGGATTGCGATAAGAATCAATAATCCCGTTTATACAAAAATTAGATGAATTAGGTTTATCACCAAAATCGCCGCCGTAAGCTAAGAACTTAACGCCATTTTCATCCGTTTTTTCTAAACCTTGGTCAATCCAATCCCAAATATATCCACCGATTAAATTATCTTTTTGCCAAATTAATTCCCAATACTCTTCTAAATGACCTAAAGAATTACCCATCGCATGGGCATATTCACACATTAATATAGGGCGTTTAACATGAGGGCTCTCAGCTAAACCGAGTAAATCATCTAATGTAGGATACATGCGACTAATCACATCAACAAAAGCAGGATCAGTTGGGTTAGCCAGCGGCGTATGACGATTAGCAATATCGGCTTTGCTCGCATAATAACTCGTAATAGGCGTATGTAATGGATGAGTTGGATCACCTTGCGCGCCTTCATAATGCACAAAACGCGTTGGGTCATAATCTTTTATCCAACCTGCGGCGGCTGCAAAACCCGGCCCGGTACCCGACTCATTGCCTAACGACCATGAAATAATAGAAGGATGGTTTTTATCACGTTCAACCATGTTCACTACACGGCGCATAATTGAGTTGGTCCATGCCGGTAAGTTAGCAATTTTGCCACCGACATCATGGCTTTCGATATTCGCTTCATCCATGACATAAATGCCATACTCATCGGCAAGCTCATAAACATAAGGGTCATTAGGGTAATGTGAAGTACGGACTGAGTTAAAGTTATAGGTTTTTAAAATTTCAAAATCGCGGCGCATATCTTCATGCGATAATGCTTTACCTTTTGTTACGTGGTGGTCATGGCGATTGGCACCAATAATCTTAATACTTTGGCCATTAATATAAAGCTGATCTTCAATAATTTCGACTTCTCTAAAGCCCACTTTAACACTTCGAGCTTCAATTAATTTGCCCGCTTTATCATTTAACGACAGGGTTAAAGTATATAAATAAGGTGATTCTGAAGACCATAAATGCGGTTGGGCTATATCCGCTTCTAGCACTTCAAACTTCCACGTTTCACGTGGTGGGTATTTAACCGGGCTTAATGTGTTAGCATCCACAACAAGGGCTTCATTTAAAACCGGTTGTTTGTTGGCATCAAATAACTCAGCCGATAAAGTCCAGCCATTGATATCTTGCTTTGCTAAGTTAGTGAGCTCTGGTTTTATTTGTAATTTAGCTTTTGTATAATTGCTATGTAAAACCGTTCTTACCCCAAAGTCATTTATAGCCACTTTAGGCTGCGCGAGTAGCAAAACTTCACGTTGTATACCGCTCAAGCGCCAATGATCTTGATCTTCTAAATAACTGCCGTCACTCCAACGAATAACTTGCACCGCAAGTTTATTGGCTCCCGTTTTAACAAAGTCAGTAATATCAAACTCAGCCGGTAATGCACTGCCTTGGCTATAACCCACTTTTTCGCCGTTTACCCATAAATAAAAGGCCGAACTGACGCCACCAAAGTGCAATATAATTTGTTTTTCTTGCCACTTGTTTGGAATCGTAAATTGTTTTACATAAGAACCCACCGCATTTTCACGGTTGATATTAGGTAAATCAATCGGAAACGGATACACAGAGTTAGTATAAATAGGCTGGCTATAGCCTTGTAGCTCCCAATTCGAAGGAACAGGAATATCATCCCAATCGTGTGTACTGTGATCGATTTTGTAAAAATCTAATGGTCTATTTGAAGTATCACTGGCGAATTTAAATTTCCACGAACCATTAAGCGAGATCAATTCAGAGGCTAGCCGGTCACTTTTTAACGCAAGTGATTGCGCCGTATAAGAATAAGAAGTTGCACGTGCTGGCATTTTATTAATTTGAATGACTTCAGGGTTTTCCCAATCGTTAGCCGCCATACTTTGCTGGCTAAACGCGCCAAAAATTAATAACGAAGAAACGGTAATTTGCTTCATTAAGGATTTATACGTTTTATTCATAGTTTAGTTATCTTTTAGTTCTTGATGAATATAACCGTGTATTTGGCTATAAACGAAAAAGGTGCGTAATACGACACCCGCTCTATTTAAATTAATTGTTTGCTAATTTGTAGGTTCTAACCCAATCAACTAACATGGCATTCTTGTTAGGATCGTTTAAATTTTCGACTTTGGGCAAACCGATATTAGGAATACCGGCAGTCGCCCAAGGAAAAACTTCAGTATCAAAAATCATTTTTAGTGGCTCTTCAAAAGGCACACGGGGTTTGATTTCCATAACTTTTTTATCATTGTGGTAAAACCAAAGTGTGTTTGGGTCTTTCCACCAGAAACCATAAACATGAAACTCGTCTCTACCTCGCGTAGTCATTTTATATTCTTTGGCTAGCGGTTTAGGCCCTTTTGCCGGCCCGTAATAATGCGTATTGGCATGATATTGATAAGGTAAATCGGCTTGGCGTGATCCGACAGATGGGTTGCCAATGTGCTCAATAACATCAATTTCAGAATAGTTTCCCACTCTAAACCAAAAAGAAGAGGTCATTGAAAGTGAAGACGCTTTCATACGGGCCTCGTAATAATAACCGGGTATCGCCTGTTTCTTTTTTGTTACACAAGCGGCAGCATTAACCCAAATATCTTGATAAGGATCGTTAACCATTTCAGGTAATTTTTTGACTGTCGACTTTAAAACTAAAAAACCATTATCAACATAACAATGACCTTTTTTGAAAGCCGAGGGCGCACGACCTTCCCAATGAGGGTGATAATCATCCCACATGCTTAAATCTAAACTTGATTCATTAAATTCATCAGTTAATTGATCGACAGACTGCCAAGTTTGGTCTAATTCTAATACCGGTGGCGCACTCATAGCCTTATAATTTATAAGGCTCAATACGAGTAATATAAAAAGAAATCCATATTGATTATTAATATGTCTCATATATACCCTATACACCCATTAATAAAAATTCAGTGTTAAAATTATTTATTGTTAACACCCTGTTACCAACTATGATACATTAGATTCATATCTAAAAACAAACAATCAAATACAATTTAATATATTTTATTGTTCTGAACTTCAATTTGTTGAGAATAATTTTGAATCAATAGCGTTCTAAAAAACTCTATAATGAAATACAGGTTTATTATTTTTGTTAATTAACTAATCAAAAATCTGAATCACTTGAAAACGAAATAACTGCTTAACATAATTGTTAATAATAGGTTATTTCAACTATTAACTAAGCTTAGAGGTATACATGCCACAATCTAAATATTTACAAGCAAACATTTTTAAAGCACTAACAATGGCAACGGGGTTAGGCTTTTTTACAAGCGCTGTACAAGCTGCAGATCCGGTTTCGACTTATATCGAAGCAGGCAAACCAGTTGGAGCATGGAAGATGCAAGTTGGTAATGGATTGAATTGGGGCATTCCGGTAGTTGATCAGCAAGGAAAAACAGAGCGTGGCAACTTAGTTGTCAAGCCAACGAGTAAAGATGCTGAAAACGATGCGATTAATATCAAATGGCGTGGTAAAGAAGTCAAAAATGAATGGGGCGGAAACATGTTGCATGATTCAACATTTACCGTAACCAAACATAATATCGATATATCAAGTGTCGAAGACTTAGCCGCCATTCAATTTGATATTAAAGTATTGCGCCAACCTAATAAGTTGGCGAGTATCTCTATGCGATGTAATTGGACTAATAAATGTGAAGGTAAATTACCTTTAAAACCCCTATTAAAACAGCTACCTGAAGATCAATGGACAACGTTAACCTTACCTTTAAATTGCTTTAATCAAACAGGTAATTTCGACTTTAAAAAAGTGACTGATATTTTCTCTATCTCGACCCAAGGAAAGATGGAAATAGATTTAGCCAACGTTGGCCTGGTTGCGTTACCAGAAGGCAATAAAGGCTGTAAAAAATAATAAACAAACGTGAATAAGTGGATTATTCACGTATTTAACTGATAAGAATAAGAGCTAACATGAAAAATTTATTTAAACCTTTGGCTGCCCTATCGGCAATCAGCTTATTATTTACGGGTTGCGCTGAATTAGCTAATTCAACTCTCACCTCTACCCAAAGTGACAAAACTAACGATGCGAAAATAATTAAAACACTCATCATTGATGGCCAAAACAACCATTTTACTTGGCCAAAATCAACCATGATGATGAAACAAAATTTAGAGCAAACAGGCTTGTTCACCGTTGATGTTCAACGTAGTCAATTTACATGGAAAGGCGAAAAGTTAATTGAGCAATTTCCGTTAACCACCCAAGCCCCAACCCAAGCTTTACCCGAGCCTAAAGCAGATCCAAATTTTAAGCCCAGTTTTGAAAATTACGACGTGGTTATTTCAAACTTTGGCTGGAAGGCGGCACCACTACCCGTTGATACCCAAAAATCACTAGAAAAATTTGTTAAAAATGGCGGAGGTTTAGTTGTTGTGCATGCCGCGGATAACTCTTGGCCAAAGTGGCCCGCCTACAATGAAATGATAGGTTTAGGCGCATGGGGTGGTCGAAACGAAAAATCAGGCCCTTTTGTTTATTATGATAAAAAAGGCAACCTTGTTCGTGACTTTTCACCTGGCGCAGCCGGATTTCACAAAAAAAGAAGCCCTTTGAAAATAGAACTTAGAGAACCACACCCGATAACAAAAGGTTTACCACCTGTATTTATGCATGGCATTGACGAGCTTTATGAAAAATTAAGAGGCCCAGCTAAAAACATGACCATTTTAGCGACTAGCTATGCGACGGCTTCAAAAGGTGGTGAAGGCAAACATGAACCCGTATTAATGGTGATTGAATATGGTAAAGGTCGTATTTTTCACACAACGCTAGGCCATGATGATACAGCACATGAGTCAGTCAGTTTAATAACGGCTATCCAACGCGGCACCGAATGGGCCGCAACGGGCAAAGTCACTCAGGCGGTTCCAAGTGATTTTCCAACAGCCGATACAGTCTCAAATCGTAAATTTACTTATAAACCTTTGAATTAAAATACCTTGAATTAATAAACAATTAAACACGGTGCTATTCATGTTACACCGTGTTTTTTTAATAACGTTGTAGACCGGTTTAGCCCCCTACCCAAAATTGTTTGATTTAATCCATTTAATTGGTGATTTCTAAGTGCATATCGATATTATCAACCTCTGTTTTAAATGCCCCTAGCGTTTTAAATCTATTCTTTTTATAAAACGCTACGGCTTGTGAATTGCTCGTTTGAGTGCCGCCCATTAAAATGAGAGATGAGATCGCCAGCTGAGTAGCCTTTTGTTTAATCACTGTTAATGCCGCAGTCGCGAGCCCTGATGATTGCAGAGCATCAGCAATGCACGGGGCAAAAACCCAATGCTTGCCTGCATTTAAATTTACACCATAATCGGCATAACGATTTACATCATGCGGGTATTTTTTTAAATCACTGTCGGTGATCACATAACCAACAATGTTGCTTGTTTGTTTGCTTTGATTGTGCTTGCTCGACATTACGGCTTCAATAACAAAAGCATTAATTAAGTTCGGTTCGTGTTTTATTTTTTCGCAAAAGCTTTTTGCATAATCCGCTGTTAACGGGTGCGGACCAAAACGCAAACGGGTGGCGGCCTTCAGTTGTTCAAAAAAACGCCCCAGCGCGTCGCCATCATCTGCATTAATCAAGCGAAGATGATAGGCGTTACCCGCTTTACAATAGATTGTCGTTGATTTATTTAAAGTCATGATACGTTTTCTCGTTGTTCTTATTTTGCCGATGAGTGAACTTTGCCAATGCACTTATTTTATCAATAATCTGCTTAAGTAATTGATGGCTGTGTGCATTTTTATAAAAATAGCGGGCTTATATTCGATGAATACGAATGCAAGTGAATACATAACCCGTATAACTCATTTAGACTAAGACAACACAAGCAGGTTGTTTAAGGTATTTATGAGTGCTTCCCAGGTTGAAATAATAGAAATAGGCGCAGCTTGCTGTGAACACTTTTTTAGCGATGATGAATTTCCGGCCTTTAAACAATGGCAAATACATATTGCGGGTGTTTCTCAACTACAAGGGCTTTACCACATAGCCAGACGTTTTCCTAAACACCATATGCTTGTTTATACGGTATCTGGCCGAGGATTATGGCAAAAGCAAACTGATAATTTATCGGTTTTTAATTCAGGTGACTGTTTATTAATCCCCGCTAATACCGATTTTGAATATCAAGCCGATCCGGTTAAGGGTTGGGAAACCGTTTGGTTTATCTTGCCACAAGACACCTATTGGAAAAACTTCCCCTCTGCGATCACCTTGCAATCGCATTGTACAACAGGTCATAAGTGGCAACAGCTTCTCATGCTTTTACAAGATGAAAAATATAAAAAAGACCAATTGTCTGAGCAAATGTGTCAGCTATACAGTCAACAACTGTTTATTTTGTTAACACGGCACCTGCAATCTATTGATCCGTCAACCGCACAATCACTTGATCGTATACAACAACTTTTTAATGCAGTAGAAAATGCCCCACACCTCAACTGGTCAATTGATACATTGTGCGCACACAGCCATTATTCACGCGCGCACCTTTTTCGATTAACCAAGCAACTCTTTAACTGCTCGCCCCTGCAAAAAGTCACAAAAATCCGCATGCACAAAGCCAGTGTCTTACTCAAAACAACTAATTTAAGCATTCAACAATTAGCCCAACTTGTTGGGTATGACGACCCGTTTAACTTTTCAACCCGTTTTAAGCAATCAATGCAAGTATCGCCTCGCCAATATCGGCTTGCTCACTAATTTAAATTGCCGTTATACATAATAACGCTATAACTAAATGGCGTTATTATCTAAACCTACGCTAAATTTATTAGCTTATATAGCCTGATTTTTTAAAACTATGCTTAATAAATCAGGGTGAGTTATTTTCTCATTTAATATAAATACAGCAACACCGTGGGGCTTTACTTCAACGGTTGTTGGGTCATCGTGATGTTCAATGTTTAGCGTTGAAAAATCACTCACGTTTTTCCATTCCCCTTTATTAACTAACGTACTTAACTCAATACTTTTCAATGCGTCCGATTTATTTAACAAAACTAAAGCGGTTTGATTAACGCCATTATGTTGAAAAATACGATAGAAAGCGGCGGTATGCTGGGTAAACTGTAAATTAACTTGCACACCTTGCTGCAACGCAATATGGGTTTTTCTTATATTGGCGATGGCTTTCAGGTTTTGGTGAATAGGGTTTTGTGGCGCGGTGTTTATTTTCTCTTGCCCTAAATAATTACGGTTGCCTTGGTGCTCAGCTTTACCGGTCATAAAATTGATTTCTGACCCATAATAAATAACCGGTATACCCCGGCTCGTAAATAGCCAATTATTCGCATCAATAAACCCATTGTCATCTGCATTCATACGCGGCATGTCATGGTTATCGTAAAAAGTCATTAACTCATAAGGGTTGGCATACAAATTATCGGTCAAATGCAAATAAGATTGTATATCACGATAATGCGAATCTGAGTTTTCAAATATAGTGGTTATTGATTCCCTACCAGGAAAATCTAATACACTAACCCCACCATTTTTAGCATAGGTATGCTGCGCAATGAAGTTAGCATCATACGAATAACTTTCGCCAAACATAAACATACCGGGGTTTTTACTTCGAACTTTGTCGGCAACGCGAGCCCAAAACGCATGCGGCATTTCACGAATGGTATCTATGCGTAAAGCATCTACGCCCTGCTCAATCCAATATAAATAAGCATCGGTTAAATAATCAAATGCCGCTTCGTTATTTTCATTTATATCAGAAAGCTGTGCTAAGCCAGTATGCGAATTATAAAAATTTTGTAATGGATCATTTTTATCTAACTTGGTTGGGTGCAAATTTTTATGATCGGCAACGAGTTCACCGGCTTTATTATATATTTCACCAAATAACGGCTGATCGACTTCCATTGTATAAGCCGGTGACCCATGGTTAGCGACAATATCTAGCACAAACTTTAAGTTGTTTTGCTTCAGTGTTTGGCTAAATTTTTTGAAGGAGAGCGAATCAGAAACCAAATGCTCGTCGGCTTGGTAAAAGTTATGTGCCCAATATCCATGGTAACCCGTTTTACCGCCATCTTTATAACCACCATCATAAGTGATTGTTTCGCCACCATTGAATGCCATATTGGGGTTATCCCAAATAGGTGTTAGCCAAATAGCCGTAAAACCTAAATCTTTTATATAATCGAGGTTATTGATAACACCTTGAAAATCGCCACCAACATAACCCACGTTAGCCTGTTGATTATTAGGGCCGACTAAAACACGATTATAAGAGCCCCATTCGCCGTTGCCCCAATCTAGGCCTTGTTCGGGGTAATTATTACTTTTATCGCCATCAACAAACCGATCGGTCAGGGCAAAATAAACGGCTTCTTTGGCGAAAGGTTCAAGTGTGCCGTAAATATTGTTAGGCGCATCAGTTGGCGTAACAACACAACTGCTTAGGGTGCCAATGGTCAAAGCCACGACAATTATATTGGTTTTATTCATTTTTAATTTTTGTCTATGTGTGTGATCTAGAATTCAACTATAAGCAACATCGGCATAATGCAACATAGACAATATTCGCAAATACCTTTGAAAAAGTATCATTATGCGTAATTTAATACCGTAAGGGTCTCTTCCTTATTGTTTGAACATTTAAGCCTTATGCTTAGTGAATAATAAAATAATTATGGGTAGGCATGCACACAATGAAACGATCCAGATCAGCATTTTTGTATAATAACGCCTCTATCATCTTAGCTATCATTTTCGCTTTTATCTTAGCGGCTTGTGGCGGTGGTTCTGGCTTTTCGTCGCCTTCGGCTAATGAGGGTACAAATAATAATGGAAATAACACTGATGGTAATAACAATGATGTAGTACAGCAACCGGTTAATGTTGCCCCTACGATCACCGGAGAGCCCAACACGCTTGTTGCAGAAAATAGCCCGTACTCATTTACACCTTCAGCCGTAGATACCAATAACGATACATTGCGTTTTACAATACAAAATAAGCCAAGTTGGGCGACCTTTAGTGCGTCATCTGGCCAACTAACGGGTACTCCTAACTATGAGCAAGCCGGTGTATATTCAAATATTGTTATTACCGTTTCAGATCAAACTCAAAGCACAAGCTTGGCTAGCTTTGATATCGAAGTTAAAAATACGAATCGATTACCCGTTTTACAAACCTCGCTGAATTTAACAACCCCCGAATTAGTCACGCATTCACTTTTATTATCTGCCACTGATCCTGATAACGACCCTGTAACAATTGCATTAAGTAACTTGCCTAATTGGATTTCGTTTAATGCACAAACATCGTTGCTAACAATCAGCCCCACAGTAAAAGACGCCGGTGCTTATAATAACTTACAAATAAGACTCAATGATGGCTCAGGTGAGCAGGTAAATAATACCTTCGCGTTAACCATAACAGACTCAGTTTCAGTAAAAGGTAAGGTCATAGATGGCTATATTAGCGGCGCTATTGTTTACCTTGATTTGAATCTAAATGGAGAGCTTGACGAAGGCGAACCCAATACCGTGACCGACGAAAACGGAAATTACGAATTAATATTAAGTGACGACGAAATCACAGCGGCAACCACGGCCCCAATTCGCTCATACATTGGTGCAGGCGCAACAGATTCAGACCGACCCGATAAAGATTTCTCTGCAAACCCCGTGACCCTTTCGACTTCACCCTTAGTCAATTTAACCACAGATAATGAAACAGTTGATGATGTTGCGGTTACGCCATTTACCAATCAAGTCGTGACAAAAATATCGGGGGCGTTAACCACAAATACCAGCAGTGCCGAACTCACCGTTTTAATCGAAACAGCAGAAAATGAGGTTGTAGAAGCGTTAATCGACGAGTTAGCTATTTTAACCGACATTACCCTAACCGATGAAAAATTAACCACACTAAAAACAACATTAAAAGAGCAGGTTATTTTAGGCGACTTTATTGCGTTTGATAAAACAACCCTACCCACAGAAATAACGGATGATTTAAATGATGTTGATAGTTTTGTTGGCAATTTGCAAACTCGTGTAAAACAAGAAGCACAAGACGAAGTTGATGCGATAAGCGACATAAACGTAACCCCTATTGCAGATGCCGGTGAAGATCAAACCAGCGTAACCAATAAAGCGGTCTTGTTAAATGCGAGTAAAAGTCGCGACCAAAACAATGACCCACTCACTTATTTATGGACACTCTCAACCCCTGCACAAAGCAACGCGAGTTTATCTGATCAAACACTTTTTGACCCCGTATTTATGCCCGATGTTGCTGGCACATACATCGCAACGCTTGTTGTAAATGATGGTCAGGTTGATAGCATAGCCGATAGCGTATCTATCTTTATTTCGGAATCTAATATCGCCCCTGTGGCTCATGCCGGCGCTGATCAGTCGGTTAGTGTTAATACAACAGTCACACTGAATGGCAGCGGTAGTCAAGATGCCAATGGCGATACACTCACTTATACTTGGTCAATATTTTCACCTTCTGGCGATCAAGTTACGTTAATCAACCCCAATGTGGTTTCCCCCACTTTTACACCCAGCAGTATCGGCAATTATATCGCTTCGCTTGAAGTTTCTGATGGCGAATTATCGAGTGAGGCTGCTCAAATAAACATTAGCGTAACCTCATTAAATACAGCACCGGTTGCCCTACCCAGTTTAACAATTGATACTAGTTTTACCGAGAACGATACCGTTACGTTAACCGGTGAATACAGTACCGATTCAGAAGGTGATACATTAACTTATCTTTGGGCGTTAACCTCGCCAGAAGGCAGCTCAGCAACGCTTTCAAACCATTCAAGTATGACCCCCAATTTTGTGGCCGATATAGCCGGTGTTTATACCGCAAGTTTGATCGTGAATGATGGATTATTAAGTAGCACGGCATCCACTATTAATATTCGTGTATCCAGTGCCATTGTGACTAACTTAGCCCCTATTGCGATCCCAAGTTTAACCTCACAAACAGCCTACACAACACAAGAGGTAATCACCGTTTCAGTGGGTAATAGTTATGATCCCGAAAACAACCCCATAACTTATCTATGGCAATTAGAAACACCTAATTCAAGCACCGCGATATTATCGAGTACAACCAGTGAAACCCCGAGTTTTACAGCTGATGTAGCAGGCACCTATATAGTTAGTTTAACGGTTAATGATGGAGAGTTAACCAGCGAATCACAAAGCTTAACGATCACCGTTACACAGGCTAATACCGCACCGATTGCGTCAGCCAGTATAACGAGTGATTCTGGGTATTTAGTGGGTGACACCGTAACCCTAACCGGAATAAACAGCACCGATGCGCAAAAGGATAATTTAACGTATTTATGGCAACTTACTCGCCCTGATAACAGCAATGCAGTACTGTCAGATGCGACTAGTGTATCACCTACTTTTATTGCCGATGTTGAAGGCACATACGATGTATCGCTAACGGTATCTGATGGGCAATTAAACAGTGATGCAACACAAATATCGGTTTTAGTCGCTAAAGCCAATACAGCCCCCAATGCATTAGCCAGCATATTAAGTGATGGCGGTTATACCGTAGGCGATACGGTTAATATTACGGGCATAGCAAGCAATGATAATGAAGCAGACACGTTAACCTATTTATGGGTATTGACAGCTCCCGATACCAGCACGGCTATGTTAACCAACAACACCGATGTTTCACCTTCATTTATCGGTGATATCGCTGGTACTTATGTTGTTAGCTTAGTTGTTAACGACGGTACAATAGAAAGCACAGCGTCGATTCTTAATATTACGGTAGCGGCCTCACCCACAAATGATAACGCCACCCCCATAGCCAATGCCGGCATCAACTCACAAGTTACAACGGGTGAAACATTAACCCTTGATGGTTCAGCAAGTTCAGATACCGATAACGATAATTTAACGTATAACTGGGTTATCACCAGCCAACCGGTTTATAGCGTGGTCGGTTTAATCGATCAAACCGCTGTTTCACCACAATTAACGCCCGATATGCCGGGCGCTTATACGTTATCTTTAATCGTTAATGATGGAAAAATTAATAGTGAAGAAAGCACCGTAACCATAACGGCAGTTAATGATTTAGTTGACATTAAAGATGATGAATTTATTAATAGAAACGACAGCTGCGAAAATTACGTAGGAACGTATTTTGCGAACGTAACCGACATTAAAAATGACAGCAATTTTACCGGCAACGTAGAAATTACGCTTAATGGTGATAGCTGTACGATAGTATCAAACGCCATTCCTAATCATGATTTTAACGATCAAACGGCCAGTTTTGCGCATGATGCAGCCGAGATCACCCTCACCTATAGTGTGCCGGTGACCCCAACAGAAGCCAGAAGAGTAAAACAAATATCGTTAGGCACCACAAACGCCATTTTACTCAATGGCGCTGAAGTCGATCTATTACCCGCAGCGTGTTACAACGAAGGCGATGAAGCACTAGGCAAAGAGAAAAAAGGCTGTAGTGATATGAGCCACCCTTGGCGCTACGACCCCATGTTTAGCGAAAATAACTTTGGCACCGATGCAAATAACGCCCATACACAATCAACCGGTTTATATCATTATCATGGCAACCCGCTCGCTATGTTTGATCAAAACTGTGAAATAAATGGCGTGCCATCACCCGTTATCGGTTTTGCAGCCGATGGCTACCCTGTTTATGGGTTATGCTTTACCGATGCCAATACCGGAAATGTACGTGCAGCCACACCCAGTTATCAATTAAAAAATAATGGCGGTGTACGCATCGACGAAGATGATTATTTAACGCCAACGGCAGGTAACGGCAATATACAAAGCGATAACTATGATGGCCAATTTCGTAATGATTATGAATATGTCGAAGGTGTCGGCGATTTAGATGAATGCAATGGCATGGAAGTAAATGGTCAATATGGCTACTACATTACCAATGCTTTTCCATGGGTATTAAATTGTTACAAAGGCGACATAGACGCGTCGTTTAGCTTTAGCACTATCTCGGCAACCTATAGCCAAAAATTACATTCACATTAAAACGGCTAAATACCCGTTAGGTATTAAATAAGCACAAAAAAGCCCAGTTCATTTTATTGAACTGGGCTTTTTATTAACCGTAAAGTTAACATCTAAAAACGGTATATACCTAATTAACCTTTAGTTAAACTAATACCGTCTTTTTTATTATATTGTTTTAATTGTTGCGTAGCCGAATGCGGAATAAAACCTTGTGCACTCGCCACAACCGCGCGCGATTCAATGCCCACCACACGAGCATGTACTTCAATACCTCTGTCATTTAACGTAAAAGTACCGGTTAATACATATTCAATTGGGTGCCATTGGCGTAATTCATCAATATCGCGGCTTAACGAAAAATCACCGGTTTCGGTTACTCTGATCGTACCCGTCGATTTATAATCAATCACGCTTAAACCTAATTGCTGCGCTTCGTGCATAAAATTTTCAGCTAAATGCAAACCCAATAAATTAGTTTCTTCTAAATTAGAATCTACCGGCACAAAACTCGCGACAGCAATAGGCGTTTTATCGGTGACATAACGCATATTTTTAACTAATTTAATCGCTAATGATTCAACATAATCACTAATTTTTAAATTGCCATCACTCGCTATATTATTATGGTATTGCGTTAAATACTGATGAGGGTCTCGCGCCCAGTGATTAAGCAATTGCGCATCTTTATGTCCGGCAAAAGCTTCTGACTGAATGGTTTTTTCTTGCTGTTGAACCATTTGCAAACTAGGTTGGCCGCCTTGTGTATCAGCACTAAACCATTCATCTGTTGTTTGGCAAGCCGTAAAAATAAACGGGCTGGTAAGCACACCCAGCATCATTATTTTATGTTTCATTATAAATACCTCACCTTAATGGCTTTTGTTTGCCCGTTGGTAAAAGAGCGGATACGATAGAGATCACGCAAATTGAGTTCGAGTTCAGTGATATAAATACCATCTAATTGATACGTTTTAACCGTACGAGCACCTTTAATAACACCTTGAACAGACGCTTTTATATTTTCGTCACCTAATACCAAATCGGCCAACCGAGAGTTACCAGATACTTTATGGCCATAAACTTTTTCGGTTAATTCGCGATATGCATCTAACTTTGATGCTTTAATCGCTTTAATCACTTTAGTTGATTCATCTTGGCCAATTTGAGTTTTAATGGGTGCATACCCTACTGCCGTTACCACATAATCTTCATCAGGTAACAAATATTCCCATTCATGATGTTTATTAATGCTTAGGTTATTAACCATACAGGCATTTAAAAATAATAATGATGCAATGCAAAAAAAGGTTCTTATCATTATTAGCTCCTAAAATTAATTAATAAGTACGACGACGTTCGCCGTTATGTTGCAAATAGCCATTACGTAAACTGATATTATCTTCAGAATGAAACACATTAGTGGGTATAAAGCCTTGAGCCGCGCTGATCACTTTTTTGTTATCAAACTGAATTAAACGCACATTAACAACAGCGCCTTTTTCATGTTCGGTTAACGTACCCGACAAAATATAGCGCGCATCAATTTTACCACTGAGTTGATTAACATCTCGGCTCCAAATTTGGTCGCCCTGCTCAGATATTTTAATACTCGGCATTAATTTATAATCAATTACACTAAAACCCCGTTTAGTTAATTCATAAACAAAGCCTTCTTCTAACTGGCCGCCTAAATCAATTAAAGGATGTCCGGAGAAATTCGCCTTTTCTCGCGTTTTTTCGTCAACCCAATTAGCCACCACAATAGAGCCCGCTAACTGATAAGCACTTAAGTTCAACAATAATTCATCGGCCAAAATATAAGTGTATGCTTTAACCGACAACTCGCTAACTTTAGGGGAATAATAATTTTCAGCCGAATGCTCAGGCGCTTTAGGTACCTCGTAGCTGTGGGTTTTAGTAAAAGTGCAGCCCGACAAACATAAGCATAAACAAACGAAGCCGAATGCGGAAAAAATAACCCGTGTCATAAATTTGGCCTGTAAAATTAAAAGACATTATTAACACAGCTTAAGCATATTTCATTCCAGTTTACTTATTTAAACAATATAAATTCGTATTGGCATGAAATTCGCTTTTATACTGGTATTATCGCATTTCAAATTATTGACGCAGCATAGGTATTCATATGTATTTTAAGGTATTACATAAAAAATTGAGTTTGATGTGTGCCCTACTCATTCTTTGTGTAGGCAATGTTCAGGCCATTTGGTATGAATCAACCGGATCTGCCCCTATACAGCGCGGAAACACCGATTTAGCCAGGCAAGAAGCCGTAAGAAATGCCGTTAAAGACGCACTACTCTTTGCGGGGGCAACCGTAAAAAGCGCACAACAAGTAACAAACGGCCTGTTAACACAAGATACCTTTGAAGTAAGAGCCAGTGGTGTTGTTAATGATATTCAACTGATCGACGAAAAAAAACAAGGCAACCATTTATACGTTTCAATACGGGCCGATATTTTTGCCGATGAGCGGCAATGTTTTACCACGCAATATCGTAAATCGGTCGCCTTTTTGCCATTACGTATCCAACATAGCAGCCACACAAAAGTAGGCAGCGTGTATCAATTACCCCAAATGATCAGTGAACAACTGTTTCATCGTGTATCAACCACAACCACGCATATCGATCCTCGCGTTTTTTTGCCTTCACAAATCAAAATGAAAGAAGGAATGAACAATAACAATTTACGTCATGAATTGGCGCAAGTATCAAAGCAAAGCGAAAGTCAGTATATAATATCAGGCCTGATTAAAGACATGTCGATGACAGAACGCCCAGAAGCAAAGTGGAAATCAATTTTTAGTGCTGATCCCGAACGATTTTTTGATTTGCAGCTGTATATATACGATGGATACACAGGGCAACAAATACAAATACTCGATTACTCAACCCAAGCAGAATGGCCTTTTGATACAAGACAAATGACCGATGTATCGAGCAGACGTTTTTGGCAATCAGATTATGGACAAGCCATAACTGAACAACTCGTAAAAGCAACTGGCGAGATAGATTCAATATTAAAATGCCAACCCGCACATGGCAAAATTATCGAATCGACCGGCGATACAATCCGCATCAACCTAGGTCATAGCAACAACATTCAAGTGGGAGACAAATTTAAAATATCGCATCAAGCAAACTTTGTAGATGAAGACGGAAATGACCATCCGCAATACGTGATCACAGATTATGAAATAGTGGTAACAGACGCGTATTCAAATACGGCAGTAGGCAAGTCACCTACCATGCAATTACTGGGTAATGTACAAGTAGGTGATATCGTTAAGCAAATTGACTAATCATATGCATAGACAATTTGCTTAGTCATCAATGTTATAAAGTTTGACAATAAGCTGGCGTTCTAACGAACCCATCGCATTTAAATTATGGGTCATAATACGGACCAGCTTAGATTTATTAACCCCTAGCGCCTGAGCACACTGAGACAACTCATCTCTAACCGTAGGGGTTAAAGTAAAAGTACACGCTTTATACTTCGACTTTTTATTAGTAACTTCTGGTTTACTTGTTGGTTGATTAGCAAGCGTTTCAGGTAAACCTTTAGCGTAATACTCAGCGCCGTTAATAAACTCATCAATACTGATAACTTTACGTTTAGCCGACGGCTCGTAAGTACTCTTCAGATCCGCTAACCCCATTATTCTCACTCCCCGCCTCAGCAGCCATTAACTCTTCAATAATACTTCTAATTTCGTTTGATGCTTTACCATTAGGCTCAAGTTCTAAAACAGAAGAACCTAACTCTTCACTATCGTCGTATAAATTACGCGCAAAAGTAACACTATCTAAAACATCTAAACCGTATGTTCTGCAAACTTCTTTCGCTTCGAGAATACGACCGGCCTGATTAGGTAATGAAGGACATTGAGTCATGACAATACGGGCATGCATTTTAGGATTAACCATAGAACAAGAAGAAACCAGCTCATCCATATGCGGTAGGGTTTTTAAATCTCGACGCTTAGGGCGCAAAGGTAACAAAACATGAGTGGCAACCGACATAGCGGCACGCAAAGTGGTGCTATCTTGTCCGCCGCAATCAATGATCACGTAATCATAATGGTTCTCAAAACTCATGAGTTCATAACGCACTTTACCATATAACTGAACACAGTTAATCCAAGGTAAATCGGGTGCGGAATGTCGAGCTTGGATCCAATCAGAAGTGGTTTTTTGAGGGTCACAATCAACTAGCATAACACTAGCATCTTTTTCTTTAGAAAAATAAACAGCAATATTTTGAGCTAAGCAGCTTTTACCGCTACCGCCTTTTTCTCCACCAACGAGCAAAATCATAACAACAGTCCTCAAGATACAACAGAACGACAACTTGTAGTTCATCTTAGTAACAATATGAGTTAAGCAAATTTACTTAACGTAATTGAGTATGGTAAGGCTTTATAATTTTGTCACGTTACGGCTGGCTTTTTTTTAGGCTATTAATGCATGTTTTTTAACTTTTTAATAACCGCTGGTTATTAAATACACATAACGCGTTCAAACGTGCAAACAATATGCACAGGTTAATCCTCTTACCAGAAATCCGCTATTTTATAATGTGACCTAGTTCAATATAAAAAAATCAATACGTTATAAAATGCAGTTAATAAAGCAGACAGCGAACAAAACAGGGATTTTAACAATGAACAAACTAAATAGAATGGCGACTTACCCTACAACAACAAACAACAATACAAAAACCATTTTACGCTCGCAATGGAATGCGCAAAGTACCAAACAAAATAAATTGGGCAAACAGCCATCATTATATTCAATAATATACAAACGCTACCCTAAACAAACCAAAATAGCCTTAGCTTCACTCGTTTTAATCACCATTTACTTTACCGGTTTAGGTAACGCAGTAGACGGCGTAATGCAAGTTGCAAATTTAGCGCAAACATCAACAAGTCAATCTCAAGCCCACTCACAAAACCAATCACAAACTCAAACAACAAACAAAACCACACAAGCCAATAATCAAACGCCACACAAAACGTTAATAGCCAAATCAGCCGCTAAACCAAGCCAAACAGCAATTAACAAACCGATCGATCCAAACATCACAAATATTAATCAATATTTTAAACAAAAATTTAGAGGTGGCGATTGGTACTACCAAGGCATAGAAGCCATTGATGAAAAATTAAAGGTATATATTCAAATACCAAAACAAATGCGCTTAAGCGGATACGAAACATCAAACTACATACAGCTTGCTTTATGCCCAAGCCAACACCAGTCAAAAACATTTAAAACATTAAAAAACAACCAACTTGAGATACATTTATATTCAACGCTTAAATCACAATCGGTTTCAGCCCTATGTAAAGTGTAAAAAAACAGCAAACAAACCTTAATAACATAATAGTTGTTTACACACCGCTAAACGCGTAATAGAATCAACAAGCTAAGATTTTAAAACCAAATGAAGTTTGCATTCATTTGTTCGGGGCCGATTAGGATTCGACGAGGTATACAAAGTTTTAGGTGCATGTCGAGGGGCGGTTTGCCTCGTAAAAAGCCGCAAAAAAATAGTCGCAAACGACGAAACTTACGCTCTAGCAGCTTAATAACCTGCTAATAGCACTTCTGCCCTAGCTTTCGCTTGTAAGACGGGGAATAACAGAAGTTCAAACCCAAACAAGATAGTGCGGATGCTCCAACCTGAGAGCTGAAACATGAAATTTAATTCAGGTTAGTTTATAACTGGCGTGTTCTTTCGCAGGTTATAGGCGAATGTAAAAAAGAACTAAACATGTAGTACCGACGATGGAGATATTTCGGACGGGGGTTCAAATCCCCCCGGCTCCACCAATTCAATAGGAAAAGACGCTTTTAGCGTCTTTTTTTATGCCTATAATTCAGTTAAATCAATGAATTAGCTATTTACCCTCCTTGTAGCATTTAGTTAAACAACGCAGATTTATATTTTTATTAACACTTTTAGTATTCCAAATTGATCGATAACTAGCTTGGAATACCAAAACATTATGAACACCATTAATAATTCAGCTTCACCAAGGAATTGAATATGTCAGAAAAGAAAATTAAGTTTGAATTCGAAAAAGAAAATAAAAACAGCATTCGATACAAAGAAGTCACAGAGAACGAAATGCCGCCCATCATCGGTTCAATTTATGTGCAAAAATGGTATGCCAACAACAGCAAAAATATTGAAATAACGATCAGTAAAAAAGATTAAGTTATAATTTTAATTGGGTAAGTTTGGATACAATCAAATCTAAAGGTAGCTCTGCTGTCATATGGCTCCAAGACATTCTTATTGCGCCATTAATTCGATCTTCGTCCAACCCCATTGCAGATAAAACATGCGACTGTTTGTAGCTAGTTGAAGTGCATGCTGAGCCGTTAGAAACAGCCGCTATTCCTTTAAACATAACCATAGCAGCTTCAGAATTAACCCCCGAAATAGAGAAGTTCAAAACGTAAGGCGATGAATTATCACCATTTAAAGTAGCACCTAACGGTTTAATTTTATCAATTAAATTTGCCTTTAATTTTTGAGCATGTTTCTGCCATTCTTCATTATCTGTTAGTGCTATTTCACAAGCTAAGCCGAAACCTGCGATAATTGGTACAGCTAATGTTCCAGGGCGTAGTCCTTTTTCTTGACCGCCACCAAAGAATATCGGCTTTAACGGAGGTTTAATGAAACCTCGCTTACGCATAATTAATGCGCCAACGCCTTTAGGTGCATAAACTTTATGCCCGCTAGCACTAATAAGATCGATTCGTTTATTAACGAGATCCCCTGTCAACTTTGCAAAACTCTGTGCTGCATCAACATGAAAATATGCTTCGCTATCAACGAGAATTGAACAAATATCTTCTAGCGGCTGAATACTGCCGGTTTCATTATTTACATGCATTATAGAAACTAATAATGTGTCATCGCGTAAAGACGATTTAAGCTCCTCTAGATCAATTAAACCATTTTCGTTTACATTTAAATAAGTAACATCAAACCCTTTACCTTCAAGATAAGAGATAGGTTCTAAAACCGCTTTGTGTTCAATTTTAGTGGTAATTATGTGTTTGTTATTTTCTTGTAATCCAAAGTTTTCAAGACCTAATATTGCAATATTATTGCTTTCAGTTGCACCGCTAGTAAAAATAACTTCTGATTTATCTGCATCTACAACAGCAGATACTTGAGCTCTCGCCTTTTCAGTTACTTGTTTAGCCTTAATACCAAACTCATGTGTACGGCTACCCGCATTTCCATACTCTTCAACCATTAAGTTATACACTAAATCAGCCACTGGTTTTAAAACTCGAGTGGTTGCATTTGAGTCAAGATAGATTGTCATTTAAAAATACCAATAGAAAATAGCTAAATGAAAGACATTATAAGGATAATTATGTATGATGCGCGCAAATGTTCGTACGAACAAATAAAAAATTTACGAACAAAGTATATTAAGTAAAAAACTATGAACTCAATAATCTCAGGCACTTCCTTCCCCGCGATCAAGGGGATACAAGCAAATTCTGAATATTTTACCGTAATGTGCCCGTTAAAACGACTATCAAAAATATTTACAACTGACGAATCACAATTTTCAGTAGATAAGCGCGCACAACGTTTAATCAATGAAGCTCGAATTCCCGATATTGCAAATTATATCTTAGAGCAAAGAGAAAAATATGTGTTTTCTTCAATCACAGCGTGTATAGATGGAAGTTGTGAATTTATTTCAATTGGAAATACTAAACATGAGCAGCGAATTGGTACACTAATCATTGACGAAGATGCTGAAATTTATATCACCGATGGGCAACACCGTAATGCAGCTATTTTAGAAGCTTTAAAAGAAGACCCATCTTTAGCAGATGAAACAATCTCCGTTGTATTTTTTGCCAACAAAACGTTAGATGAAAGACAAAGAATATTTAAAGACCTAAATTATTACTCAGTAAAAACAGATGGCTCATTAAGTATTACCTATGATGACAAGCCTGACGCTATTGTATCTAAAACGATTATCCTTAATAGTCCTCGATTAACAAAGCTAGTGCATATGGAAAATAGTAACTTAGGTGCTCGATCTAAGAAGCTAATCAGCCACAGTGCTGTCAATAGAGCGACAAAGTTATTATGCGGCACTATTAATTATGATAATCATAAAAAACTAATTCCTGTTGCTGCAGATTATTGGGAACAAGTAGTGAAAAATATTCCAGCTTGGTTGTTAGTTTGCCAAGATGAAGTTTCTGGCGGTGAGCTAAGAGATGAATCTATTCACGCTCATTCTGTAACATTTCAAGCTTTAGGCATTGTAGGGCGCTATCTTTTAGCACATGATCAGCACTGGAAAAAAACACTCAAAGCGTTGAAAAAAATAGATTGGAGTAGAACAAATAAAAGTTGGGAAGGACGGTGTGTTATTAATGGCGGCATGCATAACAACTCTAAAGCAGCACAATTAACCGCTATTAAAATTAAACAGTTAATTGGTTCTCAATTAACTGATAAAGAATTATCAATGGAAAATAAATTTATAGAGGCAAGAAATGAGTTCTGATCCAGTTTTACAGAACAACTCTGCATTTACCCAGAAAGGGGTAAAAGAAGTCCTTCGAGAATCAATAGAACATGTCAAAACTCTTTATAAAAGTGATCAAATTCCATGGGTAATTGGTTATAGCGGTGGTAAAGATTCAACAGCTATATTGCAGCTTATTTGGTATGCATTACAAGAGCTAAAAGAAGAAGGTGAATGTAAGAAAAAAGTACATGTAATTAGTACTGACACCTTAGTCGAAAACCCTATTGTTGCAATGTGGGTAGGTAAATCTTTAAGTAAAATGAAAGAGCAAGCGGATGCGCAAGGCTTACCTATTACACCACACCGTTTAACCCCAGAAGTTAAAGACAGGTTTTGGGTCAATCTTATAGGTAAAGGGTACCCAGCACCTCGTTATAAATTTCGTTGGTGTACCGATAGATTAAAAATATCTCCTTCTAATACCTTTATTCAAAACATGGCGAACAAAAGTGGTGAAGCTATTTTAGTACTTGGCACTAGAAAGGCTGAAAGTACAGCTCGTGCAGCTAGTATGGATAGATTTGAAAGCTCTGAAACAAATACTCGTAAAGCCCAAGGCTTAACCGAAAATGATTCTCTTGATCGCGTCTGGGTTTACACGCCAATTGCCAACTGGAGTAATGATGATGTATGGGTATACCTAAACAGTGTAAAAAACCCTTGGGGCTTTCCAAATCACGACTTAATGGGTATGTACCAAGGCGCTACCGAAGGTGGTGAATGCCCTTTAGTTGTTGATAAGAGTACACAAAGTTGTGGTGACAGCCGTTTTGGTTGCTACGTATGTACAATGGTATCTGAAGATAAATCAATGAACGCCATGATAGCCAATGACGAAGAAAAAGAGTGGATGTATCCGCTTGTTTCACTTCGTAACGAAATTGAAGTTAATGATGCTAATAGAGCCAAGAAAATAGAGAAGCTTAAGCGAGATAAAGCTAATCGTGACTTCAGACGGATGAAAGGCAACTTAACGGTTCATGTTTCAAAACACGGCGCAGATTTAGTACCTGGACCTTATATACAGTCATTTCGAGAATATTTGCTAGCTAAAGTATTAGAAGCGCAGGTTGCTGTGCAAGAATTAGGGCCTGAAGAAGTAAAAGATTTAGAGCTACTTACCTTAGAAGATTTAGAAGAAATTCGCCGAATTTGGCTTGAAGATAAACATGAAGCTGAAGATAGCGTTCCGCGAATTTACGAAAAAGCACTCAATAAAACATATCCGGGTAAAAAACGTGCTCACCACCCTATTTTGAATATAGATGTATTAGAAAAATTAAAAGCGCATTGCAAAGAGCAAGGCGATGTAGATGGGTTGCTTTATCAGCAAATGCGCTCTGTTATGTCAATTGCAAACAAGCACCGTAATCAATTACGCAGAGCAAACTTGGCCGAAGAGCTAAACAAAAGCTTAGACACAGGGGCATTCAATACTTTATTTGAAGCAAAACAGTTTGCGTTAGAGCGAGAGCGCCACCGTTTACAAATACATTTAAATAATACTCCCAATCTTGACGATGAAGAGAAGCAAGCAATTGAAGAAAAAATACTAATGGTAACTAAGTCTATTAAAGAAGAAGGCTATAGCTCATTACTTATTGAGTCAGAGGAAATAAGTGATGATTATTAAGCAGTTAACAATTGAAAATTTTGGTATATATAAAGGTTTTCATGAAATAGATTTAAGTACAACAACAGACAAGCCCATCGTGTTATTTGGTGGTTTAAATGGTGGCGGAAAAACGACTTTTTTAGATGCTCTTCAATTAGTTTTGTATGGTAAGCATGCTAAATGTTCAAACCGCGGGATAGAAGCTTTTAGTACGTATTTAGCCAACACCAAAAATCGATATGCGAAGGAAGATGAACAAGTAGAGTTATCAATAACATTTACCCATTCAACAGATACTGAAGTAAAAGAGTTTAAAGTAATACGATCATGGAAAGTCACAGCAGAAACACGTGACAAGGTAAAAGTATTTTGTGACGGTGAAGAAAACCGACATTTAAGTCAATATTGGGATGAGTTTGTTAATGAATTTATTCCACTTTCACTCTCTGATTTGTTTTTCTTCGATGGTGAAAAAATTGAAAACTTAGCAAACCCAGATAGAAGTTCAGAGCTTATTCGTACAGGCATAGAGAACTTATTAGGATTAGATTTGCTTAGCCAATTACAAATTGATTTAGGTAACGTAGAGCGAAAGCGAAAAAGTTCCAATGTTGATGATAGTGTTATGAAAAAAATAACACTGTGTGAAACAGAGATCAGTGAACAAAACAGTATTGTCCATGATTTAAGAACTGACATAGCAACTCTTGATAAAACCGCTAGTGAATATAATTTAAATATTAACAAATCACGCCAAAAAGTGAGAAATGCCGGTGCTCACTTAATTGAAGAGCGTGACGCTATTAAATTTGAGCTTGGCTCTATTGAGCAAAAGCTAAAAGCGAATCAAATTAACCGCGTTAAATTAGATGCAGGTTGTGGTCCCCTAGCTTTAGTAAGCGAATTAATTGCGCAGACTAAAAAGCAAATGACTCTTGAAAAACAAGCTACCCAAGCAAAAGTTATTGATGAAGCTATTAGTGAATACGAGCAAGTTATAAAAACTTCACTTACTGACGTTGGAGTTGATAATCACGCTCTTAGTAAGATAGAAGAAACAATGAAAAGCTTGGCAGATAACCGCCAAAAACTTGCGGAAACAGAATGCTATATAAATTTAGATAGCGTTATGTTTAACGGTTTAGATGAAAAGCTAGTAAATGATTCAAGTGAACGTAAGCAGTTAGCTAAAGAGCGGGATGAATTATTAAAAGCGCAAACGTTATTTAATAAAAAGCTAGAAAGCATTCCTGATTATGAAACAGTTCAGCATCTGTTAAACGAACTTGCAGAATATGAAGCAATGTTTAAAAACACTCAGGTATTAAGAAAGCAAAAACAAGAAGTGTTAAATCAAGCCATAGCTAAATTAGACGTACTTAACCAACGTTATTCAAATTTATTAACGCAACAAAGTAAAGACACCTTTGAGCAAAAAAGAGCAGTACAAGTAGCTGACCATATTGGGAAGCTTAAAAGTACCATGCAGAGTTTTGCTGAAAAATTAGTGATTGAAAATGTTGAATACCTACAAACTCATATCAGCAAAAAATTTCATGCGCTATCACGTAAAGAAAAGCTAATTAACGGCATTACTATTTGCCCCTCTAGCTTTGAATTAACGTTACAAGATAATAACGATAAAGCAATGTCGCCAAGACGGTTATCAGCAGGCGAGCGCCAATTATTGGCAATCGCTGTTTTATGGGGATTAGCTGAGGCTTCAGGTAAAGAAATTCCAACTGTTATAGATACGCCGTTAGGGCGTTTAGATGGTAAGCATCGTAATAAGTTGATTAACAACTACTTCCCTAATGCTAGCCAGCAAGTGATTTTGTTATCTACCGATGAAGAAATTAACGGACAATATTACGAACAGCTAAGCCCTGCTATCTGCCGTGAATACCATATTCAATATAATGAACAACAGCAAAGCTCAGCTTTCACTAAGGGATACTTCTAATGGAACTTACGATTGAGACTATTCGTCTTTCTGAAAAGCAAAAGCAACAATTAACCACCTTAAAACGCAAAACCGGTATCGAAAACTGGAACGTTTTATGTCGCTGGGCTTTGTGTATGTCATTAGCTGAAGAAACATCACCTGCATATGAAGATATCCCTTCAAACAGTAATGTTGAAATGAGCTGGAAAGTCTTTTCAGGGGAGTATTCTGAGGTATATTTGGCGATATTACGTGAAACTTATCAAAAGCAAAAAGCACACCTAATTGGTGTGCCTTTTTCTGATTTTTTTAAGTTACATTTGAATAGAGGAATAAGCTTCTATTTACAACATAACTAAGCCAGTTCCGAATCCGTAAAAATAGGTAAATATTTATATATTTTTGAGAATTGTTCTATATCACTTGGAGGAATAATTTTCTCAAGCTCTTTTTTTCTACCTTTTCGTCCTTTAGGCATTATTTCTAGTAATGCCTTAACTTCTTTTAAAGTTAAGTTAGGTACTTCGATAATATATGGAACCTCGTTATCCCGGTAAAAATCAAATGATTTAAGGTTAGATTGTTCTAGCTTTTCTGCCTCTTCAAGTGTTGTGTAAAATGTAAAGCCGACGGTAGACATTTCACAACCATCTTGATAATTGAAGTTTACTAATTGCTTTAATTTAACTTTTTCTGCTAAGCCTCTATTTTTCACTTCAAGTCGCTTTTCAATACAATTAACAATCAACATTCTGAGCAGGCTAGAATAATTTTCCCATTTACTTAATCCTCGAAGTTCTAAATCATGAGGAATATAACTTTCACCATGAACTTTCTTGATATAGGCATTCAGTCTACCTATTTGAGTTCCAATTTCAGGAAATTCTATTTCTAATTCAGCTGGTTTAGGAGGTCGGCTATTGTAGCTAACAAATAAAACACTACCTGACTCCAACTCTCCAGATAAAGTAACAATATCACCCAAACAATATTCTTCTAATAATCCGTCATAATCAAGCCAAACAATTGACCGGTTCTTATCTAGCTCAATCTCCGGTAAAATATTAGTCGACATACCATATTTCATATCAATACAATTTAAGGGCTTGTTAAAGTCATATTTGGGTTTATTTCCTATATCTCCTTCTATACTGATTAATTTATCAATATGTAAATATTTATGAACCATAAGAAAGTCTGTAAAATACTTAGATCCAAAGCCAACATATGTATAATCATTGGTAGGGAAACCTGCTGAGAATCGAATGAGTAGATCCCTTAACATTTTCCTTTCGATATTTTTAGCGACTCTAGTTGAATAGTTGATTTTTTTTGAGCTATTCATACATTAACACTCATAATCAAAGTAATTATCAAATGTTATCTTTCCTGCTTCACTTGCGCTTTTGGCGCCAGTGACTTCTTTAACTTTAGTTAATTTATCTATTTCAACTTGATAAGAAATTGAACCGTACTTTGCAGCTCTCGCTTCTATTTTATCAGGTCTAATAAATTGTTCTTGTTCACAATCAGCTTGATAAATACTTATTGATTCAGCATTTCTTATAGCTAAAGCAAGGACTGTTTCTTCCTCTTCTAATCTATTCTCTGCAGCCTGTTTTCTTTCGGCTTCTCGTTGGTTTAAGAACTTTATAATTGGCTCGATAGCACTGATCATTAATTTGTTAGCATATCGATATACGCGGTTATCTAAATCAACACCTGTTTTTGTTGTAGTCCACGGTAACTTGCTCGAATCCTCAGATTCAAACTCTACAACACCTCTAAAAAATGCAAATCGATCATGATACTTAGGAATACTATTTGTGCCCCAAAGAGTTTTTGTCGATTGTTCGGAGCTTTCCACAAGCCTTCCATTACAAACTATATACCAGCCTCCCTTGTGTAAGTCTTGCTCACCAACGCCAACCTTTACTTTTATAGATACATTATTAAAAGTATCTTCTAAAGAAATAATACTCAACTCATCAGACTGCCTGACTTTAATATCAAAAAGATCAACTTCATCTCCATTGATATAAATCTTTAACCCTTGATTTATTCTTTTAAAATAAGCAATTGCTACTTCTTCTTTAAAACACCTTAAAAATTCGTTGTCTACAAATTGTTCTTTGACTGAATCAAATAAATTACTTACTTCTATATATGTCCCATTTGCATCATTAGGCTTTTCAATAGATTGTAATTGAAACTCCCACTTTTCAGATTCAGAAGATAGCCAATCTTGAACATCAACTGTGAGTTCAAACGCACCATTAGGAAATACTGACCTAACGGTAAAGTTATTGCCAAGCTTAAATAACGTTCGTTTCATCCCTACACCAAACTGTCCAACAGAGTTTGGAGTTAACCTTTCTGATTTAGAATCTCTACCGAACCTGAAGGCGTAAAGCCGAGCAGTTTCAACATCAAATCCACCACAATTGTCTTCTATTTTAAAACCAGACTCATCTAGTGTAATTTTTATTTCTTTACCATTTAGATCGTCTTTGTTTAGTGTGTTGGCAGCATCTACACTATTATCAATTAGGTCTAAAATTGCTCTATCAAGGGGGATATCTCTTGTAAGCATAGAGATAAAGAAGTCTTTAGTTGGATTTGCATCAACCGATAAATTTTCCATGTTAACCCTCTTTCTTAATATTAATTCGAGCACACTGAATTCTAACCAACTTACCTTCCGACTTAAGATAAGCATCCCCTTTACCATTGAGCACTTCAGCACCTTGCTCATCAAGTATTACTCGACTTTCAGTGCCATTTTTTACTCGTAGTGCAAGTTGTGCAGGAAGGTTAGAACGTAAGTTTGTGCTAATTACATCGCCACTTGGTTTTTGTGTGGCAATAATTAAATGGATACCGGCAGCACGGGCTTTTTGCGCTAAGCGCTTAAGCTCTGCTTCAATATCCTTTTTCATATCTTTATCTGATGTTAAATCAGCGTATTCATCAAGCACGAGCACCCACCATGGAATTCGATCTTCTTTGCTTACTTTTGCGTTGTAATCTGGTAATGAACGCACACCTACTGCCTTGAATTTCGCATAACGAGACTGCATTTCTTCAACCGCTTGAGTAAGTAGTTGTAGTGCATCTTCATCATCAAATCCGATACGCCCAATTAAATGTGGATAACTTTCAAAATCATTAAGCTCTGTGCCTTTAGGATCGATAAGCATTAGCTTTAATTCAGCATCGCTATAGTGCTCTACCATACCGTATAAAATGGTGTTCAGCGCTTCTGACTTACCACTACCTGTTGTACCACCAATTAATAAATGCGGGCAGTTTGATGATGAAAAATTAAGTTTAATAACATCACCAAATCGGTCTTCCCCTAATGGTACTTCAAGTGCGTTTTCAGGGCGTTGCCAATGAGGCCAAATATCATTTTGGTCAACAAAGTATCGTTGTTCTTGGCTTTTCGGCACATCAATCGTCACACAACCCTTATCAATACCAAAACCTACTTCTTGCTCTTGCCCTAGTTTCAACGCAAGTTTAAGCGCTTGAGAACGTTCAAATACACGCTTAGGATCAGTACCAGGGTTTAACTCAATTCTAAATAATATTGAGGCAGGGCCTTCGACAAAAGCCTCTTCGTCATTAGGTTTTGTTACTGCAATGTTATGACTGTAATAACAATCAATTATTTGCTGATATATAGCTTGTAATGCTTCGATGGGCATTTTTTTACGAACAGAATTACTAACCGGTTGAGTGTCTTCTGCAAACTCCGGCATTGATTCTATCAGTTGTTTGTTTGTTTCATCTACATTGTTATAGCTAACCGGTGTGTTTACATCAGGTATTATTTGTAGGTCTTCACTTGGTTGATGTAGTGATTTGATCGAGCTTTCACTTTTTAAAATATATTTTTCATCTATGTGGTGTAACTTAGCAGGCGTTAAATCGTTAACAAGTGTTTGCATTGGTGTTTTAACCCAATGGCCTAAATTACCAGCTGGTAATTCAATTTTAAGAATATTTTGTACTTGTAAAAATGAAGCTTTTGTAAAATCACTATCTTCAACATTTACGAATAGAATACCCTCTGGATAATTAACAAGCTCAGCTAATTCATAATCACCTTGCAGCCACTCAGCACTATTATTTTCAATGCTATTAAAGTAATCGTCTTCATTCACTTTATAAAGTTTGTATTTATCTATTTGCATTAGTACTTGGCGCATAAATAGACCACGGTATAAATTTCCTGCTAAGGTTTGTTGGCTCAACAATGATTCAAAATAACGTTTTAATTCTTTGGCTTGTTCCACACCTTTGCTATGAGTTTGCCGTTTACCTGTTTTTACTTCTACAGGGAGCAAAATCATTTGTTGCTCTTTAAAGCCAACAAACAATATATCGTCTGAGATCGCACCTTTTTTGAAGCCTTGAGAATGACGTGATAAATCACTGTCACTCATGCTTAAACCTAGATTCCCTGCAACCCTAATTATTTCAGCAATAGAGATAGGAACCCAAGTTATATCAGAATTAGTAACAAGACAGTTTACATATTTATAGGCGCCAATAATTCCACGCTTTTCTTTACGTTCATTTTCATTAGCGGTTACTAAATTTAATAACCACTCACCATTGAATGCGTTAAATTCTGAAATTATGCCGCCATCATCGTTTTCTAGTACTTTATGATATAAATCTGTTTGTCGAGTAACGGTTATCGCATCGTAATTCACAGAGTTGGTGTAATTATCAGAGTAATGAATTAGCACCATATCTTTTTGGCTTTCAAAAAACTCTAGCGTTACTTTTGGATCTATTATCGTTGTCCAAATTGAATTTTCATAAGAACGTTCTAACAAGGCTTTAAAGTTTTCTGTTACAACTAAAGCATTTGTTTTATTTGGACTATGTTCTTCGTAGGCATTTTTAGCCGGTTTCACTAAACCACTGTATTTTGCTATTAGTCTTAATTGCGGAGAGCTTTCTATATCAATACCTTGTAAACCGAAAGAAGTATAATAACGTCCGTTTTTGTTTGTTGCAGTTTCACCTGGCATTAAACCATGACATACAACCCCGGTTTCTTGGTTTAATATATCAACATCAACTGCTTTAACACGTTCGTTATTTTTAAAAAATGACATGTGTGCATAAACTTGTGCTTTATTGCCTCTTTCATGCTCATGTTTACTATATGTTAAGCGTGTTCTTAATAAATCAATGATGCTATCTGCTTGTTCTCTTGCTGCACCTTTATTAAGTTCGCATAGCTCTTTTAAGTCATCGTAACTTGCTGTATCTGAAAATTTATCAAACCAGTTATAGCACTCTGCTTCATCGTATAAATTTACGTGGATATTTGTTACTTTATCTTTTTTTAGCTTTATAAAATCAATTAACCCTAAAAATAATTCCTTATTTTGCTGATTATTTACAGAGTTGATAATTAAAGTGGTTTTACTCCCTGATACAAACAAATGTTTAAATGCCGTTGAAAATTTACTGACTTTATCTTTAACTAACTTACGTACATAGTCGTAACAGCTTTCTTGTTGTGGGATTAGCTTAGACCAGAATACATTATCTTTTTCAGCGTGGTTGTATGAGAAATCGCAATCTGGATTATATATAAAAGGTAATAACCCTTGAGCGGTTAAACGCTGAATAGTTACTAGTGGTAGCAGCTTAAAGCTACCTGAAGCGTTTTTATCTTCACTTAAGGTGTTTGCTAGGTTTAAATTATACGCTAGAACCAATGGATGGTAAGGGCTGATGTATGTTTGTTCATCAAAATCGGCAAAGCCAATGTTCACTAGTAGTTTGTGTTCTTCTAATAGGGGAGCGTGATGAGGAATGTTATCAACTTCAGTTTGATAAGTTGAAACGACTTGCTCAACTAAGTTTCTAAGCTTTGGACCCCAACCAGAAATACTTAATAATGTTTTATGAAATTCTAAATAATCAAATAAACTACGGTAAGCAAAAAATAAATCGGGAAAGTAAGTTTCTATACTATTTAAATGTATATCTTTTACTGTTTTAAATTTAGCGAGTAATTGTGCATCTTGAAGTTCTACCTCATATTGAAGCAAGCTTAAACGCTTGCCTTTAGGCGCGACTTCTTTTCCATCAATGAGTACTTTATTTTTACTGCGGTTATATTGCCCGTAGTAATTGTCGTTAAATAAATGATTAAAACGACCTTGATTTAAAATTAATGGCAAAGAAAGTGAATCAGTAGCAACGGCACCTTCTACATTAAAAGTTAACTGGCTATTTAATCCTTGTACGGTAAAAAATACTTCATCAGATTCACTAGCTAGCTTGCTAAAATCAATAACACCAGTTTCGCTAGCATCAAATACTTGTTCGTTAGTATTTAAGATGCTAGTGATAGTTGAATCACCAATCTGTAAGTTTTGATCATCGGTTTGTAATGTTAACCATTGCTTAGCAGGGTCAACTAAATAGGTATTTTTAAAACCATCCATATAAAAGTCATTTTTATCTATAACTAAAACTTTAAAGGTATGGGTCTCTTTTGGTTTGTCTGTTTTGACGCGAAAAGTAAAATAACGGGCTTTACCATCAAAACTACCGGTTAAAACAGCACGACTTCTTACGCCGCCGGGATTCTTGATGGTAATTTTTACATCAGATTGATTTTGATTGTGCAGTATTTTACAAAAGCTATCTTTTAACTTTTGATTTAAAAAACATAATTCCAATTCAAATGTATGATGTTCGGGCTCTAATTGTAATATTAGGTGACGCTCTCTAAGCCCTGCCCCTTTTTCTGTTTTAGCTTTGCTAAGTAATTCAATATCGGGTGCTTTTTCACTTTCAAGCTCTAACAAATTACTTCTATTTTTTTGTTGTTCTGTGAAACACTCACCGATATCGAGGCTTGCTTTGTATTTTTCTACATTCCCCTCAGGGAAGTGCTCTTTTATAAACTTTTCACTAAAATCTAAAGCTGCTAGCTTATCTTGCAGTTCGTTAGGAAAATGATGAGTAATAAAATCAAGTTTCTCACTTAGCTCTTTATTTTCTTTTAAACGTAAACTGATTTGCTCACCTTCCCAGCCCGCTTGTGAAAGTTGATAATCTTTTAGTAAGCCAAGCTCATGAAACTGTAAGTCACCATCTGCAATTGCATTGTAGAGTTTTTCAAAGCCAAACATAGTGGCCTCGTCCTCTACTATTTCATCGAAGTGATAATCAAGTAAACACTCAGAAACTTTTGCTTTTTCATCCCTTTGATCTATTTCTTTATGTAGAAGTAGCTTGATATTTTTTGGATCCCAAACAACACCAGGCTGAGCAACATCTTCTGTAGAGTTTTTTAACGTATCGAGCATAGAATTATGGATGATTAACAAGGCAGTGCCTCTTGTTTCACCTTCCATAGCTGAAACAACATCACGTAAATGCGCTATGTAGTTTTCTGTAAAGTTTATGCCTTCATATACAGGAATTAATTCAACATCACCGTACTGCACTGTTTTTAACTCAATACCTTTTACAGTTACGCTATTGTCTGCAATTTTCATAAAGGCTTGATAAAGTGCAAAACCCTTATCACTGTCAGGACTTGTGAACTGATAACGAAAACCAACTTTTAATTCTTCAGCGGCCCAAACATTAAAGTGGCTAACTAAAAATTCTTCAAACTGTTTTTCTAACATATACTGCATCTCCGCTATCACTCATTCGTTCTACGTTCCCCATTCGCTCATAAAAATCGATTAACGATTGCTGGCTTTGTTTATCAAAAAACACACCTCTTGCTTCAAATTCTTTAATAATTTCGTGAAAACGTAACTTATCTCGCTCGCCGATAGCAAGGTTTGTTAGTAGAACGATGTAATCGTGGTTAAACGTAAGTACTTGACCTGCGCGGCCTCGTCGTTGAATAAATGGATCTAAAATATTACCTAACGTTCCCTTGACTACGGTGTCGTTATATTCAGTTAAGCGCCCTTTTTTATTATCAAACTGAGCATGAGATAAGCTAAGTAATTGCTGTAATATTTCTTTTTTCTCGCTTGAATCTAACCAGTTTTGGTCGTTGTTGTACCATTTGCGTTGCATTCGATCTTCTACAAAATCATGACCAAACTGATTTAGCTTAATCACGTCGTTTTCGCCAATAAATTCAAAAACCTGCCAAAGGGGCTTAACGTCACCTTTAACTTGTATAGCCTCATTCATAAATAAATAAGGGAACAGATACTCTAGGTATTCATGAAGCTGGCTATAACCAAAGCTTTTCACTTGTGTACGTTCGTCGCTTGCTTTTTCATTATCAATAATAAAAAAGCAGGGTTTGCTTGACGGGGCTCCATTCGCCCAACTTTTTATATTCAACGCCATTTGGGAGATATACAAAAATCCATATAAGCGAATAACAGAATTAAAATTGTTGAGTAAGTAGTGAGGTCTTTTATTTAAAAATTGTAAATCTTGTTTAAACAATTCACTTAAAAATGGCAAATAAGCTGGCTCAGTTTTGAGCGTTGTATTTGACTTTCCAGTAACATACAAATTATCAAACTCAGCTTTTATTTCTTTTTCTAAAAAATTTAAATCATTAACTGAAGAGCTATCAAGTGTTAAACCCGCTAATAGACCAACAAACATATCACCCAATTTTTTACTATTGGTATCTACCTCTTCTTTAATTACTTTAAAAATTAGAAGTTCAGGGGATATTTTAAAAAGTTGGTCATTATCAAAATACATTTTTTCCAGCACGGTCCAAAATTCTGGTTCATCTAACTTTGTTGAAAAGCGCTTTTCACATGACTCTTTAAAATTAGTTATATCACCGTTAACTAATGACTTCCCATACAAAATATGTACAAAATAGCCCAAGACTGTATCCCAACAAAATTTATAATGTTTATCTTTTGTCCTTAGAGGTAAAAATGTACTAAATGCATTATTGTTTGGTGGTGTTAAAGTTTCTTTAATCATTTTATAGCCCACTCACTTCAAACTCTTCGTCATCAATATTTTTGATAGTGAAGTGTTTATTTCCCTTAATAATATGTAACGTTGAAACTTGATTTGCCACTTGTGCAATTTCATCTATTAATTCATCTAAGAGTACAACGGAGTTTTTATCATGTTTATTAGGTCGGTAACCATCCGCAATTCTTTTCATTAATCTTAATAAATTAATGTTAACTGGTATTTCTAATGAGTGTTCTTGCACTTTAATAAAAGCCATAAAATTTGCAGATGACTTGGGTATGAAGTTAGAAATACGCCTTAAATCGGCCTTTATTTCTAATTCAGTAACTAATTGGTAACCGTTTGGCTCAGATATTAAATATTGACTTTTATCTAAATTAGGCGCGTTGCGATTATTGTATTTTCGTATAGCAGTGCGAAACGTATTGTTATAAAAGTTTTTGATGTCTTTCTTCTGCTCTAAACTACCGTCGAAGTCTCTGTGCAACTGGTAAACTTTAATGTATTGCTCTATCAGGGATTCATTGAAGTCTTTTTCGAATTTAACATGATAATCATTAAAGAAGTGCCCCCCTTTAAGAATGTAAAATAAACGCAAGTAAGATAAGCTACTCCCTAATGTCTCTACTCCTAAATTTTTTAAAAACTCTTTAAATTCATTAAATTCTTGATCAGGCAAATGTAGATCATTTGCTAATATAAAACGATCTATTTTTTTTGTTCTTAAATGCGCAGGGTCGAAATCAATTATTTTATTCGCTAACTCATTATCACCACCTGAAAAAAGGTTATCGAAAAGATAACCAGGTCCAGTAAGCAGCATAAAAATAAAATCGAGCAATGCACGAGCTGTTAAAAATTGATCACGCATTAAACGGGCTTTGAATAATAGCTCAATGATGCATTTTTGAACTAGCGGTAAACATAATAACTCATAATTAGCATGGAGTTTTTTGCTTGCTTCATTCAAGTTATTTAATTTATCTTTATCATAAATTTGTCTAATCAAATTATCTTCGACAGCGGTTAATCTATCTAAAAACATTTGAACAAATTCAGACGTATAACCAACGTCATCAATGTAAAATTTCGGATAATCTTCAAAATTAATGAAAGTGTCTAATTGTTTGTTGTTTACGTTTTCTAAATAATTTTGAATAACCGTTTTAAAATACTCATTGGTTCCTTCTTCAACGTAATTGCCCAACATCCCCGTATTAATACCCACAACTAGTGGTATTGATTGACTTTCAAATTCATTAAAAAGGTTATCTAAAGTTTGAATTGCATTATCTTTAGGATCAAAACTGTGAGTGGCATCTAAATGAAACTTAACTTTTTGTCCATATATAGCTTTTGCTTTGGTTAACAGCTCAGATTTACCATCTCCACTGCTACCACATAAAAACAATACTTTTTTATCATTAGATCTAAATGATGCGATTTTGTTGTAGACCGCCGTTTCAATGGGCATTTGAATATAAAGATAAGCTTTCACTTGATCTAATAGATCTTGATTTGAATGATTACGTTCAGTTGATACAGCATAAGGTGATGATTTAGAAAGCACAGAAAGCGCTTTATGAAAAGTTAAAGGCTTTTGCATTTTGTATCTCTCATGTAAATTTTTAATAACCGAAAATCAATAGAAAGGAAAATTATGAAAGGGTTTAATACTATCGATATCAAATAATCGCGCTCAGTTGAAACAGCATAGGGGGATTGTTTTGATAAAACACTTAATATATGACGAAGGCGCACTTAAATACTCTTTTTCCTTATCCTTGAGTTACTATATTTATAACCTAATTATATTAGGGTTAGCAACTTAAATACCGGTAAAGTTTGGTATTTCATTTATTAAATCGTTTAATTATTATGGAGATGCGTGAAACATTCGATAAGCCATTAATTACAACTAAATAATATTTTATAGTTTTCACCAAACAAAGGATAAATATAATTTAGCTTATGTTTACAATAAATTAATTATGAACAAGGCTTGTGACTAAAAATTAATTAACGTTATTTTACCTGCCACAAAAACATTGAACAAAGCTTGTTCATTATTTTGAGTTGATAATGTTCGTCACTGGGTTTGCCTGCTGCGCCATAACATACGTGTAAGGGTAAAAGGTGCTCTTCTCGTGGGTGACAATATCTTGCGTAGGGGGCATTTTGCCAATTAATCAGCTGTTGCTTTCGGTTTTGTTCAGGCATTTGGCTGGCGGTTATTGTTTCTGTAAGCCAGTGTTCAAACGCTTGGTTTTTAGTTGTTGCTTCGCCTGACGGTGTAAAAAATGCAGGCAGGTTATGAAACGAAAAACCGGAGCCGATTATGAGCAAGTTATCCCAAGCTACATCGCGTAAACATTGCCCCATGTTTATATGCTGCTCAGGGTCTAGGTTTTGCATTAATGATAACTGTACGCAGGGTATATCTGCATCAGGATACATAATTTTAAGCGGTACAAATACCCCATGATCGAACCCACGTTGTTGGTCTTTACTTGCTTTAAAACCTTGATGTAACATTGCGTTATAAACCGCTTTAGCTAATTTTAATTCGCCTAAACTTTGATACTTAATTTGGTAAGCTTCTTTTGAGAAACCACCATAATCATAAATGAGATCGGGCTGAGGCTTGCATGTAACAGTAGGTAATAGCGCTTCCCAATGTGCACTAATCACGAGTATTGCACTGGGCTTGCCTACTTTATGCGCGAGTGTTTTAAGCGTCGATACCATTTCTTGATAGTCAGGTTCGCCTAATAATGGCATCGGCCCTCCCCCATGAGAAATAAACATAATGTGCTGATTTGTTTTCATGTTGCCTCTTCTCATTTTAAATTTTCAGGACCAACCGGCACAATCCCGTTAGGGTTTAGCGCTTTAATCGAGTAATAGCCAGCTTTAATATGTTCGATATTGATAGTTTCTTCTATACCCTTTATTTGCTTAATTCGATGCACGTAGGCTTTTAGGTTTTTCATGTCTTTAATCATGTTTCGGTTACATTTAAACAAGCTGTAGTAAGCTACATCAAACCTAATTAAGGTCACAAATAACCGAATATCGGTTTCGGTTAGGTTGTTGCCTAACAGGTAGGGTCGATTATCGGCGAGTCTGTTTTCGAGAGCATCGAGCATTGAAAACAGATTTAGGTATGCCTCTTGATAGGCGAGTTGTGTGGTTGCAAAACCTGCTTGATATACACCGTTATTAAGCTGGTTGTATATTTTATGATTAAGTTGATCAATTTCTTGCGCGTGTGTGTTTGGATATAAATCGGGGCCTTGGTCAATAAGATCAACAAAGGCGGTATTAAACATGCGAATAATATCGGCAGATTCATTATTCACTATGGTGTGTGTTTTTTTATCCCACAATACCGGAACAGTCGCTCGTCCGGTAAAATCAGGCTTTACCTGGGTATAAAGCTGATGCATGTATTCATGGTTATTAAGTTGATCAATGTTTAGCCCCGTGTTGGAAAATTGCCAACCTTGATCACTTAATTTAGGGTTAACCACTGATATAGTAATTATATCGTTTAAGCCTTTTATGGCTCTGGCCATTAGCGTTCGGCTAGCCCAAGGGCATATATATGCTACGTATAAATGATATCGATCACGCTCTGCTTTAAAACCGCCTTGGCCCGTTATACCGGCAGAGCCATCTCGTGTTATCCAGTTACGAAATGAAGAGGTTTGCCTTATAAAACGGCCTTGTTCATCTTGTTTTTGTACGGGTTGCCAATTGTCTTGCCATTTACCATTAACTAACATAATGATGCTTTCCTGTCAGGTTATGCCCAAGCAGCTTGTGGTTATAAATAGTTACTTGGGTTATAAAGGTTACTTAAAGCTTAAGCTTGTTGAGGTGTTATTGATTTGGCTAACCTGTTATCAATTGAGTAACTGCCCGCCCCTTGAAAAGTTAAGGCTAACGTTGCAGCAAAAAGCGCTAAAGCAAATTCATAACCATTATTTGATAAAAATAACCCGTGATTTATATGAACAGCCAATATGGCCACCAGCATCGTAAATGCACTTATTGCCGCCGCCGGTCGGGTAACAACACCGAGTACGAGTGCTAGTCCGCCAAAAAATTCTGCACTACCTGCCAGTAATGCCATCATAAAGCCGGGTGCTAAACCAATGCTCGTCATCCATTGCCCTGTGCCTTCTAAACCATAACCGCCAAACCAACTGAATAATTTTTGACCGCCATGCGCCATTAATATAATACCTATTGGAATGCGTAATAGTAATCCGCCAACTCCTGCGTCTGATTTTAACGTTTTTTGTATTGTGTGTTTGTTAATCATGTCTTGCCTCTATGTTATTTATAAAGTTTGAATACTGTTAATGCAGCAATCCATTTCATATTACTAGCAACCCTAATGTTGATAAATGCTATAGTTGTTGAATAATTAACAACAATACATTTGTAATATTAGGGATGAGTCATGGACAGAATTGATAATATGAAGGCTTTTGTTACGGTGGCTGAAGAAGGCAGTTTTACTAAAGCGGCTAACAAATTAAATATGTCGAGCCAGCTGATCAGTAAGTATGTTTCGCATTTTGAAGAATATTTAGGTACTCGACTTTTTAACCGTACAACGCGCCGTGTTCATTTAACCGATGAAGGCGAACAATGTTTTTTACACGCTAAACAAATATTAGAAAGTATTACCGCGATGGAAAGTCATTTTGGTCAGCTGCAGCAATCGGTTAACGGTGTTTTACATATCAGTGCACCCGTTTCTTTTTCCACATTGCATTTACCCCCTTTGCTACGTGATTTTAAAAAAGCGTATCCTGACGTCGGCATCGATTTGCAATTAAGTGATCGTAAAATCGATATTGTTGATGAGGGTTTGGATGTCGCACTAAGAATAGGTCATCTTAAAGATTCTTCATTAATCGCTAAAAAAGTGGCCACGGTTAGGCTCGTACTTTGTGCTTCACCAGACTATTTGGCGTTGAATGGAACCCCAACACATCCACAAGAATTAAATCCGCTCCACTTTTTGCGATACAGCTATATAGAATATAATCAGCCTCATTTGCCGCTTATGCAAGCGTTAAAGCCCAATATGCATAGCAATAACCCGTCGGGTTTGTGTGCTAATAATGGCGAAATACTCATGAACGCAGCAATAGCCGGAGAAGGATACACACTGCAACCGACATTTATTGTGGGTGAAGCCTTAAAACAAGGTAAATTGGTTACCTTATTAGACGCATTTGAACCTGACACAATGGGGTTATATGTTGTTTATCCGCACCGTAAGTTGTTAGCACCTAAGTTAAGAGTCTTTGTTGATTTTATAAGTGATTATTATGGAGCGTTTCCGTATTGGGATAATTTTTAATATTTCACACAAAACAAAGGCATAAATAAAGACATAAATAAAGACATAAATAACGGCAAAAAAACACAGAGTGGTTTGTTTTGTGGCTAGCTTAAATACATCGTTATTTATTGTTATTTAACGGCGGATATATGAATTAACTATGTTGGCCATTCGTGTTTTAACTTGTGGGGTTAAACCTAAGCTAATCAACCCACATGAAAAAGCGAGCATAAACATAAACCCCTTTACTATTTTTGCACCGGTTAGCAAGGTCAATAATAATAGGCACGCAACGTAGGTTAAGCCGAGTAAACCAACAAACAAACAGAGTCCTTTTATATCATCATTCATCAACATTATTTTATCCTTAATCTATTCTATTAATTTTAAACTTTTACTTTAAAAATTTTAATCGTTATTTACGTGTTTAGCTAATTTTTTAGTGTGTGTTAGTAGGTTTTTATCGCCAATCGCACCATGCCCCGGAATAACGGTTTGTATTGATGTAAATTCGTTTAAAATATTATCTATTGATGCGGCCCAGCGGCTAATCATCGCTTCGCCGGTATACCCTAAATTTTTACTCTGTATGCTTCGAACAAGGCAACCGCCATATAAAACATTATGTTTAGGTAACCAAACAACAATATTATCAAGTGTATGCCCGGCTCCCGGATAAAAAGCATCAACGGTATTATTAAGTAATTTTAAGTGTGGGCTATTAAATTCGTTTTGGGCGATGGGGTTGGTATTTTGTTTTAATAAATCGTTTGTTAATTTATGCGCATAGGTGGGTATTGATATTCCGTTTAAATATTCAATGCCTGCGGTTCGATCTTCATGTGAATGTGTAGAAAGGCTGCCAACTAATTCATACTGTTGGTTTGTTATCCACGAGACTAATTTTTTGGTATCGCTCAACGTCCAGGGGGTATCTATAATAAAGGCTTTTTGTTTTTCAATAACAACAAGCCCATTAGAACTGACTAAACCATAGGGCTCTACCCGCTTATATGATTTATGAAGATAAAGTCCGGCTGACAGTTTTTTGATCTCGATCGCTTTTGTTTGTAGCTGCTCAGCGGGGTTATTTTGTTTATCTGTTTTAGCGTTAATATGCGGACTAAACAATATAATAAACAACAAAACGAAAAGCATGTTGGGTACTATTGGTGTTTCTGTTATTAACTTTTTAAGGCTGCCTGCGTTCATCCTTTTTGGGTTACTCGCAACAAAAAAGCCAATCATCTGATTGGCTTTCTAAGGTTTATTAACCGTGTAATCATTTAGTTACCCGCGGTTCGTTCTGCTAATGTAAAGGCCAGTTTAACTTTAAAACCGGTTCTTTTAACGGTTGTCCCGTTTTCAATTATCGGCTCATAGCGCCATTGTTTAAGAGCGTCTATTGCTGCAATATCAAATATCTCGTCGGGTTGCGAAGATAAAACCTCAATGTCTTCAACTAAGCCATTACGGTTTACCGAATAAGACAGTTTCACCCAACCTTCAACGCCTTCAACTTCTGCGTTTTCAGGATAAACCGGGCCGATGCGATCAATTGGCACGAGTTTCTTTTTCTTAGGTGCTTGTAACTTTGCGACTTGTTGATTATTAGCAATAACTTTTTTCGCTTCTTCAACAATAACCGGTTCAGGTTTGCTTGAATCGGCACTTAAATCAACACTCAGTTGCTGCGCTAAACTCATAATTCGGCTGGTTGGCCAACCACGGCTTAATGCGGTTGAATAAGCCTGTGACAAGAATTCAGACGATTTAGAGCTTGAACCTTGCGCTGAATAGGCAGCCCCCATAATCATTAAATAATCCGGGTGCGATTCATCAGTATAAAGACCATCTTTTCCGATTAAGCTTGATTTAAAGGGGTAAAAGAAATCATCGTAAATACTGGTTGCATATAAAACACCGAGCTCTTGGTTCGCATTTGCGTTGCCTTCAATTGCGGCATCTTCAAGCATGCGCACGGCTTCGGTATATTCGCGTTTTGTCGGGTTACCTGCTAATACTTCTTTGGCATAAACATATTGTGCGGGAGGGTATTTATCTTGCGCACTCATTTCTAACCAAACATACGCTTTAACCGGGTCCATTTGTACGCCTCGGCCATCTAACAAGCGATTGGCTAAATCATAACGCGCACGTGGGTGGCCCGATTTGGCCGCTTCAAGCAACCAAGCCGCTGATGTGCGAATTTTATCGCTCATCTTAGGTCTTAATATGCCTTGACCATATAAACGCGCTAACAAGTATTGCGACTCAGCATCTCCGGTTGAAGCTCGCGCACTTAGTGATTCTGTAAATTTATTTAAACTACGTAGATAACTTTGATGTGAACGAATGTTTGTGGTTTTAAATTCAAATTTGATGATGTAATCATCAACTTGCACCATGTGCTCGCCGCGTTGCTGCGATTTAAATTTCCACTGACTTGCGGCATTTAAAACTTCATCATCAAATACCCCTTCTGGGTATGAGTTAAATATTTTAGGGTTGCTAACAACGCCGTTTTCATCAATCGTAACCGAAACAAGCGCCCAACCACTGGCATCTTCAACTTGCGGGTTTTTAATTTCAAGTGGTGTGAGTTGTTTATCAAGTGAGTTGTCAGATGTGAATTGTGGAAATAATGAAACTGATAACGCTTCTTCGCCATACAGTGATTCGATTTCTTGACCGATCACTTTGGCTTCACGTTTAGATGGCAGCTCTCGTCTGAGGCGTTGCATCATATCAACAGCGTTTCGGTAGCCCCCTTTTCTAGATAGGGTGAACCATGCGTTCGCTTCGTATATATCTGAAACAACACCTTTGCCTTGGTAATACATAAGACCAATATAATATTGAGCTTGTGGATTACCAATTTGTGCGTATTTCATAAATTCAGCATACGATGCTTTATAGTTGCGCTCTTCGAATGCCTTTTTGGCAGATTCTATACTAGCATCCGCTATGAAAGGTATACACAGCATTGAGCAAATAGAAATGGCCTTGATTGAAATTTTTTTAATTTTATTCTTCATATAACTACGGCATTTTTTGAGTTAAGAAATGTTAATAAGCTGTAAACATAATAATCACTTGTTTACTCAGTTGTCTATCAACCTGACGACTTTTTTTCATAAAATATGTAAGAAAAAAGGATTTTATGAAATCTTTGAACAGATTCACAGAAAAAAACTGTTATATAGTCATTTTGTTGTAACAAAGTTAGAAAAGCAACCCATTTAACAATTAATAAAGCAGAAATATTAACGACTTAGCAATAAGGGGTTATTTAAGGAGTTGATTTGATAGGTCAAAATTGCGTGTTATTGACCTATCAATTCGTTTTTTTTATTCGATTATCGACTGGTTATGTTAATTGTTTGATTACTTATACCTTCGCTTTTAGCCATAATCTTTATCTCACCCGGCTTAAGCGTAGATTGAATTATCAACAATGCTTTACCCTTAGCGGTTGTGATCACGTTATTTTGATAGCGCTGTATATTGTTATACATACCATTATCAACACCTAATAATTTAACCGGACCTTCAATTACAAACTCGATTTGTTTATCGTCTAATTGCGCGACATGGTTGTTTTGATCAAGCAATTCTACTTCGATATGAACAACACTTTCTCCATCTGCGTTTATTGTTGTTTTATCGGCATTTAATGTAATTTGTGTTGCTTCACCACTTGTGTGTATTTGGTCCATCACAGTGCAGTTTTGCGTGCCTTTAACGGTTATGTTGCCTTTTGAATAAGGTACAACCCATTTTATAATTTTATCTGGAAAGTGCGCTAATTGCTGTTTGCCTAATGATTGATCATTTAAAAACAGTTCAACTTCTGGGCAGTTTGCATAAACTTCGACCGCAATTTTTTCACCCTTTTCATAATTCCAGTGATGATTTACATCGTGCCAAAACCAAACATATTGCTCCCAAGCACCTGGTTTTTTCTCGACAATTTGTTGGTTTTCATCCAATTTGTAAGGTGATTTTGCCAGGGTTTGTGTGGTTAAATAAACATGAGGTTCATCATTCCACAGTGTTTTAAACATATGGTACGAAGGCTTTTTAAACCCAGCTACATCCATTAAACCACTTCGGGTGGCTTTATTTGGCCATTGAGCATGTGCTTCACCCATATAATCTATACCCGTCCATAAAAAAGTACCGGCAATAAATTCTCGTTCTTCTACGGCTTTCCATTCGTGCCATTGCGGTACATTCTCGGTGCCCATGATCATTTTGTCTGGGAATAATCGATGCCCGTAATCATAAATTACCCGTCGATAACTGTAACCAATAACATCTAACGCATCGGTGTAACCACTAATATGACTCACTGAAGGCAGTATTAGGTTTGCCGTAACAGGCCGTGTTGTATCTAGCGATTTCACCCATTTAGATAACTTTTTAGCCGTTTTAGCTAATACATATTCGCCTTCTTCACTTTCATGAAAGCGTTTATAGATTTCTTCTGGGGTGATAAATGGTAGGTTATAAAAATAATTACCGCTGGCATTCATATCAAAATAGCCTGTGGCTTTGGCGTAACGTGGATAAGTCCATTCAATTTCGTTACCTATGCTCCACATAATCACTGAAGGGTGATTTCGGTCTCGTTTTACTGTGGCTTTTAAATCTTGCTCGGCATGCGTTTGAAAGTAATCGGCATAACCTCGGCTAATGTAATCACTATGACGCTCTTGTTGGTTTAGTCGTTTATCTTTTGGATTATCCCATTCGTCAAATATTTCAGCTTGTACCAGTAACCCCATTTCATCACAAATATCTAAAAAGTCTTGTGATGATGGATTGTGCGCAACTCGTATGGCGTTAACACCGGCTTCTTTAAGTATTGTTAAACGACGACGCCATACATCATCGGGTACTGCCGTGCCCACTAGACCCGCATCGTGATGTAAGTTTACCCCTTTAATTTTTACTGAGCGGCCATTTAAGAAAAACCCTTTATCGGCATCGTATTCTATATTTCTAAAACCAAATGGCGTTGTGTATTCATCTACAATAACGTCATTTATTAATATTTGGGTTTTTGCTTGGTATAAATAAGGCGTTGCTAAATCCCATAATTTAACGTTATCTACGTTTAAATTTTGCTCAACGCTGGCTTGCATATTGGCTTTAATGGTTTGCTTGTTACTTGTCTGAGCTACTGTGTTGTTATCAGCATCCATTATTTGTGTAACCACATTAACAGCCACGTCTGCCATTTGTTTGTTTTGTATTTCAGTTTTTAAATTGACCTGAGATTGTTTTTGAGCCACCACTGGCGTCGTTAAATACGTGCCCCATATGGGTATATGTGTATCGTGAGTCGATATTAATTCAACATCACGATATATACCTGAACCCGTATACCAGCGGCTATCGATGTAACGAGAGTGATCAACCCGCACCGCGATCACATTTTTGCCGCCTTTATCACTTAAATGTTCGGTTAAGTCGTAATAAAAAGGGGTATAGCCGTATACTTGGTTACCTAATTTTTTACCATTGATCCAAATATCGGCATGATTATAAACACCATCAAAATATAGGTAGTGTCTTGTGCCTTGGCTAGGTGTGGCAAAATGCTTACGATACCAACCAACGCCACCGGCTAAATATCCCGTTGCACCGTCACCTTTTTCTTGATCAAATTCAAATTCAACACTCCAATCATGTGGTACCGATAATGAGCGCCAAGTTTTGTCATTATATTGAACTTGGCTATAAAACGGGTCATCACTTAATGAAAATAGCCAATTATGGTTAAAGTTGGCTTCTACCCGATTTTTAGCGGTGGTTGTTTTTTGATCATGATCGCCACAGGCGAGTAAGCCAAAACACAATAGACTCACAATGAGATATTTAGATTTGATCATGTTTATATTACCTATTTATTTTATTGGTTTGTAAGCGCGGATCCAATCCACGTACATTTTGTTTTTTTGTTTATTATTAAGTTGTTCAATGGTTGGCGTTATGCCTTTTCTTGCTCGCCATACGTGATCTTCCATGTCGAAAATAACGCGCATACTGCGATCAAAAAATAACCCGTCGGGATCGTTCAAATCATTAGACGTGTTTAAATCGCGGACTTTACGTCCATCTAAATAAAATTCCATTTCAGTCGGACTTGCCCAATAAAAACCAAACAGATGAAAATCTTCATCGAGATGCGCTTTATCAGGTGTTTCTGCAAAACCTTGCTTATGACCATAATCTTCTAAGTAATCATTGGTCACTGGGTCTCGTTTAAAAATATGGTAGTTAGTTGACATATGCGAAACGGTTTTAGGCTTATCACCATAGGTTTCAGTTACATCAATTTCGTTTCGATCATCATCACTTAACATCCAAAAATTATTCGCGAGCGCTAAGCTCGATGTTTTTAATTTTGCTTCTATGTAAATGGGGTACTCAATTGTGTGTTTAGCCGTTACAAAACCGGTATAAATTGTTTTACGACTTTTAAAATTGCCATAATCTATCACTTTACCTTGTTGTTCTTCTGGAACCGGAGACGCCGTTAGTACCAAGTTACCCGCTAAAACATCACTGTGTTCGGCACTAAAATAAGTTGCGCCTGGGCCTTTCCATCCACGAATATGATTGTCATGCCACTTGTTATAAAAATGCGATGTTTTACCTTGATAATTAAAACTGTCACTTAACGCGTCAAACAATTGCCATTCACCTCTCGCACTAATCTCGCTCGGCAGCGGCACAGCTTGCCAATCAGCGGCTTGCGTTATTTGAGTCTCACTATTTTGTAAATGGTTACAGGCAGTTAATAAACCAACGGTCGTGATAATACTTGCTATTTTAATTTTCATCATAAACTCCACATACTTTATATCATTAATTGTAAACAATATACATAATCAACAAAAAATTAACCATGATTATTTTATATATGATTACATAGAATTAAATGCAATCCTGATTGACGTGTAATCACAGATGTGAGCACAGATGTGAACTGATTCAAAAATGAATAGAATAGGCAAAACAACTAAAAACAAGCATCCTCATTTTTAGTTGTTTTAAGTTTATACTCAAGTGACTTGAATATCGTTATTACTTAACATTGATGATCAAGGGGTCTGAGGTTATATCACCCACTTTGGCTTTGATCGTAGCCGTTTTATTATCGGCGGTGTCGGTGAGTTGTAAATGTGCTATCGCCCTACCCTTGCTCACGTTTAATGTGTCGGTTAAAACGTCTTGGATATTATTTTCAGAACCGTTATCTACGCCAATGATCCGGAGTGAATCATCAACGATAAACTGCAATTGGTCTTCAGATAATGCTAGTCGATTACCCTGTTGATCGACTAATACGGCATGCACTATTAAAGTATCGTTAGCATTATGCGTTAAGCTGTTTTTATCAGCCGATAATTCAATTTTAGCTAACTTATCTGGCGTGTTAATAATAGATTCCGTTACGGGTTTTCCTTTATTATAACCAACCACTTTTAACTCACCCGCTTGGTAAGGTACAAGCCATTTAATCACACGATCATCAAAATCAAGTAACGTTAACTTACCCTGTGAACGCCCATTAATAAATAATTCGACTTCTTCTGTATTTGTATAGCTTTGCACGACTATTTGTTCGTGTGCATTGTATTGCCAAGATTCATTAATATCGTACCATTCCCACATTCTGATCTTATCCCAAATATAATCTGGGTATTTACGCGGTGTAAATGTCCAGCCTTTTGTTTTATCAAAACTAAATTCAGATTGACTAGCTAATGTGGTGCCGACGTATGTTTTTGGTGTATCGTTCCATAGGGTTTCAAAAAAATGACCACGCGGGGTTTTATTACCGGCAAAATCAAATAACGAAATGTCTAAGCCCATTCTAGGTAATGGGCCAGCTTCACCCTTGTACGCAAATCCGGTCCATATAAAAATACCGGCGATATAGTCTTTATCAACCACATCGCGCCATTCACGCCAGGCACCCCAATTTTCTGAACCATAGATAACTTGATCAGGATAGGTTTCGTGAGCTTTTTGATAAGCGGCGGCACGATAATTAAAACCGACGATATCAAGCGCGTCAGTATAACCCGTGGCAAAACCCACTGATGGATGTGTCAGCCCTGCTGTAACGGGTCTAGTCGTATCAATATCTTTTACCCAACCTGATAATTGTTTAGCAATGATAACAAGATTGTCTTCTTTGTCTGGATTGAATTTTTTTATGTTATCCATAATACGTTGTTTATCAAAATCGGGCGCATCTTCGTAATAACTAGTGCCATCTTCATGGTGTGATACTGACTGGGGGTAGTATTTATAGGTCCACTCTATTTCGTTACCAATGCTCCACATAATAATTGAAGGATTATTAAAATCACGTTTGATTAAGTCTTTTAAATCACGCTCGGCCCATACATTAAAATGCTCACTATAAGATTGAGCAGAAGCACCGGTGGCTTTGTTATCGCCTAGATAGGCTTTACTTTTACCTTTAGGTCTATCCCAATCATCAAACGATTCTGCATTAACCAAAAAGCCCATTTCATCACACAAATCGAGTAAATCAGGTGAATGCGGGTTATGCGACATACGGATAGCATTAACACCAATTTGCTTTAATTTGGCTAAACGATAAGCCCAGACACTTTTGGGCACCGCCACGCCAATGGCACCCGCATCATGATGTAAGTTCACCCCTTTTATTTTGGTTTGGCGGTTATTTAAAAAGAAACCTTTTTTAGGGTCAAATTCGATAGAACGAATACCAAAACGTGTTTGATCTGCGGCAATCTCTTGGTTTTGGTGTGTAATGGTGACATGAGCGGTGTAAAGATTGGGCGAGTCAATATCCCATAACGCCGGATATTTAACCGTTAATTGTTCTGAAATCGATTGCGACGATTGCAAGCGAATTTCACGTTGTGTTTTAGCAACTACTTTATTGTTTATATCTTTGAGTGCGATAAAAAGCATGGCGTTATCGCCCTGCTTATTTAACGCATTAAGCGCGATATTAATATCAACTAGGGCTTTATCGACTTTCACTGTAGGTGTTTTAACTTGGATCCCCCACTGTGGTATATACACTTTATTGGCTTTAACGATTCTAACATCGCGATATATACCTGAGCCGGTGTACCATCGTGAATCAGCATAAGCAGTGCGATCTACTTTTACACTCACCACATTAGATTCACTTGCTTTTATATAAGGGCTTATATCAACATTAAAACTTGTATATCCGTTTGGTCGCCCGCCCACATAATGGCCATTAAGCCAAATTTCAGAATTGTTATAAATACCATCAAATTCTAACCAAATTTGTTTTTGTAAGTCTGATTCCGTTACTTCAAAATACTTACGATACCAACCGATTCCGCCTAATTTAAACCCTGTGCTAGCCGCGCCTTCCTTTGTGTAAGGTAATGCGACAGCCCAGTCATGCGGTAAATCGACCGGTTGCCAATTTGTATCGTCAAATTTGAATTGGTGTGCCGCTTGTTGTTTATCTAAAGTGAATAGCCAGTTTTCATTAAAATCACTGATAATTTTAGCGTTTAAGTTAAAAACACACATCCCTATTAAAACAACAGACAAACAAAACTGTAAAACACGTCTTTGCCATTTATTAAGCGACGCAAATAAAGAACGGCTTAACCATGAGTCTCTTTTTATAATCATAATATTTTAATTTCTAATTTAATATATATTAACCTTAACCCTTAATTAATATATAAAAGATAACATTTAAGTTTAAAAATGTTAGATATTTGTTATTTTTGATTATTATTTCTGGTTTGTAGTTCAGTTTTATATTTTTTAGGTGTGACGCCAAACTGCTTTTTAAACAGTGAAATAAAATGAGATGGGCTTGAAAAATGCAGTTCAAAACTAATATCGGTTATTGAAAACCCACTTTGGCTTAACAACCGTGCCGCACTATAAAGTTTATGCCTAATGACATACTCAGAATAATTACATCTGAAAATGGATTTAAACAAGCGTGAAAAGTACGAAGGCGATAAATGGCACATTTCAGCAACTTGACTTAACGATAAATCGACTGACTGCTGATGCTTAAAAAGCTCAATAACCGGCGATAGCCGTTCGTAGCTTTGCGTTAAAGCAATGGGTTGCGTATGTGGGGGTTTTACGGGTTCTGCATAGTCGGCTAACCAAATTAATAATAATTTCAAAAGGGTATTACTTTTTAAACTATGCGGGTTTTCATCATAACTTTTTTTTAACCACTCAACTTGTTGTTTTACTTCAAGTAAGTGTTTTGCGGGCAACCTTAAATGCATGCCTTGTAAAAAAAACGAGGCTTCTTTTTCGAGTCCGTTTTGTTTAAAAAAATCTGGTAAAAATTGCACAATATACCAAGATTTTTTTTTGTCACTGAGTTCAAAATCATGCGTTTCAAGTGTCGGCGTAAATACAATATCGTTATCAATTAATTGCGATTCGCCTTGGCTGTAAAAATAGGAACCCTCTATCTCGTCAAAAACGATAATTTCATGCACTTCATGAAAATGCATAAAGCAAGAATACGGGTCACTTTCAGCGTAACTCACATGATGAATTTCAAAGTTATAGCCTTTCTCTATGCAAAAGGGTTCGCAATAAACTTTCATTTTTGCCATTAACTTATCCTATATTATGAAAGTAGCACCAAACCCAAGATACTATACAATCTTGTTATATTTGACTATTAAAACCATTTATACAGGCAGTTTAGTACATATATCTGATATTTATTAGCTTTTATATTGCAGATTATACAGTCAAACCATGATTGAATAAGGGTATATAAATAGATAAAAATATAGGAACTTATCATGACATTATCTCGCGCTATTATTTCTGATGGTCAAGGCCAATATACCTTAAAAACGGTTGAAGTCGGTTTACCTGCAAGCGACGAAGTCCAAGTTAACATTAAAGCATCGGGTATTTGCCACACCGATTGGGATTCAATCCAAAATTGGAATAAAGAATTCATTGTAGGGCATGAAGGTGCCGGTATTGTTACCGCTGTGGGAGATAAAGTTAGCAAAGTTGCGGTTGGCGACAAAGTCATTTTAAATTGGGCAATACCTTGCGGAGAATGTTTCCAATGTAATGAAGGTAATTTACATATCTGCGAGACTAACTCACCCGTTTGCGGTTGCGATCTTGAAGGCCATGCTCACCCCGCAGCAACAAAACAAGATGAAAACCCAATCGAGCGTTCGTTTCATTTAGGCACGATGAGTGAGTATACGGTTGTTAAGCAATCAGCCGTGGTTAAATTAAACCATGAAATACCTTTTGCATCAGCTTCGATAATTGGCTGTGGTGTGATGACCGGCTGGGGTTCTGTGGTTAATGCAGCCAATGTTAAGGTGGGTTCTTCGGCCTGTATTATTGGTTGTGGTGGCGTGGGTTTAAACGCTATTCAAGCAGCCAAGTTATCGGGTGCAGCCAAAATCATTGCGATTGATATAAACGAAAGTCGCTTAGAACAAGCAAAATTCTTTGGTGCAACACATGGCATTATTGCCGCTAAAGATGATCTTGATTTTGTTCAAGTACGTGAACAAGTTCGAGCCTTAACCGACGGACGTGGTGCCGATTATGCTTTTGAATGCACGGCTATTCCTGCTCTTGGTTCAGCACCGTTAACCCTTATTCGCAGTGCCGGCACCGCAGTACAAGTGAGCGGTATAGAACAGCGTATTGATTTTGATTGCGAATTATTCGAATGGGACAAAATCTATATAAACCCACTTTATGGCATGTGTAACCCTGAACGTGATTTCCCCCGTATTTTAGATTTATACACCAATGGTAGTTTAAAGCTTGATGAATTGGTGACTAAAACTTATGCAATTGAAGACATTGCTCAGGGCTTTGATGATTTACTCAATGGCCGTATTGCTAAAGGCGTGGTTGTTTTTGATTAACTCCGCTAATGATTAAAATACGCGTAAATAATCCTAAGTTAAGACAAAGAAACCACTTGGGTTTATTTACGCCGTCAACAGAATAATTATACTTATTTAATTTGGAGATAATCCATGGCCGTTAAACGTTTAGAAGTGTCTAATCCTAAATACACTGCCGACAACACACAATTATTAACGCTTCATTCCTCACATTTAAATCGTCGCCATGATGTTTCAATTTATAATGTTAATGCTCAAAAAAAAGATGCGCCTATTATCATATTACTACACGGTGTTTATGGTAATCACTGGGCTTGGATGCACCTTGGCGGCTTACATATAGCCTACGATAATTGGGCTAAAAATAACCATTCAGAATTTGTTGTCGTGATGCCTTCAGATGGCGGTTTTGATGAAGGTTCAGGTTACTTACCTACGGTTAAAAATGGTAATTATGATCAATGGATCATGGATGATGTTATCAACAGTGTGATTAAAACGGTCGATAATGTATCTGAAAATAGTCCCGTTTATATTAGCGGTTTATCAATGGGTGGATACGGCGCTTTAAGACTTGGCAGTAAATATGCTGATAAAATTAGCGGTATATCGGCACATTCTTCGATCACAGATATAAACGAACTCAGTTTATTTACGGAAACGTCAATCGATGAGTATACCTGTGCGGAATCAAACGAAGCGAGCATTAGCCATTGGTTAACAACGAATAAAGAGTCGTTACCGCCTATTCGTTTTGACTGTGGTCAGGACGATGTATTATACGAAGGAAACCTAAAGTTTGCTGAAACATTAAAACACTTAGGTATTCAATTTAAGTTTGAATCATTTACGGGTGAGCATAGTTGGGATTATTGGCATGAACATGTGCTTAAAACATTTGATTTTTTTGCTCAAATAGAACAAGAAAAATAACACTAACGACATCGTTAAAACGATAGCCCGCTAATATAGTCATAGCGGGTTACCTTTTATACCTAAATCACTTGGGTATACCTATAATGCATTTTTTAAATCATATATTTTTTGCATCTCGACCCATTTCTCGCCAGGCTTTGCTTGCGGAAGCGCCTTTTGAAATTTCCACATTAATTGTTGCCATGCCTCTTCTTTCTCTACACCAATAGGTGTTTCTGCCTTTTTATTGGCATCGAAGTTGTCACCGACTTCCATGATCATAAATAATCGATCGCCAACATGGTAAATTTCCATATCCAAAATATCATTTTCACGCATGTTTTGAGTGATTTGAGGCCAAGCATTTTGCGGTTGATGATGCTCGATATATTCTTTAATTAGTGCGTCATCATTGACAAGATCAAGGGCTAAACAAATTCGTTTGGGCATGGGATTAAATCTCCTAATAACAGGTTTTTGTTCATTACTCGTTTAATAGAACAAAAGGAAAGTGAAACAAATATAAAATTAGGTTATCATATTTAAACAAAACTTCATTATATTAATTCATAGGTCCGTAATGAGTCATTCAGAAATTAGAACCGTTATTCAAGTTCATCCAGATGATAATGTATTAGTTGCTATCCAGACTATTCCGTCAAATACACAACTGCCTAGTCCTTGGCAACATATAACCACACAAGAAGAAATCCCTGCGGGCCACAAAATGGCAATAACTGCGATTGAGGCTGAACAGTCAATCTATAAATACGGCTATAGCATAGGACATGCAACCCAAGCCATCAATGCTGGCTGTCATATACACAGCCATAATTTAAAAACTAATTTATCAGGTGATGAATCGTATCAATATAATGCGTATATTCCGCCTGAATTAAAACCACAAGCAGCGCCAACATTTGAAGGCTATTTGCGTAAAAATGGTAAAGTTGGGATCAGGAATGAAATTTGGATCATCAATACCGTTGGTTGTGTAAACCAAGCTGCCAAGAGAATATCTGATCTTTGTATGCGTCGTTATAGTGATAAAGCCGATGCTTTTGTTGCATTAACACATCCTTTTGGTTGCTCACAGCTGGGGGATGATTTGTCTAACACGCGTAAGCTTTTAGCTAGCTTAATGCAACACCCTAACGCAGGCGGTGTGGTCGTTATTGGTTTAGGATGCGAGAACAATCAACTCGCAACGTTATTAGCCGAAGCGACAGGTTTAGATGAAGACAGAATTCGTTATTTTAATTCACAACAAGTTGATGATGAAATTGAGCATGGTATTACGCAAGTAGAAGCGTTACTTAACATCATGCAAACTGATAAACGCACAACCCAACCGGTGACTAAACTGGCATTAGGTATGAAATGCGGAGGGTCAGATGGTTTTAGCGGTTTAACCGCTAATGCGGTTGTAGGCCGTATATCAGACAAGTTAACCCAATTTGGTGGTCGAGTAATTTTAACCGAAACACCTGAAATGTTTGGCGCTGAACAAGTCCTTATGGATCGTTCATCAAACCAATCTATTTTTGAGCAAACGGTCGATTTAGTACAGAATTTTAAGCAATATTTTATTGATAATAATCAACCTATTTATGAAAACCCATCACCGGGTAATAAAGCAGGCGGTTTAACAACGTTAGAAGAAAAATCACTTGGTGCTATTCAAAAAGGCGGTAAAGCCACCGTCAATGAAGTCATTGCTTATGGTGAAAATGCCTCTCTTAAAGCGGGTTTAACATTACTTGAAGGGCCTGGCAACGATGCTGTCTCGTCGACTGCTTTAGCCGCTGCTGGCGCTAATATTGTACTTTTCACTACCGGTCGAGGCACGCCACTTGGCTTCCCTGTACCCACGGTTAAAATATCATCTAACTCAGGTATATACCAAAAGAAACCTCATTGGATAGACTTCAATGCCGGTAAAATATTAGATTCTGATATTGATATCGATCAATGTGCAGATGAGTTATTTGACTATTTATTACAAGTCGCGTCGGGTAAGTTGACCAACAATGAAATCAATGAAAGCCGCGAGATTTCAATTTGGAAAAATGGCGTGACCTTGTAACTTTTTTATTCTAGCTAAAACCATTTTTTTGGTGTTCTTTTTGCATTTATTTATAGTCAAAGCGATCGGGTTTTAGGGGCAGGTTTCTAGTTCCAGACGAAACCTAAGTACTGACATCCATGTAAGCAAAGCCGTCAAAGCTACCGCGTCCTGCTCTCGCCCCTTACCTGCATCCATGCAGGCAAGCTTCGAGACCCCATGAGCATATGCTCTACTATGTGATTGGGGCCGCCTAAATGGATTTAGGTGTTAGAACGACGCAGGAGCCAAAGTCGAGAGCAAGCGCTGACAATGAACCATAAAACCTGAGCGAGAAGACTATATATTAAATGAGCACCCTTTTAATACTTGAACTTAAAGTTCAAATAGATTAATTCGTACCCGTTTAACCGAATTACCCCTTCCTAATAAAGAGTATGTCTAGGACGTGTTTATCTTCAGTAGCCACTTTTTATAAAATCAGTATGGCTAGGTAATTTAATAATTTCTTGTTGTATCGCATGATGAACCCGACTTAAAAAGGCATGTGCTTGTTCTGTTGTCACCACTTGCCCATTCACCTTGATCGGATTATTAAATTGTTTGTAGGATTTCAAATATTTTTGACCAACAAGCAATTGCGCCCAACTTTCAAAAGCAAATAGCGAACCTTGTTTTAATTGGATATGCCCTGTCTGTTTAAATTGCCTAAGCTTTTCATTTAAACTATCTGGAATGCTCATGTTTTTACAGTATCGCCAGAATGCAGAGTCTTCTCTGTCAGTTAGGTGATAATGTGCTATTAAAAAGTCTCTGATTTCTAAACAATCTTGTTTGTATTCTGTATTAAAAAGGTCAGCTTCTTCTTCAACTTTTTTACCATAAACAAAGGCGTTCTTTAGATTAATCGCGTATTTGTATATCAAGTGTATACTGGTTGATTCTAGCGGTTCTAAAAAACCGGCAGACAGGCCTATCGCGACACTATTGCGATCCCAAGGCTTGTCTAAACAACCTGTTTGGAATTTAATTGTTCTTGGGGTATTGATTGTTGGTAACTCAAGTGACTGCATAAACTCAAGTTCTGCTTTATCAGCGCCAATAAATTCAGATGAAAAAACGTATCCATTACCCATTCGTTTACGTAACGGTATCTGCCAACGCCACCCTGAGTTCATCGCAATCGATTTTGTATAAGGTAACACGGGCTCGTCAATTGAAGTTTGTACCGCTATTGCGGTATCACAAGGTAAAAATGATTTCCATTCTTCAAAGTGACCTTTAAGCGCTTGCTTATTTAATAGGCCTCTTGTTCCAGAGCAGTCCACAAAGATATCCGCATGGTTATTTTTACCTGATGCTAATTTTACGGATTCGATATCTCCTTTCACGGCTAAATTGACCTGTTCAACAGTATCTTGTACCCATATAGCACCTTGTTCAACCGCGAACTCTTGTAAAATTTTAGCTAATAGCCCTGCATCAAACTGAAACGCGTAATGCAAAACTGACAATGGATAATAACAATTGGGTTGAAGTTGTTTGGGTTGCGCCGATCGGCTAAACCTATTGTTGTATGCTGCAACCGCGGTGGGTGAAAAAGAATTTAGATTGTTTAATTGTAATTCTTCGGCAAAATTAAGCCATATATCCATAAACGATATATTTTCTAATGGCGTACCCACTTGGCCAAAAGCATGCATATATTGATCGCCTATTTGAGACCAATTTTCAAAATGGATACCATATTTATATGTTCCCTCAATTTTGCTTAATACATCGGCTTCAGGTAAACCTAAGTAATCAAATAATTGAATAATTGTCGGGATAGTAGCCTCTCCTACACCAATTGTTGGAATGTCAGGTGACTCGATAACGGTGATCGTATACTTTTGCTTATCAAGTCCTTTTGCCAAAATGGCGGCGGTTAACCACCCTGCCGTTCCACCGCCCACAATCGTGATTGCAATTTTATTTTTGTTAATCATAACCGTTTCCATTTTTAAACATTCACACAAATAATGACAATAAATCCGCAGTTATTAACCAAACGCCAGATACCGATTTTATCGTCTATTTACGAGTATCTGAAACTTGCTAAATAATATTAGAATTAGAAACAAAAAACCCTTCATGAGAAGGGTTTTATATCAATAAATAACCTGATAGATATTATTCAACAAGTTCTAACTTGAAGTTGTCGACATAAACATCAATAGGCTTGCCTAATATTGAATAAAAATCAAAACGGCCTAAATTTGATGTGGTTGACCAGTCAGTTTCATCCAGCTCAATTTCAACATGTTGCCAATCATTACTATTAATGGGTGCGTGCCATTTTTCAATACGCGTACCCCAAGAACCTTGAGCAATAAAGTAGAAACGGAATGGTTGGTTCGCACCCGAGTAATTATTCGATTTTATATCATAACTCACTTTAAATTTACGGCCTTGACCTTCACCCACAATTTGTGGAGAAATATCGGCAGCAAAAGTAATACCAGTATGTTTAGTGCCGTCAGATACAATATGTGCGCCATACATGCCATCTTTAGCTGCTGCCGTTGTTACACTAACGGAGTTAGGTAAGTTCTCCCAATAATTACTCCATAAACCCAACTCACCTTTTTCAAAATCTGCATTACGAGAATGGAAAAAATTGGTTTTATGGGGTGTAACGGTTACTGGTAAAGTTTTAGTTAATGTGCCCGCGCCAGTCGTAATTGATGCCACAATATCAACAACATTCACATTATTGCTATCATTAATATCATACTCTAGTGCTGTGACTACGCCATTAGCATCAACCGTTACTTTAGATGTATCAGTTGATGTCCAGGTTACGGTAGGCACATTTTGGAAATCAGCACCTTCAGGTAAAAAAACAGGTTGTAAAGTTTGCGTTCCGGTCACATCAAGTGCAAAAGCAGATAAATTACCACCACCCGCTCTTAACTCAACACCAATAGGGTCGACTAACTGCTCTACTTTACCGTTAATCATTTTAACTATTTGCCCTGCATCACCATTGTGTGATTTAACGGTAATAGTAAAATCACCTAGTGTCACACCCGTAATAACACCCGAATCAGAAATCGTAGCCACCGCTGGGTTAGAGCTTTCATAAGTTAACGCTTGATAAGTTGAATTCGCTGGATAAATAGACGTACTTAAATCAGTGGTAAACCCTGGGTTAGCAACTAAACCAGAAGGATGATTAAATATAATGTCTTCAACTTCATCAACAACACCATTAATAGTTATTACGACCTTACGCGTAAACTGATCATTATCAAAATCAGCATCGCCATTATCGTAACCATTATCAATTTTATAAGTTAATTCGATAACTTCTTTATCACCAAATGCTAATTTATCGGTCCAAACAAAAGGTTGAACTTTAAGCATATTGCCACTGAGTTCAATACCCGCTTGCGGACGGTCAAATATCTTATATTTATCAGTGCCTTTACCTATTTGCTGTATATAGGGAATAACCTCAGTTGATAACGCTTGGATAGTCCCATTGATAAATAATGTCGTGCCATCGGGGTTACTCATTCCGGCGAGTAAATCAACTTCACTTATCGGATCATTTTCATTGTATTCTTTAACAATAACCGGTTCATCTGTCGTGGGTAATGCACTTGCTGTGGTGGCCTGAGTTTGAGTATCACTGCCACATGCACTTAATAAGCTAATCAATACACTCGGTAAAATCGCATCTTTTAATTTAAAATTCATTCTTTTTCTCCAAAACTTGAACGTGAGCCGCTCATCGCGACTCATGAAAACCTTGATACGTATTAATTAAAATTTAACACGAACACCTAAACGGAATTGACGACCCGTTTTATAGGCATTAATCGTACGATGCGTTGGAACACTGCTGTCTTCCATTGGATTTCCTTCATCAAATACCACTGATACACGCTCACTTTCTGCATGACCTTCAGGTAAAATAGCGCCGTCAGAATTTAAATAGTTACCCTCGGCATCCATTAATTGATCACCTAAATTCATAGTGGTACTTGTAAAGAATGTACGAACATCTGAGTTTGTTAAGTTAAGTGCATTAAAGCTAATTGAAACCATGTCATTAACTTTATAGTTGGCAGATAAATCAATTACGCTACGAGCGTCAACCCACGCTCTACCATCTAGCATACCTTGAGCATCCATTTGGATAGAATTATAACGATGCGTTAATTTAATTTGGTGACCAAATTTTTCCCAATATAACGCCGTATTCAAGGTATGTTTTGGTGTATAAGCTTGCGGTGCCGCTTTTAATTTATTACCGGATGCTTCTAATATTTCGGCATCTGATTCTGATTTAGCATACGTGTAGTTAATGTTAGTCCCAATTCCAGACCAAATACCCGGTAGAAAATCAAAACTTTGACGATAAGCAAACTCAATACCTCTTGTATATGCTGACTTACCATTACGTTCAATCGTCGTTTGCGCTAACTCACAGCCTAGACTTAATGTTCCTTTCAACTTATCTTGTACCGCACGGTCAGGCATACATTGCGCAGCCGTACCATTAACCGTGGTCGTGTCTTGACCAGCCATTAAATTGCTATCAATAGGAATTAAAATATCTTCGATACTGATTTCACTATCTGTTGAATGACGCATATCTCGGTAATAAAAATTATCTTTAACCGTTTCAGCAAAGTTAACCATATCTTTATTAAAGGCGGCTATCGAGAGTTGACCACTGTCGTTAAAGTACCATTCGATAGATAAATCTAAATTAGTAGATTCTAACGGCTGCAGATTTGGGTTAGGTACATTAATACGAGAGAATTGGCCCCAAACATCTTCATTCACGCTAAAAGCAGGGCGTAATTTATCAAACCCAGGACGAGCCATCGTTTTGGACGTGGCAAAACGACCAATCAATTCTTGTGAAAATTGATAATTCAGATTTAAACTAGGTAACCAAACATCACTTTCACCAAAGCCGTTGCTTTCATATAAACGCTGGTAATTTGCGTCGCCTAATGTTGATTGATCAGCATGGCGAATATTACCCCACCAGCTACGACCATTAGTAACCGGTATTTCAGGTCCAGCAAAACCTTCAACTGACTCGCCACTAACAGGGTCTACATAAGTCGATTCCGCAATATTAGGGTCATAACATGGGTATTCATTAGGGATGGTTTCACCGGCACCGTAGGTAGTTCCATTACTGTCAGTAAAGCTTTGATCATCGCCTAGTTGATATGTACCATCAATACGGATCGTTTGGTTTGTATTGGCAAATTTGGTACAAGGGTCGAGCTCTTGATTGAATAAACCATTAGCGACTAATTCATGTGGTGTAAAGATTCTATCTGTTCTGAAATATTCAATTTTTGAACTACCGATAGGTGAAGTCACTTCGGTATGCACAAATCGAAGACCTGCATCCCCCGTCAAACGGCCATCAAATAGCTCAAAGTTTAACTTACCGTAGACTGAATAATTATCTTGGATCATCTTACGACGGCCACTTTCGTCATAATTAATTTCAACATCATCGAGGGCAAACATTTGATAAAATGCTTTTTCAGCATTGATTAAGCCCCAACCATTTTTAACAAAACTGGTGTCGTAATCACTGCTCATGCCCGCTAAGCCATTCATCCAATCAGTGACAGGAAATGAAGCATCATCTACAATTTCAGAAGCACGGATACTCGATGGGCTTAAACCCGGTATAGGTTTACCCGTGATAGGGTCAAATGCGCTAATTGCATTTCCCTGAAATAAACCATTTTTTGTATAAACATCTTTTGTGCGTTGCGAGACTTTACCACCAAATTCAATGGTCGTGATGCCAAACTCATCTAAGTCCCAATCAAAATCAACAAATAAACTCTTGTTTACATCTTTTGTAAAATTATCATCAGCAGAAACATAGCCGACATGATGTGCGCCTGGATCTAAAGGATTAAAACCCGTAGTTGGTTTATTTCGCATGTTGTCATTTATTCCACCGGGTACATAAGTGTATGGGCTTGTACCCACCACCATTTGGCATGTACCAGATGTGCAGTCGTAGCCAACCGGTTCTAACTCTGATAATGGAATTTCACGTAATACTGAGTTAGGGGTTGTATCCCAGTTAGCCGTATTTACATTAGATGCATTTAAAATATCGTAATCTGTTGCAGAGTAACCTGCTTTAAACTCAACTCTTAAAGAGTCGGTTATATCTTGCGTCACATTTAAAGTTACAATTTTATTTATTGTTTCGTCTTCACGTTGTAAACGACCAAAACTCCCATTGCCAAACCGGTTTAACGATTTTACCACCGTATGTGAATCCGTGTTAACCGTCCACCAATCTTCTTGTGGATCGGCAACCGCCGGTAATGGAATTGGCGTGCCAGTCTCGGGGTCTAATAAATCTCCACCTTCAGGATCTTGTACATTACCCCATTTACCCACGGTTAAGTTATCACTATCACTGTTGCCCCAAAAATTAGGCACATTGACATTAATTTTATGATCATCGGTAACAACATTTTGCTTTGAATAACTTAAATCAAGTTGAATATCGGTTGAATCGGTAGGGATAAATTGGAAACCAGCTGTAACAGTGCTTCGGTCACGTTGGTTTTGATTTAAACTAAAACCTAACGATTTTTGCATAATGACATTCATATCTTCTTGAATGATGTTGCCATCTAAATCACGTGCACCGCCCGCTTTTAACGTTGTAACTTGATACGGGTCTAACCAATTACCCGTTACTGAGTCTTTTCTTACTGATTGTGTTTCATCCGCAGCTGTTAATATAAAACCAAAACGTTCATCAAAAAATTTGCGTGATAAACTCGCACTTAATTTACGATCGGCTTTATCTGCAAATTGATTATATCGACCTTGATATTCAAATGATGTGCGCTCATCTGTATTTAACGGTTTAGCCGTTCTTAAAATAACATTTGCACCTAATGAACCTTCATCGTGATCGGCACTTGAGGTTTTATAAACACTGATTTGTGACAATATATCAGCAGAAAACGCACTTAAATCAACTCCTTGATTAGGATCTGAACTGGTTAATTGCACACCATTAAGTGAGATGTTATTTAAGTTTGCGCCTGCACCCCTTACAGATATTTTAGTTCCTTCACCATCTTCTTGTTGAATAGAGACACCGGTAACACGGCTTAATGCATCAGCTATATTTTGATCGGTTGTTTTACCTATATCTTCGGCAAAAATAGAATCAACAATCGTTTTAGAATTACGCTTATCATGTATTGACTTTAATATACTGCCTCGATAGCCAGTTACTTCAATCGTCTCTACTTCGTCTGCTTTATTTTCTTCTTCAACGGCATATACATTACCAGTGACAAGTAATGGCACCATAGCTAAGACGATTGGTTTTAATTTGAAACTGTTCGACATCTGTTTGTTCTCCAAATGGTAGTTCAATTATCTTTATTATATTTTTATAAATTTATAACAACGCTTAAACGTAAATATTTTTACAAATGAATCATTTACATCGCATGTAAACATCTTAACCAAGTGACTAACTATTTGTCAACAAATTCATGGTTTCATATATCAAATATAATAAAACTTTTTTACATTTAATAAACATATGTGTTTTTTAAGTACATAAAGGAATAAATGTATCCATTTTAATAACCTTTTAAATATAAAGTGCTTAATTATTGAGCTTTACATACTCATTAATAGCCGGAAAATTTTTGTACTAAAGCTAACTGGTTTATTTATTTTGCTTAAATTGTAATTTAATTTTACAAATAGATAACAATTTAGCACTGTTTATTAGAAGGCAATTGATTATGACAATTAAAACTAAACAAATAATTATATTGACGCCATTATTTCAATAGAGAAAATGATATTTATATATAAATGAATTTATAAGAAAAGATTAAATGAGTTACAAAAAAGCTTAGTACAGAGACGTTTTTAGATATGCCAACCCAAACCACTATAAGAGTAAGCGGTTTTATATTCATATGATGGTAAATTAGCCGCCTATAATTTAGATTACCATTTAGACCTTATTCGCATTAATCAATGCCTACTCATCGTCGGTCATGCGGTCAGGGTTTTGGATTAAGGCGTTGCTATAAATTAATGCTTATAAACAGCGAAAACGAAGAGCAACCATCGCTGGGAATTCCTTTTAGGCGAGTTTTAAAAAGGGCTTGCATTGCATAGCTTCGAAAGAGTAGAACTATTCATTCAGCCATACTCCTTGTTTAAGCCCTTTTAAACTATCGTGAAAGATCACTTATTAACAAGGAAGGATATTTTCTTTTAATTCCTCAAACCAGCCTTCAGCAAAAGTCACTGGGTCCATCGTTTCGCAAGCATCAATTTCGAAAAAAGGGATAAACGGCGTTGCCATTAATTCGCCCATTAATTTATCAAATTGCTTACCGGCACCACAAAAGCTATCAACGTAACTTGAGTCTCCCATACCTACGACTGCATATTTAGATTCAGATAGATTAGGAAAACTATCACGCATTTCGTCAAAAAGGCTTATCAAATTATCAGGAATATCACCCATGCCTGTTGTAGACGTAATAATAACCCAATGAGTGGGGGTAAAATCTAACACTGCTTGCAACGGTGTTTCGTCAAATAGTTGCACTTTAATACCCGCTTTTTTTAATTGCTCTTCAGTGTGTTCTGCTAATTCAATTGCCGCTCCAAAAACAGAGCCCACTAATATTGCTACTTTATTCATTCTAAATTCCACTATTTTCAATTGCTGCTATGTTCAACATTTGTTTATAAGTACTGTCCAATGGACAATGTATATCTAAAATTTCCCCAGTAAAAGGATGAGGTAATTGTATTCGTTCTGCATGTAAGCCTAATCTAGCTTCCGAGAATTGCAGCTTAAAGTAGTGGTTATACTTATTATCGCCATAATTCACATCATATATTATAGGATGCCTAATGTGTGCTAAGTGTCTTCTGATTTGATGTTTTCGGCCTTCAGTTGGAAATAGCCGGACTAAACTAAATCGAGATTCTGGATATCTATTTATTTCAACGGGGATTGAAGAAGTCGCCAGTCTTTCAAATCGAGTGAAAGCCGATTTTGCAGTTGGTTCTATCGAAGCTTGTTTATCTGCAATTTTATCGAGCTTTTCAACTAAGGGATAATCGATTTCGCCGTTTTCCGGTGTAAAACCTCTACAAAGCGCTAAATACTGCTTTTTCATTAATCGCGCTTCAATTGATTGACAAATAATTCGAGCGGTGTCTGACGAAAGCCCCATCACCAAAATACCCGATGTAGGCCTATCAAGCCGATGCACAGGATAAACATATTGGCCAATCTGATCACGCACCGTTTGTAGTGCAAATTCCGTTTCATGTTTATCAATTAACGAACGATGAACTAATAAACCCGATGGCTTATTAACGATCACTAAGTGTTCATCTTGATACAATATATCTAACATACCGCTTTTACCTGACCTATTTATCGCTTGAATTTAAATGACTAAACAACTGATCGATTTTGGCAATGGTTTGCCTAATAGCATAATCACAATCGCCCTCAACTTTATAAGCTTCATCTGCCATCGGTAACAACTGCAGTGTTGAAGGTAATGGCTGATTAGCATTAATCATATTTTGCATTTTTTCGATAAATACAAATTGCAACCATTGGCTAAACGTTAAGGTATCGATACAAAAAGGCAATTGGCTCTGCATTGCCTGTTGATTTGGGCGTTCTATTTGCCAAGCACCGGCTTGAAGCATCGACTTTTCTAACTGTAATAAAAGTGTTTGCAACTTATGACTTAATTCATCCGTCATTTATTTAACTCCCACGTGAGTTATGCGTATAATGCATTTATGTTACTAGATTTAAGAACCGTATTTTGCAAGAAAACATTGAAACATTATATCAGCTATTAAAAATCGCTAATTGCGACTTCATGGTTTTAGATACCGGGCGCATCATACAAGAAATAGATAAAAAATCATTTATCTCGTTCGAAGATTTAAAATCACCTTACCCTTATCCTATTCAACAATACGCTAAATTCGCTTTAATTTATTGGACTAAAGAAAACCAAAAAAATCCTTATATCTGGTTTTTAAACTTACCATTAGATGAAGAAAGTCGATTGAATACGGGGGCACGAAATCATTTTGTTTCCATCATTAAGGAAGCATTAGGCGCGAGTTTCTCATCGGGGGATTCACAACAAGAAATACCTGATAATCCTTATATAAAAACGCCTGATGAAAAAAAAATAGCCGTTATAAATGCAAAATTAAAGCATAAATTTAAACAGCCTGTATCAAACGACTATTTGAAATGTTCAAGTTACTTTGTGCAACCAGATGCGACCAGTTGGCAAGCCATTAGTGTCCAAGGGATGGCTGATTTTATAACGGATTTATCGAACCCCGTTAATCAACGAAACTTTGATCAGGTATTTTTTGATTTACCCGCACCTTTACATAAAGAACTTGCTTCACTCTTGGAACATAATGTTATTTCAAAAGCATTAGCTAACCGTTTATGTAAATCGTTACGACAACAGCACTTTTCTGATATTCATATTGTTGCGATGTGGTTACGTTTACTTTCAAGCCACAGCAATACCCAAATGGTGCGAGAGTTAGTTATTGATTTATTGCCAACACCAGCGGGGCAATCTGCGGATGTTTTAGTGGTACTAACCGCTCGTTGCTGGCCAGCATTTGAACAAGATGCAACGTTAGTTGCTTATTTAGAACATATTGCGCAATTAGAAAGCTTAACCTTGTTTAGTTCAATATTTGCGGATTTGGTAGCACTACCCAGCTTACGCAATAATATTTTTAAATTACTCTCAAGTAGCGACGTTTTACCCCATACGCGTAAAGCCTTAGATTTGATGATCAAAAAACAACAAGGTAAATAAGTCTATGATCATAATGGATGTACTGGTTCTCACACTCATCATTGCGGTTGTATTACAATTTTGGCAATTACGTAAACAAGCTGAGATCGCAAATAAGATTGCCCAACAGTACTGCGAAAAAAATGATCTGCAATATATTGCATGTGCACGCATTAAAACTAAACTCATTTTCTTTAAGCGCCAGTTTGCTAATTGGCATTCAGTTTATTTGTTTGAATTTAGTGGCAATGGGGAAGATAAAAATCAAGGTGAAATAACCTTAGAAGACTGCCGACTTTTGGATATAACAACCGAAGTTTATCGCGTAAATTAATTAATATGGATTTTCACTATGTGGTTTAAAAACGCCCTTTTTTATCAATTCAGTAAACCTTTCGATTTAGACCAAATCGAATTAGAAGATCAATTACAAAACTTTTTATTTAAACCTTGTGGTACAACTGAGATCCAATCTTATGGTTGGACACCGTCATTAGCACCTAACACCGCAGGTTTAGTGCATCAAGCAGGCGACTATTTCTTAATCAACCTAAAAAAACAAGAGAAAGTATTACCTGCTGCCGTTATACGTGAATTGCTCGATGAAAAATGTAAAGCAATCGAACAAGCTGAAAGTCGTAAAGTAAAAGGTAAAGAAAAGCAGAATATTAAAGAAGAACTTATTCACAGTTTATTGCCACAAGCTTTTGTAAAATCGTCTTTTACCCGTGCATTAATTGCTAAAAAAGCGGGATATATCATTGTCGAAAGCTCAAGTTCAAGCAAAGCAGAAGAACTATTAGCCTACTTGCGCAAAACATTAGGTTCATTACCGGTTATACCACTTGAAATTGAGTCACCAGTTATGGTTGAACTCAATGATTGGGTTAAAGGTAAGGAACCACAGCATGTGACTTTAGGGACTGAAGCTGAATTCAAAGACTTTGCTGAAGATGAAGGCACGGTAAGAACGAAGAATATTGCTTTAGACTCTGATGATATTCAAAACCACCTTGAATCAGGGAAATTTGTGACTAAATTGGCCATTGATTGGGATGAAACATTAAGCTGTATCTTGCAAGAAGATCTCGCCATAAAACGAATTAAATTCAGTGACGAACTTAAATCGCAAAATGATGATATTCAAAATGAAGATCATTTAGCAAAACTCGATGCTGACTTTATTTTAATGTCTGCGGAGTTAACGCGATTTGTTGAGTATATCGCTGATTTATTTGGCAAAAAACCAGAGTAATACCAATTCATATAAATAAGTGATCTCTCAGAATGCATCCATCGGTTTTTGAACAAGGCGTCGGTGTACAGGAATGGTTGTTCCCTTTCAAATACCGATAACGCAGATCAAAAGCCGCTGGGGCATTCCTTTCAGGCGAGCTTCAAATGCGCTTACTCTGTGTTGATCGACCTCAAAAGAGCACCACTATTCTTTCATTTAAGCGCATTTAAACGCTCGCTGAGTGGGCACTTATTATTACGGATTGGTATAACATCTATTCTGTCGCACAAACTAAAAAAGGCGCTTGTTAGCGCCTTTTTTAGTTTAGCGGTAAATCGATTATTTAAGAAAAAATAGATTTAGCGGCATTATATGCTTCTAAAAACTCTTCGCTTTCTAAAAATTCAACTGAAGGGATCACACCTTTATCAACGTATCGATCATAAAAGTCTTCTTTATCTTCATCAATGGGTAATACATCACAATAGACGGCGGCGATCCTAACAAAATCTAAGTAAGCGACTGCGTCTGGTTGTACGCGTAGATCATTCCAACGCTCTGCAATCACAATGAAATCTTCACTGAAATCCCATGCGCGCATAATGTTACCACCAATGCGCCCCGCTAAACGGGCTATTGCGCCTTCTAAAAATTCAGGCTTAGCAAACACTTCTTCATGACGCTCGGCTTCAGTTAATATCGGTAAAACACCAATATTATGCACTAACGTTGCAAGTGTGATTGTATCTAAGTTCAATGATGTATGTTTATTCGTTTGCAAATAAACTTTGATGGTGGCCATGGCGACAGAAGCGACTTCTATCGATAGTTTCCACACTTTATCTAGCATGGCTTTAACTAAATCGTTTTTAGAAACGAATAGTTGTTCCATTGCCAATGCGGTTGCTATATTTTTGATTTGTCTTAAACCGATACGAGTGACCGCCTGATTTAAGGTTTCAACTTTTATAGAACGACCAATATAGGCGCTGTTTGCAATTTTGAGCATACGAGCCGACAAGGCCGGATCATGTGCAATGACATCGGCCATTTGCGATAAATTTACGTCTGGATTATCCGCAGCTTCGCGAACGCGAACAGCAATTTCAGGAAGCGTAGGTAATACTAACGAATCGTTTTTAATTTTTTCTGCCAATATGGTTAGCAAAGCGTTTTCTGTAGACATAAATTCCTTTACCTATGAGTAGTGTTGCTGGAAGAACTTTTTTATTGATATATTTTACTTTAGCTCGGGTTAAATATTTGGCAACTAAAAATGCTAATAAACTGATTTAAAAGCTTAATTTTTAAGCTTTTTTGATAAAAATATTGATTTAAAATAACAACTGACTATTTTATGAGCAATTATATTCAGATTAAGCCAAACACAAAAAAGACATTTATTGTAAAAAAACCGTATTGTCATGGAAAACAATACGGTTTAAAACTTAAATAATCACCTGTTCTGTCAGTCTATTAATCGTTCCAGTGTTTCTCTATTATCGCTTTTAACTTAGGATAGTTTTCATCCGTTTCATTATAAACTTGTCGTTGTCGTTTTAACTCTTTTTTAAGCTCAACAATCGTACTCGCATATTGGGGATCGTTATAAACATTTACGAGCTCTTGCGGGTCATGGCGCAAATCATATAATTCCCAGGCAACCGGCGTATTGATATTATTGTTATGCAAACCTGTTTTATTGACCCATTTCCTATCATAAAATTTTTCTTGTGGCTCTACAAAACCTGCGCCGTAAAACATAATTAGTTTATATTCTTTTGTTCGTAAGCCAAAATGAGCAGGAACATCATGGTACATTCGGTGAGTCCAATATCGATAATACGTTGCGGTACGCCAATCGTCTGGCTGTTCACCTTTTAATGCTGAACGAAAACTTCTTCCATGCATATCGTCAGGTATTTCAGCATCAACTAAATCTAAAATAAACGGGGCAAAATCAGTGTTGTTAATTAATAAGTCACTGGTATTGGCTGCATTTTTTACTCTCGGATCATGCACGACGAATGGCATGTGAATAGATTCTTCATACATCCAGCGTTTATCTTGATAATCATGCTCTCCTAACATCATGCCTTGATCAGAGGTATATACAATTATGGTGTTCTCATATTCCCCCATATCTTTTAATGTTTGAATTAAACGGGCGACATTATCATCTACACCTTTTACACAGCGTAAATACGCTTTAAGAAATTTTTGATATGATTTTTTTGTAAATTCAGTATGTGATAAGTTTTCATCTACGCCTAAATCTAGGCCTAAACTGCGGCGATTATGGCGCTGCGATATAGATGTACCAATATCTTTCATGAGTTCATCATTTTTACCACGAGTCGCAATAGAGCCATGTGTATTAGCAACTTGATATAAATCGGCCGGTTCAGGAATTTCAACATCCGCTAAATAAGATTCATATCGAGGTGCATATTCAAAATAATCGTGCGGCGCTTTGAATTGGTGCATCAGGAAAAAAGGTTTATCTTTTTTGCGGTTTTTTAACCATTCAATGCTTAAATCCGTGATCACATCCGAAGAATGTCCTTTATAGGTCGCTTCATTTTGTGGCCAAGGTTTAGTTCCTTGTGTTCTAAACACGGGATCAAAATACTTACCTTGTAACTCTAAAACTTCATAATAATCAAAAGCACCGGGTTCTTTTTTTAGGTGCCATTTACCAATCACGGCGGTCTCATAACCTTCGTCATTTAACAATAATGGTAATGTTTGTTGCTCAGTACTTAACGAACCTTTCAAATCGAGTACGCCATTAGTTTGACTGTATTGACCCGTTAAAATACTCGCCCGACTTGGTGTGCAAATAGAATTGGTAACAAATACATTTTCAAATCGAGTGCCCTCATTCGCTAATGCATCTAGGTTTGGCGTTGGGTTAAGCTTGGCTAACCGACCGCCATATGCGCCAAAAGCGTGGGCAGCATGATCATCCGTCATAATATAAAGCACGTTCATTTTTTTATTTGTTTTTGCTGTTATGTCAGTCGTACTCTCATTTTGCTTTGTAACCAAACTGCAAGCCGTTAAACTCGCAGCAGCGAGCAATAACCCGACTTTAATTAACCTATGTTTAATCATTTAAATACACAACCAAGTTTAAATTTAACAATATAATTTTAAATGCAAACAGATTAAATTAAAAGCACTTAAGTTGTAAAGTAATTGTTCTTTTAATTTATATTAATAATCCATTAAAGATTCGTGCATCCATGCACTCAGCCAACCAACAACGATTAAGACTTTATGCTCCTGCAAAGTCACCTTACCCCACCTCCCTGTGGGGCAAAGACTTTATGCTCCTGCAAAGTCACCTTACCCAACCTCCCTGCCCCCTGTGGGGCATAGATAAATACGCTCGAACGTCGTGGTTAAAACGCCTCAGCTTAAAATGATCATGCATTAACGCTACTTACCTTTATAAAGAACCTTTATTGAAGGCCTTTACTGGAAAGCCCTGATTAAGCGTACTAATTAAGACTGATTACGACTAATCATCAGTCTACATTCAGAGCCCAACCCGCATTTTAAGCAGACCTATGCCTGTAAACAGATAAAAGCTAATGCTTAAATTCACGTTTGTCATGCACTTCACTTTATGCCAAACACAACAAGTTAGATATAAAACAATAAATTGGTATACAAAACACTTACTGTTAACATGAAATTAACATTGTATGTGAATAATAAAATCTAAATATAAATACAACATCTTAAACAGAGGTCATATGTCTACATTTTTCAAAAGAAGCAAATGCACACACATTATTGCGACGGCATTAGCCACACTTAGCTTTAATAGTATCGCAGCAGAAACAACCATCACGATAGACCCAAATACACAAAAATATATCGGTGATAACTCTGAACTAAACCGTGCCAAATTTTTTAATTTACACTCTACACCAACGAGCTCTGAATACACGCCGGCCGATCTGCAACTCATAACAGAAGAGCTTAATGCCGGTTTTGGCCGTTCATTTTGGAGCCCAATCTCTGCAAGTGGCAATACCCTATATCCAACAACCGAATACGCACAAACCAATGGCGCAGTGAACATTGAAAACTTAAAAGCCAACCCACTCTTCCCGTATATTGATAATCGATTAATTGTTACTGATCACCCCTATAACGTTATGCGTGAAGGTAATAACCCAATCGAGGGTGCACGTTGGGCCGCTGACTATTTTGAACATTATTATGACGATGCAACACGCCCACTGTTTTATGAGCCAATGAATGAACCCTTTGTGCATGCGCAAGATTTTGTAGATGGGCCTTGGGATCCGGCTCAAAATTTAATCGTACAAGATCAAATGACGGAATGGTTTAAAGAAATTGGCAGTGAATTTGATCGTCGAAACATCAACACCAAAATTATTGGTTACTCATCTGCTTGGCCTTCAATGGAACTCGATGATTTTGACCATTGGAATACACGCCAAAAGCGTTTTATGGATGTAGCCGGTGAATATATGGATGCGTTTTCGTTTCATTTATACGATGGCGTCAATGTGACAGGTCAAGATAATATTCGTTCAGGCAGCAACGCCGAAGCCATTATGGATTTAATAGAAACTTACAGTCATTATAAATGGGACACCGTTAAGCCACATGCGCTTTCTGAATATGGCGGCATTATTGATGGCTACGAAGGTGTTGATTACAGCCCAGAGCGAAGCTCACAAGAACTTCGTGCACTCAACCACCTGCTCTTTAGTGCGCTAGCACGTGAAGATAGATTATTAACCTCAATACCTTTTATAACCGGTAAAGCAACGTGGTTTTACGAGGCCAATAACTTCCAACCTTATTCAGCCGCCATGTTTAGACCAGATCCGGATAAAATTATCGGTAATAAAGTCAATGGATTTTTACTCACTGAAAAAGCGAAATTCTTCCAACTGTGGTCTGAAGTTAAAGGCAATCGTATTGCTATCAATGAGCAAGATCCCGACCTAGCGGCTCAAGCATTTGCTTACGGACCTAAAGTTTATGTCGCATTAAACAACTTAGAAGACGATACAAAATCAATTGCACTTAACTTTATTAACGATTTAACCCAGGTTGAACAGGTTAGAATTAAGCGCTTAAACATCCCTTATGGCGAAGCCGCCATTTACACCGATGAAACAGCCAACAACGCACCTAATGAACTGATTTTAGCCGCTCACGAAACCGTGATAGTTGAATACAAATTTGCACAAGCCTTTAAACAAAATAGTATTGTGCGTACACAAAGCTATTACGCAGATGAACATTTACAACCCATCACCGCCGATACCGAGATTGTTTTTAATATTAATGATGTCGATTTGAACATTAATGAAGCCTCATTTGCCGACTTTATGGAAAAGCAGTTTATCGTTAACGAAGCGGCGGCATTAGCGGTTAAACCAAAACACTACGCAAAATTACAAGAAAAGTTAATCAAATTAGATGCGCGTTTTGCTAACATTAAAGCCAAGCACCCAGATGATTGGCAAACCAGTAAACGCTTAAGCAAACTGGTTGCTCGCACACAGTTAAATACACAAGCAGCACGTGCGCTTAATTTACACTACCATTTAAACGGCAAAAGCAGTGATAACAACACAGCCATGTTAAGAATGGGGATTGGTCGTAAACATGAAAAATCAAAAGCACCTGCCTTATTAGTGAATGGTAACCCTGTAACAGTACCAAACGATTGGGCAGGTTATGACCAAGCCGCACGCAGCGACTTCTTTGGTTCTATTGAAATTCCGGTTCCCGCAGAATATTTACAAACTAACAATGTTGTATCGGTGACCTTCCCTGATTCAGACGGTCGTGTTAGTTCAATGATATTAGAAGTCGAAACACCTGAATCCATGCAATCTGTCGCCGTTTCGGGTATCTCACTAAACCAGTCAGATTGGCAAATTAACAAAGATAAACCAAGACGTATTGTCGCTAACGTGGCGCCATTAAACGCTACTCAAAAATTTGTTACCTGGCAGTCAAGTGATACCAATATTGCCACTATTGATAACGATGGAATGGTAACCCCAATTCAACCGGGTTTTTTCACTATTACAGCAACAACACTTGATGGTGGTTTTACCGCAACGACACACGTTGAAGTATTAGATCAATTATCAATCAATAATACCGTCACCATTATTGAAGATACCAGTGATGAAATAGCAAGTGATACTTACACCATTAGAGTCGCTTATTCATCGGATGTTGAACGTGACATTGGAATTGAAATGCGATCACCCACCAACCAATGGCTAGGCGCGACTAAAACCACAGTGCCGGCGGGTGAAGGCGAAGTCGATTTAGTTTTAACATTTGCAGAGCCTCTTGCAGCGGGCACGGGTTATAAATGGATCACAGGCCTTAGAACAGTAGAGGGTGATTGGCGCACTAATGTTGATTCTCATACACTTAGTGGCATTGTCATTCACCCTGAAGATTGGCAGTACACTGATGATTCAATCGTCAATATCATTGCAGATACCCATGCTTTATTAGTTCAACCGTCTTATAAAATTACAGTGCAATATACAGCCGTTGTCGAAAGTGATATCACATTTGATTTATCGCATACCACTGGTTGGAAAGGCGGTACACGCACAACGGTTCAACCCGGTACCGGTGAAGTCGACTTAACGGTTTGGCCGACAGAAGCGTTGACACCTGATGTGGGTTATCGCTTTTTAGTTTCGATACGAGAAGTGGGTGGCAATTGGCAAACTGATTACGCAAATGCCATTATTGATAATATTGAAATTTTAGCGCAAGCGCCTGAACAAGAGCCAGACTCAAACTTAATTTCTAACTTGGATCCAAGTTTCGAAACAGGCACACTCACACCTTGGGCAACGGCATGGGATATCGCAGGCACAGCAACCGTAACTAACGATGCCGCATTTGAAGGTGATTATGGTCTCAGTATTGATACAACATCAGGTAAAGTGGGTATTGTGTTAGACCAAAATACCTTACCACAAGACCTGTACCAACTGGGTAAACGGATCAAAATATCATTTGATGCTAAGCGCGACACAACGGGTGCATGGGTTGGTGGTTTTGCTCAATTCTGGAACAATTCAGGTGCTTGGGTTGGTTCAGCACAACAATGGTTTGAAATAAAATCGGATTGGACACGCATTGAATTTGAAATAGATGGCGAAGATTTCACTGCCGGTGGTACTCACCTTCAATTTAACTTTAATGCAGCCGGACATGTATTCTCGGTTGATAATTTCAAAATAGAAGATGTAACACCGTAAATAGACTCAAGTCACTTCAATATGCTCGTTCGTCTTGAAGTGACTGGATTATAAATATTTAAAACCACAATGAAAAAGCGCTTAATTTACATTAAGCGCTTTTTTATGCTTTTGAATTAAAAGACTAAATTACGGGTTTATTTTTGCTGGCGGGTATTGTTCTGTTAACCGAGCGTAATACTGCCTTGCTTCATCAGCGAGTGTAAAATTAATCGTTCTTTTATCTGGCTCACCTTTATACGAATCAGGAAACACACCATAACCGGCTAATAAAGCATGCCAAGATGTCGAACCATAGTATTGATCAAGGTTTAATATGGCGAGCTCTTCACGTAAATCTTGACCATTAAACCAAACACCTAATAAATGCGCTAACTCAGTGGAAATATCTTTTAACTGAGCCCCGTTTTGCCAATATGCCGATTGATCTTTGGAGTTCATAATATAATGTAAAACAATATAATCACGCACGCGCTCAAAACCATAATTCGTTAATTCATTAAAATGGTCGCGTTGTTCTTCTTGTTCAAGGTTAGGGTTAAAATCATACACATCTAAAAACCGCTCAATCGAATCTTGCACTAAATGTAATGCGGTGGCTTCTAGCGGCTCAATAAACCCTTGCGACAAACCAATAGCCAAACAATTATTCTGCCAGTGTTTGTCTAATCGCCCTACCCGCATTTTTAGGTGTTTAACCTCGGTGTCGTCCGTTAACTTTAAAGATTGCCTTAATTCTTGTTCGGCACTCTCTGAACTTTGATAGGTTGAACTATAAACATAACCATTTCCATTTCTTGACTGCAGCGGAATTTGCCACCGCCAACCACAGCTCATCGCCGTAGACACCGTTTGCGGCGTATAAGACGCTGCATTGTGTGAATGAGGCGTCGATACCGCAACGGCTGAATCATTAAATAAATTGTTGGCAAAACTGATAAAGGGCACATTTAAACTTTTTTGGATCAATAAGCTTGAAAACCCGGTGCAATCGACAAACAAATCAGCCGATAGTTCTTGTTGAGTATCTGTGAACACCGATTTAATATCGCCATTTGTCTGTTGCTTTATATCAATAATTTTGGCGGAACAGTAATTAACCTGCAATTGTGTTTGTGCATGCTGTTTTAAATATTGCCCTAATAAAGCAGAATCAAAATGATAAGCATAAATGTTATGATGCGGGTTATCGTATGCATTGATACCCTCTGAATCAGAAGCACTTTTATTAAACTTGATTGGCAGTTTTTGCTGTTTAGCCAAAGCGGCCATCATATAAAAATCGTCCGGCTGCACGTCAACATCATACCCTTGTCGTTTAAGCCACGTATTATGTTCAAATTTACGATTATAAGCAGAGTCAGCGTCACTATTAAATGGATGGAAATAAGACGAAAAACCGGGCCGAGAAGACCAATTAACAAATTTAATGCCACACTTATAAGTCGCATTGCAAGCTGGCATCCAATCAGATTCTTTAATACCTAACTGTTTAAAAAAAGAGCGCAAATAGGGTGTAGACCCTTCTCCAACACCAATGGTTGCAATATCGGGTGCTTCAATCACGGTAATTTCTACATTTAATTTTTGCCATTTATGTGCAAATAAATTAGCAGTCATCCAAGCTGCCGTACCACCACCCACTATAACGACTTTTTTTTGTTGCATTTATACACCTACGTAAGTTAACCAATCGCGCGTTGTAAGCAAGCGAAGTAAGCAAGCGAAGTAACATTGCTCAAGGGCTCCGTGCCTGTGGGTTTTAAATTCCCATTGAATCCTGCATCTTGAAGTTATATATAGCTAAATCATCGATAATACTTATAAATAATTTAGGTATATACACTTAAATTTAACATGTTGTTAGCGGGTAAACAAAAAAACCGCCCACAAATGTGGGCGGCAAAAGGTAGGCAAAACCTACTAAGTTAAATACATCAATAAATAAATCTATTGAGGTACTGGGAACACCTTAATATTATCTATTAAGAATGTGTGCCCGGCTGGGACGTTGATTACGAAACGAGTCGCAACGTCATCCCATTTAAACATTGGATCAGTATTTAATGCACCCTGTACATCGGTTCCATCTGATCCCGTGTTTAAATGTAGTGCGTAGGTATTCCATGCAGTGGCACTTAGCTCTGCATAGGTTAACTTACGCGTAAAGTGATTACCGCCTTCTTCTTCAACGGCAACGTTTAAAGGTATGGCTGGTTTAACCCAAGTTGGCGTTTTAAGATCAAACTGAGCTATGTAACGTAAGCCTTTTTTAAATGCCCCTTGTGTAAAATGACTAGAGTCTAAATACAGTTTTGATGCCGTCGCGCCACCCACCACTTTTAGGCCATATTGAACGTCATCAGTACCTTGCACACGATTAGCTTCTTCTTCAACAGTGAGTGTGGCATCACCTTCTACTTGCCAACCACTCGCTTGACCATTCGAAAATGCACCTTCCGAAATTAAATCACGCGCTTTTAGATAGGTGTATTTAACCAATGAAAAATCATCCATTACGCCTTTATTAGATAAAAAGGTGATATCAAACTTAGAATCTTTCGTAAAAAAGTCAGGAGTTTCAATCACTGTACTCGTATGCTCTACCCAATCGGTTGAACCTGTACTTTTTGTGGTGAACTGCAAAGCAATATCGTTTTGATCCCACACACCTTCTTTATTAAAGATAGTACGAATGGTACTCCATGCACCGGCTTGCTTAGCAAAAAAGTTAAAATACCAAGTGCTCTTATTATCTAATAAACCTTGTTTTATACCGTCTAAATTTAATCGGGTATACATGTTGGTATCGGTGCTTAATAAACCTTGACTGCCGGTATGGGCAGCACTTGCATCAATCGATAAAACATTCGTTGCATTAGCGTTGTTTGCTGTACTCCATTGCCAACTAAATGGACCATCCGCTAACGATTTAAGCTCAACACTTGGATCACTATTATCGGCAGCCGCTAATAAATTAGCTTGTCCGCCGGTAACCGTTATCGCAAACTCGCGCTCAAGTGATTCAAGCTCACCATCCGATACGTTATAAGTGAAACTGATCACTTTAGTATCACCGGCTTTTAAATTAGCAACAAAGTAAGGGTCTAACTTAATAACGCCATTAGTAAAAACAGCACTGGTATCTAACCCATAAAAATCATCATCCGATCGCACTAAATTTACCACTTTCATGGCATCACCTTCAGGATCGGTCACTCCTTCTAAAAGACTAAACACTTGTGGATAATCAGTTGTGCTAACATCTTTACTTATTTTAGCATCGGTGAAAAACGGTTCATTTTTCAAGTTAGCGCCATGAATGGTAAATTCAAACGTACGAGGTACTTCGTTTTCACCATCAGTTACGATGTAGTTAAACGTCAGTACTTTTGTTTCACCTTTACTCAGCACATCTGCGTATGTGCTAGGGTCAATAATAATGTCATATTTAACTTTACCCACACCTTCTCGAGACGCTTCATCAATCGTATAGGTACCCGGTAAAATACCTGCAGGCTCAGTAAAACCAATAACGTTTAATGCTTCGATGGTATAATGGTCATTATCATACTTATTTCTTAAATCACCTTCTTGCTGCTCCATCTCACCAACAGCATATTTATCGGCATCAAATAACCCTTGAATCAAGTTGACTTTAATCTTAGGTGATTTTTCTGAAGCTGAAGCAATAGGCGCATCAATGTTAATTTTTGTTACACCATCATTGTCTTTGTAAATGGGTTCACCATATTCATTCAAATTGATAAACTCAGGGGCGTTATCGCTACCATTGACGGTAATTTTAAGGCGACGATTAAGTTCAGTTTCACCATCAGTCACGGTATAAATTAAACCTAACTCAGCTGTTTGACCGGTTATTAAGATAGGCGAAAATTCACTTGGGGTTACACGAACCACACTTTGCCCTAAATCAAAACCATAAATGGGTGTATCAACAACCGGTAGGTTTTGCAATTTTCGGATCTCTTGCTCTTGTTCCCAAACCGTATTAACACCCACTAAACCCAGCTCTTCTAAAAACGGCGTACAGATATCGGCATATTCAATGGCCGTTTTCACTGTTTCACCACAATCAGGGCCAGACCACATAAATTTCATGTTTTTAACAATCAATCGATCATTAAAATCAGCATCACTGATCCCCGTTAGCAGATCGATATCCATATAGTTTATTTTTTCGCCACCTTTAGGGTTATCAAATAACTTATCCGTTTCAGAAAAGTTATATTCCCATTCGAGTTGGCCTTCAACGCTTGCATTTATAAAGGCCGTGCTATAGGCGGTTTCTAATGCACTTGTATCTAATACAGGTGCACTATTATTACTTGTAGCCGTGTTATCATCACTGCCACAAGCACTTAGAAGACCTGCGATAACCGGCACTAAAATATTTTTGTATTTAAATTTCATTTTTTTCATTCCTTACCTTAAAAGTTAACGCGTAAACCAAGACGGAAAATACGGCCCGTTTTATAAAGCTCTTGAGTTCGGCTTGTTGTGACATCACCGTCAAGCGCATTACCTTCATCAAAGTCTTTACCTATAACTTCACCTGCATCATTTAATTGCGTTTCGCCTAAATCTAATGTGCGGCTGGTGTAATAGTTACGTGTAACCTCATCAGTCAAGTTAATCACTTGTAATGAAGCCGAAATGTTGTCATTAATTTTGTAGTTAGCCGATAAATCAAATGTGCCACTACCTTCGCGCCATTTGGCACCTTCGCTCCATGAGCGATTCATTAATTCATCTGATTTTCCACGGTAAGCTAAACGCACTTGATGGCCATTTTGTTCCCAATAAACGGTTGCGTTATAGCTATGTTTAGGAGTCCAAGCACTTGGAAATTCAGGTAATTCTAATGTAGGAATAATTGACGAGTATTCTTTATCGGTTTTACTTTCTTGGTAGGTATAATTAATGGTTGAACCTAAACCGCTTAAAAATCCAGGTAAAAAGTCATAACTTTGTGCATATTGTAATTCAATACCCGTGATGGTTGCGCCTTTACCATTTCGCACTTTTGATGCTTTAAAAAGCGCACAATGGTCAAGCATATCGTCTGAATACCACCAGTCTTTTGTCACATCACTTATATTACCGCGTTTTGGCATACACGCACCAAAGCCGGTTCCCGTTTCATCATTAGCAATAAAATCGCGAATTTGTTCTTCAGTTTTAATCAAATTAGCTAAATCGTATCCATCTTCTAAATTGATGGTTCTTAAATCATCAGTGAAAACAATTTGCTCTTCACTTTCTTCAAAGTTAGTCATTGATTTTCTGAACAATGCCGCAGACATCATACTGCTGTCGTTAAAGTACCATTCAACCGATAAATCTAAGTTTTGAGATTCTTGTGGTAATAATTTAGGGTTATTCAATCTGAGTGAAGAACCACGAGGTGTAGTCGGATCGCCCCAATAACCTTCTTTTAACTTAAAGCCCGGCTTAAGTGAATCGATATTCGGACGTGACATGGTTTTTGAAACCGCAAAACGTGTGATTAAATCATCAGATACTTGATAGTTTAAATTCAAGCTCGGTAAATACATATCGTAGGTATTTGTACCTACCGTTGAAAATGTACGTAAATGATCATCTCGTACCGCCGCTGGGTCATCGGTAAATACATTACGGTTTAATGTACTGATATCTTGATGACGTGCATTCCACCATGCCCCATTCTCGCCGGAGTTTTTAGTGGTTCTTTCGTCATAACAAGGATAACCAGCCGGATCCATTTCAATACGCGTGTCATCTGTGTAGTCGTCAGGCGTACCATTACGATCCCATGCTGTACCATCAATTCGATTTTCAGCACGATTATCATTCGGTGCGAATGTATCTTTATTAGTACATTCAGCTAAATTTAAATTACGCAACTGGCGCCACATAAACGGGTCAAAAATACGATCAAGTGGATCAGCCGTAAATTCAGCGCCCGAATTACCATACGTGGTTAAATCGGTTTTAACATAGCGTACGCCAACATCACCGGTTAATCTTTCGATTGGATTAAAACTAAATTTGATATAAGCCGCAGAATTTTCAAGTTCAGCTCTTCGTGTCGCAGAGTCGTCAACAAATAATTCGGCATCTTCGTTACCATAGGCCAACGCTAATAATTTTTGTTCTGATAATAAATCCCAACCGTCAGTCGCATTATTGCGCGAAATGCCGATATCAGACATGAAGTCATCATATGGGAATGCTTCATCTGACAAAAAGTTATCAGCCGGTACACTGTTGATATTTTCACCCGCAATAATGGCTTTTAAACCAATGGGTGAACCTTCAGAATCGTATTTAGTAATTTGGATAGGTTGCTTGGTATTACGGAATTGTTTGTTTTGATCATCAACATACTTTTCACGTTCAGAGTATTTAACACCAAACTCAATTTTAGTAATGCCGACAAAATCAACATCCCAATCAAAATCAATAAAGGCTGTTTTTTGGGTATCTTCAACTTGGCGCTCAACTAAGTTCATCCAGTTGATGGTTTGAGAATTCATATCATCTGGGTTAAAAGCAGAACGACCAATATTATCGTAAGGATTATCAGGATTATTTAAACTAACAAAGCCATCACCAAAAATCATTTCACACGGCCCTGCTGAACAATCAAATCCCACAGGTTGAATGCCGGTATGCGGTGTGCCATATGCATCGGCTCTTGCTTTTACTTGGTTATGCACGCCATTACCATTAAGCAAACTCATATTAACCGTACCGCCATTCAAAGGCTCAAGCACGGTATCAGAGATATTAAGGCCAACATCAACTTTAAAATCATCAGTGATGTATTGGGTAATGCCTAAATTAGCCACTTTATTCGTTGTAATGTTGCCACCATTCGTGCGTGACATGCCGCCATCACCAAAGCGGTGCAGTGATTTTATGATGGTATTAGTATCGGTATCAACTACCCACCAATCAACTTGTGGATCAGAGTAAGTTGGGTAATTATCTTCATTTGAATCCGCTCTTTCTGAGTTTAACACCCCTTCTTCATAATTAAATAAACTAGGACGGAAGCGAGTTTTAATACCATGTTTTGTATCCGTCACTTCTTGACGGCTATAGGTTAAATCTAACGTTATATTGGTGCTATCGGTTGGTAATACTTGAAATGAAAGTGTGCCACCGTGACGGTCACGATCATTTTCAAACAAAGAATATTCAAGTGCAGAGGGGGTAATAGCACGAGTGTTGTTGATGATATTGCCATCTAAGTCACGTGCTACGGTAACATCGCGTGCTTCAAATTTGTCAACAAACATTTGGTCTCGACGTACCGAATTGGTTTCGTTATAACCCGTAAATAACACACCGAAACGGTCATCCCAGAATTTACGTGAGATCGTACCGGCGATTTTATAATTAGCATTTTCAGAGAAATCGCTATAACGCCCTTGCAAAGTTAAACTGGTAATATCATTTTTAACATCTAAAGGTTTAGTTGTGTTAAGTAAAATGGTTGCACCTAAAGAACCTTCATCATGGTCGGCACTCGGCGTTTTGACAACGTTGATGTGTGATAAAACATCAGAAGAAAAAGCACTTAAATCAACCGATTGATTAAAATCAGTACTGGTTAATTGCACACCATTTAAACTAATCATGTTTTGATCTGGATTAGCACCTCGAACCGTTATTTTAGTTCCTTCACCGTCACTCGATTGAACTGAAACACCCGTTACACGTGATAATGCATCAGCGATGTTTTGATCAGTCGATTTACCGATATCTTCAGCAAAAATTGAATCCGTTACGTTGCCTGAATTTCTTTTTTCAAACATTGATTTTAAAACACTGCCTTTAAAACCAATAACTTCAATGGTTTCAGTTTCATCAGTTGCAGATTGATTTTGTGCCGCTTCTTCAGCCGCATATGCATTTAAACCTGACGATAAAATAGCCAGTGTTAACGCACTTAATTTATAATAATTATTTCTTGTATAAGACATGCATCTATATCCCCAAATATTTTTAGATAAACGCTTTTTATTTTTTAACATTTATTAAACCTTTAAAAGCAAGATAACTGTACATTGTTAACAATAAACCTTTAAGAGATTAGTCATTAAAAGTAACACCAAAAACAAATATCGTAAAGTTCATATTTGACACATAAAATTTAAATGAGATGATAGATTAAATTAAAACCTTAAAATACAACAAGATAAATAATAAAAATAAATAAAAAAACAATAAATCAGAGTATATGTAATTTGACACATTTAAATACGACATATATCGCAATGTAAAAATAAGATAAAAACAGGTTTTATTATTTCAATTTGTTATATAAAAATTAAATAAGTTAACAGTTAGTAACAAGAGAGCTGTATTTTTATACTCAGCAAAGCCTTATAACGATTTATATATAAGTACCTTGTATAATTATTTTATATACAATTTTTCACTTTTACATGTACATTTTTATTGAAATCAGATTAGGTTTAGCTCTATACTGGAATCATTAACCCGTTAACAAAAAGCTAATAATGATGACTAGATTTAAAAATACCCTGTTAACAAGTTCGATCTTAGTTGCGCTTAGCGCCAACTTGGTTGCTTGTAATGATAAAGATGAAAGTACAACGCTAAATACAGCTAAAAAAGAAGCAACCGCCTTATCACCCGCTGCCAAGCTAGCCGAAATCAAATCGGTTGCGAATCAAGGTCCATATAAAGCAAGCTTCAAATCGTTTGAACAATATGAAATTCCAGCTTGGTATCAAGATGCTAAATTCGGTATTTTTATTCACTGGGGTGTGTATTCCGTCCCTGCCTTTAATGGTGAATGGTACCCACGTAAAATGTACAACCCTGAAAATGCTGAATACAATCACCATAAAGAGAATTTTGGTGATCAAACTGAATTTGGCTACAAAGATTTTATTCCACAATTTAAAGCCGAAAAATTTGATGCCGACGAATGGTTAAAAATCATAGCGGATTCAGGTGCAAAATATATTGTGCCAGTGGCTGAACATCACGATGGTTTTTCTATGTATGACAACTCATACACACGTTGGGATTCTGTTGAAATGGGCCCCAAGCGTGACATTATTCAAGAATTAAAAGACGCGACTGAAAAAACGGATATTCACTTTGGTTTATCAAGCCATCGTGCTGAAAACTGGTGGTTCTTCGACGCAGGTCGCACGACGCCTTCAGATGTTCAAAACGATGAGTATCGCGATTTATACGGTCCAGCCGTTAGTCGTGAAACGTCTGAACAAGGCCTAACACCGCCAAGTAAAGAATTTATGGATGACTGGTTATTACGGACGGTTGAGATCGTAGATAAATACGAACCTGAATTAATTTGGTTTGACTGGTGGATGGCATCAGAACCTTTCCATGCTCACGTAGAACAATTTACCGCTTATTATTACAACAAAGGGGTAAACTGGAAAAACATGCCGGCGTTAAACTATAAAGAACATCATGATATGCGTTCTTTCTTACCCGGTTCAGCTGTACTGGATATTGAACGTGGGGGTATGACCGATATTCACCCGCACTTCTGGCAAACAGATACTTCCGTATCTAAATCATCATGGGGTTACGTAACAAATCACAAATATCGTGATGCTAATTCGTTAGTTGATGATATGATCGATATCATCTCTAAAAACGGTTCATTATTATTAAATATTGGTCCTAAGCCAGACGGTACAATTCCTCAAGAAGAGATCACATTACTCGCTGAGATTGGTGACTGGTTAAAACTAAATGGTGAAGCGATTTATAATACTCGCCCTTGGGCAGTTTATGGTGAAGGTGAAACGTTTGTACCAGACGGTAAACACGGTAATGACGCTGAAAAAAATCGTAAAGATTTCAACAGCTCAGATGTCCGTTTTACTAAAAATGGTGACACATTATATGCAACAATTTTAGCTTGGCCTGGTAGTAATAAAAAAATGACGATTAGGTCTATCAACGCTGAATTATATAAAGAAAAAATAACAAGTGTAACCATGATTGGCCACAACGAACCATTAGCCTTTAAACAAACAGCTCAAGGTTTAGAAGTAACGCTACCAGCTAGTTCGCCTTCTAAACATGCACAAGTGTTAAAAATACAAAGCCAGTAAATTTGACACGAATTAAAGTCAACTTATAGTCAAAGCGATCAGGTTTTAGTGGCAGGTTTCTAGTTCCAGACGAAACCGAAGTACTTACATCCATGTAAGCAAAGCCGTCAAGCTTCGAGACCCCATGAGCATATGCTCTATTATGTGATTGGGGCCGCCTAAATGGATTTAGGTGTTAGAACGACGCAGGAGCCAAAGTCGAGAGTAAGCGCTGACAATGAACCATAAAACCTGAGCGAGAAGACTATATAAAAAAAAGCCAGCGGGTAGACATACCAGCTGGCTTTTTTATTTGTTTTATCAAAACATTAATTTATTAATGCTATTAGATCTCTAATCATACTCACAATCGTGATCTAATACTTTTAACACCCCTACTCTTTAGCTATAATCCGCGCCTTAACTAGCAGTGAGGTTATAAATGCAAACCACAGCCATCAAATCAAAAGAACACTATAATTTTAATAAACTCGAAAAACGTATTCGCCGTGATACAGGCAAAGCGCTTGCTGATTTCAGTATGATAGAAGACGGCGATACGGTTATGGTTTGTTTGTCTGGTGGGAAAGACAGTTACACCTTGCTCGAAGTGCTTATGTTTATGCAAAAAAGAGCGCCTATTAGCTTTAAAATAATTGCCGTTAACTTAGATCAAAAGCAACCGGGGTTTCCTGAGCATGTATTACCTGAATATCTATCAGAACTCGGTGTGGAATATTTAATTGTCAATGAAGATACCTACAGCATTGTTAAAGATAAAATACCCGAAGGCAAAACAACCTGTTCATTATGTTCAAGGTTACGCCGTGGCATTTTATATCGAACAGCGACTGAATTAGGGGCAACTAAAATTGCTTTAGGCCATCATCGTGATGACATTTTAGAAACCTTATTTTTAAACATGTTTTATGGTGGCAAGTTAAAAAGCATGCCGCCTAAGTTGGTAACCGATAGTGGTGAGCATATTGTGATCCGCCCTTTAGCCTATTGCCGCGAAAAAGATATTGAAAAATATGCACAAGCAAAAGGTTACCCTATTATTCCTTGTAACCTTTGTGGTTCTCAAGAGAATTTGCAACGCCAAAATATCAAACAAATGCTACAAGGTTGGGATAAGCAATTTCCTGGGCGTATTGAAACCATGTATAAATCAATGCAAAACATTGTGCCATCACATATGGCGGATACACATTTATTCGACTTTAAAGGTTTGGTCGCAACGGGGACCCCTTTTGAAGAGGGTGACACTGCATTTGATGCCCCAGATGTACCTAAAAGCCCAGCATTTATAGATGAAGATGATCAGGCTGAAAAAAACGCTCAGCAAGTGAATATTATTAATATTTAGTTTGTTAAAATGGCTATATAACCGTGTTAAGTGGTTAAATACATCAGCGCTAATCTTATACATTTTTGGCTTAGCGCTACATTAAAATATTAACAAGCCCAGTCACTGGCTTTGATATAGTCTTCTCGCTCAGGTTTTATGGTTCATTGTCAGCGCTTACTCGCCCCAATCACATAGTAGAGCATATGCTCATGGGGTCTCGAAGCTTGACTGCTTTGCTTACATGGATGTAAGTACTTAGGTTTCGTCTGGAACTAGAAACCTGCCCCTAAAACCCGATCGCTGTGACTATATATACGCCATTTACAACTTATTTTTAAACATCAATTTCGCCCGAACACGACCGATTCTAACGTCACTTATTTTTTCATAATCGGCTGATTCAAAAAAGTGCTGGTATTTGTCAACCGTTACGAGCACACCAACGCCTTTAGTTGAGCCCTGCTCATCAATTAGAGTATCAATGGCATTTAATAAATAATGACCAATACCTAAATGTTGGTGATTGGGTTGAACGGCAATAAAGGCCATTAAGTGATAATTTTGGTGAGGTATGGCCGTTCTTACAGCCTCTTCTTTTTCTATCATATTTTTAGTTGATACATAACCTGTGGTCAGCATCATTTTTAAACGCCAATGCCAAAATCGCTCTGCACCAAAATCAGATTGAGGATCGATTAGACAAGCCACGCCGACGAGTAGATTTGCGTCATCAAATACACCAATCATCGGTTGTTTTTTTTCCCAAAAAATAGCGAGTTCTTCCCTTATTGCTGCTCTTAATCGTTGTTCATAACCACTAGAATGCACATCAAAGCAATCTAAAAAGAAGGGGTCATCGTGATAAGCTTGATATAAAATAGAATTTGCTACATTCATATCTTCTGCAGTTAGATAGACGGCTCTTAAATTTTCAGCAACTTCACTACTCATGGTTTCTGTCATTTATTCTTCCCTATTATAAATTTATCGACTCGAAAAATTATAGCCGAATAATTTTTAAAATACTAAAAGTAAATGAATTGTAAAATTCCTGAGCGTAAATGATGCATTTGAATAACACAAGAGTGTGTAACTTTGGCACTGAAATTCTGGCGATGAGGTATTACAGCCCCCACTTAAGTTAATTTAAAATGGGTAATATAGTCGATTAACGCCGCTTCGGTCAGCGGTTTACTAAATAAAAAACCTTGTCCAATTTCACATTCATTCTCGACTAAAAAATCAATATGTTCTTGGGTCTCAACGCCTTCAGCGATCACGTGCAGTTTTAATTTATGCGCCATTGCTATAATAGCTGCAGATATCGCCATATCATCGGTGTCATGGGGGATATCTTTAACAAAAGCGCGATCAACTTTTAGGGTATTTACCGGAAAACGTTTTAAATAACTAAGTGAAGAATAACCTGTGCCAAAATCATCGATAGACATTTGCACGCCTAAGGCTTTGATATCCTTCATATGATTTATTGCATCGTCTATACTGCCCATTAACATAGTTTCGGTTACTTCAATATCTAATATTTCAGGCTTAATGCGCGCATTGACCATTGCCTTTTTAATCACGTGTGTAATATTATCATCTTTAAATTGTCGGGCAGATAAATTAACCGCAATCGTATAATTGGTATCAAATTTCGTGTTTATTCGTTTAATAAAGCGACACGATTCTTCTAATACCCAAGCGCCAATTTCAACAATTAACCCTGATTGCTCTGCTATGGGTATAAATAAATTGGGTGCGACTAATCCATCTTGTGGATGACGCCAGCGTACTAATGCTTCAAAACCAAAAATAGTTTTAGTTGCTAAATCAATTTGCGGCTGATAATGCAATTCAAACTGTTTATATTTAATAGCATCTCTTAATTGGCTTTCAATAACTATCGATTTTTGCGCTGCTTGACCTAAGGCAGGATCGAAGAAGTAATAAGTGCTACGACCGGCATCTTTCGCTTTATACATGGCTAAATCAGCATTTCTCAATAGTGATTCCATATCGTTTGTATCTTGAGGCACCATGGTAATACCGATACTGGCCGAAACAATGACTTCCGCACCTGATAATTTAACCGGTTGTTTGATCTCGCTTTGCAACTGATTAGCTAATAATGCAGCTTTATCGGGCGATGCAATACCGCTCAAAATAACGGCAAACTCATCTCCACCTAATCGGGCAATGGTATCTTCTGTTCGGAGTCGATTGGTGATTTTATTTGAAATGTTGATTAATAATTCATCGCCAGCATCATGACCCAGAGTATCATTTATACGTTTAAACTGGTCTAAGTCAAAATAAAACAAGGCAAAGGAGTAATGACCTCGCTTTGTCATTTCTAATGATTTGCTTAATTGATTTTTAAAATAAGCTCTATTATACAATCCTGTTAATGAGTCATGATAAGCCAGTTTTTCCATTTGTTGTTGGCTTTTTTTGATGAAAGAAATATCGTGAGATGCTGAAACATAATACTTTTTATCTTTAATTTGCTCATCCATTGGCGAAAATGTTTGAGAAACCCAAACGGGTTGATCATTTTGGGAATTTAATAGTAAATCACCTTTCCAAGGTAATCCGGCAACAAGCTGCTCATAGGCTGTATCAAGTACCCACACCATTTGCTCATCAAATATTTTGTGTATTTTGTTGCCAACAACATCACTTTCATGACCTGTCAATTGTAAAAACTTAGGGTTGGCATACACAATAGAAAAGTGTTCATCAATAATGGCAATTGCGGTTTCACTATATTCAACCGCATTGGTTAATAAGATAGCAGAGTGCTGTGCTTTACTTTTTTCAATAATTTCTTCTTCTAAGCCTAGAATCAATTTCTGGTTTTGCTGAGTCACTTTTTGCATCGCAATCGCCACTGTCGACACTTCATCTTTTTTCTCTTTTTCGATACCGATATCGAGCTCACCACCTTGGTATTCTGATGTCAATTGGGCTAGATGCTCCAATCGGCTCAAAAAAACGTGTTTAAGCATAAAATAAAGTAACGATGATAATATCAGGCCAAATATAATAACCCCCGAGAGCATAACCAACTGAAATTTTCGTACATACAGCTCTGTGACATCACTTGATTCAGCCACCGCAACAAACCAATTTAATTGTGGTATTTGTTTAATCGCCACCCAATAAGCTTCGCCATTCTCATCAACATAACGCATCAAGGTATGATCTTGCGAACTCGATTGGTTTTTTAACATTTTTTTCAGATCGACCGACAGCAACTCCTGACTATTTAATTGTTTGTTCATTGAAGCCTGAGTGTTAGCTAACTGCTCATCGTAATCTGGGTGGGTAATAATGTTACCAACACCATCAAATAAAAAAGCAAATTGTTGACTTTGATTATCAACCCATTGATTAAGTACTTTAGGCAATTTAGATAAAACATAATCACTACCGGTGACCCCCACAAATTCATCGTTAACATAAACGGGAATAATTAAGCTTGTCATCCAACTTTGCCAAATATCGTCGTAATAAATAGGCGTCCAGATAGGTTTGCGTTCAGGGTTATTTGAAGGCGTCGCAACAGAAAAAAACAAGTCTTGCGAGAACTGATGATTAGCCTCAATTTCTAAAGCCCATTGCCCCGGCGATATCCGAATAAAATCATTTTTGCTGATAAAATAAAAATTTAAGAAGTTGGTTTGCATCAACGTTGCGATTTCATCAAAAGCGTTATTGGTCGCGCTAAAAAGTTGTTGATTAGCCAGCGTATAAGGTTGTGTATTAGAGAGAAATGCCGCACTTTTTTGATTATCAGACCGATAACTCCCATCCGACTGTTTAGCAATAGAATGCGCTTTTACGATCGGTTTAGCTAAATCAGCCGTCAACAATTGATTAGCAACGATCCCTAATTCACGCATAGAATCAAAGTGATCGGACAAATAATCACTAGACGATAAGGCAATTTTATTTAACTTTGATTGCATTCTATTATGTGACGAGTTGCGCTCGACAGTAGAAAATACAAACGCACCGATTAAACCCGATATAAAGCACGACAGTATAATTAAAATAGTAATTTTAGAAGAGAGTGTATTTAACCACTTCGTCAGGGTCCAACCAGGTATTTTATCCATCAGTAATTAATTGCGACTCATTAATAGATTGAATTTTTCGGTTATGATTAAAATATACAATCAAAATGTCAAAAATGCACTGTGTGTAGAGTAACTTTATAAAATTCCTATATTTTTATGAACTTAAAGCAAACAGAGTCAATAAATAACCACTATTATTATGGCTTGCTCAACGATCAACCCTATTTGTAAGTGTTTGATGCTTTTATCTGCATTTTCACATTAAGTATGTTGAAGTCACATAACGATAGAAATAGAATGACACTTAAATAAATACTCAAGTCACTTCATATAAAGGTACAGCTTTAATGGCTCAATTTGTCTATAGCATGTCTAGAGTTGGGAAAATTGTTCCCCCTAAACGTGAAATCTTAAAAAATATCTCATTAAGTTTTTTCCCCGGTGCCAAAATTGGTGTATTAGGTCTTAATGGTTCAGGTAAATCGACGCTATTACGCATAATGGCTGGTATAGATCAAGAAATAGAGGGTGAAGCGCGCCCAATGCCGGGGCTTAAAATAGGTTATTTGCCTCAAGAACCTCAACTTGATCACAGTAAAGACGTACGCGGTAATATTGAAGAAGCCGTAGCCGAAGTCAAAAATGCGATTGCCCGTTTAGATGCCGTTTATACTGCTTATGCAGAACCAGATGCTGACTTTGATGCACTGGCTAAAGAGCAAGGTCAATTGGAAGATATTATTCAAGCGCAAGATGGCCATAATATTGATAACGTTTTAGAACGTGCAGCCGATGCTTTGCGTTTACCACCGTGGGATGCCGATGTTTCTAAATTATCAGGGGGTGAGCGTCGTCGGGTTGCTTTATGTCGTTTATTACTTGAAAAACCAGACATGTTACTGCTTGATGAACCCACTAACCATTTAGATGCAGAGTCTGTCGCTTGGTTAGAACGTTTCTTACATGAATACCCTGGCACCGTTGTGGCAATCACGCATGACCGCTATTTCTTAGATAATGTGGCCGGTTGGATCCTTGAACTTGATAGAGGTGAAGGTATTCCATGGGAAGGTAATTATTCATCGTGGTTAGAACAAAAAGATGTCCGCTTACAACAAGAACAGAAATCAGAACAAGCTCGTCAAAAATCGATTTCGCAAGAGCTAGAATGGGTAAAATCAAACCCGAAAGCACGCCAAGCCAAAAGTAAAGCGCGTTTAGCGCGTTTTGAAGAGTTAAATCAATCTGATTTCCAAAAACGTAATGAAACAAACGAACTTTACATTCCGCCAGGTGAACGTTTAGGTGACAAAGTGCTTGAAGTTAGTGGTTTATCTAAATCATACGATGGCCGCGTACTGATCGACAACTTGAGCTTTAGTGTCCCTAAAGGGGCAATTGTTGGCATTATTGGTCCAAATGGTACCGGTAAATCGACCTTATTCAGATTACTTTCAGGCGCTGAATCAGCGGATTCTGGCTCAATTGAATTAGGCGATAGTGTAAAATTAGCCAGCGTTGATCAGTTCAGAGATCACATGGATGACACAGCTACGGTTTATCAAGAAATTTCAGAGGGTGCCGACCTAATAAAAATCAATAATTTTGAAATTAATGCGCGTGCATATTGCAGTCGTTTTAACTTCAAAGGGACCGATCAACAAAAAATTATTGGTGAATTATCCGGGGGTGAACGTAACCGAGTGCATTTAGCTAAGCTGTTAAAAACAGGTGGTAATATGTTATTGCTCGATGAACCAACAAATGATTTAGATGTAGAAACGTTACGCGCACTTGAAAATGCCCTACTCGATTTCCCTGGTTGTGCAATGGTTATCTCGCATGACAGATGGTTTTTAGACCGCATCGCAACTCATATCATGGATTATCGTGACGAAGGTAATATTAACTTCTATGAAGGTAACTACACTGAATACGAAGCGTGGTTAAAAGAAACACTCGGTGAAGCCGCGGTTCTAAACCCACAGCGTATCAAGTACAAAAAAATGAGTTAATTTTTAACGATGAAACATGTCGTTTATAAAGCGACATGTTTTATGAGTATCTAGCTTGGGTAGATTACGTTAATTATGCACGCTGATTTATGCGTGTTTAGCTTATTTTTAACACCACAAAAATTCAAAACCTTTAGCCGTTAATTGACGAGCATAATGCTTATTGTTAAAGCCCCTTAGCAATTTTGTGTTGGTATTCTTAACTCTTTTACACTATCTTATAATAAGTGTTTCACAATATGAAAGAGTACAAAATGGATGAAAGACGACGTTTTAATCGAATTGTTTTTTCTACAACGGCTAAATTACATTTGGCGGATGAAGTGTGGGATGTTGAATTAGTCGACTTATCATTAAAAGGAGCATTAGTTAAAACAATAACGCCATCTGATTTTGATCCACATCATATTTATCATATGGAATTTAAGTTACCCGACACAGATTTTACTATTTTAATGTCGGTCAATATTGCCCATCAAGAAGACGGATACTTAGGTTTGTTATGTCATCATATTGATATAGACAGTGTGACTCACTTGAAAAGAATGATCGAATTAAATTTGGGTGACGGTGAAATGCTTAATAGAGAGTTAGCGCACTTAAGTAAATAATCGACTAAATGAAGCCTTTTTATATTTAGTTTATATATATAATAGAGAGAGAGAGGCAGTAACACTAAGCCAAATAAATAGGATGACTTAATGTTACTTTGCCAAATTATTTATCATTTATTTGTTGTTTTCGCTGCTTTTCATACTCTTCATAACTTTGCTTATTAGCCGCCTGCCGGCAGCTTTCATAGTTCACAGTAATATGCTTTAGGCATTCACGTTCATTATGTTTTTGCACATGTTGGTATAGTTGTTTATTTGAACAGGCCACAGCAAATAAACAAAAACTAAATACCACGCACCTTTTATTTTTTAACAAGACTAACCTCCCTTTAAATAGATAATATTAAGACCTAGTAGTACGCATAAAGTTCGCCTAACTTGCAAGAAAGGTATCAATTAATAACGATATTTTATCCGCTAAAGCGAGCTCGAGTTCCTCTAAATTACCTTTAAAAGTATCCATGTATTTTTCAGCTTGTTCATGGGTCAACCTTTTACCACAGTAACTGTATTCCATTTCAGCTAACGTTTTATCATATCTAGGTGTAATTTTAATATGTAAAATAGCGGAGTTTAACCTTGAGACTTCTTGTTGCGCAAACAAACAAAAACGCTCTACTTTGTCGATCCCATCTGGCCCCAAAGAGCCTGGCTCAACCCTAAATAAGACCACTAATTTTTTATTAATATCTGGCATGCATTAATATCGATTAAATACGTATGTATTTATCCTAGATAATAAAAATATAAACGGCCAATATTTGTGCTAAATATTTAGTTTAATTAAACATTAATATTTTTAACTTGTTCAAGTTACTCACTTTATCAAGTCGGCCATAATTAATAAAAAGGTCTATTTTTTTATCGTGATTAAGATCAGTGTAAACAATGTTATCGGCATTTTGTGGCAACGTAACCGACAACGCTTGATTATCATTTTCATAGATACGCTTTAACGAATGGCTTTTAACTTGTCCCATGGTAATTTCTAACTCGTTTTCATCATTAGACAATATTAAATCTTGAGTTTTATCTCCATTAAGATCGATGAGTTTAACGACGGGCTGACCAGTTGTGCCTTTTGTTAAACTAAAATTAATCTCAACTTCAAAAGTGTCTAGCGGCTCTGATTCAAATCGCCCATCGCTCAAGGCAAAAATTAATACATCTTGCGCTATACTGCCTGAAATAAGGGCACTCACGATCTCAGAAACACCAATATCAAATGCAGATACAATAATTTCTTTTTTATTGTCATTATTTAAATCAATAATTTTTAAGTCAGACAATGTATCAGTAGCGCTAATAACGGTATTCGGTTTTTCTGCAAATTTAACCGCTTGACCGTTTGCCTGACCAAAGTAAAATTCATAATCATTCGTTTTATCAAGTACACCTGAGCTTTTTGTGTAACGTACAACAATATCAATAATGCCATCACCGTTAATATCATCGATTGCGTCGATAACTCGATACGTCAAATTACTTTGATCTAAGCTTCGACCATCCGCTTCTCGTTTATCCCACCAGTTAAGGGCATTAAAACGTTTATTAATATTAACTTTTATTGGTGTCGTGTTGTATGAACCAGCGGGGGTTTGTAGATGTATATCGAGCGTATTTTCATTAATAGCGATCAAATCTTTCAATTCGTCTTGATTAAAATCAAGATTAAAAATAGCGGCCGTTATATAGGACAAATAGCCGTTGTTAATATTTAATTGATTTGTCGTTTGGATCGTTATTTTTTGCCAACTCTGCGGTGTGTGTCCTTGTTCACATTGACCTAACCACACATGATAAGTATCAAAATAAGGAATCGAGAAGTCTTGACAATCATCATGGTTAACATCAACCGAAAAATTGAGTAAGCCCGTAAACGCTGACTTGTTAGCACGATACATTGTTTCAAGTTGCAGTATCGGCTTAAAACTTAATGGCTGTTCAGGTTTATATACGAGCTGGTATACCTCATTTTTAGCTAACGCATAAATATATTGCTGTTGTTTGTTTTGTGATACATCTAAAAAGAAAAAAGCATCCGGTATTTGAACGACATCGACTATTTTAAAACGCTTATCTTGTGTAGAAAATTGAGATATCGCCAGCCATCTCACGTTGTTTTTATCAATACCGATTGAAATAATTTCACTTTCGTTTAGCCCATCTAGATTAGCGATTAAACTTGGCTGAGAAATGTTAAAAGGCAGTGTGATTTCATGTTCATGATAGGTAAGTTTGGCTAACACGTTTAAATGTATTAAACATAAAATCAAGCCTAAATTGATCCTTAATAGTGACATAATTTATTCCATTCGTTTTTATGTTAAGACAGGTTTTAGCGATAAGGGTTCAATTAATTTACATTTTTAATGGTTAATTTTAAGGCATTGAGATCAAGCGGCTCTGATATGAATATCGTCATCGGTGGCACTTTGTACAACTTGAATAAGCTTTTCTTTTACCAATTCTAAAATCGCTAAAAACGTAACAACAACCCCTGCTCGACCTTCTGTTAATTCAAAAAAATCACGAAAAGGCATAAACGTATTTTGCTGTAGCGTTTCTAAAATTTTAGTCATCCGTTCACGAGTCGAAAGCGCCTCAGCCGTTATTTGATGATGTTTAAAATTATCAATGCGTTTTAAAACATGACCAAATGCGGTAATTAGTTCATGTAAATCAACATCTGGAAAAATAATATCTGGTTCAATGGTTTCACTCAAAGGCACAACATCATAAAAAATATCACGATCGACCCGTGGTAACTCGTCAATACTTTCTGCGGCTAATTTAAAAACTTCATACTCTTGCAAGCGTTTAATTAATTGCGCTCTTGGATCTTCTTCTTCATCTTCTATGGTTATTTTTTTAGGCAATAATAATCGAGATTTAATTTCGGCAAGAATTGCAGCCATAACCAAATACTCTGCGGCCAGTTCTAAGTTGAGATTTTTCATGATCTCAACATACTCCATATACTGAGTAGTTATTTGATTAATCGGTAAATCAACAATATCAAATTTTTGTTTTTTAATTAAATACAGAAGTAAATCAAGCGGACCTTCAAAAGACTCCAATATCACTTCAAGCGCCTCTGGCGGTATAAATAAATCTTCAGGTTTATTTATCGCTTCACCTTTAACATAGGCAAAAACCATTTCATGTTGAACGGGTTCAGATGCAGCTTTCAATGTTGTCAAACCTTAATTATTCAAACGGAGAAACATCGCCATTACCCACTCGAATTATTTCAATAGTATCTTCACTCATATCAATAACCGTCGTTGGCATTTCAGTTAAATAACCGCCATCAATGATTAAATCAACCACTTTTTCTAAGCTATCTCTAATAGATTCAGGATCGCTTTCAGCATGTTCTTGATTTGGTAAAATGAGCGTTGACGACATAATAGGCTCACCTAACTCAGCCAACAAATCTAAAGCAATTTTGTTATTAGGAATACGCAAGCCAATGGTTTTTTTCTTTGGATTTTGTAGTTTTTTGGGTGCATCTTTAGTCGCTTTAAAAATAAACGTATAAGCACCTGGGGTATTATTTTTTAATGCTCTAAACGCTTGGTTTCCTACCTTGGCATAAGTCGATAACTCAGAGACATCGCTACAGACTAATGTAAAGTTATGGTCGAGATCGATGTTCCGAATGCGACAAATTTGTTCTAAAGCTTGTTTTTTTCCTAATGCACAACCGAGTGCATAACCCGAATCTGTCGGGTAAACAACAACGCCGCCTTGTTTGATTATTTCAACCGCTTGGCGAATAAGGCGAGCTTGTGGGTTTTCGGGGTGTATATAAAAATATTGACTCATAATTATCCTTAATGGTCCTTGGTAATAGACCAGTCATGCCAGATAGGCGTTACTATATCAGGCAAATTAATATCTCTTCCTAATTCACCAAATCGACCAATATGATGAAAGTCCGATCCAGCAGATGCTTTTAAATTTGCATCAATCGCGTATTGGGCAAGTTGCTGTTTTTCATTAGGCGATTGTCTAGGCAGGCTCACTTCAATAGCTTCACCGCCTTCTTGTGCAAAATAGGCAACCAATTTACGCACCCATTTATTCGTTAAATCATAACGAGTCGGATGCGCAAGTACAGCTTGTCCTCCTGCCTCTTTAATCCATTTTATCGCTTCGGGTATATCAATCCAACCCGGTGATACATAAGCTTTAGCATTTTTTGCTAAATATTTTTTAAACGCTTGATCAAAAGAACTCACATGACCTTCATTAACTAAAAATTTAGCGAAGTGTACGCGACTGATGCTTTTGCCACGAGCGTAATGATTCGCCCCTGCTAAAGCGCCTTTAATGCCACAGTTTTCTAGTTTGTGAGCATATCTTTCGGCGCGATTAACTCGAGTTTGAAGTTGCTGATCTAAACGGCTTTTAAAAAGGCTGCAATTTCGGTCAACGTTAAGGCCAACAATATGAATTTCTTGGCCTTCCCAACTGGTTGAAATTTCGACACCATTAATAATTTGCAGCTTAAGTTTGTATTTGGCTTTAGCTTCGTAAGCTAAATCAAGTGCTTGTATCGAATCATGATCCGTTATAGCTAATACATCAACTTCGAAGGTACTGGCGCGTAAAACTAACTCAGCAGGTGTAAGAGACCCATCAGAGCATGTGGTGTGACTGTGTAAATCTATTTTCATGTCGCTTATTCAGAATTTTGTGGTCTTATCAATAAAAGCTATTGTAAACCTTAATTTTTAGGTTGACTTTAGGCCTGTAAAACGGTTTTATTAACAAATAGATTTATTGCAATACAGCCACGTTTTATCAGCTTTAATAATTATAGGTAATTAATGTCAATGTCTACTATTTATTATTCTAACACAGTTAATGTTTGTTGGTGGCACTCAGCGTAATTGCGGGAGTGTATTGTTGTAACCATTTATACATGAGCCCGCTAATTAGCGGGCTTTTTTATAAATACTGCTAATTAGAATAATAACAATTGCTTACAATTCGAGTACAATGCATCCCTCGAGTTGCGACTACAGACTAAAAAATCAGAGCGTTTAAATGCAACCTAACATTTATACATCAGAACTATCTATTGATTATACAACCGATCCATTATCGGTTTTTGAAAATTTAGCCCAAACTCGGCCGCAAGCCGTTTTATTAGAATCAGCTGAAGTTGATAGTAAAGATAATTTAAAAAGCTTATTGCTCATTGATGCAAACTTGAGAGTGGAATGTAATGGCCAACAAGTTAATATCAATTTACTCACCCAATCAGGCCAAGTTGTATTTGATTATTTAAAAACAGAACTCAGTGAGTTCATTATTGAAAGCTCAAACGATGAATTAATTTGTGTATTCAAGCGTGCCGATGATTTTATATCCGAAGCTGAGCGCCTTAAAAAAACAAATCCTTTTACGGTATTAAGGCTTATCCATCAGTTAGGGTTACAAAATAAAGGACATGATTTTGCAACCTTTCTTGCGGGCGTTTTTGGTTACGATTTAATCGGCATGGTTGAAGAATTACCTCAAGTTCCGACGGGTGAAAATGCATGCCCAGATTATGTTTTTTATTTGGCTCAAAGTTTATTAATAACCGATCATCAAAACAAAACATCTGAGATTATTTATAATCAATTTGGCCAAGCAGACACGAAAGCCGACGGTTATCTAGAAAGTTTAGCTGAAGAAATACAGCAAACGAGTTTAGCTAACAACGCTGTCACACCTTATTTATCACAAAGTGATGTTAAAGTTGACAAATCAGATGCTGAATTCATCCAAGATGTCATTAATCTAAAAGAACACATACGTGTTGGTAACATTTTTCAAGTTGTACCGTCTCGTACTTTTTCTTTGCCTTGTACCGATTCACTAGCGGCTTATCGTAAATTAAAACAGCAAAATCCAAGTCCTTATATGTTTTATTTAAAGGATCAAGATTTTGTTTTATTTGGTGCCTCTCCTGAATCATCAGTTAAATACACACACCATATCAATGAAGTTGAAGTTTATCCGATTGCGGGGACTCGTCGCCGAGGATTTAACTCGGATGGTACGTTCAATTTAGATTTAGATAGCCGTATTGAGCAGGAATTACGCAGCGACACCAAAGAATTATCTGAGCATATGATGCTCGTCGATTTAGCTCGCAATGATATAGCCCGCGTGGCAAAACCGGGCACACGCTATGTAAGTGACCTACAAAAAGTCGATCGTTATTCTTTTGTTATGCACCTTGTATCACGTGTAAAAGGTGAATTAAAAGATGATTTAGACCCACTACATGCCTATCAAGCTTGTTTAAACATGGGAACCTTAGTGGGTGCGCCTAAAGTCAGAGCGGCAGAGTTAGTCAGAAAAACCGAACGAAAAACACGAGGTAGTTATGGTGGCGCAGTCGGGTACTTAGCAGCTAATGGCGACATGGACACGTGTATTGTGATCCGCTCAGCATTTGTTGCCAATAACCAAGCTCATGTACAAGCAGGTGCTGGCGTTGTGTACGATTCAGATCCGCAATCAGAAGCCGACGAAACTCGCAGTAAAGCGCAGGCCGTTATTAACGCAATTATTGCGTCTCAGGAGAAGTAAAATGGCTAAGACTACAATTTTTTTGTTAGATAATTTTGACTCATTCACTTACAACTTAGTTGATGAGTTAGAATCATTAGGTTATGAATTAATCGTTTATCGCAATAATATACAAGCAGATGTTCTATTTGCAAAAATGCAAGCTTGTACTAATGAAGTCGTTTTATTATTATCTCCTGGGCCGGGTAACCCAGCTGAAGCGGGTTGTATGTTAGATTTGATATCATTGACAAGAGGCCACTACCCTATTCTAGGTATTTGTTTAGGTCACCAAGCCATTGTTGAACAAAGTGGCGGCGTGATTGGAACGGCGGGCCAAATTGTGCACGGCAAAACATCAAAAATAGATCATAATAACCACGCCGTATTTACCGGTTTAGACAACCCAATGTATGTAGCAAGGTATCATTCATTAATGGCAACTGAAGTACCCGATAGTTTAGATATAATTGCAAAACTCGAAACTGACGAGCAAACGATCCCCATGGCGGTTTTTAATGCCAAAGATAAGATGTTAGGTTATCAGTTTCACCCTGAAAGTATTTTAACAACATACGGCTCTGTTTTACTCAAGCAAAGCTTAGATTTCTTAACTGCTAAAAACGCTATCGCATAATTATAATAAGGAACATAATGCTACCATTTATTCAAAATGCATTAGACGGCCAAGATTCGACTAAAGCACAGAGCACTGAGTTTTTTAGTCAGGTTATTTTAGGTGATATTGACCCAATCTTGTTAGCGGCTGTGTTAGGTGCGCTTAAAGTTAAACACGAGCAACCCGATGAAATAGCCGGTGCTGCGGCAGCAATGCGAAAGAATGCGCTGATATTTGATAAACCGCAAGATGGGCTTATTGCCGATAGCTGCGGTACAGGTGGTGATGGCGCAAACACCATTAATATTTCGACCACAGCAGCGATAGTAGCAGCCGCTTGTGGTTTAAAAATGACTAAACATGGTAATAGAAGTGTTTCAAGTAAATCAGGTTCAGCAGATTTACTTGAATCATTTGGTGTTAATTTAACGCCAAGCCCAGATCAAGCGCGTATCTGTCTTGATAAATCTAACATCTGTTTCTTTTTTGCTCCGCAATATCATGCGGGTATTAAACATGCAATGCCGGTGAGAAAAACCTTAAAAACACGCACTATTTTTAATATTTTAGGGCCTCTCACTAACCCAGCCGCACCACAAATACAACTTATGGGAGTGTATTGCCCAAGCCTAATAAAACCCATTGCTGAAACATTGAAATTATTAGGCCTCGAACGAGCGATGGTCGTGCACGGTTCTGGCTTAGATGAAATTGCTTTGCACGGACCAACCCAAGTGGCTGAGTTAGTTAACGGCGAGATCAAAGAATATGCATTAACGTCTGATGATTTTGGAGTACCCAGTGTAACTCTTGATGATATCAAAGGTGGAACCCCTGCCGAAAATGCTGAATTTACTAAACAAATTTTAGCGGGTGAAGGTAATACCGCGCATATTAATGCTGTCGCGATAAATGTATCTGCTTTATTGGTTATGGCTAATTTAGCCATTGACTTTAAAGACGGCGTACAAAAAGCAAAAGCGGTTTTAACCAACGGCAAAGCATTAGAAACTTTAGCCTTATTTGTGGAGCACTCGAATGGCTAACGTCTTAACACAGATTTGTGATGACAAAAAAATTGAACTCGCGCAACTTAAAAAAGATTTCCCTTTAGAATCTTTTATTAATGAGCTAAGACCTTCAAGTCGCAGTATGTATGATGCGCTTAATAAACCTCATGCGGGCTTTATACTGGAATGTAAAAAAGCCAGTCCTTCAAAGGGTTTGATCCGCGAAAAATTTGACCTCGACGAAATCATTGCAGCTTATGGCCCCTATGCTAGTGCAATCTCAGTACTCACAGAGAAAAAATATTTTCAAGGTGATTACAGCTATGTTAAGTATGTAAGAGAGCGTGTTTCGCAACCTGTTTTAAATAAAGATTTTTTTGTTGATCCTTATCAAGTCTATCTCGCACGATACCATAAAGCCGATGCTATTTTATTAATGCTCTCGGTGTTAAATGATGAGGAATATCGCAACCTTGCCAGTATTGCCAATGAATACAAGCTTGATATTTTAACAGAAGTATCAAATGAAGAAGAATTACAGCGCGCAATTGATCTAAATGCCAAAATTATCGGTATAAACAATCGTAACTTACGTGATTTATCGACCGACCTGCAAACCACGCGAGATTTAGCCCCATTAGTTCCTAAAGACAGAATCATTATTTCTGAGTCAGGGATCTATACTCACGACCAAGTGAAAGAGCTAAATCAATATGCCAACGCGTATTTAGTGGGTAGTTCATTAATGGCAAAAGCGAATTTAACTAAAGCCGTTAAAAAACTCATATTAGGTGAACATAAAGTCTGTGGCTTAACTCGCCCAGAAGATGCTAAGGAAGCATACAAAGCAGGCGCCATTTACGGTGGATTAATTTTTGCCGAAAAATCGCCACGTTGTTTAAATTTAGAGCAAGCAGCTCAAGTTAAGTCAGGCGCGCCTTTAGATTATGTGGGTGTATTTGTTGATGCGCCAACCGAATTTGTGATCAGAACGGCACGTGCATTAAATTTAAAAGTTGTACAGTTACACGGCAAAGAAGACCAAGCCTATGTACAAAAAATTAAAAATGAACTCGCTGATACAGTGCAAATTTGGAAAGCACATAATTTAAGTCTCGACAGTTTACCGGAGTTAAACCATATTGATCGTTGGCTTTTCGATTCGGGTAGCAGAGAACAACCTGGTGGCACTGGTGTAACGTTTGATTGGCAACTTTTAGACGCGCTAAATATACAACAACCTTATATGTTAGCCGGTGGCTTAACCGCCGAAAATGCTCAGCTTGCCGATAAATTGGGCGCAATAGGATTAGACTTTAATTCAGGCTTAGAAAGCGCACCTGGCATTAAAGATAAAGATAAAATCCGAGCTGCATTTTTAGCCTTAAGACAGCGTTAATCGAATTTAAAGAGAAGAATATGACTAAAACGTTAGACCCGTATTTTGGTGAATTTGGTGGACAATACGTTCCTGAAATACTAATTCCAGCTTTAGATCAGCTAGAACAAGAATTCATTGCAGCACAAGATGACCCCGCTTTTATCGAAGAGTTTAATACATTATTAAATGAATATGCGGGTAGACCAACGCCTTTAACCCTTGTTCGAAATTTATGTCGTAACACAAAAACCAAAATATATTTAAAACGTGAAGATTTATTACACGGTGGCGCTCACAAAACGAACCAGGTTTTAGGTCAAGCCTTGCTCGCAAAACGCATGGGTAAAAAAGAAATTATTGCCGAAACCGGTGCGGGCCAACACGGTGTTGCCACCGCTTTAGCATGTGCATTACTTGGCTTAAAATGCAAAGTGTATATGGGAGCAGTCGATTGTGAACGTCAAAAACCCAATCTTTTTAGAATGCGCTTAATGGGTGCTGAAGTGATCCCAGTACACAGTGGTTCTTCAACCTTAAAAGATGCTTGCAATGAAGCATTACGTGATTGGGCTGCAAGTTACGAAACCACACACTATTTATTAGGCACAGCAGCCGGTCCTCATCCTTTTCCGACGATTGTTCGTGAATTTCAAAAAATGATTGGTGAAGAAGCCAAACAGCAAATACTTAAAGCCGAAGGTAAATTACCCGATGCGGTTATCGCTTGTGTAGGCGGTGGTTCTAATGCCATTGGTCTGTTTGCAGATTTCATCGCTGAAGAAAACGTTAAATTAATTGGTGTTGAGCCTGCAGGTAAAGGTATTGATACGGATCAACACGGTGCGCCACTTAAACATGGCCGTAAAGGTATGTTTTTTGGCATGCATTCATTATTGATGCAAGATACCAATGGCCAAATAGAAGAATCATATTCAATTTCTGCAGGGTTAGATTTTCCATCGGTTGGTCCTCAACATGCGCATTTAAATGCCATTGGTCGTGCCGATTATGTATCGGCAACCGATGACGAAGCCCTTAGTGCCTTTCATGCATTAGCAAAAGAAGAAGGCATTATTCCTGCACTCGAAAGTTCTCATGCCCTAGCCTATGCAATAAAACTTGCTGAACAAGAGCCAGAAAAAGAACAAGTTTTAGTGGTTAACCTTTCAGGTCGAGGCGATAAAGATATTTTTGCCGTTGCCGAAATTTTTGAGGAAAAAGGGATTTTATAATGAATAGATACGAAACGTTATTCGAAAACCTAAAATCTAAAAATCAGGGTGCCTTTGTTCCTTTTGTTACGTTAGGTGATCCAAATTTTGATGATTCATTAAAAATTATTGATGCATTAGTCGAAGGTGGAGCGGATGCACTTGAATTAGGTATCCCGTTTTCAGATCCAGTTGCTGATGGCCCAACCATTCAAGCCGCCAATATACGGGCTTTAAATAGTCATGTAACCCCGCCTCGTTGCATTGAAATGTTAACGATTATTCGAGAAAAATATCCTGATATTCCAATTGGTTTATTACTTTATGCAAACCTCGTTTACTCAACCGGCATTGATAGCTTTTATAATAAATTAGCCCAAGCGGGTGTAGATTCGGTTCTTGTTGCTGATGTGCCTTTAAAAGAATCCGAACAATTTATAACAAAAGCTAAACCACATGGGCTATTAAGTATTTTTATCGCACCGCCTAATGCCAGTGATGCCACCTTACAAAAAATAGCAGCAAAAGGTGAAGGTTATACTTATTTGTTAAGTCGTGCAGGGGTCACAGGCGCTGAAACAGCAGCCGGTAAACCAATAACCGAATTGCTCGATGGATTAAATAAATATAATGCAGCGCCGCCACTATTAGGGTTTGGCATTTCACAACCTGAGCAAGTTGCCGAAGCGATTACAGCCGGCGCAGCAGGCGCTATTTCAGGTTCAGCCGTTGTTAAGATCATTGAAAATAACTTAACTGATATTGACGCAACTTGTCGCGCTTTACGTCAATTTGTGAGTTCAATGAAAGCGGCAACACAACTCTAGACAAGTGACTTGGGTATATTAAAAACCCTGACGAAGAAACCGTGTTTCTTCGTCACTTTAATGCTCAATAATCGATTCCACTCCACCCGATCCTTAAAAATCATCATAAATAATGTAAAGAGAAAATTATGTGGTATGTTATTTTTAGTCAAGATGTAGAAAACAGTTTACCGTTACGTAAAACGGCTCGCGAAGCGCATATCGCACGCTTAAAGGCTTTAGCCGATCAAGGCCGTTTGTTAGTCGCGGGGCCAAACCCAGCAATCGATGCTGAAGACCCTGGCGAATCAGGTTTTACCGGTTCAACGGTTATAGCAGAATTTAATTCTTTAACCGACGCACAAGAATGGGCAGATAATGATCCTTATATTGCCGCGGGTGTATACCAAAACGTCATTGTAAAACCGTTTAAAAAAGTTTTACCTTAAACGTCCTTTCGCATTTTTAAAATTAATCTAGATATGTTCATATGAATATATCTAGGGCGTGTTTATCTTTGTCGTATAGATTTTGTTCAATTCCAAAGCGTTTTGATCGCGGCATTGGCTTGATGGGATAGTGGTTCTACGTCAAAAGCCAATAACAAAGAGCAAAACGTTTTGGATTGAACCCAAAGGGCAGCGCATTTGCACTATTTCTACTACGTTGCCCCACATGGATGTGGGGTAAGGAGCCTTTGCAGGAGCATAAAGTCTTTATCGCTCTTTTATGTAGAATCACTACACCGCAATCGCTCTGCCTTGTATAAATCGTGCAAATACGGCTGCAAAAGCATACACAAAAGATAAAAACGCCCTAGTGACCTAACCTGTTTTCCAAGGCATTCTGCATTTTGAAACCGGCACTGTTGCTACTTGTCAGCTGACATTTCTTTTTCAGGTAGTTGAACCAAATACCAACTCACACCTATTCCAATAATCATTAATAGTAAAGTAACAGGCCACTTTGCCGCAATAAAACAAGATATAATTAAACTCATCCACAAAAAACTGATGGCTTTAATTTTGGCATTACGCGGAATACCCGCCCCCGCTAAATAGTCAGTTAACAAAGCGCCAAACAGGTTGTTAGTTAATAACCAATGATGAAAACGTTCAGACGATCGAGAAAAACAAAATGACGCGGCTAAAATAAAGACAAAACCAGGCATCAAGGGTAAAATAAAACCAATAATACCGAGCACCGTAAAAATGCAGCCTAACCCGATTAAACATACTTTGGGTATTGCTTTAAAAGCCATTTATTCTTCCTTTAACGTTAAATGATTCATTATTTTAATTGTCAGGTCTTATACCAATTCATATTAATAAGTGCTCTCTCAGAATGCATCCAGCGTTTTTTGAACAAGGCGTCGGTACACAGGAATGGTTGTTCCCTTTCAAATACCGATAATGCAGGTCAAAAGCCGCTGAGGCATTCCTTTCAGGCGAGTTTTAAACTCTCGCTGAGTGGGCACTTATTATTACGGATTGGTATTAAGTCAATGAGTTACCTAATTAATCATAGTTGAGGTTTTAGCTATGCCCAATTTAATTGTTACAATTTATTAACACGTTAGTTATAACTTGCCCATTAATACCGGGTTAATACATTCAAGTGTAAAAATACGCCAGCCAAAACCAAGACCAAGACCAAGACCAAAGATAAACACGCCCTAACCTTAAAAGATAAGATTTTCTAACGTAATACAGGTATAATCCGCGCGTATTTTTCTTCTAGAGACCCCGCCATTATGATGCCAAAAGCCCAAGATATATTCACCTACCCAAAATATTGGGCAGAGTGTTATGAAAAAGCGCCATTTTTACCCATGTCACGTAAAGAGATGGATCAACTAGGCTGGGATAGCTGCGACATTATTATTGTATCAGGTGATGCTTATGTTGATCACCCCAGTTTTGGTATGGCTGTAATCGGTCGCACTTTAGAAGCACAAGGTTATCGAGTTGGCATTATAGCGCAACCAGATTGGAACTCAGTTGACGATTTTCAACGCTTGGGCAAGCCCAATTTATATTTTGGTGTTACCGCCGGTAATATGGATTCAATGATCAATGCCTATACCGCTGATCGACGCATCAGAAAAGACGATGCTTACACACCCAATAACGTGGGTGGTAAACGCCCCGATCGCGCCACTTTAGTTTATACCCAAAGATGTAAACAAGCTTTTAAAGATGTGCCCGTTATTATTGGTGGCATAGAGGCAAGCTTGCGTCGAATAGCGCATTACGATTATTGGTCAGATAAAGTGAGACGATCGGTATTGCCCGACTCAAAAGCCGATTTACTTATTTTTGGTAACGCTGAACGCCCATTAATTGAAGTTAGTTATCGCATTGCACAAGGTGAAGATATTGCATCTATTAGAGACGTTCGCGGTACTGCAGTCATGGTTAAAGATGCCCTGCCTGAATGGCAAGGAGTTGATTCAACAACGTTAGATAAACCGGGAAAAATAGAAGCCAAGCCCAACCCCTATTTATCAACAGAAGTTACGACCTGCGGTAGTAAAGAAGAAATTAATACCGACAACGATGAAGCTAAACCGGTTGTTGTGCAAATGCATAACCCGAATACCAAAAAGAAAAAACCGTGGGAAAATGTTTATGTGCAATTACCGGCTTATGAACAAGTTAGAGCCGACAGAACCTTATATGCACATACATCGCGTATTTTACACCAAGAAACCAACCCAGGTTGCGCTCGTGCATTAATGCAACGCCATGCCGACCGTTTTGTTTGGATCAATCCACCTGCTATCCCATTAGAAACCAATGAAATGGATGGTGTATTTGATTTAACCTATGCCCGTATACCACACCCAAGTTATGGTAAAGCTAAAATACCCGCATACGACATGATTAAAACATCCGTTAATATTATGCGCGGTTGTTTTGGTGGCTGCACTTTTTGTTCAATTACTGAACATGAGGGTCGAATAATACAAAGCCGTAGTGAAGATTCAATAATTAAAGAAATTGAAGAAATACGTGATAAAGTGCCTGGGTTTACCGGCGTGATCTCAGATTTAGGCGGCCCAACCGCCAACATGTATAAATTAAAATGCAAAAGCCCAAAAGCAGAAGCAACTTGTCGACGTTTATCTTGTGTATGGCCTGATATATGTGGCCACATGGAAACCAACCACGAACCCACAATAAACTTATACCGTCGAGCTCGCGATTTAAAAGGGATCAAAAAAGTATTGATCGCATCAGGTGTTCGTTACGATATCGCAGTTGAAGATCCACGTTATGTTAAAGAACTGGCTAAACATCATGTCGGCGGCTATTTAAAAATTGCACCTGAACATACTGAAGAAGGCCCATTAAGTAAAATGATGAAGCCAGGTATGGGCACCTACTATAAATTTAAAGAGCTCTTTGATAAATATTCAAAAGAAGCAGGTAAAGAACAATACCTGATCCCCTATTTTATCAGCTCACATCCAGGTACAACACCGCTCGATATGGTTAACTTAGCCATGTGGTTAAAGCGTAATAAATTTAAACTGGATCAAGTACAAAATTTTTATCCTAGCCCAATGGCAACAGCCACTACGATGTATCACACTGAGCATAACCCGCTTAGCAAAGTTACGTATAAATCAGCCAAAATATCCATTGCTAAAGGTGACAAAGCGCGACGCTTACAACGCGCTTTATTACGCTATCATGCGCCAGAAAATTTTCAAACCATTCGTGATGGCTTAAAAGCCCTAGGATTAAGTAAATATATCGGTAGGGGGCCAGAGCACCTTGTGCCCCCACCAAGCCGCGATGAACTAAAACGTAAACCGGCCGCTACTAAGCCCGGTCAAGCGGCAGCCAGCAAACATACTAAATCGCAATTTAAATTTGATCCGCGTAAAAACCAAAAATCGCGTATTAAAACTAACAAACCAGGTCGTTAAATCTATATGAGATTAGATAAATATATTTGTGATTCAACCGAAATATCACGCAAAGATGCAAAAACCATTATTCGTCGTGGCGAAGTAACCGTTAACGATAAAGTGTGTAAAAATGCGGCTTACCATGTCGCCGACACTGATAAAATTGTTCACGACAATAATGAACTGACTTTAATTGGCTTGCGATACATCATGTTACATAAACCGATGGACATGATTTGCTCAACAGTTGATGAAGCTTATCCTTCTATACTCAACTTAATTGATGTGCAAAAACACGGTGACTTGCGTATCGCCGGACGACTTGATGCCGATACCACCGGCCTCATCTTAATTTCGGATGATGGTAAATGGACACACCGGATCATGTCACCAAAATCTGATTGCAATAAAACGTATCAAGTTTGGCTAGCAGAACCAATATCTGCAGAAGCAATAGCGCAAATTGAATCGGGTGTGCAACTTAATAACGAAAAAGAGCTGACTAAGCCGGCTACAGTTGAAATTATTGATGAAAAGCAAGTAAACTTAACAATTAGTGAAGGCAAATACCATCAAGTTAAAAGAATGTTTGCCGCAACGGGTAACAAGGTTACCTATTTACACCGTACTCAAATAGGCGCACTCAAGCTAGATGCTGATTTACCAGAAGGTGAATGGCGATATTTAACGGCAGAAGAAATAGCCTTTTATTAATAAACGTTATGCTCAATAGCTCAACGGCTAACAAAAATGATAATTCAAACAACATCCCGATAAAATTACACTTGACTCTAAGGTTGTTTGAGTTATCTTGTTATTAACATTTTTTTTACAATAAATGGATTTATCTTGTTACTGACAACCCATTTGCATTTGGCATTTCGAGGCCTAATTTAGGTCGATGAAACGTTGGAATTTAAAAATGCGCTTTGCTGATAAAATTTTTGCATTAATCTTATTTACTGCATTATTATCAATTGCCTTAGTCGCATCTTCCCTTACCTATTTAGCCATTAATAACTACAAACAAGGTTTGACGACTTCACTGATCGAAAAATCTAACTTAGTGGCATACAACACTGCATCTGTTTTAACATTTGAAGATGAAATAGGCGCGCGTAATATACTGAGTGCGTTTAAAACAAATGCAAACATTATGCATGCCGCTTTATTCACCCACCCCTTAAACAGCAAGCCCGTTTTATTAGCGGCTTATGATTATCAACACAAAGATTATCGTAATACCCAACTCAACTTTTCAGCCTATATAGACACCCCTATATTTAAAGGCAATGAACTGCATTTTGCCAAACCCATATCAATAGATGATGAAGTGGTTGGCTACCTATATTTGCATGCAAACTTAACTCAACTTGAAAGTTACATAAAAAAGAGCATTGGCATAACGTTTGCTGTGATCGTGATTAGTTTGATCGCAGCCATGGTATTAGCCCTCAAATACCAACGTATATTATTAAAACCGCTTAATTGCCTAATTAATACCACACAGCAAATAAGAGCCAATAAAGATTATGCCATTAGAGCCAATCAAGATTCGAACGATGAATTTTCAGCATTAGCTGAAAATTTTAATCACATGCTCACCGAAATCCAAAATCAAGATTTAAAGCAAAAAGCAGTTGAAACCGAAATACGTCAGCTCAACTTACATTTAGAAGATATTGTTAAAGAACGCACACAAGCGCTGGCCACATCAAACACCAGCCTGCAAACCGCACTTGAAAATTTGCAAAACTCACAAGACCAGTTAGTTGAGCAAGAAACGATGGCATCATTGGGTAAACTAGTGGCCGGCGTTGCACATGAAGTCAATACGCCCGTTGGCATTGGTGTGACGGCAGTGAGTCACCTCGAAGAAATTACCGCTAAATTAAAACAAACATTTGAAAACAAAAAACTCACGGCTGGTGAACTAGAACATTTTATCAATAACTGCAGTGAATCTATCGATGTCATCACTAAAAGCTTAAATAAAGCAGCAGAACTGGTCAGAAGTTTTAAACAAGTTGCGGTTGATCAGTCTTCTGACGACGAGCGTCCAACGCATTTAAAACAACATATAAATGATATTTTAACCACGTTAAGACCCAAGTTAAAACAAACAGAACATAGAATTCATGTAAAAGTAACTGACGAAACCGTCGTTACCAATGCGGGTGCGTTATATCAAATCATTACCAATATGGTGATTAACTCAATATTGCACGGTTTTGAGAATATTAAACAAGGTAATATTTATATCAATTTGCAAGTCATCGACAATCACGTTTTGTTAAATTACAAAGACGATGGCGCGGGTATCGAAACCGATGCATTAAAGAAACACTTCGAACCCTTTTATACCACAAAGCGTTTAGCCGGCGGAACAGGGTTAGGCTCACACATTATTTATAACCTAGTAACTCAAGCCCTGCATGGTTCAATTAAAGCCACAAGCCTAGGCAACCAAGGTTTAGAATACAATATAAAATTTCCTATCACCAAGCCCACAACCAAACTTAATATATTAACAAAAGATTGTAGCGTTAATAGTTGATGGTTGGTGGTGTTTAACGCAATAAACGAGTAATTCGACAAGCTCGTTATGTATCTAAATAAGGTTTCGAATTCACAATGAAAATTTTATTATTACTGATAATAACTACATTTTCAGCAGCCAGTATGGCAGAACAAAAAACAGCCCCTTTGCCAAAGCATTTGGAAAAAGAAGTTTCAATCGATTTAAATGAAAGAACATTTTACCCAATCATTAAATCAGGCGACTGGATCGGAATAAAACATGGTGCAGTTTACTCTACGTTAATTGGCTCTAAAGAATCACCGGAGGTTGTCATCGGTTTTGGATACGATACTCCAGACAATTTTATCTTTTTAACTCACCAGGATAGCGATAAAGTTGATTTAAATGCTACGGTACAAAAAGCCTTTGCGAATATTGAAGCTATAGATGTTACTTTTACGCTATCTAAATCACTAGACAATAAGGTGTTAACCGCGAGTGGAAAACCTTTTAGTAGTGAAGCAATATTATCTAAAAAACAAATGCAAAAAGCTCATAAAATATTAAATGCAAAACAGCTATTTGTTTCAATCGCTAGAAGAACAGGGTTAATGGTTATAGCTCAAGATGCTCCCAAAAATTGATTAAGTAAATTTGTTTATCTACATAATTATGCTTGGAATGACGATAGTTACGGTAACGCGCCAATAGCCAATATAATATTTGTAATCGAAAACGGTGAGATTGTTGGATCTATTCCATTAGCTATTGAGGAATAATTTTCATTACAATGATGCTAAGCGCTTATGAACAATCTTGTGGGACATAGTGTGAGACGTACGGTGTGATACGGGACACGCATTAATAAATCCCCCATTACCTTGACAAATAAACCAAAACAACCAAACTTAGCTGTATATAAAAACACCTGTATTAATCATCATGACTGATACGGGACGGTGTGATACGGGACACGCATTAATAAAACACTCGCCACCTTGACTTATTGGCCATATCAACCAAACTTAGCTGTATATAAAAACACCTGTGTTAATCATCATGACAAAAGCCCGCAAAAGCCAAATATCGCTCGATGACACCGCTTATTATCATTGTGTTTCGCGCTGTGTGCGACGCGCTTTTTTATGTGGGCAAGACAACATAACCGGTCAATGCTTTGAGCATCGCCGCGAGTGGCTAGTGACGCGTATTAAACAACTCGCTACTATTTTTGCGATTGATATCGCGGCTTATGCCATCATGAGTAATCATTATCATTTAGTGTTAAGAGTCGACCGTAACATAGCTTTAGCCTGGTCTGATGATGAGGTGTTAAAACAATGGCATTTATTGTGTAAACCCATGCCCGTTGTGCAACGTTATTTAGATAACAACATTATCAGCGACAATGATTTAATCATTGTAAAACAAGAAGCAGCTAAGTTTAGAGAACGGTTATATAATATTAGTTGGTTTATGCGTTACCTCAACGAATTCATCTCTCGCCAAGCTAACCGCGAAGATAATTGCACAGGCCACTTTTGGGAAGGTCGTTTTAAAAGCCAAGCTTTATTAGACGAAACCGCCATACTGGCTTGCATGGCCTATGTTGATTTAAACCCAATACGCGCCAACATGGCCAATACACCCGAAACATCAGACTTCACCTCAATTCAAGAGCGCATTGGCGTGGCTAATCATTTAATCGAGCCTCACGTTAACAACGTTAGAACTGATAGTGACAAAATAGAGAATAACAGTACGGATAATCACAGAACAGATAATGACAAAACGGTAAATAAACAAGCCATTGCTTCATCACTTGATAGCATCAAACCCGCTAATTTATTACCCTTTGCCGGTAATGCACATATCAGCAATAACCCAACCCATATACCGTATGAATTAATTAACTACTTACAGTTAGTGGATTGGACTGCCCGACAACTAAAACCTAACAAACGCGGTAAAATGAATGACAACACACCAGAGATTTTAAAGCGACTGAACATCACCGTTGATAACTGGCTTGAATATTCAAGCCATATTGAAGACCAGTTTGGTTTTAGCCTAGGCGCAGAGCAAAAAATGCGCACATACAGCCAACACGTAAACGTAAAACGCATAGCCAAACTCAAATCAGCAAAACGTTACTACGCAACCCCCGCCGCACTCACTTAGCAAATCTAAATACTTACCGATCAAAATAAGCAATAACTCAAAACATCAGCAACGATGCAAACCGTCACGCCTAAAAAAGCTAACTTCATCCATCCAACGTAATTTACGCGTATTGAACACCATCAAAATGAATAAATAAAACGATCAGCTCACTCATTTATCAAACACAATATAGCGAAAATTGGTTAAATTTATCTTTTCTTAGATAGCCTGTCCTCGATGATTTATCAGCAATAACCCAACTCATATTCCGTATGAATTAATTAACTACTTACAATTAGTGGATTGGACAGCCCGACAATTAAAACCTAATAAACGCGGTAAAATGAATGACAACACACCGGAAATTTTAAAACGACTGAACATCACCGTTGATAACTGGCTTGAGTATTCAAGCCATATTGAAGACCAATTTGGTTTTAGCCTAGGCGCTGAGCAAAGAATGCGCATATACAGCCAACACGTAAACGTAAAACGCATAGCCAAACTCAAAGCTGCACAACGCTACTACGCAACCCCCGCCGCATTCGGTTAGCAAATCTAAATACTTACCGATCAAAATAAGCAATAACTCAAAACATCAGCAACGATGCAAATAGTCACGCCTAAAAAAGCTAACTTCATCCATCCAACGTAATTTACGCGTATTTAAAGCCATCAAAATGAATAAATAACACGATCAACCAACTCATTAATCAAACATAATGTAGCTAAAATCGGTTAAATTTATCTTTTCTTAGATAGCCTGTCCAAGATAGTGCTAGCCAAAGTCGGTTAAATCTTTCTTTTCTTAGAGCGACTGTCCCCGATAGTTTCGCTGTATGAATTAATTAACTACTTACAGTTAGTGGATTGGACTGCCCGACAACTAAAACCTAACAAACGCGGTAAAATGAATGACAACACACCAGAGATTTTAAAGCGACTGAACATCACCGTTGATAACTGGCTTGAATATTCAAGCCATATTGAAGACCAGTTTGGTTTTAGCCTAGGCGCAGAGCAAAGAATGCGCACCTACAGCCAACACGTAAACGTAAAACGCATAGCCAAACTCAAAGCTGCACAACGCTACTATGCAACCCCCGCCTCACTCACTTAGCGAATCTGCAATTTAACCACCTAAACAAGAAAACACGTAGAACATCAGCAATGATGCAAATAGTCATGCCTGTAAAGATAAACTCACCTATCCAACGTAATTTACGCGTATTGAACACCATCAAAATGAATAAATAAAACGATCAGCTCACTCATTTATCAAACACAATATAGCGAAAATTGGTTAAATTTATCTTTTCTTAGATAGCCTGTCCTCGATGATTTTATGTTGCAAATAACGGCGAATGAGACAATGCGGGACAGGCACATATAAACCTCTGATTTAATTATATATTACATAAGCGAATCGACTACCCATCGATGACTGTCCTTGAAGGGTGTTTTTGTGCCTCTTATTTGTTATTTGTCGCTTTGCAAACACTTTGAGTGCTCGTAGTTTTGTGGCCACATTGCATAACGCTCTGTAAAGTATTCCGCTTTGGATAAGTTACCCTTTTCATACTCAAATGTACGCCAAAGATCATGAAGGCCATTTAACCAAAATAGTAAAACAATTACGAAAATTGAATAGAAAACTAAATCATATTTGTTAAATGAACCTCTAACTACCTCAACCCCTCCCAACACAACTCCAAAGAAAAGTATAAGTAGAACGCTAGTTAAAAATGAAAAATAAGGAGAAATAATTGTGGAAGAATCAAGCCACATTGCCGATAAACAAGCACCATTAAGTTGCAAGGCCGATAAAATGATAAACACTTGAAAGCAAAAATAGAACGTTGCTACTGTAATTGACAGTAGAGCTTTATTTCCCGGAATTTTCAAAACCAACAATTCTCTAACATTTAGTATTCATTCACACGTAGTGGTGTGAATGAATCATTTGTTGAACGGGCAGATGAACAACGAGGTTGGTTTGATTTATGCTATAGGAATTTGCTTTTTTAAGCTTGATTGATGTTATCAACTTGGCAGCCCTGTTATTTGCATTTTCTATCCATTTACGATGACTTGCTCGCTTTATACAACCTAATTTAAGCTAACTACGCGTTTGATTCAACTCTATTTTTTTATTTCACACAGCCGTGCTTCGCTTGCCTTTTCAAGCCAATTTAGTGTGGGACAGCCACTCTAAGAAAAGATAACTATCTGGGACAGCCAGTGCGCCGTTGATGTACTATCAAATAAACAAACTTAACCAAAAGTTCTCATGCAGGACAGTCATCGATAAACCGAGGAACGAGCAAAAAGCCAACTGTTTTTTATCCGTTTAGGCAACTTAGGCCTATTTTGCACTTAGCTTTGACCAACTTTGATAAGTACCAATTGAATATAACATACCGATACTTAAACATATTGCTGAACTTACAAGCCAAAATGTAATGCTATTTTCAGGAAACATAGGCATTAATGCAACAAATAACACACCACGTAATACATAAATTAATGATATGAGAACTAAAGCTACACGTAGAAGTGGAAGTTTAGTTATTAACCTTGCACCAGACAATCCGTAAACAGACCAAATACCAAGAAGTAAAACTAAAACAGATGTAACAATTGTAGGGTGAGAGTCACCGGCTTCAGCCATCTTAGCCATGTGCTCTCCCGCACCGAAGAAGCGATACCAGTCACCACCAAATATAATACAGCCCAAATGAGCTAAAGCGGCAACGGCAGTGAATAGTGCGCCTAGTATGAGAGGTTTATTTGGTCTTGAATCTAACACAATACTTCCTGTATATGCCTAAAGCTTAATACCAATAATTCTTATAAGCCATTCACAAATAGCGTTTTAAAATATCCGTATTGCTTAAAATTTATTTAATAATGTCAGTACGCTAGCATCAATTTAACTTTACATTCAACCTTAAATTAAGACCATAAAAACAACTGTTAAAAGTTCTGCTGTAATGGCTTATTATGTTTTTAAGTTAAAAGACAAAATAAAAAAACAACCCAAAACCAACTAATGCATAAATGATATTCCAAGTAGTTCTAGCGCGCGCTGTCAGCATCATGTTCATGATCTACATTAGTGTTGCCCCAACCCTGGACTGAATTAATAAAACCGCCACTAGAAGGCTTTACTGGTTCAGATACTTCCGTTTCAACAAGATTTTTTGGAGTACCTTTGATTTCATAATCTAGCTTTTTAGACATAATCCATCCTTAGAAAACATAACATTTAGCATTCATGCGTCACGTAGTGTGTGATCGAAAAATGCCTTGTTGAACGAAGCTGATGCCTTCGCTCAACTATAAATTGGTATGGTTAATGCTATAGGAAATTGCTTTTTAAAGGAAGCTGGCTTCAGTATTAAGCTCGTAATTAATAGCGTGTTATTCGACTTATTATTTTATTTTCGTCTTTTTCTAAATCTAAACAATAAATACAAAAAAGGGAGCAACTAGCTCCCTTTCCCATTTTAAACTTAAGTGTTTAAGTTGTACTAACCACTCAGATGTTTACCACCAAGTAACGTAGAAGAACGTTAAGATGATCACACAACCAATGGCGGCTAAATTAAAACCACGGTCAGTTGCAAAGCTGACCTCATCTAAGCTTACACTTTGATTTGAGCTCTCATCGCCTTCTTTACTTGCTGTTAATATCGATACAACAACGGTTAATGCTAAACATAATAAGAAGACTAAACCGATTCGATCCATAAATGGTAAATCAGGGAACGTGAATTTTAATGCAAAAGAGAAAATAGCAGAGCCAATGGCTGCAGATAAAGCCCCTTGGGATGTTGTACGCTTCCAGAACATACCCATTAAAAAGATAACCGTGATACCCGGTGTAAATACACCGGTAAATTCTTGAATATATTGAAAGGCTTGATCAAACTGACCTAATAAAGGTTGTGCTGTAATTAAGGCTAAACCCAATGCAACAAGTGTTGCAATACGGCCAATGTGTACATAATGGTTTTGGCTCTTATTAGGTTGTAAAGGTCTATATATATCCATGGTAAAAATAGTTGAAATACTGTTCGTCATTGACGCTAAAGATGAGACAATTGCCGCCACTAACGCCGCAAACACTAAGCCTTTTATACCAACAGGCATTAACTCCATCATTGAAGGATAAGCTTGATCAGGAGACGTTAATTGTGGATACAATATAACCGCAGCAATACCGGGTAATACCACAATAACAGGCATTAATAATTTTAGATAAGCTGCAAATGCAATCCCTTTTTGCGCTTCTTTTAAATCTTTTGCTGCTAATGCACGTTGAATAATATATTGGTTAAAACCCCAGTAACTTATATTCATTACCCATAAACCACCAACTAATACTGAAATACCCGGTAAGTTCATGTAGTTTTCGTTATCTGGGCTTAATATCATATCAAAGTGGCCCGGTAATTCATGAGTTAATACACTAAAACCAGCAATAAAACCTTGTCCATCAGATACTTCAACTAAGGCCAAATAGCTGAGTAACAAACCACCAAATACCAATAAAACAACTTGTAAGATGTCGGTATAAGCAACCGCTTTTAAACCACCATAAAGTGAATAGGCAATTGAAAATACCGCTAAGAAAATCATGCCGAACATCCAATCAACACCCGCAACGGTTTGAATAGCTAAGCCACCTAACCATAAAACTGCCGTTAAATTAACAAAGATGTAAACCGCGATCCAAAAGAGCGCCAATGTTGTTTTTACGCGGCTATCAAATCGCTGTTCTAAATATTGTGGCATGGTAAAAATGCCATTTTTTAAAAATATCGGTAATAAATATTTACCTACTATAATAAGGGTTATGGCGGCCATCCATTCATAAGAGGCAATAGCAAGCCCAAGTGCATACCCAGAACCTGACATACCAATAATTTGTTCAGCCGAAATATTAGAGGCAATAAGTGAAGCGCCAATCGCCCACCATGGTAACGATTTACTCGCTAAAAAATAATCTTCGGTGTTGCGCCCTTCAGCTTTTTCGTTGCGAGATATCCACAGTGCTATAATGAGCAAGCCCACTACATAAGCAATGAATATGCTCGTATCTAACATTTCAAGTTTCATTAATCGTTCCTTATCCAACCAGTAAAGTTAAACCGCCAACCAAACAAGTTAACAATTTATTGTATTTATTTAACAAAAGTAACACTATTAGACTCTATTTTCACATATAAAATCAATAGTCTTTTTACTAGTGCCATTTTTAGACGTGGCAAAAACATGAAAGAGAGCAAGCGCTCTCTTTTTATTTAAAACTCTAACTTGCTATATTGTTGTAAAATCGACGCCATCGTTACTGAGTAAAGGCAATAATTTTGTATACCCTTGCTCTATCGCCACTTTAAATTGTTTATTTTCAAGTAAGTTTGTTGAGAATACCTTGGTAAAACCAACAAATAGCGCAATATCATGTGCTGCATCGTTATTACATTCTGCAGCCAATTTAAGTAAATCAGACTGTAACGGATCGACTAATTCTTCATTATTAATATAACGCTTACGAATAAACAAACACCACGCGGCCACGGCAACACCTAAGCCGTTAATTGCATTATCATCCGCTATATTTTGTTCAATAATTGGGAGGATCCGCATGGGTAGTTTTTGCGAGCCATCCCAAGCGATCTGGGCCAATAAATGCCTAATAGCTGGGTTTTTAAAACGCGCTAGTATATCTTGGCTGTAAGCCTGTACATCAAGCTCTTTTGGCGGCGTAAACGAAGGAATGACTTCGCTGTTTATTAAGTTGGTAATAAAGCTGACTAAGCCTTGATCTTGCATTGCGTCATAAACTGTTTCATGACCTAATAAAACACCGATATAAGCCAGTGTTGAATGTGGGCAATTTAATAATCTTAATTTTGCATTTTCAAAGCCACGCACATCTGAAGTTAATGTTGCGCCAACCTTATCCCAAGCCGGTCTATTTTTAGGTAATGTATCTTCAATCACCCATTGAACAAAAGACTCTCGCTTGATTGGCCAATTGTCCGATACATTGAGCTCTGTTGATATTAACGTTCGAAGTGCATCATCCGTTGCCGGTGTAATACTGTCGACCATGGTGCAAGGTGCGATTAAATTTTCTTCTAGCCAAAGGGTAAATTTTTCGTCAAGCTGCTTGGCATAGCTTATTAAAGCCGCTCTTAATTTATGGCCATTGTCAGTTAAATTGTCACAACTGATAACACAAAAAGCCGGTAAATTATTGTTATAGCGGTCGAGCAACGCATTGGCTAGCATGCCCACAGCCGTAATGGGTTGTAGCGTACCGGTTAAATCTTGTTTGATCTCTTTGTTATCTAAATCTAACGTTCCTTTACTATCAAGACAATAGCCTTTTTCAGTGATCGTTAGTGTGACAAATTGCGTGTCTTGATGAGTGAGTCTAGCAAATACTTTATCAAATTCAGTAGTTGCAATGAGTACCTCTTTAATCGAACCAATGATTTCAAACTCGGTCTTGCTATCGAGCACCGCAACTGAATACAAACCATCTTGTTCTGTTAATGCTTCAGATACGCCTGCAGAACGCATAGAGACAGCTGAAATTAACCAATCACCGCCATATTGAGTGATCGCTTGATGAGTATACCAAGCTTGATGCCCACGAAAAAAAGCGCCTGGCCCAATATGAACAAGTCCTACTTTTTTATTTTGATCGGTTAAGCGGTAATTGGGAATGCTGCACGCGTCAATATCATTTAGCGTGGCTAAGTTTAATTTATTCATTTTATCAGCCTAAATATTTGAATTTAAATACGCTTTGTTAAATTCGATTAATCTTGATTAACTTCGTAACCTGATGGCCAAGTGCAATTTATATTTTTATATAAATTACGTATTTTATTAACTAATTCAGCGTCAGGTTTTTGTTCAGCCCATTTCACATTTTTTTCAATGTTTAAAGGATTTGCCGTACCGACTAATGTTGAACAAATAGCGGGATGATTAATTGCAAACTGTAAAGCTAACGCTGTTGGGTCGACACCGTGCTGTAAACACAATTTAACCGCTTGCTGGCTAACCTTAAGTAATTCCGCAGAACCAGGGTGCCATTCTGGTGCACCACGCTCGGTTAATAACCCCATGCCTGTCGCGGATGCATTAACAACCCCTACCCCTTTATTTTGTAATTCAGGTAGTAAGGCTTCAAGCGACGTATCGTGTAAGGCATAGCGGCAATAAGATAATATGCAATCAATATCAAAATGCTTTAGGGTTTCTGAAAACACATGAATTGGATAACCGGTTACCCCTAAATAACGAATTTTTCCTTCTTGTTTTAACGCTTGTAAACACGGTATTGCCTCTTCAAAAACTTGTTGCAAATGACCAAATTCAATATCATGTAAATACAAAATATCGACGCCATCAACCTGCAAGCGCTTAAGGCTTTCATCTAAGCTTCTGCGTATTCTTTGCGGTGAAAAGTCAAAATCAACAAATTCAGACCCATAACGGCCCACTTTAGTGGATAAAATATATTTATCACGCGGGATCGTTTTAAGTGCTTTACCTAATACCGTTTCTGCAACAGTCGCACCATAATAAGGCGATACATCAATATGATTAATGCCTAAATCAACCGCGGTATGAACGGTTTTTATGCCTTCAGCTTCGCTTATATTTCTAAAAACACTACCCAATGGAGAAGCGCCATAACTAAGCTGTGACAGCGATAGTTCGGTTTTACCTAATTTATTGTATTGCATTATCTACCTACTGAATTTTATAAAATCGAGCGGCATTTTCACCAAATACTGCATCAAAATGAGTGGGATAATATTGATTAACAAAATCACTCACAATATCTTTAATTTGTGGGTATTCGCCGCCCAATAAACACACGGGCCAATCAGAACCAAACATAATTCGAGATGGACCAAACGCATCAAAAACGGCGGTTAAATAGGGAGTGAAATCCTCTTGGGTCCAATTATTGACATCCGCTTCGGTTACCATGCCCGATACTTTACAATATACATTGTCATGCTTAGCTAGTGTGTTTATACCTAATTGCCACGCCGCAAATTCTTGTTGATTACCGATTTTAGGTTTAGCGATATGATCAATAACAATAGGTAATTTCGTAAACTGTTTTGCAAGTTCACAGGCTTGGGGTAACTGATGCGAAAAAATGAGCAGGTCGTATGTATAATTTTCTGCTTCAATGGTTTTCAATCCTGCAATAAACGCCTCTTCTAGCATAAAATTAGGATCAATTTCATCTTGCAACACGTGTCTAAACCCAACCAATTTTGCATTCGCTTTATAATCGGTTAATTGCTCTGTTAAATTTTTGCTTTTTAAATCTATCCACCCAACAACACCTTTAATAAAGGCGTATTCTTGTGCTAAATCCAGTAGCCAATTGGTTTCAATTAACGTTTGTCGAGCTTGCACCGCAATGCAACCTTCCAATTTAGACTGATTTAAAACGTGAGCTAAATCTTCAGGTAAAAAATCACGTTGTAAAACACCTTGTTCGGCACTTATCCAACCATAATCTGCTTCGGTGTAGTGCCAAAAATGTTGATGAGCATCTATTTTCATATTAATCCATCTCTACTACTGCTTTAATAACGCCTGATTCAGGCTTTACCCACTGGGTAAAATCTTCTATTAAATTACTAAATTTACCCGTATGGGTAACAAAAGAGCGCCCTTTTACTCGACCATCACGAATACACGCAACCACATGTTCGAAGTCTTGTTTTGTCGCATTGCGACTCCCTAATAGTGTGGTTTCACGTTTATGAAACTCGGGATCATCAAATGAAATACTCGCTTTTACCACACTGACAAAAACAATACGCCCACCATGACCTAAGTTGTAGAATGCAGATTCCATGGCTTTAGGGTTACCTGAGCAATCAATAATTACAGATGGAAATTCACCATCGGTTAATTGTTCTAATTCTGCTTTCATATCACCTAACGCATTAACGGTGCCAGATACATCATATTCTTCACGACAAAAAGCAAGCTTGTCTTCTTTAACATCCGAAACAATCACACGTGCACCCGCCACTTGAGCAAACTGTAATGCACCAATACCAATAGGGCCTGCACCTAATATTAATACCGTATCGTTTGAAGTTATAGCAGCACGTCTCACCGCATGAGCACCTATAGCTAAACATTCAATTAATGCCATGTCTTTAAAATCAAGTCCATCTGTCGGGACTACTGCCGATTCAGGTACAACAATATATTCAGCCATTCCACCATCACGATGCACGCCAATAACTTCAATATTACTACAACAATTAGGTTTTTCATTACGGCATGCAGCACATTGACCACAGCTTAAATAAGGAATGATATAAACTGATGCTCCCGCTTTTAGGTTACTCCCTTCACCTAACGTCTCAATAACGCCTGATAACTCATGCCCTAATACTCGTGGGTATTGAAAATAGGGTTGATTACCCCCAAAGGCATGAATATCAGTGCCACATATACCGATCGCTTTAATTTTAACTAACACTTCTCCCTGCTTAGGAAAAGGCTTGTCAACCTGCTTTGATTCTAAAAAACCGGGTTCGACACAAACAATTGATTTCATGTTATCTGTTTACCTAACGTTTATATTTAACACTTATGTTTTACATATTAACACTTTCTGCAATAAACACTAATATTTTTTATATATGATTTATCGAATTCATGAATATACAGGCAAAACACATTGTTAACAATAAACTTTATTTTATACTATCACAATTCATCTTTTAGTGATGATAGCAATCAGCGTATGTCGTTAGGCTATATCTTGATCCTCTGTTAAAATTGATAAAATATAATAATATATTGAATATTTATCCCTATGATTTATTAGTTAATCATTAAATATTCTGACCTGTCTCATACCGATAATTAGAGAAATAAATGAAAACCAAATCTGTTTTAATCACATCAAGCTTATTAGCGACATCATCTGTCCTATTAGTAAACGCAAACGAACAAGACAATAAATCAACTTCAGATATTGAACGGATTCAGATATTAGGCGATTTTCGAGATAATGATGTATTAAGAGCGTCTTCATCTATAAGTGTATTAAACAATCAAGTGATTGAACGCCGAACGGCAAATCACCTTGAAGAAATATTCTCTGCAGCTCCCAATTTAACGTATTCAAGTGGAAGCTCTCGTGCTCGTTATTTTCAAATAAGAGGAATAGGCATTAGTGGTGAGTTTGCTGATCCTGTTTTACCGTCTGTTGGGTTAATCATAGATAATGTTGATTTTACGGGTATTGGTAGCGGCGCAACGTTATATGATATGGCACAAGCTGAAATTTATCGAGGTCCGCAAGGCACACGTTTTGGCGCCAATGCATTAGCCGGCATGATTTACCTAGAAAGCAAACCACCGACAGAAAAAACAGAAGCTAATATCACATTAGGGATGGGTAATTACAGCAACCGTGAAGTCGCGGGTAGTGTTTCAACAGCTATTACCGATACGATAACAGCACGATTTGCAGCCCATAAATATCACAGTAATGGTTTTATCAAAAATACACACCTTGGCCGCACTGATACCAATGATCGAGATGAAGTCACTCTTCGCAGTAAATTTCGTTGGCAAGCTGATGCTGATACCCAAGTGGATGTGAGTTTATTTCATATTAATATTAAAAACGGTTACGACGCATTTAGTTTAGATAACACACGTGAAACATTATCGGATCAGCCAGGAAAAGATACTCAAAAAACCAATGCGGCCAGTGTCTTCATCGATCATGTATTGAATGATGCGGTTCGCATACAAGCGATTTCGAGTTATGCCGATAGTAATATCCAGTATGGTTATGATGAAGACTGGAGTTTTGTAGGTATTGACCCAGATTGGGAATACAGTGCTATTGATAACTATACTAGAGGCCGTGAAAATGTTGTGGGTGAAATCAGAGCGTTATCTGAAGACCAAGGTCGATTATTTGCTGATACCACCGATTGGATCGCGGGTATCTATTACAAAAAGTCGGTTGAAGACCTACAGCGCCAACAGACTGATTTAGCGAGTGATTATTACCATGGTTTAGAATCTGAAAAGTATGCCCTATTTGGTCAGTTAGATACTCAGGTTAATGATGTTTTCTCAACTGAATTTGGTTTGCGATTTGAAAAACACAACGATAATTACCGTAATAGTGATGCTTATTTTGTCAGTCCGACATACAACATGTGGGGGGGTAAGTTTGTCGCTAACTTTAAAATAAGCGAAGACGAGCATGCTTATGCCTCGATTAATCGAGGTTATAAAGTGGGTGGCTTTAATGTATCAAGTTCAATCACTGATCAAGCTGAAAGACAATTTAGCCCAGAATATTTATGGAATTTTGAAGTCGGTTATAAATTTGATTTTCCACAACATAATGCTTGGTTAAATACCGCCTTATTTACGATGGAACGTTATAACGTGCAAGTACAAGATGATAAAGAAATAATAAGAGAAAACAGTAGTACTGAGTTTATCTCAGTTACGGGTAATGCCGACGTCGGTTTCAGCCGTGGTGTAGAGCTAGAAATGGGCTGGCAACCTCATCAAGATATTACACTTTTTGGTAGCTTAGGGTTATTAAAAGCTAAATTTGAAGGTTATACCACCGTCAGCGGCCAGCAAATACAAACTGAAGAGTTATCTCACTCTCCGAGTTATACCTATAGCCTAGGCACAAAAATTAACTTAACTGACAAGTTTGATATTAATATTGAAGTCGAAGGTAAAGATGATTACCGCTTTTCAGATAGTGATCATGACACTCGATCTGTGTCTTATAACTTGATTCATCTTAGCCTCAACTACCAACTTGATGATTGGCTTATTAAGTTATGGGCCCGCAATTTAAATGATACGGATTATTATGTTCGTGGCTTTGGTAGCTTTGGTAACGACCCTCGTAAAGAATATATGACTGAACCTTATTTCCAATATGGAGAACGTCATACTTGGGGCTTGAAAGCAGAATATACATTTTAATAGTAGGCTACCGCAAGGTAGCCTATTTTCTATTTATAGAGACTAAATAATGGAATTATCCATAGAGATCAGTTTATACCCTTTAGCACAGCAAGATTATGAAGACGTCATTTGGCAGTTCATAAAGCAATTACATCAACATGCCGATTTAACAATTACGACCAATGGCATGAGCACACTGGTTAGCGGTGAATATGATGCTGTTATGAGCAAGGTCATGGCTGAAATCAAAAAAGTACATCAACAATTAGGCATGAGTATATTTGTTTGTAAATTTGTGCCAAGTGATCGTAGCAACTTTGTATCAAAATACGGTTAAAACATGATTGAATTTATGAATCAAACACTCGGGATGTCGAGTTGGGAATTAATCGCGACTTTGCTTTCTTTGGCTTATGTCATTTTAGCTGCCAAAGGGCATATTGCATGCTGGCCAGCCGCCTTTTTATCAACGTTGATCTTTACGTTAATCTTTTTTCAGGTCAATTTGTTAATGGACAGCATCTTGAATGTTTATTATATGGCAATGGCTGTTTTTGGCTTTTGGCAATGGCGTAAACATAAATTGGATACGTTTCCGGATAATGCGTTTGAAGAGCAATTAGATGTTGTTAGCTGGTCAATAAAACAACATGTTAAATGGATCATCCCACTGATTATCGTTTCCATAATTCTGGGATACTATATGGCGAATCAAACAGCCGCGTCTTACCCTTATTTAGATACTTTCACCACTGTTTTTGCTATTTATGCGACTTATTTGATCACACAACGCGTGGTTGAAAACTGGCTTTACTGGATCATAATCGATATCGTTTCAGTGTATTTATATATGAATAAATCACTCATGATAATAGCCGTATTGTTTATGTTGTATACGGTGATTGCTTGTTGGGGATACTTTCAATGGCGAGTGCTGTTAGCATCAAAAAAGCCGACTAAAATAGCAACGTAATGCCAACGCTCACGCATGAAACGATAAACTGGATAGAGACCATACTTAATCAAAGCATTAAGCGTATTGTCACTATACCGCATGCGTTAACCAATCAGTGTTATAAAATAGAGGCACAATCTGGTGCCTTTTATTTTTTTAAACTGTATAACTCAAACAAAGTCACACTCAGTGAGCGAAAAACAGAGCAACAAGTCACTGATTTTTTAGCTAACCATAAACTCACACTCAGACCCATTGCTTATCATGATAAATTAGGGTGTGAACTCTCAAATTATATTGAGGCAGAACCCTTATCTTTATCACCTGAGCAACAACATACGACCATTACATTATTATCTGACTGTTTATTTTATTTACATCAATTTAAACAAGAAACTCAGTGCTTACCGTTAATTCAACAACGATTAGTCTACGATGTTCAAAAATTACTTAATATCCGCAATCAAAATACCAACTGCACTGAAATAGATAAAGGCAGAGTAAAAAGAAATGATAAAACAAATGAGGATACCATTAGGTATATACTTAATTTAGCTGATAAATTAGATAAAGCGGCCGCACATGATGACGCGCTAAACTGCCTTTGCCATGGTGACTTATCAATACATAACGTATTAGCAAGTACACCGCCGACTATCATTGATTGGGAATACGCTCGCCGTGCCCCACCTGAATATGACTTAGCCGCCTGTATTACGATTAACCAGCTTAACAAAAGCCAACAAGCCTTATTAATTGACCAGTACTTACAAAAGACAGCGTTATCGACAACAGAACAAGACACCTTTAAGTTGCGCACGCAGGATTATATAAGCGTTTTTATGACATTAAATAAACTGTGGTTTAATTTACATTAATTGTTTTTAACCAATAACTAGGGCGTGTTTATCTTTGTCGTATAGATTTTGTTCAATTCCAAAGCGTTTTGATCGCGGCATTGGCTTGATGGCATAGTGGTTCTACGTCAAAAGCCAATAACAAAGAGCAAAACCTTTTGGATTGAACCCAAAGGGCAGCGCATTTGCCCTATTTCTACTATGTTGCCCCACATGGATGTGGGGTAAGGTGACTTTGCAGGAGCATAAAGTCTTTATCGCTCTTTTATGTAGAATAACGACACCGCAATCGCTCTGCCTTGTATAAATCGTGCAAATACGGCTGCAAAAGCATACACAAAAGATAAACACGCCCTAGCCTCTATTAACAACTTGTGTTGCTCGTATTTTTAATCAATACAATTTTACCTTGGCGGTTAAAAACTAACTGTACGAGCCTAGATTCAGAATCACTCAAAGCATCAAACGATTTATTTATTTGATCGTCTTTTAGATACACTGGTTTTATCGTATCGTCACAAAGTGTTAATTTTACGTCTTTGTTTTCTTGATGAAGGTGAGCCATTTTTGCGTAATGTTCGTACTCACCCTGCGCTTGATTATAATCATTATTGAGTTTTGCCATTTGCGATTGTAACGACGCTTTAAAAGCCAAATAAGCTTGGCGATCCGTTATTATTTCGGCAGATAAACGAGTGGCTAAATTGGGTTCAATAACTTGAATTGTCACCGCTTCATCTAAGCTTACTTGTGGTTTACTTTGTACAATTGGCATTTGATTTTGTGCTAAACCAAACTCAAAAATATTAATCCCAGTGATCAAAACCAAAACAGCACTCGCGAGTGCCGTCCATGATTTAAATGACATGAATGATGACTTCAATTTGGGATCTTGGCGTTTTGCTTTAACTTGTATTCGGTATTTAACATGATCAGGCAGTGGCGCACGCTTTTTTAACTGTTCATATTGGGTATGAGGTTGCGGCTGTTCAGACGCTGATATTGATTTTTTCATCTTAACTCTCAGTGGGCATGGTTAAATGAGCTCGCGCATAACGTAATCGGCTTTTCACTGTTTCAGGTTCTTGCTGGGTTATTTCACTGATCTGGCTTATCGAAAACCCTTCTTGTTGCAAAATCCAGGCTTCTTTTTGCGCAAACGGCAAAGCGGCAAGCAAACATTCAAATTGTGTTAATAATTGGGCTTGGCTTAACTCGATTTCAGGCGATGCGACAAAGGGTAATTTTTCAGTCTCGGTTTGTATTTCAAGTTCATCAAATTGCCAGCGGTTTTGCATGCGTAGCTGATCAATCAATAAATTTCGCCCGATAGAAAACAGCCACGCTTTTACACTTTTATTAACTCGATAGAGCTGCCTTTTTTCGATGACTTTTAACCACACTTGCTGACTGATATCAGCAGCCAAAGCGTTATCAGACTGGCTCAATAAATAAAAATATAAATCATCGCCTAATCGATTAACTAAGCTGTCTAATATTTTGTGATTGCCATTTTGTGCATAAGCCAACATAGCTCGTTCACAATCAAACTGATCATGTCGCCAATCAAACCAGCTTTTTAGTTTTTCAGTTAAAATCAAAAAGTCGTCCTTATTTATAAAATGCGCATGTCTAACGGTATTATACCCATCGTCGTTAATAGCTGATTACTTTTGCAAGTTAACTGTGATGGGCATTAGGCAAAGTGTCGATGATTAAAATAGGCACCCTAGCCTATTCACTCTATAGCCATTTTGGCTTAAACAATGTGCTTGGGCAGCGTATTTATACCCAAGTCTTGATTCAATCTTTCTACCCTATTTGATTAAAACGCTCATTATTGCATTGAAAAATCAAGCTGTACCGATAAGCCGGTTTGTTTAATAGCTTCGCCGTTTAAAATTTTTGGCTGGTACTTCCATCTAGCTAAAGCGCGTTGAGCTTCACGATCAAATGTTCTTTTAGGCTGAGAGTCAATAATGTCAATATCTTCTACGCCCCCTAACTTATTTATCGAAAACCGTAATTTAACCCAGCCTTCAATACCTTGCTGGGCGGCTTTCATTGGATAACGAGGTGCAACTCTAACAATAGGAGACGCATCATCATCTGTTTTTTCAGGGCCAGTCCAGTCTGTGCCACTCGTAGTCGTCACCACGTCAATTGCAATGTTTTCAATTGTACTCACCCCATCAATATCAATCGGATCAGCGGTGGCAGTTTGCTTAACAGGGGCTTTAACGGGTGGTTTTAATTTGGGACGTGGGTCAGGTTTTACAATCGTTTTTTCGATCGGTTTAACAAACACAAAATCACCTATTTTTACCGTCGGGTCAGCGACAATGTTAACTTCATCTTGTGTTATTAATGTTTGCATCAGTACGAACAAACTAAATGCCGAGATTACGCCCAAAATAACAGATGCACTAAATTTAATAAATGCGGGTTGAATATTAACGTGTGTGTGTAAAGTTGGTTTTGAATCTAATTGAATTGTTGTCATCGACAGTCCCCTTTTATTGTTTGTCAGTAATAAAACGTCTGACAAAGATAAAAGGGGTTAAATCATTTACCATTTAATTAAATAAAATGGCTTTTTCACTTTGTAAGTTAATATTGACCCATTGCAGAGGTTCGTAATGCTCTCCTTTATCAGTTAACACTAATAAAGCCGTGTCATTATGTTTTACCGTGATTTGATAATGAGAGCCAACAAAACGTTTCTTTAATATTTGTGCTTTAATCACTGCAGACTCTGTCATGGGGCTTAATTTAATATGTTCAGGTCGAAAAGAAACCATATCATGCGCTTCACAATTAAACTTAGCATGCAAGTAATCAGGTAAGGTCGCTAATTTAAAACTGTTTAAAGCCCCCATAAAATTGGCAACAAATAAACTTTTGGGTTGTTTATATAAAACATCAGGCGCATCAAGTTGTTCGACTTTACCTTGATTGAGCAATGCCACTTTATCGGCAAATGCATAAGCTTCTTCTTTGCTATGTGAAACAAATATCGCGGCAACATTTTCTTGTTTGATAATATCGCGAACCTGATCGATTAATTCAAATTTAACTTTTGTATCAATATTTGAAAACGGTTCATCTAACAATAACAAATCGGGTTTATAAGCAAGTGCCCTTGCCAACGCAACGCGTTGCTGCTGACCACCTGATAATTGATGTGGGTATTTGTGTTGGTTACCATCTAAGTGAACCAATGTTAACAGTTCTGTTAAGCGTTGCTGTTTTTCGTTTTTATTCAAGCCACGCAAGCCATAGGTAATATTATCTGTAACCGTTAAATGCGGAAACAGTGCATAATCTTGAAACAACATGCCTAAATTTCTTTTTTCGGCGGGTATCATTTCGTTATCTCGACTCACCACTTTATTGTTGATTTCAATGGTGCCTGCCGAAATAGGTAATAACCCCGCTACGCTCTTTAAAATGGTCGTTTTACCGCAACCACTCGGCCCTAATAAACACAATATTTCACCTTTATTTAAAGTGAAATCGACTCCGGAAAGTACCTTTTGTTGACCATAGTGAAGATGAATGTTTTTTACCGAAACAATACTAGTCAAAATAAATCCTTAGCGTTGTGATTGCGATGCAAAGCGATTAACAAAAATAAGCGGGATAAGCCCGACAAGCACAATGGCAATAGCGGCGATGGAGGCATGTTCTAATTGCTCATCACTTACATATTGATAAACGTACGTGGCCAATGTTTCAAAACCAAATGGGCGCAGTAACAAAGCCGCGGGCAGCTCTTTCATTGCTTCAATAAAAACCAATAACGAACTGGTTAACATCACTTTAAATAATAACGGTAAATGAATACGTTTAACCGTAAATAAAAATGAACGGCCCATCGTTAAGCTCGCATTATCTAAATTAGGTGATATTGATGCATAGCCTTCTCTGATTGCACCAACGGTTATTGCACTAAATCGAACAATATAAGCGAAAATAATCGCGGTGAGTGTACCACTTAAAAATAAACCGGGTTGCCAAGCAAACCAATTATCTAAATATTCATTAGCGACGAGTTCGATTTGCGTTAAAGGTATCAACACGGCAATAGCCAATACAGTGCCGGGTAAGGCGTAACCTAAACTCATCGCATGCCCCGGTAATGCACTAAAAGGGGTTTCGTGTTGTTGACGGTTTGCGATATTACAAAGCAAAGCGACCAACAAACACCCTACGGCTACACTTGAGGCCATCAATAAACTTTGCCAAGCAAATTTTATAAAATCGTCATTCCATGCAACATCGAAGTAATCAATACCATACTGAATTAATATACCAAAAGGTAAGACAAACCCCATAAAAAAGATAAATGACATACCGGCGACCACCAGCAAAGCGGTTAACCCTGTCAACGGGTATGGCTCTCCTTGAGTGAATGAATCACTGCGGGAATAATTTTTAATACGTTTACGTTGATATTTTTCTAGGGCTAGAAATATAAAAACAAACGCGAGCATCATCACCGACAATTTAGCCGCCGCTGACAAGCTGTAATAACCTAACCAAGTATCATAAATTGCAGTCGTTAATGTATTAACAGCAAAATAATGCACCGTCGCAAAATCGGCCATCGTTTCCATGGCGACCAATGACAAAGCGGCCACAATAACACCACGAGTTTGAGGTAAACTGATACGAAAAAAACTACGCCAAGCACTATCGCCCATAATTCGGCTTGCTTGTACTTGTACCGCACATTGATTAATAAAAGCTGAGCGAAGTAATAAATAGACATAAGGATACAAAACCAAGCTTAATATAATGGTTGCCCCCCCTAAAGTGCGAATATCAAAAAACCAATAGTCCGCGACTGATTGCCAATTAAACCATGCACGAAGCGTTATCTGCACACTGCCTGCATAGTCAAATAAATCAGTAAAAACATAAGCCACAACATAAGCAGGCATCGCTAAAGGTAAAATAAGCGCCCAACTAAAAAAACGCTTGCCCGGGAAACTGCACATCGCCATCACCCAAGCTAAGGGTAAGCCAATGAGTAACGATAAACTACAAACCCCAAACACTAATAGCAGCGTATTAATTACATAATCACTTAAAACGGTATCGATTAAATGACTAAATATATCATCGTCAGGTTGAAAAGAAGCGATGGTTAAAAAAACAACAGGCAGAATTAAAACGAAGGCAACTAGCCCACTTAGCAACATCACAGGTGAGATTCGAAACGAAGAAAAAGAGATTAGATTTGAAACTTTTGAAATATACGACAAAGCGCGATCCGCTATCTATTTGATTGTAGCAAAGGAGACCTACAAATTAATCTACCCATTCTACTTAAAAGCAGTGTCGAGAGTCAAAATCATTCGTATTTAAAGCCTTTAATCGTATAAATTTAAGCCAATTATTTCATGAAAACTCACATTAAGCACTTAACGTATTCAAAATAGCTAAAGCTTGTTGAGCATCCGCCTGGGGTACAAAGACATGATCATGATGAAATGCCGCCATCACATTTGCACTTATGCCGTGAGCAGCCAGCGCTCCGGCGACAGCGGCGGTTAAACCAACCGCCGCTAAACTGGAATAAACAGACAAGGTTATTTTACAAAAAACACCGTCATACACCAAATTTTCAAGGTTAGCGGTCTCTTGCGTAATAACAAGTGTTAAGCCTTCTTTTTCATGAAAAGTCGCAATGGGCTTTAATGAAAGCACATCGTTTAGATCGCTTGCGATACAACAAAAAACATAGGCTTGCGGATCCAGCACAGGTTGCATTGACCTTAGCAACACCGCCAAATCTTTAATCGCTTTTTTAATAGCCACGCGTTTCTTGTCTTTTAGCTTGTTTATTACGTAGCTCGGTACCAATTTGTTTCATCAATTTTTTAGCAAAATTGTCCCAAGCACCACTTTGTCGGTTAACGGAATGATTATCCATTGTCATTCTAATTTTAACCAATGAATTCATATGCTGAGCAAAATAGATTAAAGAGTAACGATCTTGACCTTTAGCCAAAAAAGTAAGCTCTGTTTTTAACAGCATATCATCACGACTTCCCCAGCCTGCTTGATCTAACACCTTTACATTTTTGTAAACACCCTTTTTTTCAAAGTGCAAAATTTCTTGAATAGCATGAGCTGAATTACCCACCACAATATCTTTATTTGAAAACGGCATTTGATTTTCAGGTAATGGGTAAATGTATACATCCGCCAATACTTTGTAAGGCACTTCATAATGAATTGAATAACCGAGTTCAGGTTGATCATAGACACGATAATTACGTTTAATTAAGTTTTCAACAACATGAGGTAACACTTTATAGATAGCAGGGGTGGGACTCGTTAGATTTGATGCGTTTTGATCAGAGGTAGACGAACAACTCACAAGCCCGACAACGATAAAAGACCATAGAATAAGTTTGCTCAAATGTTTCATAAGGTGAATTAATCCATTAATAAATTATGCTGCACAGTAAAACATAAAAACGCCTTAATTCAAACCCGAAAGCCAGGGCCTGTATATCTTTGCGGTAAAAGCTCAAGAATACTCCAAAAGTTAACAATCAAGGCGCGATGATAGTGGTTTAGTTGCGCTAAATAAATGACGAGAAACGCAGAGTGAGGGCTTTTGGGCCTTTTCCCAAAGGGCTGTGGCCTTTAATTATCTTGCATTAAAGGTGAAGGACAGTGTGTTTCTATATAATTACGATCAACATAATTATAGGTGCGTATATAAAGTTCGTAAGGAAAGATATCGTGCCAAAAATAAGCCACCGTTTTATCTGGACAAACCGTCAACAAAATATAGTTTTTATGCTGTTTTTCAGACAATTCAATTCTATCTGGCACTTGAATATAGGCGGCTATACCTTGATCAGTCGGTCGAGCACCTCGGTATCGCCATTCACCAGAAACAAAATACGGCGCTAATAATTTATCTACTTTTATAAGGGTCGTACGCGGGGCATATTCATCAACTGAGTCTGTGCACCCTATCAACGACAACATAATCAACAACATGATCATGCTTAACTCAACTTTATACGCTGCTGTACCTTTTTCTACCTTGAAGACAAACATTGCTTACCTAAGCCTTTTTAATCATATCTTTATGTTAGAATTAACTTAACCATTCTTTTAATCATAGTTTTATGCACGTCATATATCAAAATTCAGACTTCATTGTTGTCAATAAACCCGAAAATTGTGACTTTCATGATGACTCACAAACCCAAACTATCGGTTTTTTTAATCAGGTGAAAGAACATTTAGCCGTTGATGAATTATATCCCGTGCATCGACTCGATAAAGTGACATCAGGCTTAATCATCATGGCCAAAAATTTAACGACAGAGCTTCAATTTAATCACGCTTTTACCAATAAAAAAATAGACAAATTTTATGTCGCATTAGCCACTAACAAACCTAAAAAGAAGCAAGGAAAAATAACAGGTGATATGAGTAAATCGCGTAATAAAACGTGGATGCTGAATCGCACCTTCGTTTCGCCCGCCACCACGTTATTTAAATCATTCGCGTTAGGTTCAGCCAATAGGCTTTATTTATTAAAACCCTTAACCGGTAAAACACACCAACTCAGAGTTGCGATGAAATCGAATATGGCGGCAATATTAGGTGATGAACTATATAAAGGCGTTAAAAGCGACCGCACCTATCTTCATGCCTATGCTGTTCGTTTTGCCATCAATGAACAAGACTATGCGTTTATTTGTCCGCCAACAACAGGCGAATTCTTTAATCATGACGCGGTAAAAACTCAATTTAATAATCCAGAATTCACTTCACCTTGGGATCTCGACTGGTAACTTAGGCGCTAATAAATGTTCACCTTCGTTTATTAAAATGGCCTTTTTTTAAAAAATGTAGAGTGTTATCAATAACCTTAAGATTGTTCATAATGAAAGTATGACTTGCTTTAACCACCAAGAAATCTTTCATTCCTTCCAATTTGGCACTTTCAACCGATACCTTGCCATCATTTGGACCATTAAAAAAATGCACAAAAATGGGATTCAATGACAATTCCCCCGTGATCACGCCAACCTCGAAATTAACCGGCCCTAAACAATTAGGTTTACTATTGGGATTGGTGCTCAACTCTTGGCCTGCTGGGCCATTAAAAAATTCAAATAAAGACCAACTCGACAACGTGTCGACAATTTCACTACCATGGTTAGGTGGAGACAACATCACTGCCCGACCCACATCAATTTCAGGGTAGATATACATTAAATTACGGACTAATATTCCGCCCATTGAATGACAAACAAAATCAAAAGCATAACCTTCTTTAATATAAGGTAATAAGGCAGGATACAAATGGTTATGCGTTAAATCATCTATGCAAAAATCAGTCGACGGATAACCAATATTTTTAACTTGGAGGCCCGCTTGTTTTAATGCTAATTCCATGGGTAGCAGCGAAATGGCACTTCTTGCTAAGCCATGCAATAAAATTGTGATTTTTTTTGTCATTTCTTTCAGATTTTTAGATTCTAAATTAGTTTAATGTTGTACATAAAATTCCAAAAATTCCAACATTAAGTTAAATTATTTAGTTATAATCGCCTTTAAATACGCTAGGTTAATTTTCAGTAAGTGGTTAAATTTAAACTGTTTGCAGCTTCAACCTAAATAATTTTCTATACACAGCTTGATTCTTCATACTCAAGCCTCATCTTTGTATTTATACATTTTTATCGGAGAAGACTATGAGCGAAGTTAAACATGCTCGATTACTCATTTTAGGTTCTGGCCCTGCCGGATATACAGCCGCTATTTATGCCGCTAGAGCAAATTTAAACCCCGTTTTAGTCACAGGGTTACAACAAGGTGGCCAATTAACAACAACCACTGAAGTTGAAAACTGGCCAGGTGATGCACATGACATGACCGGCCCTGCTTTAATGGAAAGAATGAAAGAGCATGCTGAAAAATTTGAAACTGAAATTCTTTTCGATCATATTGAATCAGTCGATTTTTCGCAAAAGCCATACCGCTTAAAAGGTGATAAAGAATACACCTGTGATTCTTTAATTATTTGCACGGGTGCTTCAGCTAAATATTTAGGTTTACCATCTGAAGAAGCCTTTGCGGGTAAAGGGGTTTCGGCCTGTGCAACTTGTGATGGTTTCTTTTACCGCAATAAAAAAGTTGTTGTTGTTGGCGGTGGTAACACGGCCGTTGAAGAAGCGTTATATTTATCTAACATTTGTTCTGAAGTTCATGTTGTTCATCGTCGTGATACTTTCCGCGCTGAAAAAATCTTGATTAAGCGTTTAATGGATAAAGCTGAAAACGGTAACATTACTTTGCACTTAGACCAAACGCTTGATGAAGTGTTAGGTGATGACATGGGTGTTACAGGTATAAGAATGCGTCATACTTCAACTGATGAAACATCAGAATTAGAAGCGATGGGTGTGTTTATTGCGATTGGTCATAAACCAAACACGGATTTATTTACCGATCAATTAACCATGAAAGACGGTTATATTGTTGTAAAATCAGGTTTAGAAGGTAATGCAACCGCGACTAGCGTTGAAGGTGTATTCGCTGCAGGTGATGTAATGGATCATACTTACCGTCAAGCAATTACCTCTGCGGGTACAGGCTGCATGGCGGCACTTGATGCAGAAAAATACCTAGATTCGTTATAGAAATACCATTTGCATAACCGAATTTAACCAGACTATACTGCTATATGTGTATTCATTAAACATATAGCAGTTTTTATGACGACCGCAGTCTATCAACTCGATAACGAGCATTTCGATTTCCCACCACCAGAACACGCTTTAATGCACCCAAATGGCTTATTAGCGATTGGCGGCGATTTATCACCCCAACGTTTAAAGAACGCTTACTTTGAAGGCATATTTCCTTGGTATAACCCTGGCGAACCCATTTTATGGTGGAGTCCAAACCCACGTGCTATCTTAAATTTTAATGATTTTCATATCAGCCGAAGCTTAAAAAAATCGCTGCGCCGAAGCCAATTTACTTACACGATTAATCAAGCGTTTAATCAAGTGATCACAAAATGTGCAGCAACCCGCTCATACAGTGAAGGCACCTGGATCACATCTGATATATTGAAAGGTTACAACCAGCTGCATCACAACCGCCAAGCACATTCAATTGAGGTATGGCAAAATGATGAGCTTGTAGGTGGATTATACGGCGTTAGTGTTGGCGCTGTGTTTTGTGGTGAATCAATGTTTCATACGGTTACAGATGCATCTAAAGCCGCGATGGTGGTGCTTGTTGATTTGTTAAGCCAATTTAATTACGCTTTTATTGATTGCCAATTACAAAATAGTCATCTCTCTTCATTGGGTATTTCAGAAATCGATCGAGAAACATTTTTAGCCGAGTTGTATATCAACAGAAAAACCACAATACCTAAAAATTGTTGGGATCCCCGACCCTATAAACTTTCACATCCAAAATAACTAACTCCTTAAGATAAGGTTAAACTAATGACGAATATGATCCCTATCAAGTTTGCAGTCAGTCATGAATTTGATTGTAGTTATTTAAGTGACCAAAAAGAAAAGCTGTTGATTGCAATGGATGACATCGTTTACTCTGACGTAAACTATGAACAGTTAATGACAGCCGGGTTTCGTCGCAGCGGTTCACAAGTGTATCGCCCTTATTGCAGCCAATGTAGTGCCTGTGAATCAATTAGGCTGCCGGTTACACAGTTCAATTTATCTAAAAGCCAAAAAAGAGTCTTAAAAAAGAATAAAAACTTAGCGTGTAAACTCCAACCCAACAATGACAATGTTGAATCTTATTTTCCCTTATATGAACAATATATCAATACCCGCCATTCTGATGGCACGATGTACCCGGCAGATAAAGAACAGTATTTAAATTTTGTGCAAGCACATTGGCTTACTACGGCCTATTTAGAAATTTACGATGAAGACCAACTAATTGCAGTTAGTGTGCTGGATGTATTGCCTCACTCTTTATCGGCTGTTTACACTTTTTTTGAACCCGATTATCAATCGAACTCTATTGGCACATTAGCTATTTTAAAAGCTGTTGAATTTGCCTTGGCACTTAAACTTGATTATGTCTATTTGGGTTATCAAATAGATGCCTGTCAAAAAATGAATTACAAAACAAACTTTAAGCCACATGAGCGTTGGATCCAAGGTGAATGGCAACACATTAGTTAATATTTAAAGGTAAAATGGTTAACCAATTCATTTGTTTACCTTAAATTATAGCGAAAAGTCCGACTCAACATCTTTTGTTCTCTGTCATGTTATCTGTCATTAAGGTTTATATGTCGGTAAAAACACCTTTTTTGTACCCGCCCTCTTTACTTAAGCAACGATATCAGGCATTATTTCGCGCGATTTTCCACGCTTTACTTATTATTTATTCGAGGTTTATTGCTGAATGGCAAAAGAAGACTGCATTGAGATGCAAGGTACTGTTTTAGATACATTACCAAATACCATGTTTCGTGTTGAATTAGAAAATGGGCATGTTGTGACAGCTCATATCTCTGGAAAAATGCGTAAAAACTACATCAGAATTTTAACGGGTGATAAAGTTACGGTTGAAATGACACCGTATGATTTATCAAAAGGCCGCATTATTTTCCGCCAACGTTAATCATAATTTAACGGATAATAGTGGATCCGATAGCTTTGCTATCGGATATGCCTTTTGGCTTAAATTAGCAAATAATTTAATAAACGTATTAACCCCTACCTATTCTTATTTTAATAAACTACCTACTGTCCCATATACCACGCATAAATTCATGCATAAAATAGATACGTTACACCTATCGCAGCTAATATACCGGCTAAATCGGCGATTAAACCACAAGTTAGCGCATGACGTACGTATTTAATCCCAACACTACCAAAATAAACGGCAAGTACATAAAATGTGGTTTCTGTTGACCCTTGCAAAATAGCGGCTAAACGACCAGCAAAAGAATCAGCACCATAATTTTGCATTGTCTCTACCATCATGGCTCTTGCGCCAGAACCCGATAACGGCTTTAAAAAAGCCACCGGTAAAGCATCAACAAAACGCGTATCACCATTTAGACTCGCTACTACCATCGTAATTAAATGTAACAAGCCATCGAGTAATCCAGATGATCGCAATAAGCCAATCGCAACTAACATGGCTAATAAATAAGGAATAATACTCAACGCGATAGTACAACCTTCTTTTGCGCCTTCTACAAACTCATCATACACATTCAATTTTTTGATATGTCCAACAAAAAGCACAATGACAATAAATAACAAAATGAGAAAATTCGCGCTCACACTCGAAAAATAATTTAACTGTTCAACACTCAGTGTAATTAACAAAGTCACCATTGCGACACAAAAACCAATGATTAAACTCAAGATGATTAACGATTTAATTCTCAGTAAATTGATTTTTTGTACAAAACAGACCGCCATAAATCCAGCTAAAGTAGAAGCCATCGTCGCCAATAAAATGGGCAAAAAAACATCAGTTGGTTGCAAAGCGCCCTGTTGCGCACGATACATGAATACGGTAATTGGGAACAATGTAATCGAAGACGTATTTAGCACTAAAAACATAATTTGTGCATTGCTTGCCGTATCGGGTATTGGATTTAACGATTGCAATGAGCGCATGGCTTTTAAACCTAATGGCGTGGCTGCATTATCCAACCCCATAACATTAGCCGCCATATTCATTGTTATATGACCCAATGCCGGATGATTACGGGGGACTTCGGGCATGATTTTAGTAAAAACAGGCGTGAGCAAGCGAGATAACTGTGAAACAAGCCCATTCTTTTCTGCTATACGGCTGACACCGAGCCAAAAAGCCATTAGACCAATCAAGCCTATCGATAACTCAACGGTTACTTTAGCCATTGAAAAAACCGATTGCATCATTTGCTCAAAAATAAGCCCATCACCAAGATAGACCGCATTAAAACAGGCGAATCCAAAAGCTGATAAGATAAATGCAAGCCAGATTTTATTGAGCATAACGCGATTAAACCTTAAATGGGATGCCCCCTATTACTATTTATTGCCCCAAATATTCATTACCGCTCTTTTATCACCAAGCAAACCAATAATTAAACAAACGAAGGCTAAACAATAAAAAACAACACAAGGGATCAAATAGCCATAATCATCACTTTTAGATGAACTTAACAATACCGCAGTCGCTAAACCACTGAACATAATGCCAATAATAATAAGTATTTTCCGGTTAAGTGATTTATAGATTTCAGGCTCTGGCCCTTTTTCAAAAATATTTAAAATAGGTGAACATAACTTTCTTAAAACTTGTTTCATATAAACATAAGCCTTTAAAATTTTAATAACAGACACAGGTTAAATTTGGTGAATAATGCGGTTAAAACAAACAGCACTGCAATATTTAGGTGTGGATTATAAAGTCTGCTGTTTTTCATTAACAACGTTATCTTAAATTAATAACCCCATAACTTCGTAAAATTATTTATTTTTCTGATAAATTAAAAATTAATGGCCGCATTTTATGTATAAATACAGTGAATGTTCAATTTATAAACTAAATCACTTGCTAATACGAATTAGTCTCATTTATAATAACCACAGTTATCGAGAATCATTATTATTTAGGTTATTTATTATGTACGTTTGTTTATGTCATGGCATTACTGATAAGCAAATCCGTAAAGCGGTTCAAGGCGGTTGCGGCAGCATGTGCGATTTACGCTGCAAAACATCTGTGGGTAATCAATGCGGTAAATGTAATAAAACGGCAAAAAAAATATTTCAACAAGCCATTGAGCAAGACACAAGCGTAATCGCAACATTCAAATAAACCATCTCTATCCCTATTTTATAAAACGCATTGATTTCACTTATGCTTAAGTTTTATTCAATACGCTTTTTACCCCATTCATTTTCATCTAAAATCCATCTCTTTTTAACTTAATCACGCTAGGTAATAGCTTTTGCATGATCCTGGCTGCTGTATCTAAGCTGGCAACAAAGAGTTGAATGTGTTTAGCACGAACCCAAAAGATCACGCCTGTTCGTCATTTCAGTTGCGTTAGCCCAAGAAATAGCTGAATTAGAAATGCGGTATTTATCGACCCGCCAAATTTATCATGAGTGGTCTCAAACGGCACCTTCAGATGCAATGCAAGCAATTGCACAGTTATCCGCAAAACAATCTAAAATTTAGATAAAAAAAATCCGATTATGACATCGGATTTTATATTTCAAACAAAAAAACAATAAGCAATTAAGCTTGTTCTTCTCCTGCTGGCTTATTCTTTGCAGCACTTTCTTTTATAACCGTTTGTAATTCACCTTGTTGGAACATTTCTAAAATAATGTCACAACCACCGATTAACTCACCATCAACCCACAATTGTGGAAAAGTAGGCCAGTTAGCATATTTTGGTAATTCAGCACGGATTTCAGGGTTAAGCAAAATATCAACATAGGCAAAAGGTTCGCCACAGTTCATAAGTGCTTGAGAAGCTTGAGATGAAAAACCACAGCTTGGTAATTTAGGGCTGCCTTTCATATAAAGAAGAATGTTGTTTTCAGCAATTTGCTGCTTGATATTTTCTAAAGTATCCATAAATGCCTCTATTAACTAATAGTCGTTACAATTAACACTATTGTAAGCGATTCTAAGCAAGGCGGCTATAGCTGCTTATAACTGCATCATCTGATACATACAAAAACAACTTAACTAATTAGTGTCTCTAACTATTGAATTTCATGACTTTATGCCCAAAATAGGTTTTAGAAGTTTTGAAATACAATCCCATACTTTTATTGTGTATTCATGATTTTATTTTCAGCTAAAATACGCTGAACACTACTAGCCAACGGAGAATCATAATGGCCTTTGAATTACCAGCATTACCATACGCATTAGACGCATTAGAGCCTACTATTTCAAAAGAGACTTTAGAGTTTCACTATGGTAAGCATCACCAAACTTACGTAACTAAACTAAACGGTTTAGTTGAAGGTACTGAAAATGCAAGCAAATCTTTAGAAGAGATCATTAAATCGTCTGAAGGTGGTTTATTTAACAATGCTGCACAAATTTGGAACCACACATTCTACTGGAACTGTTTAAGCCCTAACGGCGGTGGCGAACCTACTGGCGCCGTTGCTGATGCAATTAACGCAGCATTCGGTTCTTTTTCTGAGTTTCAAGCTCAACTAAACGACAAAGCAGTTAATAACTTCGGTTCAAGCTGGACTTGGTTAGTTAAAAACGCAGATGGTTCATTAGCAATCGTAAACACTTCAAATGCCGGCACGCCGATCACTGAAGAAGGCGTAACGCCATTATTAACGGTTGATTTATGGGAACACGCATATTACATCGATTTCCGTAACGCACGTCCAGCTTACTTAACTGCATTCTGGAAATTAGTAAACTGGGATTTTGTTGCGGCTAACTTAGCTAAGTAATTACATTTTTATTGGCAAAATAAGTTTAATTATTTTAACCAATAACCTATTTATTTATTAAATAAAGAATCATTAAAGCCTGAAACATGATTGTTTCAGGCTTTTTTTATGCCTATTTGTACCGTCTTTCCGCCCCTGTAAAAAACCCATAAACCAGATCTGCAGAAAATACTAATAATTAAAGTTTAAATATTTATTGGTTATCTTTAATTTTGCAACTAGATTTAAAGTAAGCGGTTAATTCTAATCTACTTTTTTACTATTTGATAAATAGTTCTCGGGGGAGCTTATGGGTATATTTGAACATTTTCAGTCACGTTACGACTCTACTAAAAATGAAGAATATTCTATAGAAGAATTTTTAGCACTTTGCAAAGAAGATAAAATGGCTTATGCCAGTAGCGCAGAACGATTATTGCATGCGATTGGTGATGCAGAGATGATTGACACATCGCAAGATTCACACTTAAGTCGGATCTTTTCGAATCGAATAATAGCAAGGTATCCTGCTTTTTCTGAATTTTATGGCATGGAAGAAGCGATTGAACAAATCGTAAGTTATTTACGTCATGCCGCACAAGGTTTAGAAGAAAAGAAGCAAATTTTATATCTATTAGGCCCTGTCGGCGGCGGAAAGTCATCTCTCGCTGAAAAAATAAAAAGCTTAATCGAAAAATGTCCTATTTATGTGATTAAAGGCTCGCCGGTTAATGACCATCCATTATCGTTATTTGATACAAAAGAAGATGGCGACCTTTTACAAGAAGAGTTTGGGATCCCTAAACGTTATACTAAAACAATCATGTCGCCTTGGGCGCGTAAACGTTTACACGAATTTGGTGGTGATATATCACAATTTAGAGTGCAAAAAGTTTACCCCTCTATTTTAGATCAGCTCGCTGTTGCGAAGACAGAACCGGGAGATGACAACAACCAAGACATTTCGGCATTAGTTGGTAAAGTCGATATCAGATACTTAGACGAATATGCACAACATGATCCAGATGCTTATAGTTACTCCGGTGCATTATGCCGAGCAAACCAAGGTGTAATGGAATTTGTTGAGATGTTTAAAGCCCCTATTAAAGTACTACACCCATTATTAACTGCAACACAAGAAGGTAATTATAATCCAACAGAAGGTATGTCTGCTCTACCCTATGATGGCATCATATTAGCGCATTCTAATGAATCTGAATGGCAAACCTTTAGAAATAACAAAAATAATGAAGCATTTTTAGACCGTGTTTATATCGTTAAAGTGCCTTACTGTTTGCGTGTTTCAGAGGAACAAAAGATATATGATAAATTACTTGAAACCAGTCAATTAAGCCAAGCGGCATGCGCACCCAGTACCCTTGAACTGATGGCTCAATTTAGTGTTTTATCACGTTTAGCCGAGCCAGAAAATTCAAGTATATACTCAAAAATGCGGGTATATGATGGCGAAAGTTTAAAAGATACGGATCCAAAGGCCAAATCATATCAAGAGTACCGAGATTTTGCCGGTGTCGATGAGGGAATGGATGGTTTATCAACTCGATTTGCCTTTAAAATTATTTCTAGAGTGTTCAACTTTGACCATACTGAAATAGCAGCTAACCCAGTTCACCTTTTTTATGTACTTGAGCAACAAATAGAACGCGAGCAATTTCCGCAAGAAACTGCAGATCGTTATATGGAGTTTCTTAAAGGTTATTTAATTCCTAAGTATGTAGAATTTATCGGTAAAGAAATTCAAACTGCCTATTTAGAATCTTACTCTGAATACGGTCAAAATATTTTTGATCGCTACGTTGTTTATGCTGATTTTTGGATCCAAGATCAAGAATATCGCGACCCAGAAACCGGGCAACTCTTTGACCGAGCATCACTCAATGGTGAGTTAGAAAAAATTGAAAAACCCGCAGGCATTAGTAATCCAAAAGATTTCAGAAATGAAATAGTCAATTTTGTGCTCAGAGCCAAAGCGACAAACGAAGGCAAAAACCCTAACTGGACCTGTTACGAAAAATTAAAAACGGTAATTGAACAAAAAATGTTTTCAAACACCGAAGACTTATTACCGGTTATTTCTTTTAACGCAAAAACCTCAGGCGATGATCAAAAGAAACATGATGACTTTGTAGCGCGAATGATGGAAAAAGGTTATACGCAAAAACAAGTCAGATTATTGTCAGAATGGTATTTACGTGTAAGAAAATCGTCATAGTCCTAACTAAGGAGTTGCCATGGCGCATTTCATTGATCGTAGACTTAACTCTAAAAAGAAAAGCACGGTAAATCGACAACGCTTTTTAAGACGCTATAAAAAGCAAATTAAAAAAGCGGTGTCGGACTCAATCAATAACCGCAGTGTGACTGATTTAGTTTCGGGTGAAAACATCACCATACCGCAACGCGACATTTCGGAACCCTTTTTTCATCAAGGTAAAGGGGGGATCCGAGATCAAGTACATCCCGGTAATGATCAATTTAGTACCGGTGACCGAATAAAAAGACCCGAAGGCGGTGGTGCTGGTGGTTCAGGTTCGGGCGATGCGAGTGATTCGGGTGAAGGTGAAGATGATTTTGTATTTCAAATTTCACAATCTGAATATTTAGATACCTTATTTGAAGATTTAGAATTACCCAATTTACAAAAAAATCAACTTGATAAGCTTGTTGAATATAAAACGAATCGGGCGGGATTTAAGTCGCAAGGTAATCCTGCCACAATTGACATTGTGCGATCATTAAAAAATTCAATTGCACGTCGAACGGCTATGGGCGGTAAACACAAAAAGAAACTGGCTTTAGCTGAAGCGACACTAACCGAACTCAATGAAGACCCAACAGCAAATCAAGCGCAAATACTTATTTTGTTAGATGAGATAGAAAAATTAAAAGCGAAGATAAAGAAAATCCCCTTTATCGACGAGTTTGATTTACGGTTTAGAAACTTTGAACGCAAACCCGTTCCAACAACAAACGCCGTTATGTTTTGTATTATGGATGTATCGGGTTCAATGGATCAAGCCACAAAAGATATCGCTAAACGCTTCTATATCTTGCTCTATCTTTTTTTAACACAAACCTATAAAGATGTGGAAGTTGTTTATATTCGCCATCATACACAAGCAAAAGAAGTCGATGAGCAAGAATTCTTTTATTCAAAAGAAACCGGCGGCACCATCGTCTCAAGCGCTATTAAATTAATGGACGAAATTATCAAAGAACGTTTTCCACCCTCGCAATGGAATATCTATGCAGCTCAAGCATCTGATGGTGACAATTGGGCCGATGATTCACCGCTCTGCACTGAATTAATGAGCAAAAATATTTTACCTTTTTTACGCTACTTTACTTATATAGAAATAACGACTCGAGCACATCAAACACTTTGGAAAGAATACGAAACGCTGACTGATAAATTCGACAATATGGCAATGCAAAATATAAAAACAGCTGACGATATTTTCCCTGTTTTTAGAGAGTTCTTTCTTAAACAATTAAGCAAGGGGGCTGCATGAGCAAAAAAACACTGAGTGATGGTCCTGACTGGACATTTGATTTGCTGGATGAATATCATGTTGAGATAAAAAGAGTCGCCGCACATTACAAGCTTGATACGTATCCAAATCAAATCGAAGTTATCACCGCTGAACAAATGATGGATGCATATTCAAGTGTCGGTATGCCTATAGGTTATAGTCATTGGACTTATGGTAAAAAATTTATTCAAACTGAACAAAATTATAAACGTGGTTTTATGGGCCTAGCATATGAAATCGTGATTAATTCGGACCCATGCATATCGTATTTAATGGAAGAAAACACCATTACCATGCAAGCACTCGTAATGGCACATGCTTGTTACGGCCATAATTCATTTTTTAAAGGTAACTACTTATTTAAAACGTGGACAGATGCGAGTTCGATTATCGATTATCTCGTTTTTGCCAAAAATTATGTGGCAAAGTGTGAAGAAAAATATGGCATCGATGAGGTTGAATCTATCTTAGATTCTTGTCATGCCTTAATGAATTTTGGTGTTGATCGTTATAAACGCCCGCAAAAAATTTCACTTCACGAAGAAACTAAACGTCAGCAAGAACGTGAAGCTTATCTTCAATCACAAGTTAATGATTTATGGCATTCAACAGTACCGCAAGCGAAGAGTCAAAAATCAAAAGAAAAACCTAAATTTCCTAACGAACCACAAGAAAATATTTTATATTTTATTGAAAAAAACGCCCCCTTATTAGAACCTTGGCAGCGTGAGTTGGTCAGAATTGTACGAAAAATATCTCAGTATTTTTATCCACAAAAACAGACTCAAGTGATGAATGAAGGTTGGGCAACATTTTGGCATTACACTATCTTAAATCATTTATATGATGAAGGTTTAGTCACCGATCGCTTTATGCTTGAATTCTTGCATAGCCATACTAATGTGGTCATGCAACCAGAATACAATAGTCAATTTTATTCTGGCATTAACCCATATGCCCTTGGTTTTAATATGATGTGCGACATCAAGCGCATATGCCAAAATCCAACAGCCGAAGACAAACATTGGTTTCCTGAAATAGCCGGTTCAGATTGGGTAGAAACACTGCATTTTGCCATGGCAAACTTTAAAGATGAGAGTTTTATTAGCCAATACTTATCACCTAAAATAATCCGTGATTTTAAGCTTTTTCATATAAATGATAATGAGCAAAATAATTTCTTAGAGATTGGGTCGATACATAATGAGCAAGGTTATCGCGCGATACGACAACAATTATCTAATCAGTATAATTTAAGTATGTTAGAACCGAACATCCAAGTTCACAGTGTCGATGTATCTGGCGATCGCTCATTGACGCTTAGATATACACCACAAAAAAATGTACCGTTAGATAATTCTAAAAATGAAGTAATGAAACATTTATACCGTCTGTGGGGGTTTACGGTTCAATTAGAAGAAGTTAATGATAAAGGCGAAGTGAAAATTTTAGATACTTGTCCGCCTAAACATGAGTCAATTATTATATAAGCGCTAAGCAGCGCTTATATACCCAAGTCACTTCAATATGCTTGTTCAGAGCCCCTTGACGTGATTTGAGTATATAACATAAACGGGTTAATCTATTTCAGGCATATTTTCACGAAATAGATTAAAAACTTCACCACTCTGCCGGCCATGTTTGCGCACAAGTGCATTAACATTTTCAAAATCACCGGTTTCAGCTAATTTTTTTAAATCAACATAATACTGCTTCGCCAACTTTCGCGCTTCAGGGTGTGAAAAGTAAAAGCTTCCGATGCGAGAATATAAACCTTTAAAGCCATTTAAAATGAGTAAGTAGATTTTATTCCCGCCCGCAGAAGCCAAATCATGTAATAAACGATAATCATAATCGGCATACGCGGTGCCGGTTTCTTCTAATTCGTTAAGTGTTTCAAAAGCAGAATGGGCGGCTTCAGGCGCATTTTTTATTGCCGCACGAATAAAAATACTACAGACATCCGTTCTCGCCGCTAGCAAATTATCAATCATGGTCGCGGCGCCATCTCGGTCTAAACGCACTAAGGTTTCAAGAATATTTAACCCAGATGTTTCCCAAAAATTATTAACTTGAGTCGGTTTACCATGCTGTATTTTCAGCCAGCCATCACGAGCTAAGCGTTGTAATACCTCACGTAATGTCGTGCGTGTGACTCCAATCAGCTCTGAAAGCTCTCTTTCGGCTGGTAATATAGAACCAGGCGGAAATTTCCCATTCCAGATTGATTCAACAAGATACTCTTCAGCAAATCCTGCTGGGCTTTGTGCTTTGATAAACATGCTCAATTAAGCCACCTTAATAATAGTTATAATTAACTGGTCTAACCTTTAGATTGTATCAGACACTTAACGTTAAACAAGAAAATTTACAATCCCAACATACACCTAACAAATGACATATTTTAAATTAAGTGGTTTAAATGTAGGTTATACATTAATCTCTGTTTTTTTTGTATCGTTTATCATAAGTTTTTGCAACTTCGATGCATAAATCTAATTGATGTTCGTAACGCGTATTTTCGTCCACTTTAAAATGCGTTTTAATTGCTTCTTCAATTAACACAGCCCTATTGGTATCAGGCTGTGCATCCATCCAATTTATTAACCAAGGCGGCAATTTTACAAAAATCCCCTTTTTCTTTTCTAGCTCACTTTTAGAAGGGCGCCCTACTTTTTTCATAATTCTAATAGCCTCGGTTTTTTAGAGCCGCGAGTATATACGTAAATATGATGATTTTTAAGTTATTTAAAGTATATACGATTAATATTTATCCAATTGTTCTACAATTTTTTTATTTCGAAATACCTTACGGTCAAAACGAACAAAATATAAACGTTATAAATACTCACCGCTTTAAATTTTTAGTTAAAACTGAATGCGTTTTACAAATAGTATAGTCAAATCGCTCGGGGTTTAGAGGCAGGTTTCTAGTTCCAGACAAAACATAAGTACTTACATCCATGTAAGCAAAGCCGTCAAAGCTACCGCGTCCTGCTCTATTATATGATTGGATCGAGAAAGCGCTGACAATGAACCATAAAACCTAAGCGAGAAGACTATAACTGCACCGCAATCGCTCTGCCTTGTATAAATCGTGCAAATACGGCTGCAAAAGCATACACAAAAGATAAACACGCCCTAGTTAACTATTTATTAGCTTCAGTATATAATCGTCGCTATGAAAACACCTGCTCACATTCTCGATTTTAAAGCGCATTTTCCGTTACTCATAAATAAACCTGATTTAGTTTATTTTGACAATGCAGCCACCACCCAAAAACCTCAGGTTATGTTGGATGCTATCCAACATTTTTATCAATATGACTATGCAACAGTCCATCGATCAACTCATACGCTTTCTAGTGACGTTACTCACCAATATGAAGAAAGCCGAAAAAACGTAGCTCAGTATATTGGTTGTGACCAGCCTAGTTCACTTATATGGACAAAAGGGACAACTGAAAGTATCAATTTAGTGGCAACGATCTTACAAGACTCAACAATTAGTTCATCCAGTAATATAGTGATCAGTGATTTGGAACATCATGCTAATCTCGTTCCTTGGCAACAACTTTGTCAAAAATTAAATATTGAATTAAGAGTCGCCAACACGCAGCAATTTCAACATAAAATTGATGCATTTATAGAAGCCGTTGATCAAGATACGTATATAGTGGCCTGCTCGCACGTATCAAATGCACTCGGCATTACGCAGCCAATCAAAGATGTGATTAAACTAGCCAAAAAGTATAACGCTTTAAGTTTGATTGATGGCGCTCAAGCCGTATGTCACCTTAACGTGGATGTAAATGCGCTAGACTGTGATTTTTATGTTTTTTCGGCTCATAAAATGTATGGACCAACCGGCTTAGGTTGTCTTTATATTAAACCAGAACAACAATCACGTTTTCCTCCTTATCAATTTGGAGGTGAAATGGTAAAAACGGTAAATTACAACAATACGGTATTTAATGATTTACCACACAAATATGAAGCCGGAACGCCAAACATTGAGGCTGTGATTGCTTTTGGCGCTGTCATTCAGTTTTTACAACAGCAAAATTTAACCCTATTGCAGCAATACGAATCCGAACTCACGCGTTATTTGTATCAAGCTTTAAAGCAACGTTCTTTTATTTCACTCTATAGCCCTATTGATAGCCAAAATATTATTTCATTTACGCTCGCTGATTGGCACCCACATGATGTATCAGAGTTACTTAATAATATGAATATAGCCGTTCGCGTGGGTACTCATTGTGCGCAACCGGTGATGCAACAATTACAATTAACGAATGGAACCATCCGTTTATCACTCTGTGCTTATAACACATATGAAGATGCGCAATTATTTTTACGTGCGATCGATTCATTGGAAGACTTTATTTAATGACAGATAATCACTTAATTAGCGAAATACAATCGACAGACAATATCATTGAACACTTTAACCAATTTAGACAATGGGAAGACCGATATCGATTTATCATGAAAATAGGCAAAAATTTGCAAGCAATGCCTGTTAATACACAAAACGAATCAAATGAGGTTTCAGGCTGCGAGAGTAAAGTATGGTTAACCCATACCAAACACGATAATCAATTGACGTTTTTTGCGACCAGTGACTCGCGTATTGTAAAAGGCCTTTTGTGGATCATCTTAACCCCCATTAATCACATGGATAACGCTGAAATAGCTCAATTTGATTTTGATACCTACTTTGAGCAACTCAATCTCATTAAGCATTTAAGTCCTTCACGTGGAGCCGGCTTACTGGCCATCACACAGAAAATTAAACAAATTTGCCAACAATAATTTAGCCAAAAAACAGAAGCGCTGTTACAATCGGCGCCATATTTATTATTTATGTAACGATACGGAAACTAACAATGCGCACCAGCCAGTATATTTTATCAACCCTCAAAGAAACACCATCAGACGCAGAAGTCATCAGCCACCAACTTATGTTAAGAGCCGGCATGATCAGAAAACTGGCTTCTGGTTTATATACTTGGTTACCAAGTGGTTTACGAGTTTTAAGAAAAGTAGAGCGTATCGTTCGTGAAGAAATGGACAAATCAGGTGCGTTAGAAGTGTTAATGCCGGTTGTACAGCCCGCTGATCTTTGGGAAGAGTCGGGACGTTGGGAGCAATTTGGTCCTGAGTTATTACGTATTAAAGATCGCCATGATCGCCCTTTCGCACTTGGCCCGACTCACGAAGAAGTTATCTCTGAATTAGTGCGCAAAGAAGTCAATAGTTACAAACAACTCCCGTTAAACTTGTATCAAATTCAAACTAAATTTAGAGATGAAGTTCGACCCCGTTTTGGTGTTATGCGTGCTCGTGAATTCACAATGAAGGATGCTTATTCATTTCATTTATCGGATGAATGTTTGCAAAAAACGTATGATTTAATGTTTAAAGCCTACTGCAATGTATTCGACCGTTTAGGTTTAGAATACCGACCGGTACTAGCCGATACCGGCTCAATTGGTGGCAGCGTTTCACATGAATTTCATGTTTTAGCGGAATCAGGTGAAGATGCGATTGTATTCAGTGATGGCAGTGACTATGCTGCCAATATAGAAAAAGCAGAATGTTTATTACCGACTGAAACTAAAGCAGAACCCACCGCTGATTTAACCAAAATAGCAACACCGAATGCCCATAGCATAGCTGAAGTGTCAGCTCTTTTATCTGTTCAACCAACTCAAACCATTAAAACATTAATTGTTCAAGGTTGTGACGATGAAGGCAACGTACAAGGGGTTGTGGCTCTTGTTTTACGTGGCGACCATGAATTAAATGATGTTAAAGCAGAAAAAATTGCCAATGTATTCTCACCGCTGACTTTAGCGAATGATGAAGAAATTCAGCAAGCTGTTAATTGTAAACCTGGCTCTATTGGACCTATTAACATCTCCATCCCTGTTATTGTTGATAGAAGTGCCAGTGTATTGGCTGATTTTGTTTGTGGTGCAAACGAAGATGGCTTCCATTATCAAGGTGCTAACTGGGACCGTGATTGCAGTGACTACCACGTTGCTGATATTCGTAACATTGTTGAAGGTGATCCGAGCCCATGTGGCAACGGCAACGTACTCATTAAGCGTGGTATCGAAGTCGGTCACATTTTCCAATTAGGTAAAAAATATTCTGAAGCAATGAGTGTGGGTGTTTTAACTGAATCAGGTAAACACGAAAATTTAACCATGGGTTGTTATGGTATTGGTGTATCACGTATTGTCGCGGCGGCTATAGAGCAGAATAATGATAAATATGGTATAAAATGGCCTGCGTCTATCGCTCCATTCCAAGTTGTCGTATTGCCGATGAATATGCACAAGTCACATCGTATACCTGAAATTGCTGAAAATTTATATAACACATTATCGCAAGCCGGTATTGAAGTGATATTTGATGATCGTAAAGAGCGTCCAGGCGTTATGTTTGCTGATTGGGAATTAGTTGGCGTGCCGCACACTATTGTTATTGGTGAGCGTAACCTTGATGAAGGTGTGGTTGAATATAAATCACGTATTACGGGTGATAAACAAAAAATCTCAATTGAAGATGTTGCGCAATTTGTTATTGACCAGATTAACGCTTAACATCAAAATTATTTAAGAAAAAGGCGTCTAATCATTGATTAGACGCCTTTTCATTTTTAAATCTGACCTTCATAAATAACCATTAAACGACTCAGTCAAACGCGCTAAATCCCATACTAAAACTTAACGCATAAACTCACTAAGCGCTCAGTGTTTACGCTTCATACTCATGCTGCAAAATCGAAAAAATTGCATCGTCAACCCAACGACCGTTATAGTTAAACTGCTCACGTAAAAGCCCTTCCTGTACAAACATATTCTTAAGCAAAACGTTCTTAGATGCTTGATTTTGATTATCACAAACCGCGACGACTTTGTGCGATCCCAAAATATTAAAAGCAACATCTAGCATGACACTTGCCGCCTCTGTTGCATAACCGAATCCTTGGCCTTCAGGTAAAATCATAAAACCGAGTTCACGACGATTATCATCACTGCTTTGCAATTTTAAACCAATTAATCCGACCGCCATATTTTGCTGGTCACAAATAATATAAGAGAGCCATTGATCTTCTAAATCAAGCCAAGGCTCAAAATATTTTTCGAACTCTTCGATAGCGCGTTCTTTGTTCCACACGGGCCCTACATATTGCATCACGTTATGATCGGTATGCAGCCGTATATAGAGTTCAAGGTCAGACCGCTTAACGTCACGATAAATTAAGCGATTACTTTGTAAGTTTTTAATGCTCATGTGTATGTCTGTGTGTGTGTTTTAATTAAAAAAACCGCCATTTATCTAGATTTATATATCTCCAATAAAAAGGCGGTTTAAGCATCAGTTCATGCTTATTAATTTTATATTGCGATCAGCTATTGCCCTAATTCATCAAATTTAAAGCTATCAACCGCAATGGCTTTTTGACGTAACTTATCAGCATGCCTAATTTGTTCAGCTTCTTTATCTGTAATTATGCCCTGCTCTTGTGCTAAATCAATGGCTTCTTCAAGTGGAATTCGACGCGGTAATGCCCCCGATTTTTGAGCGGCCGTTAATTTAATTTCGATTTCACGGCAGTCGACCATAGAGGTAAATGCGGCTTCAACCACCCCGGTTGCATCATCTTCAGAGGTCCCTAAATAACATAGGTTAGATATGCGGTCTCGGCTTGGGCCAGGCTTGAGCATATTTTTACATAAACTACGCGCTAAGCGGTCATTTGGCATTTTATACGGATTACCAAACGGAAAAACTACTTTTTGGATGATTTTAGTCAACCAACGTGGTCTAAAGTTTTGAAAATACCCTTCTAAAGCAACACCGGCTTTATGTAATGCAAGCTGCATTGCGTAATGCACATAGGGTAAATCAGAAACTTGACGCCCATCGGTCTCATAACGTTTTAATATAGCCGATGCTAAATATAGCTGGCTTAATACATCACCTAAACGAGCCGAAATCATTTCTTTACGCTTAAGTGTACCCCCTAAAATGAGCAATGAAATATCAGTACATAATGCGAGCGCACGACTCAAACGTGTCATTTGTTTATAATATTTCGCGGTTTCGCCAGCAACAGGTGAAGCAATGAAACGCCCACCTGTTAAACCATAACCACAACTCATAACAAAATTACTGGCTGCAAACGTGATATGTTTAATCAGCAACGAATCAAATTGTTTTAAGCCTTCATTATGATCAGGGTTAGCTGCCGCTTCCATTTCAGCAAAAACATAAGGATGACAGCGAGTTGCCCCTTGGCCAAAAATCATTAAATTACGCGTTAAAATATTGGCGCCTTCAACCGTAATAGCAATAGGCACACCTAAATATAAGTTACCAAGGTAATTATTAGGGCCCATTTGTATCGCTTTGCCCGAATGTATATCCATCGCATCGCTTAAAACTTGGCGTCCCATCTCGGTCATATGGTATTTTGAAATAGCGGTTACAACAGATGGGCTATACCCCATATCTAAAGCACTTAACGTAAACTTACGTGATGCTTCTAATGTGTAACTTAAACCACCAATGCGGGCTAATGATTCTTGCACGCCTTCAAAGCGACCAATCGATAAACCAAATTGTTTTCTTACATATGAATAAGCGCTTGTCATTCGGGTACTCACATGGGCAATAGCCGTTGCCAGTGCTGGCAATGAAATGCCTCGCCCTGCTGATAAACACTCCACCAGCATTCGCCAGCCTTTACCGGCATAATCTGGTCCACCAATAATCCAATCAAGTGGAATAAACACATTGTCGCCACTCGTCGTCCCATTCATGAAAGCCATCCCCATCGGATTATGTCTATCACCAATATTAACGCCATCATGATCAGTCGGAATTAAGGCACAAGTAATACCAATATCTTTAGTGTCACCCATTAAGCCATCTGGATCGTACAGTTTAAAGGCAAGGCCTAAAACAGTCGCCACCGGCGCTAAAGTGATGTAACGTTTATTCCATGTTAAGTTTATGCCTAAAACTTCTTCCCCTTGATAAGTACCTTTACAAATAATGCCTTTATCAGGAATAGCGCCCGCATCTGAACCCGCTTCAGGTCCTGTCAGGGCAAAACAAGGTATATCTTTGCCATTTGATAAACTCGGTAACCAGAAATTTTTCTGCTCTTCGGTGCCATAGTGCATTAATAACTCACCAGGGCCTAATGAATTGGGAACCATAACGGTTACCGCTGTGCTTATACTTCGAGTCGCTATTCGCGTGACAACATGTGAGTTTGCGGCAGCAGAAAATTCTAAGCCGCCATATTGTTTCGGAATAATCATGGCAAAAAAACCATTAGATTTTAGATAATCCCAAACATTTTCTGGTAAGTTTTTAGTTTCATGACAAATCTTATAATCATCAAGCATCGCCAAAAGCGTTTCGAGTTGATTATCCATAAATTGTTGTTCTTCAGCACTTAATGTCGCATCTTGATATTCATGCAGTTTTTTCCAATCTGGTTTACCACGAAATAATTCACCATCCCACCAAATATCTCCGGCTTCCATGGCTTCTTTTTCAGTGGTAGAAAGAGGCGGCAAAATTCGTTTGAAAATACTAAATACCGGTCGAGTTATGAATTGTTGCCGAATATTCGGCACTGCAAATATCGTTATAATGACACACAGTGTTAGCGCTAAAATAATCATGTTTTCACCTTTGAAAGTCACTCATCATGTTTATCACAGACAAGCATAAATATCGTTATTAATATCACCAAATCTCGTCAACAGACTCGTTCAAGTCTCTTAACGTGATTTGGGTATATACCCTGTTTAATTTTATTCTGCGTTCATGCCCGCCGCTAAATAAGGAACCAGTTCATAAATTAAATCTTCGATAGACGTTGATTTATCAAAATCTGCCAACGCAATTTCTCTTAATGCGGTATTAGATGTCATCGTAAAAACGACTGAGCCTAAGGCAAAATGTAACCGCCAAAACACCGTAGCACGTGTCAGTTCGGGTTTTGCTTTGAGTACCGAGTCCAACAATAAAGAAAGAAGCTCACCATAATGAGTTGTAAAGTAGCGTCTTAAATGCCCCTGAGTTTCGCTATAGCCACGGCCAACCAAAATCATAAAGGTTGCAGTTGCTTTTGAATGAATGCCGCTTAAACTTAATAAAGGTTGTATAAATGCAGAATAAAAATCGGTCAGCGTAAAAGCATCCTCTTTATCCGCTAATGAAGCCTTTAGACTCAACATCAATTTAGGTACAAAAAGCGTAAAGTAGCGATCTAATACGGCTTGGATTAATTCTTTTTTAGAACCAAAATGATAATTAACCGCAGCCACATTTACATCAGCGTCAGTTGTGATCATTCTTAAAGACGTATTATCAAAACCGTGTTTTGCAAACAAGATTTCAGCCGCATTAAGTATTTTTTGTTTTGTACTAACTTGACTCATATAACTACCAATTTCAAACAACTGTTTTAAATGTATGTTTAAATCTTATACTTGTCAATTTTTGTGTAATTAAAAATTTATTGAACTTCTCAAAACCCAATCTGTCTAAAATTTATACAGTTGGTTAAGGTTTTCACTTAAATCTTTAATTTAATTCGCTATATTTATCAGTTTACAACGGGCCCAAGCACAAAGTTTTATCCCTTCCCTTTCCGCTTGGGTCTTTTTTCTTATTTTTTTCGTCACTACTTCAAAATTATTAATTAATTTAATGATGAAAAACGAACATATATAGATAACGGGGGCTAATTAAGCTAAACGTATGGTTTAAAATGAATGAGGGATAAATATTAAGGAGGAAATATTAGGGGGCTAAATATTGAAGAAGCTTGATTTACAATTGATCGAATTCAAATATTAAACGCACTTAATATGATTAATATGCGTTTAACATCTTTAATTTTTATATGGATGTTTTAACAATTTATGACTATTTAGGCTGAGCATCCAATGATTGGCCGTTTATTTTAGCCGCATTATCCGACATTAAATGAACATAAATAGGCGTAATATCGCGTGGCTGTTTTAACGTTTCTGGGTTTTCGGCCGGATAAGCTTTAGAACGCATTCGAGTCGCAGTCGCACCAGGATTAATACAATTAAATCGAATTGCGCTGTATTCAAATTCGTCAGCTAAAACCTGCATCATACCTTCTGTTGCAAATTTAGAGATAGCATAGGCGCCCCAATAAGCTCTTGCTTTTCGACCCACACTTGAGGATGTAAAAATAACAGACCCCGCTTCTGACTTTTTCAAAGCAGGCACCAAGGCCTTAGTCATTAAAAACTGTGCTGTTACATTAACTTGCATCACTTCATTCCACATATCCGCCGGATATTGGTCAAGCTGCATAATGCCCCCTAGGTAACTCGCATTGTGTAACAAACCATCTAATCGGCCAAATTGGCTTATAATGGTATCAGTCATATCAATATAGTGTTGTTCAGTGGCGCCTTTCATATCTAAAGGTATAATGGCAGGCGTTGGATAGCCTAAATTGACAATTTCATCATAAGTGCTTTCTAATTTATTAGTCGTTTTACCTAATAAAATCACTTCAGCACCGTGTTTTGCATAATCAATAGCAACGGCTTTACCGATACCGGCACCCGCCCCTGTAACTAAAATAACTTTACCTTGCAAACAACTTTCTGCGTTTTCAAAATCTGACATCAATACAGTACCTTATTATTTATAAGTGCATTTTAACTAATTTAAATTGATAACCCAATTATTCATCAAATAATTGTTTTACTAAGGCTAATCGCTCATATATCGCCCGCTCTGATTTTTCTATCCATTTTGAGTTTGGCGCATATTGATAACTATCAAGCGTCGATAAATCAGCAGTCAAATGCCGAGTAGGCATTGCGTAAACCTCTAATCCAACTCGCTCAAAATATTTGATCGCTCTAGGCATATGTGAAGCTTCGGTTACCAACATAATGGGTTTATTTTTTATCGCATTTTTTACGGCTATAGCTTCTTCAGCGGTATCTTTAGGCTGCGAAAAAGTTAAGATGCGATCTTTTTTAATACCTAAATCAAGCGCTAATTGAGTATTCATCTCGGCATTGCTAACTAAGTTATTGCCGCCCCAACCGGTAAATATCAATTTTGTTTGGGCGGCGTATTGAGCGATCCGTATTCCTTCAACCGCTCTGGCAAGTGAACAATGTGCCAACTGTGACGTAATTGGCATGGGTTCAGTATTTTTGTGACCACAACCGAGTACAACAATAGCAGCGATGTTGGGCTGTTGAGCAAAAACCTCTTGATGAGTGCGATACACATGTTTAACTTCTATTGATTCAATAACCGAATTTGCAACCCAAGGTGTTGCACTTAACATAAGTATGCTTAAACCCAATAAATTAAACGTAAATGCTAAACGCTTCTTAGCCGTAAACGTAAATAGACAAAATGCGATAATCAGCAGCAATATACTAATGGGTAAAGGAGCAAACCATAAAGCGATTATTTTTTTTAACGTAAACACTTAAACCCTCTTATTAAATGATGAATGACACATAAAAAAGCCAGAATCAGTTTCTGGCTTAATAGTATGTTAGGCACTAACGCGAGTTACAAACCTGTATGATATTGGCTATCTGTTCTATCAGGCACTAACTGATATAATTCAGTTTGTGCGCTCTGCTCGCCTTTAAGCAATTGCTCAAAATAACGAATCAAGCTTGGTTTATCCGGCGTTTCTTTATCACCCATACCTATATTGGTTAAGTCAATCATGAAGTTATCAAACATAAAAGCAAGGTCATCGATAATTTCAGTGTTTAAGAATTGGTCTTGATTATAAATGCTCGGGTAACCTGCTTTTTGCTTATCAATAGCAAAAGAGTCCCCTTTTAAATTCGTAATACTGGTCGATTTATCACAAGACAACATACAGCCATTATCAATACGAGGTTTTTCACAACCCACACTTTGCTGGAAAAAACATTGTCGGCTTGTCATCAATAAGATCGGGTGATAAATACTGTAATGCATTTCAAAATTAGCCGGACGCGGTATGCTTTTTATTTGTTGTTTGTTAATTTCATTTGAAATAAATGCGCCACTACAATTAAAGCCTTCTTGCAAGGCCGACAAGACATAAGAATTGGTCGTGTTTAAAAACGGGCCAGCAATCCATTTAATACCTAACTCATAGGCACGGTGGGCGATCCCCGTATTATTAGTGACAATCATAGGTGGATTAACTTGCTCTAAAATGGCCAAAGCCACATCATAATCTTTGCCAATTAGAACAGCTGGAAACCAAGGGATCAAACGCGGATTAGCTTTTAATAAATCAATATAACGTGTACAACCCCGTTTATAAGCATCTGGTAATTTAAAATAGATATCGGCATCGGTTAAATCAGCCAATGCAAAATCATCTACACTGCTAATTAAAATAGACATCTTAGCTTTGGGTTCGCCTTCATTAATGATTTTAGGGTGATTAATAAGTTCAGGCGCTTCAACAGCCGGTAATAAAGGCTTGCCATTGTTGATTATCTCTTCGGCTGCCGACTTCATTTTTGTTAACGATTTAAACGGAATATATAACCCTTCAGCTAACGCATCTAGATTGACTGATTCAATGGTATAACCTAAATTATTCAAATTTTTAAAACGACGTTCAAGTACCGCTTGATCAAAGCTATTTTTATTTGTGCTACCGAGCAGACAATCAGATTGCACGATAATTTCTTGTCTAGTTGTTTCACTTTCTTGATTTAGCGAGTGTGCAGCCGACTGAATCGTTAATACTAACTTGAGCGTTAATGGCTGACCGACTTCGCCTGAGAAGTACAATTCTACCGGGACTTTTTCAACACTTAAATGCTTAATTTTGTCATGCACGGTATTATGCATTTCATGCTTTTCTTGTTGTAAATGTGTTTCAACTTCTTGAATTTGCACCACTGAAATGGCATTGCTTTTATCTATCGCGTAATTTTTAGAGTTATCCCGTGGATTCTCAGTAAACATAGACTGGTTTAAATCACCACGTAAAAAAGCATTAGAAAAATCACGATTAAACACTTTATATAAGCGCTCGCCGTCTTCAAGTAACTCGCCCGTTTTTACATAACCATCAATTTGTTTTCTAAAACTGTCAATAACGGTATGAACATAACTTGCGCCTTTAATTCGCCCTTCAACTTTAAATGAATGCACGCCCGCATCAATTAACGCCGGTAAATCAAAAAAGGCGGTATTGTCTTTTAAATTTAATGGAAATTTATTACCCGATTCTGTCGGTTTATATTCTTCTCGGCACGCTTGGCTGCAACGACCTCGGTTACCTGAATTACCCACACTGGCAGATGTTGAATAACATAAACCCGAAAAAGCAACACATAATGAACCGTGAACAAAAACTTCAGTTAAAATATTATTGTCGTGCCCGACGGCTGTCATTTTAGTAATTTCACGTAAATTTAACTCGCGCGATAAATTAACCCGTGAAGCCCCTAATTTTTTAAGAAATGGCACTTGCCCAATATTATGTGTCGTCAATTGGGTTGAAGCATGTATATCTAATGTCGGAAAATGCTTTTTAATAAAATAGAACAAGCCCATATCTTGCACAATAACGCCATCAAGCGTGGTATTAACCAACTTGCTGAGTAGTTTTGCCAGTGATTTAAACTCTCTTTGCAAAATAACGATATTAAGCGTTAAAAATATTTCACAATCGTATTCATGAGCCAGGTTGATCACGCCAACTAATTCGTCAAATGAAAGGTTCGAAGCTCGGTTACGGGCATTAAAAAAGTCTAATCCGCAATAAACCGCATTAGCACCAGAAATAATAGAGGCCTTAATTGCATCAACATCACCACCGGGGGCTAATAACTCAATATCTTTATTCATTTGCTCAACTTTTAGTTAGTTCACGTAAAACGCGGTATTTTACCCGTATAATTTGCCGTTGAATACCGTTAAAGTAGAACAACCACAGTAAACTATTGTAACTATGCATGAATAACAGCGTTAATCTTCCTATTTTATACTCACTGCGTCATTGCCCTTATGCAATGAGAGCCCGAATAGTGATATTTAAAACCAAGCAAAAAATCATATTACGTGATGTAGATTTAAGAAATAAACCCGCTGATATGTTGATCGCTTCACCGAAAGGCACCGTTCCCATTTTAGTCACCTCACCCGAAGTAAGTCCTCAAATACAAACAGATAATACAGCAAAAGCACCTTCACCTTTTGTGCTGGAAGAGAGTCTCGATATTATGATGTGGGCCATTAAGCAAAGTGATCCAAATAATTTATCACATCGTGAAACACCCAATGCACTTAACGAAATGCTTGATCTGATTAATATTTTTGATAATGAATTCAAAACCTGTTTAGAACAATATAAATGTGCAAAACGCTATCACGAGAGTAACTTAGAACAACAACGTGCCGCTTGTACGCATTATTTAGATAAATTAGAAGTAAAACTGGATCAGCATGCCTATCTCATGTCAGAACATGAAAGTCTTGCCGATTTAGCGTTATTGCCTTTTATCAGGCAATTTGCCAAAGTTGAACGTCAGTGGTATTTGCAATCACCTTACCCCAATTTAAAAAGGTGGCTCAACCATTACTTACAAAGCAGAATGTTTAGTAAAGTCATGACAAAATATCCATTTTGGCTAGATACTCAAGACGTTATTATTTTTGGTGACGTTTAAATTGAGACTATAGTCAAAGCGATCGGGTTTTAGGGGCAGGTTTCTAGTTCCAGACGAAACCGAAGTACTTACATCCATGTAAGCAAAGCAGTCAAGCTTCGAGACGCCATGAGCATATGCTCTACTATGTGATTGGGGCCGCCTAAATGGATTTAGGTGTTAGAACGACGCAGGAGCCAAAGTCGAGAGTAAGCGCTGACAATGAACCATAAAACCTGAGCGAGAAGACTATATAAGACGAATAAAAGGAGTTGTAATCGTTTAACTTCAACTCTTTTAGCCTGTCTATTTTTTATTTAAACCCCAAGGATCCCAAGGTTCGTTGTTATTCGAATCCGCTGATGATTTATTATCATTCGTATTGTTGCGGTTATTAACGCGATTTGTATAACCACTGCGATTATTCTCTCTTCTGCTCGGTCGACGAGTAGCGTCGCGTCTATTATTATGTCGATGTTCGGGCTGATTAAATGAGGCTCTTTCTTTTGGATCGGGAGCTTGCCCTAACACTAAAACAGTCGGTTCACGCGGTTCGATATGGGCTGGAATAATACGAGCTCTCGGGGGTAACTCATAATTTTTATCATCTGGCTTTGGTAAACTTTTAAATTTATATAAATAAAAAGCTTCTAGTTTTTCACGTGCCCATTCTGTTTTTTTTAAAAACTTAATACTCGATTCCATCGTTGGTTTTTTTTCGAAACACTTAATACGCGTATATTCCGCTAAGATTTCAAAACCATAATGCTTAACGAGTTCTTCTAATAGCGTTTCTAATTTTAACCCGTGTAGTGGGTTATTTAAGTATGGATTTTCTTCGCTTATGATTTCACTCATAGATAGCTCTCTAACGATTTACAGATAATCGGTTAATTATACACAGTTGGATTATATAGTTTATGAAATAAATTCTCTGACTAATAAACGACTAGGGCGTGTTTACCTTTGTCGTATCGGTTTTGTTCAATTCCAAAGCGTTTTGATCGCGGCATTGGCTTGATGGCATAGTGGTTCTACGTCAAAAGCCAATAACAAAGAGCAAAACGTTTTGGATTGAACCCAAAGGGCAGCGCATTTGCACTTTTTCTACTATGTTGCCCCACATGGATGTGGGGTAAGGTGACTTTGCAGGAGCATAAAGTCTTTATCGCTCTTTTATGTAGAATAACGACACCGCAATCGCTCTGCCTTGTATAAATCGTGCAAATACGGCTGCAAAAGCATACACAAAAGATAAACACGCCCTAGCATGACAGCGTTAATCCGTCCGCCTTTTATTACCAATGTAATTGATTAGTTGATATACCGATCAACAGCAACTAAATTTAAAATACGTAAGCTAAAAAGCTGACATATATACTCAAATGACTTCAAGATGCAGGATTCAGTGGGAATTTAAATTGATTTAGGCACGGCAAACAGGTGCAAGTTTAACGGGTTAAATTAAACCTGTTTAACACAGCATAAATCAATTTAAAACCCACCGGAAAGGAGCCCTTGAGCGATGTTACTTCGTTGTTGTATTAACTTGAAAGGGGACTACATTCCTGCATTAATACGCCTAGAATTAAAATCGCTCAAGGACTCTGAACGAGCATATTGAAGTCACTTGAGTATAAAGCTAAAATAGGAACATTATGCATCGCGCTGCATTATCAACTTTAACGCTGATACTCATACTTTGGCATGACTCTGCTTTTACAGCAGAAGCGCTGAACATCAAACGTCCATCCTTAGTTTTTACGCAAACAACGCTGGGGCATAAATTTAGGTGTGCGCATGAAGCATTAACAAAAGCCTATCGCCAATTAAATTACAATGTAAAATTTCAAACACTGCCGAATAAACGAGCGTTAAAAGAAGCAAGCAATGGTAATACTGACGGTGAAATGCTCCGAGTTGAAGGGTTAGACTTTCAGTTTCCTGACTTGATTAGAGTGCCTGTCGCATTGTGCGCAGTTGAGTCTGTGGTGCTTGCAAAAGCGAACGTAAAAGCCACAACATTTGATCAATTATTTCATTATCAAATTGGCATCACGTCTGGTTTTGTCGACCAAGAAAGACTCGCTAAACAATACAGTTTAAATGTGACTAAGGTTCATCAAAATGAAATTTTAGTCAAAGCTTTATTCAAGAACAGAGTCGATGCTATATTTTTAACCATAAAAGAAGCTCAAAAAATAGTTAATGATAATGCAGGAAAATACAAAATAATCGCTTCATTAAATAGAGATGTTTACCTATACCATTATCTTCATAACAAACATGCCAGCTTAGTGCCTGCGATCACTGAACAACTGCAAATAATGGAACAAACAAAGCAGATAAACTTGAAAAACATACTCAATTAATTAACTTTTACTCGAGGGTGTCCAAAAATCTGTGTCAGTCTAATTTAAATTTAAAGCAATAAAAAAGCGGTGTTGCCTTTATACAACACCGCTTTTATCGAGCCGTTACATTTTAAGCCAATCACCAATTAACAGTGATTGCTATTACTTACTTCTCGTTGAAGTAAACAGTTTTCTTTTCTAGGTATTGCTCAAGACCAAATTTACCATCTTCACCACCAAAACCGCTTTGTTTCCAGCCGTTATGGAAGCCCTGATGTTGCTCGCCCATACCACGGTTAAGATAAACTTCACCCACTTCTAATTCGCTAATAGCTTTATTAATATCATTAAAGTTTTTAGTAAAAATGTAAGCACTTAAACCATAGATACTGTCATTACAGAATTCTATTGCTTGGTCCATATCTTTTACTTTAACGATAGGTAGTACAGGGCCAAAAGTTTCTTCATGTACCGCAATGTTATCTTGTTTTACATCAACAAGTAGTGTTGGCTCATACCAACAACCGCCTTCAAAACCTTCAACTGAAGCTAACTTTCCGCCCGTTGCCAGCGTTGCACCTTGCTTAATACTTTCTTGAACGATGTGGTCTATGTTATCAATTTCACGTTGATTACATTTAGGTCCCATTTGCGTCTCAGCATTCATTGGGTCACCCACTTTAAGGCCTTGTACTTGTGGTACAAATTTAGCCATAAATTCGTCGTAAATACCTTCATGAACGTATAAACGTTCAACACAAGTACATACTTGACCACAGTTGGCAAAGCGTCCCCAAAGAGCCGCATCAACCGCTTCATCAATATCAGCATCAGCCATAACAACCATAGGTGCTTTACCACCTAACTCAAGCATGACCGGTGTCATGTATTCTGCACTAGTTTGATAAATTTTCTTACCGGCAACCGTTGAACCTGTCATCGTGATCATCTTAGTTATTGGGCTTTCGCATAAAGCTTGACCAACAACAGAACCTGATCCATTTATCACATTTAAAACACCCGGTGGAATGCCCGCTTCGTTAGCGATACGACCTAGTTCGGTAGTCGCTAATGGCGTTTCTTGAGTTGGCTTTAATACAATGGTATTACCGGTAATTAATGCAGGACCAATTTTACGACCCGCTAAAGCAAGTGGAAAATTCCAAGCCGTAATACCCACAACAACACCACGTGGTACTTTGTGAATATAAATTTTTTCGTCTGCGTTATCTGAAGGTAAAATATCACCTTCAATTGTTAACGCGTTATCGCATGCATAATCAATAAACGTCGCAGTAACATCGACTTCCATTTCAGCAACAGAAAGTAACTTCCCTTGCTCGGCAACCAACATTGGCGCAAGAATATGCTTGTTTTCACGAATTTTGTCCGCAAATACCCGTAAAATGTTTTGACGAGTACGAGCTGTTAACTTAGCCCAAGACTTTTGTGCCGCTTGCGAGTTTTCTAACGCAGTCTGTGCATCTTGTGCACAACCTTTAGGGATAACACCTATCGACTTACCCGTCGATGGGCTTAAAATATCAATAGTGCCTTCAGCAGCTGAACTAATATATTCGCCACCAATAAAGTTAACATTGTTTTGAAAATTCATAAGATTATCTTCCCATCCAGCCGCCGTCTACCAATAAGATAGCGCCATTAACATAACTTGCTGCTTCAGAAGCTAAGAAAACAGCAGGACCTTTGAAGTCTTCTGGGTTACCCCAACGACCTTGTGGAATACGACCTAAAATAGAAGCTGAACGCTCAGGGTCGTTACGTAATGCTTCTGTATTATCAGTATCAATATAACCCGGCGCAATTGCGTTTACATTAACGCCTTTACCTGCCCATTCGTTTGATAATGCCATAACAAGTTGACCAATTGCGCCTTTACTTGCTGCATAACCTGGAACAGTAATACCGCCTTGGAATGTTAATAATGAAGCTGTAAAAATGATTTTACCTTCGCCACGTGCAACCATTTCTTTACCAATTTCACGGCTTAAAATGAATTGTGAATTTAAGTTAACGTCAATCACGTTATCCCATAGATCATCGCCATGCTCTGCAGCAGGTGCACGTAAAATAGTACCTGCATTATTAACTAAAATATCAATTTTAGGAAAATCACCTTTTACATCTTTAATAAATTCGTACAAGTTTTCACGATTAGCAAAATCACATTGGTAACCTTTAAAGTTACGGCCTAACGCTTTAACTTCTTTTTCAACTTCAGAACCTTCAAGCTCTAAACTTGCTGAAACACCAATAATATCAGCACCTGCAGCAGCTAAACCTAAAGCAATACCTTTACCGATACCACGTTTGCAACCAGTAACAAGTGCAACTTTACCTTCTAAACTAAATTTTTCTAACATGTTTTTGATTCCTAAAATTGGCTAATTATTCTGCGTTACATTCAACAAGTGCTTTCATACCTTGTGGATTATTATCCATACTGGCGAATGCAGAACCGATATCTTTAAGTGTGTTAACTGAACTGATGAATGGCTTAATATCAACTTCGCCTGAAGCAATTAAATCAATAGCCCAATCAAAATCTTCACCTTCGTAAACACGTGCACCTAACAACTCTAGTTCTTTCCAGAAAAATTGGAATAAATCAATTTCAGGTTTTTGTGAATGAATCGCAACCATAACGATACGACCGCGACGACCTGCTACTTGTGTCATTGCATCAATTGCCGGTTTAACACCTGAAACTTCAAATACAACATCCGCGCCTTTCGTTTCAGTCCAATCATCTACATATGCAGCTAAGTCCGTTTCAAGTGGGTTAACTGATTTAACACCTAGCTCATCAGCGAATGCACGGCGTGATTCATTAGGTTCTGAAACTAAGACTTCAGCGCCAACACTTTTAGCAACAGCAGCGACTAATTGACCAATTGGACCACCACCTAAAACAACTGCTTTTTCACCGGCTTTTAAGCGTGAACGACGAATATCATGACAAGCAACTGATAATGGCTCAATTAATGCGCCTTGCTTAAGATCAACTGAAGCGGGTAACTTGTGTAAAGTACGTGCTTTAACCGTCCAGTTAGATTGAAATGCACCAGGCGTATCAATACCCATAAATTTAAGATTTTGACAAATATGTGTTAAACCCGCTTTACAAGTAGGACACTCACCACACCAATCAAGAGGACGCACAACAACACGGTCGCCAATGGCGAAACCTGAAACATCACTACCAAGCTCTGTTACCGTACCTGACATTTCATGACCAATCGTTTGTGGTGGCTTAACACGTTGATCCATCACACCGTGATAGATATGCATATCGGTACCACAAATACCAACATAGCCAACCGCTAACTTAACTTCGTCCGCAGCAGGTGCGTTTTCTGTACCCGCGATGATTTCAAAACCTTTGTTACCAATATATTGAGCTGCAATCATGTGATTATCCTCTAAGAATGTTTAATTAAGTGCGGACGAACTAATGCGTCATCGAATACAACACCTGTACCTGCAATATCAGGGGCAATGGCACGGCCATTTTCATCTAATTTCAAGGGGGATGTGGTGTATTCATCAATTGGAAATGAATGAACTTCTAAATAACCAGCGTGTGGTTGAGAAGCCATAAGTGAAACGTGTAATTCATGCATACCATGAGTACAAACAGGCAAATTATTAACGTAAGCTAAGTTAGCTACACGTAACCAACCCGTGATACCACCAATGTTAGAGGCATCAGGTTGAATAAAGCCTAATTTAGCTTGCTGAATGGCATAGTTAAATTCAAAAACCGTATGTAAGTTTTCGCCCATCGCTAAAGGAATATTGATCTTGTCAGCGATTCGAGCAAAGCCCTGGTAATCGTCCGGAATAGTCGGCTCTTCAAACCAGGTAATATCGTATTGATCAATGGCTTGGCCAAAACGGATGGCTTGTTCAACCGTAAGTGAGTAATTGGCATCAACCATAAAGGTTGTTTCTTTACCGATTAATTCACGCACGGCGGCTACACGCGCAACATCTTCACTATAATCTTCTTTACCGACTTTAATTTTAACGGCATTAAAGCCACGGTCTAGGTAACCTTGAATATTGTTTAATAATTTTTCTTCTGAGAAATTTAAGTCAATACCGCCGGCATAACACTTAGTTGTATTATTGGCACCACCTGCTACTTTCCATAAAGGTAAGTTCAAGCGTTTGCAATGAATATCCCATAACGCAATATCAACAGCTGAAATAGCAAAACTTAATAAACCGCCTCGGCCAACATAATGCAAGTGCCAGCCCATTTCTTCCCAAATTTGAGTGATACGTGATGCATCTTTACCCATTAAAAAAGGTTTTAATTCGTCTTCTAATAAAGAGTAAATTGCACGACCACCTTTACCGCCCGTATAGGTATAACCCATACCTTCCATACCATCTTTACAACGGATTTTACAAACTAACACTTCAAAATGAGTATGGTCGCCGTGTTTAGCATCAGTTAATACTTCTTCGAGTGGGATCTGGTAATACTCTACTTTTACTGAGCTAATTTGATTTACGTCTAACATACTGGGTTTTATATTGGTCACAATACTCACAGCAATTTACCTACTAGTTATGAATCATTTGAAATCATTGTACATTGTTAACAATTTATTTCAAACATTAATATTAAAATTTTAATATACTTTAGTCGCTTTATCCATTTATAACGCTATATTTAGTTAACAATTCTTATAATAATGTTAACCAAGGTATCTTTGCTAGTTTATTTATAATTGTTATATTTTGTATTTAAATTAATTAATTACGTAAAATTAGAGCGCTGTTAGCTTAAGTCTTGTATTTAAACAGTATTTTGTGCAATTTAATGGGTATGACCATATACACTCTTGGGTGTAAATCGTTTACAATTGGAAATATATATTGAACACAGTCTTGGATGGATAAATGAAAGCAAATAAAATTATCCCTGTTAGGGAACAAATCGCTGATGTTCTACGATCTGATATTATTTCAGGTGAGTTAGAACCGACAACTAAATTAAATGAGCAACAGCTAGCAGAGCGATTTGGCGTTTCGCGAGGCCCAATTCGAGATGTGCTACTTAAGTTAACAAAAGAAGGTTTACTCGTTAGCAAAAACAATATCGGTTCTTCAGTAAGCAGTCCGCTTAGTGCCGACATGCAAAAGCTAAATATCGAAATACGTCGTAAAATTGAAGAATACGCAGTTAAACATTTAGCATCATTGTTTACTGAAGCTGATTATGACGCACTTGACGAAATTATAGCCAAAATGCAAGAGCACTTTGATCGTGAAGAGTTTACCGAATTAACTAAAACTGATATCGATTTTCATAAATACTACGTTGAGAAGGCCGGTGGCGAAGATTTGTTAAATATGTGGTATCCAATTGTTCTGCGTATGCGAATGAATTACCAACGTATCAAAACGTCTCAAGCATTAGTTGATGAGCATAAAGATATCGTTTTAGCTTTGCGCAACAACGACACTAAAGCCGCTATCAATGCGATCAGAAAAAACATCAAATAGCACCTGCAATTTAAACACACATTGACAGTGTTAGTTTATTTGATCCAATAAAAAAGCCAATGTTAATACATTGGCTTTTTTGTATATATAGTATTCTCGCTCAGGTTTTATGGTTCATTGTCAGCGCTTACTCGCCCCAATCACATAGTAGAGCATATGCTCATGGCGTCTCGAAGCTTGACTGCTTTGCTTACATGGATGTAAGTACTTCGGTTTCGTCTGGAACTAGAAACCTGCCCCTAAAACCCGATCGCTTTGACTATACTAATTTATACCTCAGTATACAATTAGTTTGAATTTTGGAATGTACCCGTATCGAGTATTTGACGTGTAACGCGGTATCGACAAATATAATTCCAGTTCCAGCTTTCATCATAGCGATGGCACAAGCCCCACTCTAAGCCAGGTAACTGAACTTGCTTATCATTTGGATCACGATAAATGCCTAAAGCCTCTGGCGCACCTTTTATGTGAGCCATAATTTCAAAATTTACACCATCTTGGGCAAATTGAATTGTATTTTTTTCAGGGCCATCTGTTGTAATCAACGAGGCAATGCCACCATTACAATGCCAAACAGCCACTTCATGGCCACTGTTGGTGATCGGGTTATATTCAGATTTAACATACGGACCTTCAATGTTATCGGCGATCGCAACCCCGTGTTTAATTTCACGACCACCAAAGTTCATCCCCTCCCCCATGGTTTCACCTTTATAGTAAAGGTAAAATTTATTATTGAAAAACATCAAGCAAGGATCGTGCACTTTGTGGCTGTCAAAGCTACCTTTGCTTTTAACTTCAAAGCGGCTATCAACATCACCTAACCACTCACCATCTTTAGCGGGGCTTAAAATAGGTTCTGGCGATTTAGTCCAAGGACCATAAGGTGAATCAGCTTTAGCCATCGCTATTTCTTCGTATTGCCTATTGGTATAAGGCGTTTTAACCGTTTGATAAACTAAATAATATTGACCTTCATGCGCTAATACTTCGGGTGTAAATACGGCTCGGTCATCATATGAACCAGCTTCGCCCGCGGCAATTGCACAGCCTTCTTCTTTCCAAGTGATACCATCGGTAGATGATGCATGCCAAACTTCGGTTAAATCCCATGGAAAAACTTTATCTTTTAAATTATCAGAACCAAAACCAACCGTTTCGCCTTCACCTTTGGTATACCAACAATGATAAACACCATCAACTTCAATAACCGCAGTTGGATCACGGCGGATCACGCCTTCTTCATAAACGAAATCGCCTTTAAGCTCTTGTTCTTCAAATTCGATTAACCATTGCGAATCTTTTTGGTCATAACCGCGTTCGATGGCCCGTTTACTCGCTGAACTTAATTTTTTTTCTACCACAATAAAAACTCCAAATATAAAGCTTAGTTAATCAAACTAAGCATTAGTCATTATTAGTTGTCTTAAGTTGTATTCCCAACTCATCGGAATACAAGCCTTAAGCGTTTGCCTTATTTAAAGCTAGTTCAATTTCTTCAATCGTTTTGTTTTTTGTTTCTGGCATCAACTTAATTAAAAACACTAAACCAATGACTAAGCAGAATGCGTAAAAACTAAAGATTTCGGCTGCGCCCATATTTTTAAGCTGCCATGGGAAAAATTGCTGTACTAAATAACTAACAATACTCGTGATAAGCGCAACAGCCGGGATCGCAATACCACGAACATGAGTCGGAAATATTTCTGAAAATAAAACCCACATAACAGGACCAATTGAGAATTGAAAGGCGGCGATAAAGCCCATAATGCCAAATAACACTAACATACCGTTAATTTGAATAGCGGCTTGTAATAAAGCGCCTTCATTATCACGAACAATAACATCACCTAATACAACTTTAAGTGCTTCACGATAATCGATATCGCTATTAAAGGTTTGACCAATAAGAGACTGTAATAATTGGGTATCAATAGCAGCGGGTAACTGCGCTAGGTTTGTTTCGGTTAATACATACGTTGCATCTGCAAACCCCCAAGCAGCGCTTAATAAACTCACAATCGCGGCAAACAATCCAAACAACATTAACGGACGACGACCCAGTTTATCGATTAACATCAAGGCTAAAAAGGTAGCCACAACACTCACTAAACCGATAATAACCGATTGCGTATAAGCAGAATCCGTACCTAAGCCTATTTGCTCAAAAACGGTTGTAGAATAAAACATGATCGCGTTAATACCAGAAACTTGCTGTACGACTGCTACAGTAAAACCAATAACTAACGCCATGCGCACACGCATATCAAACAATTCAGAAACTTGTTCTTTTAATGGCTTATTAGCCGAAGCCGCCGCACTGGTACTTTGTTTAATACTTTGCAACATTTGTGTCGATTCATTTACTGAAACCAAACGATCCAATACATTTTTAGCTTCAGCATCGCGCCCTTTAAGCACTAACCAACGTGGGCTTTCAGGCACTTTAAATAACAAACCAAACCAAATTAACGCCGGTATAATTTCAACGCCTAACATCCAACGCCATGTGTATTCTTGAATACCCACTGCGACAACCCAATTAGCACCTGATTCGGCAGCATTAAAAATAAAATAATTTGCACTATAGGCGGCTAATAAACCGATCACGATGTTTATTTGAATAAGAGAAGCTAATTTGCCTCGAATAGTCGGTTTTGCTATTTCACCGATATACATTGAAGCTAAAGAAAGTGAAGTAAAAGCCAAACCGCCAACAAAGCGCGCAACAACCAAAGACGTATAATTAGGTGCAATGACGGAACAGATTGCACTGACGAGATAAAGAGCTGCAATAATCAATAAGGTTTTTTGACGACCAATTGCATTACTAATATAACCTGTTGCTAATAACGCAAATATAACACCAAAACCTGGTGCACTAACGACAGTGCCGATCTCTAAATCGGATAAGTTAAACTCAGCCGTTATATATCGAACGGTTCCCGATATTAAAGCGGCATCTAAACCAAATATGAAGCCACCAAACGCCACGACTATCGAATAGAAAACAACAGCTTTGTTTGAAAAGTTACCCTGCATGCTAATTTACCTCACCTTAAAGCACTCACAAAACACTAAAAGCGTGCTTTGCTCTTCTTACTTTAAACTATAACGCAAATTAATCAAATTGTTAACAATTTAATATATGCAATACCGGATAACTTCAACTATTAACGCAATTCACCTCAAAAAACCGATCTCTTTAGCCATTAAATAAAAATGTGATGCGGTATTATGAAGATGCTTGCAACATTTTTAATTTTTTGTCTTGCCATTTTTGATTCCATTCGGTGATTGTCCAATATACACAAGGCACAAAAATTAACGTAACAATCGTCGCCGCAATCACCCCATAAGCAAGAGAAACCACCATCGGAATAAGAAATTTAGCTTGCACACTTTGCGCCGAAAGCATCGGCATTAAACCAATAAAGGTCGTGGCAGACGTTAAAACAATCGGTCTAAATCGAAGTTTACACGCTTTCATCACCGCATCTTTATAAGTTGCGCCTTGTTGCCTAAAACGGTTTATGGCATCCACCAGCACAAGATTATCGTTTATCACCACACCTGATGCAGCCAATATGCCTAACATTGAAAACATACCATAACTAATATCGTGAATTAGATGCCCAATTAACGCCCCTAAAAATCCAAAAGGGATCGCGATCATAATTAATAAGGGCTGGCTGTATGATCGAAACGCAATAGCCATCAGCATATAAGCAACCATTAGCGCTAACCCTTCTAATAAAATGACCGTCTGTTTAAAATCATCTTCATCTTTACCACTATCACCGCGGCCATATAGAACTTCTGGGTGACGTTTTTTCCAATCGGGTACAAAATTTTCACGAATATCTTTAACAATCGTCTGTTTATCTGTTCCTTGATATTCACCATATATATAACCAACTAATGCACCGTTTCTACGCACAATGCGCTGAATCCCCGGCGTTATAGTGACATCAACAATCGACATTAACGGAATTTCACGTCCGTCTTTTGTCCGTATTTTTAAGTTTTGTAATGTATCGATCGATTCACGCTCTGCCCTGGAATACATGACTTTAACTCTTACATCCCCCCCAGTACGCGGTAAACGTTGAACTTCTTGACCAAAATAAGCTTGTTTAACTTGTTTTGTAATATCACGTAGGTTGATACCTAATATTTCAGCACCTGGCTTTAGGCTTATCACCATTTCTTGGCTGCCTTTGTCAAGGTTATCCCTTAATAAATGAATACCCTCGTATGTCGAAAGGTGCGCTTTAAAATCAATTAAAGCGGCTTTAAGGGCTTCAATATTTGATGAATTAATATGAAAGCCGATTTTAGGTTCCGTTGTATTTAACGTGGCTTTTAATTCTATTTCTTCTGCATCTGGGATCTCACCAATAAACATTTGCAATTTATCAGCCGCGGTTTGAATATCAATAACCCGTTTATCAAACTGAACTAACTTCATTTCACTGACAATGGTGGGTTGCCACATACGTGTATAATCATGTTCAATTAAAACACTGCCATCAAGCGACGCCACATAATCTATTAATTTTTGCTGACCTTGCCTTATTTGCGTTAAAACCTGCATCATGCGTTCTTGTGTGGCCGCGGTCGGTAAATTAACTTCTAGTTTTATTTTGTCATCTGCGATCTGGGGTACAAAAGATTGTTTTATATAGTTATTACTTAATAAATTAACACCGACCCATAGTGCACCAAAAAACAAGGCAATCACGGTGAGCTTATGTTTATAGCAAGTACGTATTAAAGGTACATAATATCGTTCATTACAATGCTCTAAGCTATGGGCTATTTTAGTTTGAATTCGTTTAAGCCGATTCGGTTTGGTATTTTTCTCATCGTCAATCGACAAATGACTCAAATGTGAAGGTAAAATAAGCAAAGCTTCAAATAATGAAAAAGCTAATGCGAGTACCACAACAACGGCAATAGCCCGAGTAAACTCAGCAGTACTCCCGGGCAAAAAAGCCATCGGGGCAAATACAACCATCGTGGTTAACACCCCAAAAATAACCGGTTTTCCGACTTGGTTAACCCCAGCTATCGCAGCACTTTCACCGTGTAAACCACTCTCATTAGCCAAATGCACACTTTCACCAATGACAATGGCATCGTCTACGACAATGCCAATTACCATCATAAAGGCAAATAACGACAACATATTGAGCGAAACATCCATTGTGGGCAGTAAAGCAAAACTCGCGGCAAATGAGGTTGCAATACCCGCCGTCACCCAGATGGCTATTTTCGGCTGTAAAAATAATAACAACATGATGAAGACTAAAATCAAACCACTGATCGCACTGTCAAATATGGTATTTAAACGGCCTTGATAGGCATCATTCCAATCAGACCAGACAGTGAGTTTAATATTATCGGGTAATTGCTTTTGTTTTTGTTCAACATATTCTTTTACGTAGTCCGACATTTTAGGTATATCCATATAATCGGTATTCATAATATCGATTAAAATCGCTGTTTCACCATCAAACGTTGACAAATAGTGGCTGTCGGCTAATCCATCCTTAACAACAGCGACATCACCCAAATATAATCGAGCACCATTCGCACTTTGTCGTATTAATATATCTTCAAATTCTTGTTGATATTCGGCGCGATTACGCACACTTAACATTAATGTACCGGCTTCATCTCGTACCGTACCCGTTGAGCCGTTAACCGAACTATTCCGAATAGCTTGGCTGACTTCATCAATCGAAATGCCATATAGCCCCATCGCTTGCTCAGTGATCTCAATCGCAACTTCTTGTCGACCTTCACCTCGTAACCAAACCGTAGAAATTAAAGGTAAAGCTGAAACTTCTTTGCGTATTTTTTGCGCGAGCTCAGCTAATTGCTCACGAGAAACATCTCCATATAATGCAATACGGATCATTTCATCTCGTCTGATTTTTTCTGTTACGACAGGCCTGTCGGCATCAGTGGGTAAGCCATTAACCGAGTTTATTTTTTCGCGAATATCATCAGCGAACTTCCGTCGATCAACACGTTCTTTGCCTGTGATCGTAATGCGAGCGCGCCCTTCTGTCGCCCGTGATAATACTTTTTTAATACCCTCTACATTTTTGATTGCGTCTTCAAAACGTAAAATAATTTGGTCTTCAATATCACGTGGGCCGGCGCCAGGCCAACGCATTGAAACTTCCATAATGGGTAACTTAACGGTAGGAAAGGGTTCTTTTTCTATTGCAAAAAAATAACTTAAAATACCAGCGACAACCAAGGTGATCATAGACAAATTTGCCGCTATCGGGTTTTTAACCCACCATGCAAAAAGGTTACCCATCGTTATGCACCCTCACCTGAATTTTTAACTTCCGGTTTTATGTTGCGTTTTTTAAATTCCGCTTTATGCTGCTCATCTGCCGGCGTTGCACTGATTATACTTTTGCTCGTTTGTTTTAATTTTTTAACCTGGATACCAGGTGTCGGCGTTGTTAAAGAAGAGGTAACAATGAGTGTTTTATTGGCTAAATCTTTAACTATCACTTTTTCGCTATCGCGAGCAATCACATTAACCGTTTGAATTTGCAACCGATCATTATCATCAACCCACCAAATTTGATTATTTTTACGTAATGCGGTTCGAGTGAGCGTAGTCGCATTTTTAATCACACGCCCCGAAATTTTGGCATTAACATATAACCCCGGAATAATTGGTTGATTCGATGCCTGTTCAGACTGACGAACCTCTGCCACAACATTAAGCGTTCGAGTCCGCCGGTCTATTGCTCCTTCTGTTCGCACAATACGGGCTTGCCAATTATAATGAACCGAACCAATATCGGCCGACAATTCAACAGGTATGCCCGAGGTATAATCAGGACTATAAAAATTAAGTGGCAAATCAATAATATTCAACTGCTCCCCATTCAACCCTAAACTGACTTCCATCACTTCATTTGCATAGAGAGTCGCCAATGTATTGTTTCGCGCCACATAATGACCCACGCTAACTTTTTCATTGCGAACAGCACCATTAAAAGGCGCTTTAATTTCAGTACGCGATAAATCTAATTTTGCTTGCGCTAATAAAGCTTGAGCTGCTTTAACCTCTGCTTTTGCATGCTCCAATTGGGGTAACCATCTGGCCAAATCATTCGCATTTTCTCGCCCTAATACCAATAACTCATGTTGAGCAATCTCGGCTTGAGCTTTTACTTTGGCAAAAGCCTGATTAGCTTGTGCCACTTTTGCCTCACGTTGAGTCACCACCAGTAAATAATCATCAGGATCAATACGCATTAAAACATCGCCGGTTTTAAATGAGCCACCCGCGACAAAATTAGGTGCAATATAAATTAAACGCCCCTCAACTCGGCTTTTCAAATCGATTTCAGCTTTTGGAACAACTTCACCTTGGCTAAAAGCAAACAACTGAGTTGTTTTTTGCTTCGATTGCTCAACAAACACTTTTACTTTTTTGGCTTTATATTGTTTTTTTTCAGCTTCTGGCTTAAAAAAGTCAAGTAATTGCAATGCGATAACAATACAGACAACAGCACTTAAGAACGGGAGCGCATTAATCAATTTAGTTTTAAACATGTTTATTTAACCTGTGGTAAGTCATTCTTGGGCAAGCCTAAAGACATCGACAACTGGATCCTGTTTTTAATCCGCGATACCTGCATTTTTATCTGATCCGCTTCAATATTATAGCGAGTGCGCTGCGCGGCTAATAATTCAAAACTACTAACAAGGCCTTGTGAATAATGTAATTCAGTTTGGGTTTCAGCCGATTTAGCTTGAACTAACGCTTGATCAAGTGAGTTATATTGCAATTGATAACTCAATTCTTTCTGCAAATTATTTTCAACCTCTTGCCACGCTTTAAGCAAAGCCGTTTTATATTGCTGTAGTGCAATATGATGCTGCGCCTGAGCTTTATCTGCAACCGCCGTGAGTTGCCCTTGATAGAATAGAGGCTGAACTAAAGACGCTGTGATCGCATGTAACCAATAATCTAAATCAAATAATTTGGGTGCATAACTGCTTTTTACATCAAAAGTATAATCGATACTCAAACTTGGCAGTTTACGTTTTTCAGTTGCTTGCCAACTGTAACCACTCGCAATCAAATTTGCTTCAGCGGCTAATATATCAGGTCGATGTAACAAGATTGAATGGGGTGTGTTAATAGCCGGTAATGTATCGAGTATCGGCAATTCGGTAGACAATAAGTCGTTAATTTTAGGGTATTCACCCATTAATACTTTTAAGTCTCGTTCTGCCATATCACGCTTTAGCCTTAACGCTTCTGATGATGCATGCAAGCGATACAAACTGGTTTGCGCATTTCGAATATCTAAACTACTCGCCAATCCATTATCTAATCGGATTAAAGACATCTCTAAACGATGTTTTAAATTTGTCTCATGTTGATTATTAAGCGTGAGTAATAACGACTGCTCAAGCCAATTTAACCAAGCCGTCAATATTTGCGCCTCAACCGATAATTCAGCCGCGGCCAAATTATAGTGTTGTGCTTGATAAGAAAACCAATCTGCTCGCGTTTCATCCGCTAATTTTGACCAAATATCGGGTTCCCACGATGCTAACAAACCAACCGTTGATAAGTTCTGAGTATGCTTATTGGTCGCACTATCGATTGTTTGATTAACACGCTGACTGGCTTTTAATCTTAAGCTGGGTAAAGCATTAGCATGAGTCGCTCGATGTTCAGCTTTAGCTTGAGTCATTCTGTGCATGGCAATTTTTAATTGTTGATTACCGTTTAACCCCTGCTCTAACATCGTTTTGGTAGTCTGGTTTAATTTTATGCCCCAGTAATCATCATCATGATGAATGGTGTTGTTAGTGGCTACAAAGGTAGAAGAAGTGGTTTGCCATTGTTCAGGTGCAGACTGAAGATGTGAGTTAGGTAAGAAACGTTCGTCTAGTTGGCTACAGCTGGTAATTAGCGCACTGGTGCAAAACAATAAAATGGGTTTATAAAAACGAAAAACTAACATAAGAATACATAATAGCGATTTAGTTAATGATACTAACAGCTATCTATATAATTAAAAAAAAATTTACCTATATTTACACAAATATATGACTGTGCGGGTATTTAGCCTTTGGTCTTATTGAGCACTTGCCAAAATACAGTATCAGCAGGAGTAATACCTGATTGCGTGAACATCTGTTTGATTAAGCCTTTTTCACGTAAAGATTTAATACCTTGGTTAAGTGCAGTATATATTTCAGCACTATTTGGCATTGATTTGCTAATAACAAAATGCCGGCTTTCATTAAATAACACTTTAACACCGGGTATGTTGATTAATTTCAGGCCTGATAATTCAAACGTTTTGTATTGATTGAATTCGCCCAAACAAAAATCACCGCGTTTTGCATAGAGCATTTTGTGCACTGAACTTTGACTGGGCGCTTTAATCACATTTTCAGTAAATTGGTTAATTACGCTCCAATCTTGATCCCAATTATTAACCGTTATGCCGATATACTGATCTATCTTTTCGATTAATTGGTTAACAGGTAAAGTTAACATTGGGTGATTTGGGGTTGTAAAAATACCTTTTTCAAGCTGATTTGAAACAAAAATAGGTTCGGTAATATAAAAGCGTTTAGTGTCGGTATCTGAACGCCAAGTTGTTTCGGCCGTTGTATGTAAATGTTCAGAGCTAGCCAAAATTAAACTACGAGAATAATTGCCCGAGATAATTAGGTTTAAATTAAATTTAAGATCTGAATGCTCAAGTGCTTTGCACAGTATAACGAGTTCAATAGCGGCTCGAGGAGAATACTCAGTACCAAAATCATTGATATCAGCACAAGATTGATCTTTTACCCAACTTTGAAAAACATCATTAACCTCTTTCGAAATACCAACATTCACATCAACTCGGTCATCACTGGCTTGCGCAACGGTTACACAGTTTAATAAAAGAACGAATATTCCAATTATTACAGCAAACATTTTCGTTATTTTAAAAAACATATCACGTCTCACATTGTTGACTATATACAATTACACACAGTTAACCATTATGTCACTATAAATACTATATGCTGCAATAAATAAATTAGCGAATAAAACTCAAAGCGATATGCCTGAAATTTTAAAGCCTAATCTGTTGAATGTACGGCTTACCCGGCTTAACCAACAAACAAGCCATCTAACCAATTATGTTAACTTATGCTTGAATGTGCTTATAAGTTAGGCATAATGGCTTGATTACATTACCAATAAAATAACATGTCCCTAACATACGTAGGGTTCAACCACATTCGAACCCATTGTTCGAATAAAGCTGGATTAAGGATGCTTTATGTTTAAATTAAAAAAACTCGCTGGCACATTATTGTTTTCACTCGCCATCGCTAATGTAGCGGGCTGCGCTAACATTGAATCAAATACCGAAAAACGTTTAGATACTGATTTAACGCTTTGGCAAAATGTATATAACGATGGCGAAGCTAAAATAGTCGATGGAGAAATACATTTAATCTCTAAAGGCAACTGGTTTTATTTAACTCAACAACCTTATACTGATTTTATTTTTGAAGCCGAAGTTAAAATGCCAAAGACAACCGAATATTCAAATTCGGGTATTATTTTTAGAGCACAAGTGGGTGAACACCCAACAAAAGGTGCATTTGCTTATGGCTATCAAGCAGAAGTTGATCCAAGCCCACGCAAATGGAGTGGTGGTTTATATGATCAAGGTACACCACGTAAATGGCTACACCCTATACACCCGAAGCGCTCTGCACCCGATGCTGACTTTAAACAGAATTTATCACCTGAATGGAACGATGAAAAAGCAAACGCGTATAAACACTTAGAATGGAATAAATATAAAATTCAAGCTAAAGGATCCGACATAAAAATTTGGGTTAATGGCATTCTAACTACGCATGTTATTGATACAAAAGCGAAATCCGGTTTTATTGGTATTCAGCATCACGGCAGTCAAGCGTTTAAACAAAAGCAAGATCGTAGCAACCTGGTAAGATTTCGTAATATCGTGATCACCGAGCTTTAAAACCGATCTTTAAAACCGATCTTAAATTAGCTAAAGCGGAACCACTCAATTGAGTTCCGCTTTAATTCATAACCTATAATGACAAATCTTAACCATTCTCACATGAACCGGAATTAATCTGCTTCTAGCGGTAAAAAAGCATGTGCTAAACCAATCATATTGGCATTTTCTACCTTAACAATTTCAACCTTTATATCATACTGCATAACTTGTAGCAGGTTATCGATGGTTGTTTCTACTAACTTTTTATAACTTAACGTAGCCGGTGTTGAACTCCAAAATAATGCACCTTCAGCAACAATCTTAACTTGGTCAACGGCTTGTGTTTCGTGGAGTTTAAGACAAGTCGCCGTTAATGCCATACCGGTAAATAAAGCTGAACGCTTATATAACTGCACAGCCAGTTGATGATATTGATGAGCGTCATCAAAACGTGACATTATTTCGACTAACGCTTTAGCGCCTGCTTGTGGATTAATCCCTGACTCGGGATAAACCAAAGCAAAAACCCGACTTAAATATAAGCTCCCAGCCACTTTTTCCAGTAATTGTTGATTCGGTTGTTCAGATTGCTGATCAATTTTTCGATCATATTTGGTCAAAAAATCAGGTTTAAAATTACCACATTCAAAATTGACAGGCATTAAAGACGACTGAGCATCCGAAATTTTAGTGATCGCTTTAGTCGCTACTAATGCTGAAATATTAAAGCCAGTGCCCGCTATCAAGCCAATATAACCTTCATGTTTATTGGCTGTGCACCCAGCAAGTAAACTCGCAACGGTATCATTTATCACTTGAACGGCATTAATTTCAATTTGATATTCGTCTCTTAAACAAGCAACTAAATCATGAGTAACGCTACATTGCTCAGTATCATTAACATATATACCTTTAGTCCAACGAGATAAAATAGCATCACCACTGGGTAAGCTTTCACACGGATATGAAAAGCAAAAACCGAGTGGTATAGCCGCATCAATACTCACTTTAGCGATAATATTGGCAATAGCGGCTAAATATTGTTTTTTACTAAATTCAGTTCCGCGTTGCCAAGGCATTTCGTATTCAAATACATCGGTCATTAATTCAACACGACCTTCTTCAATGAACGCTCTCGCCGCTCTTAAATTAGAGCCGCCTAAATCAACAACATAAATTTGTCCAGAATAGGCTTCGTTATTAAATCCAAGATAAGTGGGCAAACATTGAATATCTTGTGCTTTCTGAGTAAAGCCATCATCCAAATCGTTTGAAAAATGCTTAACCATTGAAACAAGTTGATCGGTTGTTAAATTAAATTCAGCAATCATTTTAAACCTTATTAAATTATTGACTCGAAACGCTTTCTAAATCGAGACCTTTCGTTTCAGGCATTAGCCATATTACATAAATTAATTGCAATATCATCATGCCAGCAAAAAAACTAAAAATCTGACTGGGTGTAAATTGTGTTAAGCACCAAGGCATGACTAACGTTAATATAGCCGCCATCACCCAATGTGTACCGCAGCCAAGCGCTTGACCTTTTGTGCGAACAACATTAGGGAAAATTTCGGCGATAAAGACCCAAATAACGGCACCTTGTCCAATGGCATGAGACGCAATAAAGGCAAAAACAAAAAATACCACAACTAATCCACCGGCATTAGTCATAAATGCCCAAGCAACAACAGATAATGAAATAATGTAACCAATAGAACCCAATAACATTAATTTCTTGCGTCCCACTTTGTCGATTAAATATAACCCAACTAACGTAAAGAAAAGGTTAACTAAGCCAATACCCGCTGTTGATAATAGCGCAAGACTACTTTCTAACCCCGCTAACTCAAAAACACGAGGTGAGAAATAGATAATAAAATTAATGCCCGATGCTTGATTAAAAAAGGCCAATAGAAAGACCAATACCATCGGTAATATAAATTCTTTTGAAAATAACTTATGATTAGAAACGTGTTTAGCATTCGCTTTAATTGAGGCAATGGTTGCATCAACATCAGCTCGATTCGGATATAATTGATGTAACACGTTTCGAGCCGCGTCTTCATCATTTTTAAATACCATCAACCAACGAGGGCTTTCAGGTATGGCTTTTAACAGCCCTAAAAAGACAATGGCAGGTATAATTTCTACCCCCAACATCCATCGCCAATCTTGCTCGCCAACACCGGATATAAAATAATTAGATAAAAACGCAATCAAAATGCCAAAAACTAATTGAAATTGATAAAGCGCGATTAAACGCCCTCGGTGTTTAGTCGGGGCAATTTCGGCTATATAAGCCGGTACGGCAATGGTTGATACGCCGACACCGAGACCGCCAATAAATCTAAAAAATGAAAACATATAAGGGTCAGTCGCCACCGCAGAGCCAAGTGCTGATATAAAATACAACAGACCAATAACAATAAGTGTCCATTTACGCCCAAATTTATCACATGGATAACTGCCCGCTAATGAACCTATGACCGTCCCCCATAAAGCCGATGACATTATAAAAGCACCATGAAACAAAGGACTCGTGTTCCATAATTGCTGTATTGGTTGATCAGCACCGGATATAACAGCCGTATCAAAACCGAATAAGAATCCAGCGATAGCAACGGTTATAGACCAAAATATAATATTGTTCATAACACTCCAAAAAAGTAACCGGTTACTTATTTAGCTTTATTTATACTAATTTGAAATAAGTAGCCTAAATTTTATAACTAACATGCAAATTCAAGTTATACGCTTTAATTATATTTTACAATAACTTAAGAATTTACCCCTCTGAATATAAAAAGCTTTAGTTATCTACAATACTTAAATAAATAGACTAGAGCTTGTTTGGCATATTACACGCCATTGTAACCGGTTACAAATAATGATTTAATAGCATCATTAATCACCAACTACTTATTAAAATTAACACGGAATATGACTAATCTACTGATTAGTTATTTAAGTTAATTAACCTATATTAACGAGGCTAATCATGAAATTTTTAACAATCCTGAGTACTCTCTCTATTTTGGTCGCTATGCTGAATACCCATGTGCAAGCCGAAACCATTAATCATGTACAAGTTAACTCAGCGCAAGACCAATATTTTGTTAACATATTAAAATTAGCTATCAAGCATTCTGGTAAAGCACATCAATATCAGTTAGAAGAATTGCCACAAACCTTAAATCAACAACAAAGCAAAATTAGATTAAATGATGGTCGTTTATCAGTTATGTGGGCAGGCACAACAGAAGATTATGAAGATTCATTAACCCCTATCAGAATACCGTTACTTAAAGGTTTACAAGGCCATCGTTTATTTATTATCCGCAAAGATGAGCAAAGTCGATTTGATCAGATTAATTCATTAGTTGAATTGCAACGCTTTAAAGCAGGACAAGGTCGATTTTGGGGCGATACGACTATTTTGCGCAATGCTGGTTTACCGGTTATCGCGCCTCTAAAAAAAGAAAGCTTGTTTCATATGGTTGATGGTGAGCGTTTTGACTATTTACCTTTAGCCGTGCATGAACCTTGGTCTGAAGTTAATAAGCGTCAAGATTTAAATTTAGCAGTTGAAAAGCGCATGTTACTTATTTACCCAATGGCGATGTACTTTTTTACGAGCCAAGAAAATACCAAACTCGCTCGAATGTTGTCTGAAGGCTTAAATAACGCGATTGAACAAGGTGAATTTGACGAGTTATTTTATAACACCGCTCACATTAAAGCCGCCTTAGCACAAGCTAATTTAAGTGAGCGCGAAGTAATTAGGATAAACAACCCTAGCCTACCAGCAAAAACACCGCTTAATCGTAAAGAATTATGGTTAGATATAAATGCTGAAAGCAACAAACAGATTTTAGCGAGCCAAACATATTAACCAACAAAACTTATTTACCAAAACAAGACTTTATAAATAACCAAGAATAAGCAGTTTATAAACTGCTTATTCTTTAACATGGCTATGTATTAGCACTTTAAATGTGATCAGGTCGAGACCCATAGAGCGTGATCATTCGAGCTGACTCAATGCAAAAATGGATCATAGCTTCAAATTATCACGACCTTGGAGCCAAAGTTAATCAACTTTAATGTTTGTTATGTTTTCCAATGCTTGTGTCACAGCATCTTTAGCTGTCGATAATTGGTCTGATTCAGCATAGCACCTTAGTTCAGGCGCATTACCAGAAGGTCTTAAATGAACTATCAAGCCATCACTTAATGTTATTCTCAACCCATCGGTTGTATCCGTTGAGCTGATTTCTACATTTGTAAAGCCAAGATCATTTAACAATGTTAATGGCGCTTCACTTGCCTTAGCGATAATTTTTTTACTGGTTGCCGTTGCAAAATTTTGTACTCTATCACTGTAGGTATAACGTGACGGTAACGCATTCACGATTGCAGAGATAGAACTATTCATCGCGGCATCTAATAACATTAATGCCGGTAATAATGCATCACGTGTAGGTAACGCACTTAATGGCTTATCATTTACTTTAACATCACTGCCTAATAAAAAGCCGCCATTGGCTTCAAAGCCAGCAATAGAAGCATATTGTTTATTTAACGGCTCAAAAGCGGCGATAACATAAGGCGAGCCGATTTTAGTTCTTTCAACAAAAGAAAAAGCATTAGAAACTTCTACCGCTGTATTACAACTAACCGGAATAGCAAGGGCTTCAATTTGTAGTTGTTTTGCACAGATCAAACCTAAGATATCACCTCGTAACCACTCACCTTTTTCATCTGAAATCAACGGTCGATCACCATCACCATCGGTAGAAAAAATAGCGTCAAAATTATACTCTTTGCTCCAATTGCGGGCTTTGGCTTTATCGGCTTCAGATACGGCTTCGGTATCAATAGGCACAAATTCATCGCTGCGTTCTAAACTAACAACTTCAGCACCTAAATCTGTAAATAATTTTGCATACAACTCACGACCCGCACTTGAGTGTTCATAAATACCAATGCGCTTACCCGCTAACCAGGGTGAATCATAAAGCGAAGTAAAACGTTCAATATAGCGTTCACATCCTCTCGGGTTAACCTCTAATTCGGCTAAATTTTCACTTGAAGAAAATTCAATATCAGTTCCAATTATGAGCTGTTCATCTGCTTTTGAAATTTCGCCATCAGGACGATAAAACTTCAAACCATTACGATCAAAAGGAATGTGGCTGCCGGTAACCATAATCGCCGGTACATTATCTTCAAGTGCAACATAAGCCAAAGCCGGTGTTGGCAATACGCCATAATAGACAACTTTTAAACCACTGTGTTGTGCTGCATACGCACAAGCTTTGGCCATGTCATAGCTACTAGGTCGATTATCAATGCCAATAATTAAAGTATCAAAATCGTAATTGGCTTTAGTCGCCTCAATAAAATTAAATGCAAACGCTGCACAAACGTCAGGTGTAAATTGTGTAACCAAACCACGGGCACCGCTGGTACCAAAGGCTACACCTGAATTATTTAGAACATCTACCGTTCTTAACATTATATATATCCAATTAAATTGCGTATGTGTAATACCAATCAATATTAATAAGTGATCTCTCAGAATGAATCCAGCGGTTTTTGAACAAGGCATCGGTGTGTAGGAATGGTTGTTCCCTTTCAAATACCGATAACGCAGGTCAAAAGCCGCTGGGGCATTCCTTTCAGGCGAGTTTTAAATGCGCTTACTCTGTGTTGCTCGAATTCAAAAGAGCACCACTATTCTTTCATTCCTGCGCCTTGATTAAGCGCATTTAAACGCTCGCTGAGTGGGCACTTATTATTACGGATTGGTATAAAAATATAAAAATATAAAAATATAAAAACAAAAAAGGGGAAATAAATTCCCCTTTTTAGAAGTAAATTAAACTTTACTTAACTCGACCGTAGCGATCTTCAAATCTAACAATGTCATCTTCACCTAAGTATGAGCCTGATTGAACTTCGATAAGTTCTAATGGCACTTTACCCGGGTTTTCTAAAGCATGAATAACCCCAACTGGAATATAAGTAGATTGATTTTCAGTCAAAAGGATATCTTTATCGCCATTTGTTACCATGGCGGTACCTGAAACAACAATCCAATGTTCAGCACGATGATGATGCATTTGAACTGATAACTTAGCACCTGGTTTTACGGTAATACGTTTAACTTGATAACGCTCGCCATTATCAAGTGAATCATAACTACCCCAAGGCCTAAACACTTCACGATGGAATTCAAATTCGCTACGTTCATCTGCTTTAAGTTGAGCAACTATTTGTTTAACTTTTTGACACTCATCTTTATGTGATACAAGCACCGCATCTTTTGTATTAACAATGACCAAATCTTCAACACCAACCGTGGTAACTAATTTTTCACCAGCCACAACCAAGGTGTTTTTAGTATCAACAGATTTAACATCGCCAATAAAAGCATTCCCATCAGCATCTTGTTCTTTTACATCATGCAACGCAGCAAAACCACCCACATCACTCCACCCTGCATCAAGTGGAATAACAACGGCATCTTGAGTTTTTTCCATTACCGCATAGTCAATAGAATCATCAGGACAAGCTTTAAAAGCATCTTCATTGACACGAACAAAATCTAAATCAGGGTGTTCTTCGCCCATAGCCAATTCACAAGCAGCATAAATATCAGGTCTATGTAATTTAAGTTCATCTATGTAACGGCTTGCTTTAAACATAAACATCCCACTATTCCAATAATATAAACCTGAATCTAAATACTCTTGTGCTGTCGTCGCATCTGGTTTTTCAACAAATTTTTGAACTTTAAATTGCTCTGCGCCTATTTCGTCACCACGACAAATATAACCATAACCCGTTTCAGCATGAGTTGGTACAATACCAAATGTCACTAACTTACCTTCATTGGCAAGCGGTATGGCATTTTGTACAACTTGGCAGAAAACGTCAGCTTGTTTGATTTCATGATCAGCAGCTAAAACTAATAATATCGGGTCTTGATTAGCTTTTAGTGCGCGAATAGCGGCAAGTGCAATAGCAGGAGCGGTATTACGACCTACTGGCTCTAATATTAAACTTGCATCGTTAATGCCTAATTTACGAATTTGCTCAGCTGCAATAAAACGATGGTCTTCATTACAAATAAGTGTTGGAGCCGACGTTTTAAGTGAGCTTAATCTTAAAATAGTTTCTTGCAACATACTATTTTCAGACGTTAGTGGAATAAATTGCTTAGGATACTTAGAGCGAGATAAAGGCCATAAACGAGTACCAGACCCGCCAGCCATAATTACAGGTAAAATCACAACGATCCCTATTTAGTTAAGTCAAAAAAATTGTGCATATAATAAAGTAAAACGTAATTATCTTAAAGCATAAGCATAAGCATAAATATAAATATAAATGAGCAATTAGAGGCATAGAGTTTATAGCCAGAAAATCACATGGGCAACATCTATCAAATAATCATTCATAAAAATGCTACCGAATATCGGTTATAAATCCTTATAATTACTTAGCATTATTTGATGATAAATATTGTTTGCAGCTACTATTATGTGCAATTGAGTTTATTTTATTTAATTTAGCAATGGCACACACAATTTTTTGCTTACCAATTGTGCGTGAATAACTGAGTAGTTTAAATCTAATTTGGTTATTGTTAAGCGTTCGTTTGATATGTTCTAACCCCGTATTTCTAAATTTTTTAGGTAAAATAGACCAATATAATAATTGCGTTTTGGCAATGTTATAATTGACATCAGGATTATAAGGGCCAGTACTCTCTGAACGATTTATATAATGAAAAAAAGTGTCATCAAACTCTTCTAAATTGACCTTGACCATTGCCATGGCAATCCAAGTATTAGGCCACATGGGTCGAGAATCACTTGATCTTAAATATAATTCCATCGCTTTATCTAACGAAGCGCTATATTGTGTTTTATCGCCATAATGATGAAAAGCATGCCATTCGAATATCTTGGCTGCAGCGTCTAAATATTGCGGATTATGCCCATGCCAAACAAGCATTGAATCAACAGCAGATTGCGCATCTTCTAGCTCATCACTATAAACTTGATTAGCGGTTTGCCAACGTTCTAAATATGCATCTACTTTTAAATAATAAAGGTTAGCAACACCATACTTAAAAGCCAAAACAAGCACAATTAAAGCAAAAAATAAGATTAAACTTTTGACGATATATTTTTCGAAAAATAGTTTCATGCAAAACTACTCTTTTTAAAACAGACATTAGACATTAAGATTTCAAGTGGTAAATCATTAAACATATAATTTGCTTTTTCATCACCTAATTCGGCATGCACTAATTCAAAAGCTTGACGCATTTTAGGAGCTCGTTTAGATAAATTATGCATATCAGAAGCAACAACAACTGTCGAATTAGATTCTAAATAACGCCAAGCAAGGTTAGACGCACGCTCACCAAAGTCACCCAGTAAAGAACCGGCTGTAATTTGAAATAAGCAATTTCGTCTAATAAAAGGCGACATAATTTCAGGCAAGCTCCAAGCATCGCGGTTACGCTCAGGGTGGGCGATCAAAGGTAGAATATTACGAGCCATTAACCAGTCAACTAATTTTTCACTACCTGGTGGAACATGGCTGTGGGGAAATTCGAGTAATAATACATTTTTGCCCTGATATTTACCCACAAAAGGAAGCTGTTCAGAAACAGCTAATTGTAAAATTTCAGGGCAAATTCTAACTTCAGCAGCATAGGCTAATTTGATCTGTAATTTTTCTAAATCAATTGCTTGTTGTACTTGCTCAAAAGCCGTTTGAATAATGCGCAGATCATTATCAAAAGTACCAATATTAATATGTGGTGTTGCCAAAACATGAGTCACACCTTGTGATTCAGATTCATAAAGCATCGCCAAAGCATCATCTATATTTCGGGCACCATCATCAATACTCGGTAATATATGAGAATGAAGATCGATCATAAATTATATTAGGCCTTTTTTTGAGTTGGCTCTTCGCTATAACCGTAATAATCGTAATAACCTTGGTAACCGTAATCTTGGCCTTTTTTGATATTCACTTGATTTAAAACAATTCCATCTATTTTAGCTTCAACCTCTAATAACCGGCCGATACCTTGCTTAGCTAAAGCTTGTTTAGTGCTATCTGCTTTTATTACATAAAGCATAGAATCTGATAATTTAGACACAACAAGTGCATCACTTACGGCTTGTGTTGGTGCTGTATCAATTATAATACGGTCATATTGATTTTTAAGTTGTTCCAACAAAGCTGCGAATTTATCAGAAGATAATAACTCTAAAGGATTAGGCGGAATGTGCCCAGCAGGTAAAAAGTTTAACCCCGACTTAGCATCTTTCAAAATACACTTATCTAGCGGCTCACTACCCGATATAATATTAGACAACCCAGCTTGGTAAGGCGGCAGCGAAAACAAACGATTAAAACTCGGCTTACGCATATCCGCTTCAATTAATAAGGTATTTTCCATTTGCGACATAGCAAAAGCTAAATTAGTCGCCGTTGTCGTTTTACCCTCACCTGGCACAGAAGATGTTACCGCAACGATTTTATGTTCAGAATCAAGGTGCGATAAAACAAAGCCGGTTCTAAGCGTTCTAACTGATTCAGCAAATTGCTTATGCTCGTCATCATAATAAACATGAGGTTTTAACGTTTCATTTTTCTTATGGGGTAATAAAGGTAATAAACCTAAAAAACGTTGACCTAATTTATTTTCGATTTCAGCAGCGGTTCTAAAACTATCATTCAAAGCTTCTAACACCAACACCATAACAATAGCGAGTCCTAAACTAGCAACAAAAGCAAGAGCGACAATTAGTGATTTTTTAGGTTTAATCGGATTAGTAGGAACCTCTGCACGGTCAATAATACGGGCTTGCTGACCGTCAAAATCAGTGGCTATATCCGTTTCTTTAAACCGTGATAAAAAAGTATTATATAAATTACGGTTACTTTCAACTTCACGTTTTAATTTTAAATATTCGGCTTCTTTACCGCTAACAATTTGATATTGACTTTTCGCAACATCAAGTTGTTCTTCTAACCTTCTTTCACTTTCTTTAGCAGCTTCAAGTTCATTTTTAATACCATTAACTAATTTCAAAATTTGATTTTTCAAATTCAATCTAACAGTTGCTAATTCTGCCGTTGCTGAAATCATTTTAGGATGCTTAGGGCCATAACGTTGCGCTAACTCAGATGCTTTTTTTTCCGCTTCGATTTCAGCTCTTTTAATTTCACGAATAACAGGATGGCTACTAATTTCAGTTAAACTCGACAAATCATCGATATTTAATTCGGTGTTATTGTTGTTAACCAGCAAATAGATACTTTCAGTTTGAACTCGGCGTTTACGTGCATCCCGATAATTTTGCAGTAAATCTTCAACTTCATCAGCAACAATACTACCTACACCCTCAATATCTATTAGGTTTTCTTTTTTTCTAAAAGCTTGTAATTTAGATTCAGACAGATCAAGTTTATCTCGTAATTGCTCAAGTCTGTTACCTAACCAACCAACAGCCTTTTTTGTAACCGATAATTTAGCGTCGAGCTGTTGCTCAATGTAAACATCGCCCACTATATTTGCAACGCTAGCCGCCAACACGGGATCTTGAGCATCAAAACTGATGTTTACTAATTGCGTTTTTCTAACGGGAGATATAGTTAGATTCTTTTGAAATGCAGAGACTAATTGGACTTTTATCGCGCGTTCATTGGCATCATCATTAATTTTAACTTTTTCCGGTTTAGGCAAAAAGCTTCTAATTAACGACTTTACATCCAGCAATTTATTTTTAGGTTGAGCTTGATATTCCGCTTGTTGCGATAAATTAACTCTATCAACAGAATCTTCAGCAACTGAACGAGATTTTAATATTTCATATTGAGTGAGAAAATATTCTTTTCTGCTGGTATCTAATGTGTAAACGTCATCAATCGATACCGCTTTATCTTGCTCTGCTTTTATTAATATTGAAGCGGTGGCTCGATAAACAGGCTTCATGCCAGCAACCAATACAGCCACAAGTAAAGTCGTGAAAAAAGCAAAGCCGATAATTTTAAATTTATATTTTAAAATTACTTTCCAATAAGCAAGTAAATCAATAACCTCTTCGTTTTTATTTAAATTATTTTCTAACTGCATTGTTAACTTCTTAATTGAATAGGTTTATTGTATAAAACTGAAAATTTAGAAAAAGCTTTGCTTTATCGTTATCGTATCACCAGGAGATAGTGATTGTGTCAAAGTCACTTTACGAGTAACGGTTTCACCACCATTGTCTTTTTTGATAAATATTTTATCTTCCGATGCACGCTCAGTAAATCCACCAGCTAAAGCAACAGCTTGATCAATATTTAGTCCCGGTTGAAATGCGTATGCGCCAGGTTTTTTAACTTCACCATGAATATAAAATGGACGATATTCAACAATTGATACCTGAACAGATGGCTTTATTAAATAATCACCTTTTAATCCATTAGTGATAATGCTTTGCACTTGCCTTGTCGTTTTACCATTTACCTGCACATCCCCCAAAAATGGGAAATTGATTTCACCATCATCTGCAATAGTCAATGCTACAGTTAAATCAGGTTCGTCATAAACCACGACTTGTATAGTATCACCAATACCAAGCGTATAATCCGTATTAATAGCATCATTAGATAATACAATAAATGACACTAAGCTAAGTACACCAAAAATGAATTTACTCATAAACCAACCGAAAACATTAATTTAACTGCGTTTTTATCAAACGAGATATTGTCGGCAGTCGAATTTTTATCCATATACTCATAACCAAGGCTAACATTAAACCAACGCGTTAAGCTATATGATAAACTAGAAGAAAACCAAGCCATATCATCCTGACGATCAGTATTTCCAACATATTCTTCATCTGTTAAAAACACACTTAAATCCATAACTATTTTTTCTGACCAAGCATGATTCCAACCTAAAAACAGTGAAGATTCTTTAATATAATCGCCATCGGTAGTTGGATCTTTTGAAGATCGTCCAAGCATAAAATTAACAGTAGAATAACTTAAAGGTTGCCAAGCAAACCCAACATCAATAGCTGTTCCGCTAAAATCAGCACGCTCTGAATTATCAAAGCTTTTACTTTGATAACCAATCTTAGCTTTACCCGTTGTTTTGGCTAGACCTTCCCATTTTAAACCAACCAAAAAACGGTTATCTTTACTGTCACGACTAATGCCACTACTGCCTAAAACTGGGTATTCAATATCAGTTGTGTTCGCATCAAAAGTCAAAGACGTCACATCACCCAAATCATATTCAAAATTCAAACCTATTTTATTAGTGTTATTATTTCGTGACTCTGATAAATCTAAATAGTTAGTATACTTTTTTGATTTGACGGCAAACTCAGTACCTATTCGAGCTTGAGAAGATAAAGCCCCATATTGGTAAGAAAAGCTGGCTAAAGATTGGTTGTATTCTATTGGTGTTAAAACAGCATTCGGGTTTTGTTCAGTTAAATCAGTACCGCGATCTTCATGTAATTTATTAAAACTCAAATTAACATCTAATCGATTTTTAGCATTCGGCTCATAATGCATTGAGCCTAGCAAAGTATGATCGAGATAATTATCGTCTGAATTCTTTTCAACTATGCCAGAAGTGGCTGAATAACTAAGGCTAAAATTATTAACGCCATCTTCAGCCCCCAGTAAAAAATTAGGATTTAAAGTAAAAATAGAAGATGAAGTTTTGTCTGCCGATTCATTATATATATTATCGTTTTGGTGCAGCCCCAAAGTAACAGTCGGTGTTAATTTTATTGAATCGGTTAATTCAACATCCGCAGGTTCAAAGCTATCCGCCATAACACTATGGCAAATTAAACAGCTTGAAAGGGTAATGAGTTTAATTTTTGTTGAGCAAGAAAATAAATGCATAATATTGTGTCCAATAATCCATTAAGTTGATGTTTTATTATTTAAACTAAAAATAATAAAAACGGTCACAAAGTTATTATCTTTATATTTAAGGTAAAAATCTATTAAAAAAAAATGATTATGTCTTGTAAACTTCAAACAAAACAGATATTTAACAAAAAAAAAACACTAATATACATTCTTACCTACAAAACCTTTAAAAACGGTTAAAAAGATAATCTTTATATCAAAAAATATTGACCAACGGCGAATATATTCTAAATCAAACTCGATGCGTTTTTCCATTTTATCTAACGTGTCCGTTTCACCGCGCCAGCCATTGATTTGTGCCCAGCCTGTAATGCCCGGCTTAACTTTATGGCGTAACATATAAAAATCAACTAACTTTCGATATTCTTCATTGTGCGCGACAGCATGTGGGCGCGGGCCAACAATCGACATTTTACCTTGTAATACATTAACAAACTGCGGTAATTCATCGAGCGATGACCTTCTTAAAAATGCACCTAACTTAGTTATTCTAGGATCATCTTTAATTGCTTGTTTAACAACCGCGCCATTATCCATCACTTTCATTGATCTAAATTTATAAACTTTAATTTCACGACCATCAATTCCATATCGTTTTTGTTTAAACAAAATAGGACCTTTAGAATCAAGTTTAATTAAAATAGCAATTATCATCATAGGGATGGCAATCAAAGATAAAATAAGAAGGGAACCAATCACATCTTCAATACGTTTTAGAGCATAAGCGGGGCCGCTTAAGGGGGATTCATAAACACTCAATGTTTGCATCTCGCCAACATGAGATAAACTTGAATTAATTAAATTAAACATGAAAAAATCAGGCACCACATGCACATCAACAGTAGTATCGCCTAACAGACGTAAAATTTCAGCAATCCGTTTTTGTGCCGCTAAAGGCAAGGCAATATATACGGCATCAAATTCGCCATTTTTAGCGCGTTGAACCCCCTCTTCTACACTGCCTTTTAAAAATTCTAAATAAGTAGCAGGCAGTCTGGCATTTTGTCTATCATCAAAAAAACCAACTAACCTAAACCCGGTTTCAGGGTGCTCAAAAATTTGCTCGGCTAAATTTGTTCCTGCACTTGTCACACCTAAAATTGCGACTGTTTTTGTATTTTTACCATTTTTTCTTAGGTTAAACAGTATAGCTCTGAAGACCATGCGCCACCCAACTAAAGCCAATGACGATAATACAAACCAAGAGCCAATAACAATACGAGAAAGATCTTCACCTGATTTACTAAAAAAGATGAACATTGATACGCAAAAGCAGGCAACAAACCAACTAATTAAGGTATATAAAGCTAAACGAGAAGCAAAGCCACTGCGCCAAGAGCGGTATAATCGCAAGCTTTCAGCAGCTAAAAAGAAGAAAGTCGACCCAATTAAACTTAAAACAAAATAATCATTATTTAAAACAACGCTATATGTTATTGCGCACAAAACTAAAAAGAATTGAATTAATAAAAAATCGACAAAACGATATATTACCGAAAATTGATTAATATTGTTTTTTACGAACCCGTTTGCCATAAAGTTACTTTTGATATCCATCGTTATATTATCATGATATATAGTTTATCCATGTTCAGCTAGCGAATGTATGAATTTTTGCAATTTTAAGTCACCTAATAAAGTTAGGATGAACAATGCTAACTATTTTGAATAGCACCATACTGCTATTTAAAGTAAAACTATTTATCGCTGTATAGTTTGTATTTACATTATTTTATTCTTTATTTTATTGACTAATACAATAAGAGTTGAGTTAACCCCAGCTATAGAAATGGACGTTAATACCCACTTTATTTTATTCTTTTTCTGAAAAATAAAAGATAAGATTTGAGCTGATACCCTCTGCTTAAAAGCCTTCTCTCCCATCCATTTTCTGTGTTTATATGCGGATTTAAGTCTCGGATATACATCCTCTACTTTTAATCTTTTGGCTTTGGTTGTGATCCCCTCATGACTGCCTATTCGATATAGAAATAGCGGAGTTGCATCAAAAAGAACTTTACCTATCAAACATAACCTTATTAGCATATCCCAATCTTGACCACACGGTAACTCCTCATCAAATAATGTCTTTAACAAAACTTCCCGTTTAACAATAAACCCACTTGTACCGCAATAAGAATTAGTAACCTTTAATTTCTCTAGCTCAACGACAGTACCATTTGGCATAGAGTCTCTATCACGACCATCATTAAGGAACTTATAAGAGCACGTTGCACCAATGGCATCTTGCACAGAGTTAAGACTTAACAGCTGTAGCTCAATTTTATTGGGAAGCCATACATCATCATCGTCTAAAAAAGCAATCCACTCTCCATTTGCATGATTAATTCCAACATTACGGGAATGGTTCGCACCTAGATTTTCTTCAGACTTAAGATAACGAATATTACTATTAGGAAATTCATCTATAATTTTTTTTAATGGTGTTGGACTACAATCATCAACGACTATGATTTCAAAGATTTCTATTGATTGATTGATAACACTATTTAAACTTTCAAGTAGATGGTCAGGTCGATTATATGCAGTAATAACTACACTTACTGGTTGGGTATTAGTATCCATCATGGCTTTTCTCTTTAAAGATTAAAATATTATAATATTTCATTTATACATTTATCCTTCCCAGTAATTAATTTAGAAAGCGGATTGTCTACTAAATCTAGTTTAGGCGGTTCTCTATCCAATGTAGTTTGACACTTTATAAATGAGGATTGAAACTGACTCTTTTCAATTTTTAGTTTTTGAACTTGGAAGCCTGCTGACACAAGAGTCACGTAATAATCAAACCTACCTACAAGTTCACAATTGAAGCAACTATAATCATTATAAGTCCATAATTTAAAAGCATAACGTGTTGCTTCTCCCCCAATAGACACAATATTTTTCAAAATCACATGTTCGGCTTTTAAGTCAAAATTTCCATCTCTGCTATTTTGTACCGTTACGTTTTCAAATGTTAAGTTTTTTGGAGTTCCACCTTTGTTATCTGCTTCAATTCCATCACCTTGTTGATATGACTTTTCACAATTACCAATATTATTTTCAATATGTGCATGGCTAACTTTTATATTATAAGCGCTATTATAGATTTGAATCCCCCCCTTAAAGCAGTGATTATTAGCAAAATCATGATCCCCATTAATATGTAAGTCAGATAACATGAAATTGTGAGTATTTTTACCACTAATACGAATTGCAACTCGATAATAACCGACAACCTTAACTTTTCGTATATCCCAATCATAAGCAAAAGAGTTGAGATTACGATCAACTACAATACAACTGTGAACATTTTGGGCTTTCAAATTATAAATAATGACATGATTGACATTGCTATTTTTGGCAACTGAAATACATGAACCAACATTTGAAAAGTTTAAATTTTGTAATTTGATATTCCCTCTATGTAGAACAAAAGTTTTAAGCACTTTATTTGGTTTACTAAAATCAAAACTCCCAGTAAGAATCAATCCATCCTCACCATTAATTTCAACCTTAGTTTTCCCCCTTATATTTATTGGCTTATCAACGGTATAATTACCTTTAGTAAGGAGATATTTACCCGACAACTTTCCTTTTTCCGCCAAAATTATAAACTCAGACCAACTAAGAGAGTTACCAGTTAAAGGTGTATTGTTTGGATAAACCCTATATGTAGTATTTAAATTATCAGTTGTACTACAACTAAATATAAAGCTACTAATAGAAATAAGAAATATTAAAACCTTAACTGTATACAAATCATGTTTCATTTATTTCACCAAATAAATACGAGCAGATTTCTGTTTACAAGTGCTTATTTATTAATACCCAAAATAGGTTAGACGTAGTAACCCAAGAATAATTTTCTTCTGCAATGCAGCCTAATTTATTCCCTAATTTTTCACAGAACGCTTTATCTATTGCTAGTATTTTCAACTTTTTAGATAAATCATCTAGATCATCTCTTTTAAACAAAGCATCATCCAGTAGAACTACATCTCTGTTCTCTGGTATATCAGCAACAAGAGTTGCTTTATTATTTGCCATCGCAGAAAGGATACTATTTGACATTCCCTCAAGAACAGAAGGTAATATAAATGCTCTACAATTTTGCATTAAAGGATCTAAATGTTCGCTAGTGATGTGGCCTAAAAATATAACTGACTCACATTGATATTCCTTAAGTTGGCGTTCATACTCCGGATCTTTAACATTCCCACCAGCAATAACTAAAGGAATTCTCTCGGAATCGGAGAGATTTGAATGAGCTTCTAAAAGTAAATGTAACCTTTTAACAGGGTCTAACCTAGCAGCAAATAAAAAATACCCATTTTTTCTGATATCGTTTTCCACCAATATATCTTCATTAGCACTAGTAGATTTTTTGGAACCATTTGGAACAAAGTGAGCATCAGGCCTAAATTTTTTGTATATCGTAACCATTTCTTTACTATTTGCAGTAAATTCATTAGAAAATCGCCATGAACAATACTCTCCAAGTTTTAAAATGTTTCTACTAACCATCCCCCATTTATCACGAGCGCTATCAATAGCACGCAAACTGGTAATTACTTTTATACCGGCAACACGTATAAGAGGGGTAAAAACACATGGACCAGATGCGAATAATACAACAACCTTAGGTCTGCGAATAAGTATTGCATGTAATACACAAAGTAAAATAAATCCATGTTGACCAAACACTTTATAAAAAATATTTAGTATATTAGTTGTTCTAACATTTTTAGGTAATTTAAAAGTATTATCTGAAGTGCCCTTTACCCCATAGACATTAATATTTATTTTTGTCTGTTTACTCATTTCAAGAACAATTTCTCTTGTCGCATTCTCAACACCTCCATAGTTGGCAAAAATTCCACGCCCACCTATAAATGACACATCACATACAGCCATATTAGTCCTTAACTTTTAATCCATAATTTACAATCATTTCATCAGTCACTGTTTTCACAGCAACTGCAGGAACACCAACAACAACCTGGTTTATGGGCATTGATTTTGTTACAACGCTGTTTGCTCCTATAATGCAATGACTACCAATGATAACCTTACCAAACATCTTCACACCAGGTGCTATATATACAGATTCTCCTACTTCAGGCACTTGTAACTTAGATTGAGGGTGCCTCCCAATCACGACCCCAACATTTATTACACTATAATTTCCAACTCGAGCTTTAGAGTTAATAACAATCGTGCCGTAATGCGGTAGGTAAACTCCTTTGCCTATAGTATTTATTGGAATCGAAAAACTTAATCGCTGAGATAACCTTAGAAATAAAAACTTAAGTATAAAATAAATAGGAAAGAAAAGAGCTTTACCTTGCATGAACTCTAACGCCCTTAAATACCAATGAAAACGAGTTATGGAATCTGTGAAGAAATAATACAAACTTAATGTTTGCCCTCTTGCTTCGACGTCTGCGGTAATATATTCAAAAAATCTTTTTTTATTTGACAATATAATTCCCTCTATGAAGATGATGCTCAGTAGTTCCTAATATCACGGCGAGAAGTATAATTCCTTCAATCTGCCATAAAGGCATCGTGCCTAAGTTTAGAACCAAAAATGAACTAAATATGCCTATTAGCGAATATCGAACTCCGCTAGATTTAACCGTCATTATTCTTCGATATAATCCCAAAATTAATATACTAAACAAAGTTAAACCCAAAATACCTAACTCATATAAAAATGAAACGAATGTGTTGTGGGCATACTTTTCAAAGGAAGCTTTCCAGGAATCCATTCCTCTCCCTAATATAAGTTGTATATTTGTTCCAGATAGGTACTCTGCAATATAATTACTCCACATATAAATTCTTCCTGAAAAAAGCCTCTTTTCATCTTTCGTATAATTCTCTGGGTAATCAAATAAATTTGCTGATTGCCCTATTGCTTGAGGTATTTCCTGGAACCTTTCTAAGGTATTTGATGGCCCAGCTAAACTAATTATCAAACATAAAATAACCCCTGTAAAAATTGTAACGTGCTTAGTTACGAAGTTTGTATTTAAAAAAATAATATAAAGTAGTGATGCACTCAGTAATAATGAAGCTAAAACAGTAGTTCTGTAATTAATTAAAATTAAAAGTAGTGAAAAAACAGCAAAAATTTTAAACTTATTACTATTGCTTTTCTTTTCGCTTTCTAATAGCGAATATACAGCCATTCCACCTATTATGATTACCGAAGCAACAGCCTCATGAAAATAACCGCCTACATAACTTACTGAACCATCTCCTTCTGTAGCTTTGTAAACACGCAGAATGAAGGATAAGAAAACGAGTATGATGGTATATGTATAAGCGATTGAGAATACTTTTACAACTTTATAAAAACCATCATAATCTGTCGCTTTTAAAATTAAAGCAGCTAATTGAATTAAGAATATCCATTTAAAAATTGAAGCTACAGCCAAGGCTTGATTGTGGTTAATTATCGAACTTACCACCATCAACACAATAATCAACTTTACGCAAATTAAATACCTAGTGAAAATAAAAGGTATCTTCTTCAAATACATAACTAATGCTGAGATCAATACCATCAATATTGAGTACAGAGAAATTATAGAAAATGGCCCAATCACTTTAGGGTATGTAAATTGATGAAAAGCCCCGAAAACCAGTCTTATAAATATTAACCAAAATATAAACTTTAGGACTTGAGAACACTTATTAACAGCCATCCATTTATAGGCGTAAATAGCTATAAAAAGAAATAACAACAATTTACAGAAAAGTAACATTACCGATTCTCATTTACTTCTTTTAATATTTCAGTAAATTTAGAATAAAATATTTCTCGACTAAAGTCTTTTGCACGTAATAAACTCATATTAGAATAATAATGAACCAATTTTTCTGACTCGAAGTATTGGTCTAATCCAGCAGTCAATCCATCTAAATCACCAGGACTATATATTAATCCATACTTAGCATGTATCACTTTACTTTTCGGAATATCTCTATCGAGTCCCAAGATTTCTTTTGGTCCATCAGTACAATTTGAAGCTAATATTGGCTTTGAAAGAGCCATAGATTCAACAACAGCATTTGGAAACCCTTCCAAGTAAGATGATAAAACAAAAAACTCTGCATTTTTGATAAACGTACCAGGATTCTCCTGGAACCCACAAAACTCAACTCTCTCCATAACACCATACTTAATAGCCATGTCCTTTAAAGACTCTAATTCAGGCCCTTGACCAAGGATCTTAAGATCATATGTCACTTTTGATTTAGAGAATGCCATAATTAAATCAGCAAAACCCTTGGTTTTAACTAACCTACCAATTGCAATTATATATCGATTACTGTTACTTACACGACTAGGCTCATTTGAGCGGGTAATTAGTTCATCGATATTATATGGGTTATTAAGGTATTTAATTTTTTTAGGCTCGATTTGATAGTCGTTTATAAGGCAATTACCAACCCCGTTAGAAACAACGACTATAGCATCTGCTTTGCTAAATATTACTTTGACTATTTTTTTCTTTATTTTTTGAAATCGTCCTTGAATTCGTCCATTAGTATTGCTTCTCTCACTTAAAATACACTTATATTTAAATAAAATACTAGCAATGGCATTAAAATGATTTGACCGAAATAAAAAGCTGAATATAAATTCAGGCTTTAGTTTCCATACTAGAATTAAGAACTTAACAAGTTGACCAGTTTTGCCATAAGAATTACCCAAGCGATGAACATTAATATTAGTAGGTAGCTCATATGCCTCTTCAAAATTATCTAATATCACCACATCAAACTCATAACTTTTAGCTTTGTCGCTTTTTATTAATGACATTAAAGTAACAAACACTTTTTCAGCCCCACCTCCCTCAAGTGAATTAATGACAAATAATCCTTTCAAAATTTCCCCCTCAAATTAATGTATAGTTAAATTCTTACTGATATGATACAGAACTACATGCATTCTATTTATAATAATTTTTAAACCAAACAACAAATTGCTGCATACCATATTCAATACCGGTATCTGGTTTAAAGCCCACTTCATCTTTTAAACTGTCAATATCAGCAAATGTAGCGGGTACATCACCTTGCTGCATCGGCATAAAGTTCTTTTTCGCCTCGATGCCCGACGCCTTTTCAATGGCCTCGATAAAGTTCAATAATGGAATGGGTTCATTATTACCAATATTAAATATTTTGTAAGGAGCCTTACTTGATGCTGGTGATGTGTTTTTGTTGTCGGCATTGTGTACTGGCACTACATCTTGAATACGTATTATGCCTTCAACAATGTCGTCAATATAGGTAAAGTCTCGTTTCATTTTACCGTTATTAAAGACCTTAATCTCACGGTCATTTAATATGGCATCAGTAAAGAGAAATGGTGCCATATCCGGACGACCCCATGGGCCATATACCGTAAAAAAGCGTAAACCTGTAGTTGGTAAATCATATAAATAGCTATAGCTGTGTGCCATTAATTCATTTGATTTTTTAGTAGCTGCATAAAGTGATACAGGATGATCAGCAGCATCTTCTGTTGAAAATGGCAATTTTTCATTCATGCCATATACAGAGCTTGATGATGCATAAACTAAATGTTCAACCTTATTATGACGACAACCTTCTAATATAGTCGCCATACCAACTAAGTTAGAGTCAATATAAGCTAGTGGGTTTTCAATTGAGTAACGAACACCCGCTTGGGCTGCTAAGTGGATAACGCGATCGAATTTTTCTTTCTCAAAAAGTGAGGCAATACCTTCTCTATCAGCTAAATCTAACTTCACAAAAGTAAAGTTAGTAAATTTATCTAGTCGTTTTAGGCGTGCTATTTTTAGGTTGGGGTCGTAATAATCGTTTAAATTATCAAGGCCAACTACGTCATATCCTGCATCAGATAGTTTTTCAGAAACGAAATTACCAATAAACCCTGCTGCACCTGTTACTAAAAACTTCACTTTATCACCCTTTCATATCAATCTATTCAATATAGTTAATTTTTTGCATTTATTAATCACTACCAAACAAGTCACGCGTATAAACCTTGTCCAGTACATTTTCTACATTTACTGTTCACTACAATCAAATACATCTGAGGTAACTGTGAATTCATTTAAGTCTTTTAAATGGAAGAATTAATTTTATTTTATTTCAGGGCTCAAATAAAACCACTTCAATACCTTTGACTTTAATACGCTTCATAATACCTTGTATGGCTGAGGGTCTAAAATGTTCTGAGCCTGTTTTAATAATGAGGCTATAAACACCAACCACTTTCGGTTTCTTCTTAACAATGCCGTCAGCAACAAAGTTTTTACAGGTGGTGTTAGAGTCAATAATCGCCCTTTTCATGTTATTGGTAACGTTTTGATAGTTGGCTAATAGTTGCTTGGTGTCTTTTGGTAAAGAGTAACCCCCGTGACAAGATGAAGGATTGTGAGCATGGCTAACAATACGTTGGACTAAGCAAACCCTTTCAAATTACAGATCTAACTTATCGGTCCTATTTACGACTTTCCCCAAATTACTAGTGAAGTCAACAGATTAAGCTACTAACCCCGCCCGTCACTAGCTGAAGTAGAAAAAGAATTATTTATATATAATTCGCAATCATGTTGTAACACCAACTATATTGCTCTATATAATATACTGTATTCTATTAGTGCATAATTTGTTATCTAGTTCGCTTAGAATACAGAATCTTTCACAATTTAACATAAAAAACTTTTATTCTGCAAAGCATTAAAAAGTTAAAAGCGACTTATTCTTTCAGTTATTCCTGTAATGTATCCCCGTCAAAAATGCTTTAATTACAGTTCCAAAATTAACCTTCGCCATCCGCCTGAGAATATATATTTTGATAAAAACCTTGAATAATTTAAATACCGCCGTTGGTAATGGGAAATAGTACCTAAGCGTTAAGCCTAAATCATAACTTCGTTCCAAACGTCTAAATCTAGTTATTTTTACATCTTCTTCTGCCAATCGAGATAGACTGTGTTCAAACCCAGGTATAACCTTTATTTTATCGGTTAATTTACAATCAAACAATCTTCGACAGAAAGTAAAATCTACACCATATAAGTAAAATCGTTCATCAAAAATATCACTGTAATTTTCTTTTAGAGTATTTGTAATATGCTCACCAATAACTAAACCACTGCCAATTCCTAATACCAAGTTTTTAGAATTAAATGTAGAGTATTCGATATAAGGTATGTAGTCGATGGTTGGAGATCGGACAATCCCAGCAGAAGTAATTTTCGGCATAGCCACCTCTGCAGCCCCACACTTTAATACTGCTAATAGATATTCATCATTTAGCTCAGAATCATCATCTAGAATAATATATTTATCAGCTTGATTCATTGCTATAAATCTATTGTATATAACAGCTAACGACTCATTATGTAATGTTTCCTTTATTTCTACATCATAACCAAGTGCTTCAAATTGCAGACAATCTCTATTTGCTAATTTTTTAGGACCATTATTCCATATAACAAGCTTGATAGAAGGGCATTGTTTGCTTAACTTTATTAAAGAATTTAAAGTCCCACTGTCAACTATTTCTTTATTGTAAAGTAACACTAGCATGGCTGTTTGAAACATAAATTTTCCTTTGCAAATTTAATTTAAGGTAATATATACACTAGGGTGTCACGAATTTTGTAGTATTTTCTTTAAGGGCGTGTAGAATATGAAAATTGACATAAACCCAACTAAAATATTAACAAGTAAATCTAGCCATACAGAAAGTGAATAACGTGTAATAAAGCCAATATTTATCACGCAATATAAAATAGAAGGCAATAGAACTACACACACAACTTTTAGCAATCCGAAATAAAATTCTTTAGGGTTAGTACCAAAGCAATATTTAAAAAGAGTAAAGTATGTTTGAAAGAAATTTATAGAAAACCCTATTACTAACGCAAAAGCTACATATTCCATCTCACCAAGCACGATACCAATCACAATTCCCGTTACATTAACAAAAGCAGATATAGCACCTGATACAAATAAAACGTGTGGTTTATTCATAACTTGGAAGAAAGCTCCTGATGATGACGATACTGCTTGTATTGGAATCATTAGTGAAAATATTTTTATTAATGGTATAACCCCTACCCATTGTTTACCAAAAAGGCCTATAACGATATTTTCAGCATTTAAATATATAAAAATACTTATTGGTATTGATATCGCTAACAGTTTACAGGTTAAACTATTATGCTCTTTGATAACTTTGTCTTTATTGTTACGCACTTTTGTCAAGACAGGCTGTATTGCCGGTGCCATTGCAAATGTTGTAACCATTAGTGGATATCGCATTAACTGATATGACTTTTCATATACCCCAACAAAGCTCATTCCAAAGTATTTTGCTATTAGAATATTATCTAGATTTCTAGAGAAGAAATTAATGACATTGAAGCCAAATTGATATAAGGAAAAAGCAAGTATTGACTTGATGTGATATAGTTCTGAGCCAAAATTAGCCCTACCCAGCTCTGTATTTGAAGATACACACCAGATAAATACAAACTTAACAATTGCTTGAATTGCAGGCCGTATAGCTAAAGCTAAAACACCAAAATTTTGTAAATATAAAGAATAGACAAAGGCTAGCGCGATACACTCAGCCAACGCATTGATTGAGGCTAGTTTTAAAAATTTTGTATCTTTATTTAACGCTGTTGTCGGTACAATGCTCAGAGAGTTAAATAATATAGCAACGCATACTAAAATAGCTATTTGCTGATATTCATACTCACCATAGAAACTATTTAACGAGTATGAGAAGAAGAAAAATAATACAGCAAGAATTCCGCCCATGATTGCTGTTACTGTAAATATACCATCTCGTTTTTTACTTTCAAATTCATCTTCATTAATAATCGCAGGCCCTATTCCAACATTAGCAATCATTTGAAAAAACAGAACAAACACTTGAATTGATGCAATAATCCCGAATTCTTCTGGTGAAAACAAACGGGCGTAAATAATTAACGCTAAAAATTGGACTATGTATACTGATAATTGGCCTGAAACACTTTTGATAATTGCTTTATTTAATTTACTAGGCACATAACCCCCCTATGTTTTTATTTATCACACTTTACTTCCTTACCATCAATTATTAAGCTCATATATTATTGCTTAACAATATCCAAACTATAAAGTAGCCTACTGTAAAAATTCATGAGCGCACCATTTTGAATTGAGTTTGTACGTGCAATATTGTTAACATGTTTAACGAACTATGAGCGGTTCCTTTCTGTTATATCAATTTATTCATCATTGTACAATGTAGCTTACGCCAGTGAACTGTCTTCCCCCAGTAACTGTTTCTGCGGTTGATTTAACTTGTAGAATCGGCCATGACTATTTACCTCCTATACGTTTAAATTGATATTCGCCACTTAACACTCGCGCACAACAGTTTTACGATTCCCCGTATCAAAAATTTCTTCGGGCCCCAGGCAAACACTCTATCGGTTTTTCAGCGTCAATAGCATAACGTACATCATGACCAAGAAGATCTTTAACAAAGTACACGAGTATGATCTTCTAAATATAACCAATCGCGGATCTGATTACCATCACCGTATATTGGTAAAGGCTTCGCATCTAAAGTATTTAAGATAACATGCGGGATCAATTTTTCAGGTAAGTGGTAAGGTCCATAGTTATTTGAACAACTAGTAACAACGGTAGGTAAACCATAGGTTCTCTGCCATGAACGTACTAAGTGTTCGCTTGTTGCTTTAGAAGCAGAATAAAGCAAACTAGGTTCATAAAAGGTTGTTTCAGTAAAAAGGTTATCAGTACCTTCTAGATCACCATATACTTCATCAGTACTTATATGATGGAAGTGAAAAGTTGTTTTTTTATCACCAGTAAATTTCAGCCAATGTTTACGAGGCGCCTCTAATGAGGTGAAAATCCCCATAATATTAGTTTGCATAAAAGCAGCAAGTCCATCTGTAGACCTATCAACGTGCGATTTTGCCGCTAGGTGCATTAACGCATCCGGTTGGAACTTAACAAAAGTATCTTCCATTGCTTTAGCATCACAGATTTCAACCTGCACAAAGTGATGTTGTACACTTTTATCAATTAAAGACAAAGATTCCGTATTACCTGCATAAGTTAAACAGACTACATTAATCACCGATTCCGTAGTGCTTTTGATGATATGACGAATTACAGCACTATCGACAAAGCCATCGCCGCCAGTTATTAAAATTATCATTTAATTATATCTTCTGATGTAATTAAATGATTTTAACAATTGTTGTGCCATGATTTTCTTATACTTTTAAAATTATTATTTATTTGATTGTTAAGTATGACTAACTCCCTTCGACTTCTGATAGTATCTTTTAAACCAATTGACGAATTTCTGCATACCAACTTCAATTTTTGTTTCAGGTTTAAAACCAACTTCTTTTTGCAAACTATCAATATCAGCAAATGTTGCTGGCACATCACCCGGTTGCATTGGCATAAAGTTCTTTTTCGCTTCTTTTCCTGCGGCTTTTTCAATAGCTTCAATAAAACTCATAAGTGGAATAGGTTTATTATTACCAATATTAAATATTTTGTAAGGAGCCTTGCTTGATGCTGGTGATGTATTTGGGTTGCCGGCATTGCGGAATGGCACTACATCTTGAATACGGATAATGCCTTCAACAATATCGTCGATATAAGTAAAATCTCGTTTCATTTTACCGTTATTAAACACTTTAATTTCACGGTCGTTTAAGATTGCGTCTGTAAATAAGAAAGGTGCCATATCAGGTCTGCCCCAAGGCCCGTATACCGTAAAAAATCTTAATCCTGTGGTAGGTAAATCATATAAATGGCTATAACTGTGAGCCATTAATTCGTTTGATTTTTTAGTGGCCGCATAAAGCGATACTGGGTGATCTACGGCATCTTCGGTCGAAAATGGCATTTTTTCATTCATACCATATACAGAGCTAGAAGACGCATATACTAAATGCTCAACTTTATTATGGCGACAGCCTTCTAAGATAGTTGCCATTCCGACTAAGTTAGAATCAATATAAGCTAGCGGGTTTTCAATAGAGTAACGAACGCCTGCTTGCGCAGCTAAATGGATAACACGATCAAATTTTTCATCTGCAAAAAGTGCGGCAATACCTTCTCTGTCTGCTAGATCTAACTTAACAAAAGTAAAGTTAGTGAATTTATCTAATCGTTTTAAGCGAGCGAGTTTAAGGTTGGGGTCGTAATAATCGTTTAGGTTATCAAGACCTACTACGTCATGCCCTGAATCACACAGTTGTTCAGAGACAAAATTACCAATAAACCCCGCTGCACCTGTTACTAAAAACTTCATCTATTGAAACTCCTCTGTGTATTATTAATGAAAAACAAAATGGTTATAAGCAATAAAGAAATCGGCATTGCTTGTAACATAAAATCAACAGTTATATGCATCATTAGCGCTATGATGGCCATACAACCTGTAAAATAGATAAACCGCTTATCTTTTTTCACATTCATCAAACTCGACAATAAAAATAGTACTAACATAACAAACATTAATACAGAGGGTGCAATACCAAACTCCACCAAAAACTGTAGATATTCATTGTGAGCATGATCGTAATAGCCACCAAAACTATATAGTTGATAACTTTGAAATGTACTACCAAAGGTACCCGCGCCGCTGCCAGTTAACCAATAGTCTTGAATGTAAGGTATTGATGCCGCTACAACATCATCGCGTGTTTCTGATTGAAACGAAGTTGCCTCTAAACGTTCTTTAACTTTATCAACACCAAAGTATGCACCTACAATAGCGATATCTAATATGATTAAACTGGCAACTAACCATTTTAAAGTATTGGGCGGACGCTTCATTAACAGTAATGCTAAACCGCTAGTGACTAAAAGTGAGACAAAAAATGCTGAATTACCCATGCGCGAACGGGTCATAATAAGAGCTATTACCATAATAATGATGGCTATGCGTAAAATCCATTTTTCACTTAACATCGTTTCAATAACGGATGCTAGTCGTGCTTTATTTGTTTTAGCCCTCATACCTTTAAGAGAACCAATCATATAACCAATTGCTACACTTAAGCACAAAACTAAATATCCGGCTAAATGGTTATGGTAAACAAAAGAGCCATTAGCCCTGTCTATAATTTTAAAACCGAGTGGTGAATATTCCCAACCAGAATATTGTAAAAAAATAGCGTAAATAGCTTGGGTTAACCCTGAAGCAATAATTACTTTTATTACTATTTTTTGACGTTGTTTATTATCAATAACCACAGCTAAATTAATAATAAACAAACAAAAGCTGAGACCTTTGATTAATGCGACTTCAGTTGTCGCAGGATCAAGGCTTTGTAAAAAGGATAACTCTGGGTAATAGCTACAGATCCATTGAAAAAACACCCATATTTGTACAAAACTTATTACAGATAATAACAAAAATGACTGTTTGATTCGTTGCAAGATAATATGGTGGTGAAAGCTATAAACAATAAGTAATGAGGTAATAGCAATTAATGCTTCTATCATTCCCCATGCCCAAGGTCGATTAGCACCAAGCGGTATAGGCGAGAACCATAATATAAAACAAGTGAGGTAAAAAGCTAAATTAGTGCTCATAATTCCGTTTAACGTTATGCTCTAAAAATCATACATTTTATAATTTGAGCACTAATTGTTGTATTTACTTAAAATTGCATTTGCTTAAAGTTAGTTTCTAGAAATAGGATCTTGCACTACAGGTACATTAGGCACAGCAGGACCTTGCCCCTGATTAGGGTTAGCCGCATTCGGGTTGGCATTTTGATTGCCCGCTGCATTTTCATTAGCGTTTGGGTTACCTGCAGCTGTCGGCGCTGAAATTTGTGTTGCATCTGCGCCACCCAATATGGCAGCAACAATAGCGGCATCACCATCTACACCGTTTGCAACGGCAATATCGACAATCGCTTGAGCATTTTCAGGTGAGGCAATAACTGCGGCTGAAATGATGGCTTCCGCTTGATCTGGCGCAAGAGATACAACGAGTGAAATTAAACCACTAAGATCATTAGAAGGATAAGCTGCAATAACCGCCGTAATAACCTCTCCCGCTAAATCAGGATCAGCGGCAATAATTTCAGTTATTAATGCATCTAATGCTGTAGGGGTTAAATTTTCACCTGCATTTTGAATAATTTGCTCTACTGATAAGCCAGATGCTAAATCAGAAACGACATCCGCATTTGCGGTTAACGACATTAACGAAAATAGGCTCGCTAGAATAATTTTTTTCATTTGTGTAATTCCCTTTAAGAATAACAATTGAGACAAGGTTAATTTTCCATCAATTGCTAAGCTATATCAATTTATTTATACTCAAATACGCAAATAAATTCCTCTTTTCGTTTATCTGAAATTAATTTCACACAAACACAAACAAATAACAACAAATCTGCTACATAACCAACGTAGGTTTGTCAACAAAATAGCCTTGTGCAGCATCTATATTAAGGTGTTTTAACAATTCAAGTTGCTGCGCACTTTCTACTCTTTGCGCCATTACTGGAATGTTAATACCGTGAGCCATGTTTACAATGGTTGAAATGAGTATTTTATTTTGTTCTAGCTGTTCAACAGTGCCTGTGTAAGCAGAATCAAACTTAACCATATTCGGCTTTATTTGCATTAAATAAGTAAGGGATTGCATACTTGATCCAAATCGGTTTATACAAAATGAACAACCAACTTGTTTTAATTTATCAATTGCTAATATGCTTGAATCGACATTACTTAATACCGCATTCTCAGTCGACTCAACAACAAATGTATTAGCAATACCACTAAACGCTAACAAATCACGAATATTGTTAATCGCTTCGAGATTATATAGCGTTTCTTTTGAAATACTAACGGCTATTTTTCCTTTTTTACCTGCATTTAACAGCCCTATATTTCTAATCACACTATTTAAAATTGCAACGTCTAGTTTAGCCGTTAAACCATAATTACTCGCACTACTAAATATATCAGCCGTGTTGTATTCAACACCCTCAACCACAAAAAAGGCAAATATTTGTTTGTGATAGGTTTCTCTTTTTCCTAGCGAACTCGTAGCTTGTGTTTTTATTTTAATGCAATCTACATGACTTTTTATAATCGTTAAGATGACACTCTTCATTTCTGAAGAAGTTTGAATTAAGTTATTATTCGAACCGGTGTCACTGGGTTTAATAAAGTAACCAGATGTTTCAAAACTGGCATTGTGTGTAGCCATATCTAAGCTATACATGGTGTTTTTTAACGTGCGTGCATGACTAAACTCAACCGCTCCAATGCCAATCCCATACACACCAAAGCTATCCGGTTTTAAAAGCTCAACAGTTTTAAAAGAACTCATCATGTTAGACACACTTTCTTCAAGAATATCTATTTGACGATTAGGCACTACAACGATTAACTCAGATCCCGATGTTCTATATAGCTCAGCTTCTCGTGATTTTTTTAATTCAGTCTTCACAATGCTCGAAATATCGTCAACTAAGCTGTCACCGGCTTCGTATCCGCTCTGTTTATTTACATCTTGCAATACATTAAACCGGATCATGATTAAGTAACCTGTCACATCCGACTCTTTTGACAATAAATCAGTAATACGGTTATTAAATGCTTGTCTGTTTGGTAACCCTGTTTTGCTATCTTCATACGCTGCTTTTTGCGCTTTTTCAGCAAAAACGGTTAACTCGTGAAATGTGCTTTTTACATTAGTTACCATTTGGTTCATCGCAAGTACAAAGGCGCGTAGTTCTTTGGTATGCGGGATATTATCAATCGTATCAAACTGGCGTAAACTAACCGCTTTAGCTTGCTCCGATACCGCTTGGATGGGCTTGTATACTTGTTGTAAAATGATATAGCCAAGTAACAACGCAAATACGAAGATGACCAGAGTGGTGTGAACAGAATCTAATGCACTTTGCCATAATTGCTGGTAGGCCAAGCCTGGATGGGCTTGCACATATAATGCACCGCCTATCGTCCAGCCCGTATCAATCATGGTTTTCATTAAAGGTGCTTCAAGTGGGAATAAATTGATAAACCACGTGGGTACATTTTCTGGTAACTCATTAACTTCACGTTTGTAACGCACACCGCCCTTTGGTTTTTCTAATATTATTTTTTTAAAAAAACCGCGATCAAAAATAGCGTTTATTGAAGCATGAATCGAGTATTCATCTTCTTCTATAATTAAATCGCCTAATGAAAGGCCCAGGCTTGTTGCCGTGTCTTGCGCATGTGCTTCTAATTGCTGAGCAATAAAGGTTCGTGTGTTGTTTACATTGATCCACACACTGCCTAAAAATGTTAAACTGAGTACAAACAAAATGACAAAATTAAGCTGATTTCGAAGACTCGTTTTTCTTATATCCATAATTTTTGTCGACTAAAATCGACCCTATATAGTGTTGTATTAAACGTTTAATATTAATGTAAAAACAAATATCAAAAATCGACTATTTAGCCTGCTTGAATTCGCCTTTTTCGATACGAGAAACCACATCATCCCACAATGCCATGCTTCCCTTGCCTTTTACTTTTTTGCCTAAACCTCGGGCTTTAGCTAACCATAGGCCGTCACCGTTAAAACTATAAATAGGTTTAAGATCTTTTCTTTTATGTGCTGGGCGTATTTTTGTTTTTATATTATCAAGTACAAGCGGGATTTCAGTTGGCTCTTCTGAATAGATGAGAACCATATGAGCTTCGTTAAATTCTAACGCTCTTACGTACATTAAGCGTAGTTTATTCTGATCGACACCTAACGCTTTTAAGGTGAAATATTTAGCAATAGAGTAATCTTCGCAGTCTCCGCCTTGTGTACCAATAAATTCTAGCGGGGTAGCCCAATAATCGTCCGCGCCCCAATGATGAACATCATTGATAAAATTGATGTTTTGATTAAAAAAATCATTAACTAAATGTAATTTATTCCAATCATTCTCATCTTGATTATCTGCGATTAACGCTTTCCATTCATTTATACGATCAAGGGCATCATCACCATAAGATTGTTGGTATTTGCTTAGAAATTCAGGCGTTAAAAATTCAAATAATTGTGTTGCCGAGTTTGCGAAAATATAAAAAGTAGACATTAAAAATAATACCGCTAGAAATTGATTCAAGCGGCTTTTAAATTGACTACATTTTATATTTTTTAATTCCATTTAAATTGTGAATACAATAACTAATCACTACCAAATAAATCACGTGTATAAACTTTATCTATTACATCTTTAATATCGTCTGTTAAACGATTAGCAACGATGACATCTGATATCTTTTTAAACTCTGCAAAGTCTTTAATAACTCTTGAATGAAAAAATTCATCTTCATCAAGCTCAGGTTCATAAACAACAACTTCAACACCTTTTGCTTTAATACGTTTCATAATACCTTGAATCGCAGAAGCTCTGAAATTGTCCGATCCTGATTTCATCACTAATCTGTGAATACCCACTACTTTTGGATTGCGTTCTAATATTGAAAAAGCAACAAAGTCTTTGCGTGTTGTATTAGCATCAACAATCGCACGGATCATGTTATTAGGCACATCTTGGTAGTTAGCTAATAATTGCTTAGTGTCTTTAGGTAAGCAATACCCGCCGTAACCGAATGAAGGATTATTATAATGCTGCCCTATGCGAGGATCTAAGCCGACACCTTCAATAATTTGTTTAGAGTTTAATCCATGCGCTTCGGCGTAAGAGTCAAGCTCATTGAAGTATGCGACACGCATAGCAAGGTAAGTATTAGAAAATAATTTAACGGCTTCAGCTTCTGTTGAATCAGTAAATAAAATATCTATATTTTCTTTAATCGCGCCTTGAGCTAACAAGCTGGCGAATACTTCTGCTCGCTCAGATTTTTCTCCAACGATAATGCGTGATGGATGTAAATTGTCATATAAGGCTTTACCTTCACGTAAAAATTCAGGTGAAAATATAATGTTATTACAACAAAGCTGCTGCTTGACCGTTTTAGTGTATCCCACAGGTACTGTCGACTTAATGACCATTACAGCTTCAGGGTTGATCGACATCACATCTTTTATAACGGCTTCAACCGATTTGGTATTAAAATAATTATTAACACTATCATAATCAGTTGGCGTAGCAATTATCACGTAATCAGCGTCTTTGTATGCTGACTCTTTATCTAAAGTAGCAGTGAAATTGATTTCTTTATTTGCTAAAAAGTCTTCAATTTCGACATCAGCGATCGGTGATTTTTTATTGTTTAATAAATCAACCTTTTCTTTGATTATATCAACGGCAATGACTTCGTTGTGTTGCGCTAATAACATAGCATTTGATAAACCAACGTAACCCGTACCCGCTATCGCAATTTTCATGTTTCTTCCGTGTAAAATTATTTAAAATTCAATAATGAAAGATTACCAAATATCTTGCCGATACAAAACTGTTTTAATCAATAATCCAATTTCCGTTCATTGTCATTCCATAATCATCCTGATTTAAGTATGTCTAGCTTCTATATATGGATAACTATGGCTACATGAACTCCAACTCGGGATAGTAAATACCAAAACTTGTGGTTCTTTTCATCCAGTCCTATGTAAATTTACTTGCAAGAGACAAGTTTGTAATTCCCTTTGTTTATTCGAAAATGCCTCATCAGGTTCCAGCAATATTATTTATTAATTTATATAAGGATTACATAATTTTGAATAGGCAATAAATCAGGAGGCGTTGTTTTTATTTATTCAGCCCAGCTGCTAACTCAGCTGAATAATCGTAGCTTTAACTTACACTGTGATCTAACTTACTCAGTAATATAAACAGTGCCTTGAGTGAGTTTGATTAATAGTTCTTCCCAGTCAGATACATCCCAATTTGCATTTGAACCTAAAAAGATTGCGCGTTCTAGATTCGATATCACTTGGGTGTAATCTCTGTTTTTGCGATTAATATGAGACATCGCTGCTAAGTAAAAATACTCAGGGTTTGTATACTGCTGTTTTTCGATTTCAGCTAACATATCAATAGCTCGGTTTAAATCGCGTATCGATTTATCTTTTGCGTTTATAAGTAAATCAATCGTTGTTAATATGGCGGGCATATGGTCTTTTTGTGTTGCCGACTCAAACCAAAATAACGCTTTTTTCTCATCTTTTACTACCCAAGGGCTATTCATTAATAGTTTTCCGAGTCTGTATTCAGCTCTGGCTAAACCATAACTGCTGGCTAAAGATATCCATTTAATAGCCTGCTTTATATCTTGTTGTTCTCGCAGTAACTTATAACCATATTCATACATAGCACCGGGGTGACCTTGCTCTGCTACTTCCAACAAGCGCTGTTCAACTTCCCCTTCTTTTTGCTCTAACCATTTGAAATTTTGTAACGCCATCGCCAATAAATATTGATCATGAAGCGATTCTGCTGTTTTCAATTTTTTATAAGCTTTTAATATGGCTTTATAAAGCGTTGGATCTTCATCAAGCAACGTGAACTTATTGTAATTTGCCGCCCCTAAAGTAACACGATTAACAAATTCGACAGGCTTACCTTCAAAGGTTGGTTTTAAACTTGGAAACAAAGCGTAATTTTTTATTAAACTTTGAGATAAACCCATTTTTTGCACATCAGTGATGTTACGTACCGAGCCATCTTGGGCTACATCATGATCGATAATAACAAAGCCTTTTTTAGGTGTAGACATCGGCATATAAAAATCATCGGTTGATTCTTCATCATCAGCGAGGCTGTTCATTTCGCTAAATTCATCACCCATATAATCATCCGCATAAAATTGGGTTTCGAGCTCGGCTTGCCCTTCAAATGTTATTTTTTTGCTTAGATTTTCGATGATAAGTTGCGGAAAATACTGTTTTTCAATTTTTGATTTACCGTTTTCTGCCATATGTTTAGTTAAAATTGCCGTTATTTCGGCTTGTACTTCAGGTTTTAATTTAGCAAACATATTGGCGATGATTTGGCTTGAATCATGAAAATCATATTCAGCCGCCATTGATAAATAAATTAACGAATTAAGCGCGTCGACTTCAACCCCTAGACCTTTATTATACATAGTACCTAGCTGATAATAAGCATGTGGATTACCCACTTTTGCCGCCTCTAAATACCCTTTAAGCGCTAACGAATACGCTTTATTATTATAGTGTTTATCCGCTTTTAACACATCAGCACAAAATACTGGCACTGATATAGACAATGAAGTGGCAATTAATACAGGTGCAAGCCATTTAGTCATTAATTGAATAGCCATCTTGGGGTTCCTTCGGGAGCAATTTGACGCATTGTGCTTAAACACGTCTCTATTTCACTTATATCGTTAGCGTAAATAGTCAGGTTTATTTAAATAACCAGTGCTGAATTATCAATTCATATCTGGCTGCATAGTCTACATTTCGACAAAATACACCCAGAGACAAACACAATCAACTTATTAAACTCATTATAAATCAAAATAAAAACATATAGGTCACGTTAAAGCAATATATCCCCTTGTAAGTGGAATTAAAAAAACCGTACAACAATGATTATTCACTCTATAAGCTCGTAACAATTAAGGTCAGGTTGAAATGACGTTTTTCGAGCGTTTAAATATACCCAGCGATTATGTTGCACATTAACGACCCTGAAACTAACCAGAACGCTGGATTTCTATTTATAGTCTTCTCGCTCAGGTTTTATGGTTCATTGTCAGCGCTTACTCGCCCCAATCACATAGTAGAGCATATGATCATGGGGTCTCGAAGCTTGCCTGCATGGATCCAGGTAAGGCGCGAGAGCAGGACGCGGTAGCTTTGACGGCTTTGCTAACAGGGATGTAAGTACTTATGTTTCGTCTGGAACTAGAAACCTGCCCCTAAAACACGATCGCTTTGACTATACAAGTCATATTTAATGCACATTGCTTTTGTATTATTAATAATTAAGGAAACGATCAGCGACATAATAATAAAATTACAATCAATCGACTTGATTACAGGATAATACCTCAACCCTATAGTAAACTGACATTAGCGCTCATTTAATAATGGCTAAAGCGAATTTAAAATTTAAATTCAGGAATGCTTAACAAGGCTCAAGTCTGAGAACAGTGATGAATAAGCAACAAGAAAACGGATTTCTAAACAACTATAGTCAAACCATAAAAACGATAAAATTGCTCGCTTTTATTGCGCTCTTAATGAGCTTAATCGCCACTACTTTTTTGTCGTTATCGCAAACTTTAGCGGAAGAGTTAATTTGGTTTGTTTTTTATCCTATTGTGGTATTGGCCAGTATTTACGGGGGGGTTGTTACTGGCTTTTTCGTGATTTTACTCAGTTGCATAACTATCCATTTTGTTTTACTCCAGTTTTTACCGTTCCCATTTTCAGCAAGCCATTTAAACTATACCGCAACCCTCATTTTTATTAGTTTAAGTAGTTTTATTCATTATTTACTTTGTGTATTAAAACGCATGCAAAGCCAAGTTGTTTCCTCTCAAAAAAGCAATCAAAACGAAAGACTTTGCCATTCTATAATCAATTCAATGCCCAATATGGTGGGTTATTGGGATAAAAATTTATATTGCTTGTTTGCCAATGAAGCCTACCAAGAATGGTTTAATAAAACGCCACAACAAATTATCGGCATGACATTTAGAGAATTAGCCGGTGAAGATTTATATCAATTAAATCAAGAAAATATTCAAGCCGTATTAACCGGCAAACCGCAACGCTTTGAACGCGTGCTAACCAAAGTGAACGGAACTGAAAGCAGTATTATTGGCCAATATATTCCACATTTTGCTGAAGATGGTTCGGTTGTCGGTTTTTCATCTATCGCCAGTGAAATAACAGATTTAAAAGAGACACAAGCTCAACTTAAGTTAGCAGCCTATGTATTTGATAATACAATCGATGGCGTTTTAGTTACCGATTTACAAGGCAATATTTTATCGGTCAACCCTGCATTTGTTGATATAACAGGTTACAGCACACATGAAGCGCTGGGCCAAACACCTCGAATTTTAAAATCGAATCGTTATAGCCAAGACTTTTATGCCTATATGTGGCATCAAATTCAAACAACAGGAAAATGGAATGGTGAATTGTGGAGTCGGCGCAAAAATGGCGATGAATTTCTAGAACGTTTAAGTATACGCATGGTACGCGATCAAGACGGAAACCCATTACGTTATATTTCGGTCTTTAGTGATATCACGGAACTATGGCGTATAAATGAACATTTAAAACATTGAGCGTTTTACGATGCCCTCACTAATTTACCTAACCGCTTACTGTTAATGGAGCGGTTAAATCAAAAAATCTTAAATGCAAAGCGCGAACCTTGCAATATTGCATTAATGTTTATGGATTTAGACGGCTTTAAATTGGTCAATGATAATTTTGGTCATGATGTAGGTGATGACATGTTAAAAATTATTGCACAAAGACTACTCAGTTTAGTTCGCGACACCGATACCGTTGCCCGCTTAGGCGGTGACGAATTTATATTTGTATTACATAACCCCAGTGGTAAAGACGAAATTGAAGCGGTTGCCCAACGCGTTATCAATTCTTTAAATGAGCCCATTGAGATCAAAGGTGAAACGTTTACGATGGGCGCATCAATTGGCATTGCAGAATACCCATCGAGTAGTCATTCATCAACCGAGTTAATTAAAAATGCAGACCGAGCCATGTATTTAGCCAAGGCATCGGGTAAAAATCAAATTAGCTTTTTTATATCGTCATTATTGGTTGATTAACAATAATCAGGTTATCTAGGCGACTATTCTTTACAAAACAACTTATGTAATAAACCAATCAGTTCAACGACTTCGTGGCTGTTTAGTGAATAATAAATACTTTGTGCTTCGCGACGGGTTTTAACTAACCCTTCGGTGCGTAAAGCAGCAAGTTGTTGCGATAAACTCGATTGCGGGATCGTTAATATTTCATTTAACGCAGAAACAGACAACTCACCTTGTTGTAAGCAACACAAAATCATTAAACGATTTTGATTGCTGACTGCCTTTAGCAATTTTATTGCTTCTGCTGAATTATCTTGCATCGCAGAAAAATCCATTTATAACCTCAATTTAAGAATAAACGCTATGCTATGAAATACGCTTATTAACAAGTTGCGTTAATTTCATACCGATTAACATCATAATAATAAAACCAGATATTTTAGCATCAAATAACGTTAAATTAACCATAGCTGGACCCGGGCAAATACCCGCAATGCCCCAACCAATACCAAATAAACAGCTGCCTATGACGAGTTTAACATCAGGCTTGGTTTTAGTCGGTAAATTAAAACATTCTTGTCCATACGGTTTAATCATTCGTTTCACAATAAAATGATAACCTAAACCAAACACCATTAGCGCCCCTATCATGACAAATGCCAAACTGGGATCCCAGTGCCCTGTGATATCTAAAAAATTAATGACTTTATTTGGATCAGTCATACCCGCGATAATTAAGCCAGTGCCAAACATAAAACCAAGTAAACTATAAATAAGTTGCTGTTTCATTTTTTACCCTCGAACATACACAGTAATGATAGCCGTTAACATAAATAGGCAAGTCGCAATCAACGAACGAACAGAAAATCGCCCTATTCCACAAATACCATGGCCACTTGTACACCCCGACCCTAGCGATGTACCTATACCCACAACGAATCCTCCCAGTAAAACATATCGCCAGCTGAGTAAATCTAAATTAATGCTTTCGACTTCATTCAACGTTCCACTAAATATAAAGCCGGCTAAAATCATCCCGCCCAAGAAACTCCAAACCCAAGCATGGCTTAACGGTTTACTTAATAAATTACCTAACATGCCCGATATACCGGCTATTTTCCCAAATAAAATCAGTAAAAATAAAGCAGAAAAGCCGATCATCATGCCACCGAGCAAAGCGCTATAAGGTGTAAATTCAGTCATTTTTATTCCTTAATATTGAGAGGTAAATTAATATAAATTTGGCCATTAACGTGGGGTTTGGGTAACTGCCCAGCACGGATATTAATTTGAATCGCCGGATACAACAACTTAGGCGCTGATAAATGTTTGTCTCGATCCGTTCGCAATTGAATAAATTTTTCTAACGATTGGTTTGTCGCTAAATGAATATTGTGCTGTTTGCTCATTTTAACGGTCGTTGAAAAGTTGATGGGCCTGTTGGTTGCAGGATAATCATGACACATCCACAATATTGTATTATCAGGCAATTGATGGATCTTATTAACGCTGTTGAACAACTCGACTGTACTGCCACCTGGAAAGTCGCATCGTGCGCTACCCACATCAGGTAAAAATAATGTATCGCCAACAAAGGCATGGTTTTCAATCAAATAGGTCACACTGTCGTTAGTATGACCCGGTGTTGCCATCACCGTAAAAGCATAATCACCTAACATGAACGTATTGGCATCTTGCAACAAAACATCAAACACTTGGCCATCTGCCAGTAATTCATGATCAGGGATATTAAATTTTTGCTTAAATACAGATTGCACCCATTTAATACCCTCACCGATACCAATCTTACCACCGAGTTGTTTTTGCAAATAGGCCGCTCCCGTTAAGTGGTCAGCATGTGCATGTGTTTCTAAAATCCAAAGTAAGGCTAAATTATGTTCACGAATAAAAGCAATTTGTTCATCAACAAACTGGGTATTGATTTGACCCGTGTGAATATCAAAATCATAGGCGGTGTCTATTACCGCTGCTACTTTATTTACATCATCATAAATAATGTAACTAATTGTGGCAGATGCTTGATGAAAGAATGGTTTGACTTGTATAGACATAATAATCCTTGCTAACGTGATTATATTGTATATTATCAATATACAATATAAATACAAGTATTAACTCATTATGATTATTGCGATACTCAGTGCTCTCATTATTGGCTTAAGTTTAGGTTTACTCGGTTCAGGCGGTGCCATTTTAACGATCCCAGTATTAACGTATTTGTTTGAGCAACCTGAAAAACTCGCTATTGCCAGTTCATTAATTATTATCGCTTGCATTGCCATGGTTAGTGTTGCACCCGCAATGATGAATAAACAGGTAAATTGGCGGTTAGTGCTCATCTTTAGCTTACCTAGCTATTTAGGTACATTTGCTGGCGTAAAGCTGGCGTCATTAAGCGACGTATGGTTACAAATGTTATTTTTCGCGGTTGTTACTTTTACCGCGGGCACTAAACTTATTATCCAGCCGAAATTACGAGAAAACATACAGCCGGTTTATCACAAATTAATCATCACTGGTTTTATGGTGGGAATTACGACTGGATTTATCGGTGTTGGTGGTGGTTTTTTAATCGTACCCGCTTTAATGTTATTTGCAGGCTGCTCAATCAGACAAGCAGTCCCTGTTAGCTTATTAATTATTAGCGGCAATGCTCTTTTAGGTTTTTGGCAATATCAGGCCATTCTAGCCGAGTATTCTTTAACACTTGATTGGCAAATCATTATAACGATTGCCCTTGTGGGCTCATTAGGCGGTATATTAGCGCAACCATTAAGTAAACGATGCCCTCAAGCTTTGTTATCTAAAGTATTTGGGTATATTTTAATCCTGATTTCAATCAGTATCATAATTAAAAACACACATATGTTTTATTAACGTGGTTGACTAATCAAGGTACAACACTTTATTTAAATTAGATTTCTGCCACCAAGTCATGCAAATAATTTAAAGCCACAACGCAAGCAATTTAACTTTGTTTCAACCTTCATATAACTCCAAGGGTAAACCGTCAGGATCGGCAAAAAAAGTATATTTTTTGCCGGTATATTCATCAACTCGAATAGGTTCAACAACGACACCTTGCTGTGTTAAATATAGTCTTCTCGCTCAGGTTTTATGGTTCATTGTCAGCGCTTACTCGCCCCAATCACATAGTAGAGCATATGCTCATGGCGTCTCGAAGCTTGACGGCTTCCCCTAAAACCCGATCGCTTTGACTATACTCAACAAAAACATCGATTGAATCAACAGAAAAAGCTAAATGCCGAAGCCCTTTCGCTTCAGGATAACTTGGTCTTTCAGGGCGATTTGGAAAAGAAAATAATTCAATTTGGCAGCCATCAGGCAGTTGTAATTCAAGCTTATACGAATCACGCTCAGCACGGTAATTTTCGGCCACCACAGCTAAGCCCAATATTGAAGTATAAAAATGTTTTGAAACTGCATAGTCATCGCAAATAATCGCGGCATGATGAATGCCTTTTAATGTCGTATTTGTCATATATATTTCCAATTAAGCTGTTTGGTGCCATGTTAATGATCACAATGCTAAATCAATCTAACTCATGCATATGCAAAGCAATAATAGCAAAATAACCATGCCGCCTATTGCATATTTGAAAGAAGATTTACAAACAACAACCTTGATACATGAGAGGACCTATACACTGTCGAAGTGTTCGTAACGTTAAAAAAACAAAAATACGATGCAAATATGCATCGTATTTTTAGCTTAATGGCTCGAACTCGAGCAATTTTAATTTAGATACTTTTTAAGAAATAGATCAACCTCTTGGTAGAAAGGTTTAATATCTTCGTAATTCGAAATGGGATTATGACGACCTTCTTCAAAGCTAATAAATTTAAAATCTTTATCGGTATCATCTAAAGCGTCTTCCATCATTTCTTGTTGCTCAAAAGGCACAATTTTGTCTTTTTCACCGCCAATTAACAAAATCGGTATATTCATATCTTCGGTTCGTAAAGCCGGTGAATTTTGCTCGAGCATCACACGATCACTAGCAGGATGGCCAATGCGCTCATGTAATTCTTTGATCCCTTGTTTAAAGCCATTAGATTTTAATTTATCTTCTTCATGATCTAATAATTCAGGTAAATGTGTTACACCATTCACACTCACAGCGCATTTAAATAATTTGTCTTGATTCAATGCGCCCATCAGTGCTGAATAACCGCCGTAAGAAATGCCGAGAATACACACCTTATTTGGATTAGTAATACCTTGTTTAATTAAAAAGTGAGCGGAATCTTCAACATCATCTTGCATTAACTGACCCCATTGCTGATAGCCCGCTTCTTCATAAGCTTTACCATAACCACTTGACCCCCTAAAATTAGGTTTAATAACCACATAACCACGTGTGGCAATAAATTGAGCAATAGGATCAAATTCATCATAATCACGAGAAAATGGGCCTCCGTGTGGCATCACTACGGTGGCATGAGGTTTACCTTGTACAAAATTTTGTGGTAGTAAAAGATGAGCAGGAATAGGATGACCATCTCTGGCTTTATATTTAACTTTAGCCGGAATAGCGAGGTTTTCAGCGAGTAAAAATTCATTTTTGTAAGCTAAAAAACTAAGTTGTTTTTTGGCTTTATTATACAAATAATACCGCCCTGAATTATCCATACCGCGGGTAGATACAACCACTGAAGGCGACGAACGCTTTCGCCACCTAACATGAAACCCAATTACGCCAGTTGCTTTAACTTGAGCTGATATGTGAGCTAGGTGTTTTATATTTTCTTCATCCCAAGATCGCTCAACAATCGCATCATCCTGTACGGTAAAATAACCATTGACTTCAGCAGAGTAACTATTTGTTTTAATACCCAAAATATCTTCATTTTTAGTCTGCTTAAATAAAACCGTTTTTCCTTTTTTGTCACGTTTGTACAAAGCATAAAAGCCAGTGGTTTCATCTGGTTTCAAATAAAGTAATTCACCCTCGTTTGTAATACCGCTAAAATCATTTAAATTGATTGCGCCGCTGGATATAGCATCTTCTTCGTTATAGTAAATCCTGTCAATTTCAATCCAGTCATCCTCTTGATTAGCTAAAATAATAATTTCTTTTTTGGTGCTTAAATAATCAAGTCGGTATAATACTTGGCCTTGCCGATTAGTGATAAATCGATATGTATAAGGCCCCCCACTGGCAATGTTTTCACCTTTCCCATTACTCACATGTGCTTTATATAATAAGTAACGACCGTTAACCCAAGCCGACACTATCACATGATTTTCGTCATCAGGTAGAATATTCACAATGCCACTTAAATGGCCAACTTTGCCTAACTTGCTTTTTTTACTCAATAATTCAACCCAGCCCCCTTTACCCATAGTGACAGCCACAACACGAGTTAAATACGGATAATCTATTTCTCGAATATGCTTGTCTTCTAATTCATCTTCAACATGACTTTTAAAAGCGGGGACTTGTATGCTGACTAATATTTTATTGTCGCTAACCCAACCTAAATTAAAAGGGCGAACGATCTTATCGCCGAACTGCGAAACAACATTGCCGCCATTTTCTAAATCATGTATGTAAATGATTCGTTCTTGCTCAACATTTTTTAAAATAGCCAAATACCGACCGCTTGGTGATAACTCCGTATCAATAATGTTGGCGGCTTGCCTAAAATCATCTATAGAAGGTGCAACAGCATATGAAAAGCTAGACAGTACGAGCCAGAAAATCCCGATAATATAAACTTTCATTTAAACTCCTTATTCAGTTTATAAGTAAATCCATTAAACACACTCAGCCACAATACCTTCATCAGGGGTTGCAACTTGTATTAACAAATTTTAAAAACATAAAACTAACATAAATGAAAACAAAAACAACAAAGTTAACAATTAACAGTCATCTTTAGTATTTGATATTTAATATTAATTTAATAAAAATGAAGAATGAAGAAACGTGTTACTGTTTTAATTGTTTGTTTAAATGGCCACAACAATCCAAATTAACCACGATATAGACTCGACAAGTAAAAACACTTATCATGCATAAAAGTGATATAAACAACTGACATATTTAGGTATAGCCTCTACTCAAATCTTTAATATAAAAAGGAATAAAAATGCAGGAATACATAGACAACATTGAAATAGAACAATACATCCCCGCCATTATAAGTGGCGCAACTAATGTGCTTTTTGCCATTATTATTTTACTTGTTGGTCTTTTTATAGCCAATAGAGCCAGCAAAATAATAAATCGCATCGGTGAAAATTACGAAAAATTAGATAATACGTTATTCCGCTTTTTAGGCAGTGTTGCAAAGTACATTATTCTGGCATTTGTATTAATTGCCGTCTTAAATCGATTTGGTGTACAAACGGCATCGATTGTTGCTTTACTCGGTGCCGCCGGTTTAGCGGTTGGTCTTGCTTTGCAAGGCACACTGTCTAATTTAGCTGCCGGTGTAATGTTGTTATTATTCAGACCTTACAAGGTTGGTGACTTTATTGCCGCAGCAGGAAAATTTGGAAACGTTCAAGAAATAGACCTATTTACAACGATATTAAAAACCTTTGATAACCAGCATATCATCATCCCTAACAGCCAGATTTGGGGTAGCCAAATAATTAATCATTCACATCACAATATACGTGGTGTTGATATGCACTTCGGCGTTGCTTATAAAGAAAATACCGATGAAGTTCGTAAAGTGATTAATTCAGTATTAACCAAGCACCCACATATATTAAAAGATCCGGCCCCCTTTGTTGAAGTTGAAACATTAAACGATAGCTCTGTTGATTTTTTGGTCCGCCCATTTTGTTCAGGTGAACATTATTTTGATATTTTATATTCAGTGCCCGAGCAAATTAAAAAATCGCTTGATGAAGCCGATATCGAAATTCCATTCCCACATCGTAAAGTCATTATCTCGAAAGAAAGTGAGTAGATAATTGATTTTATTAACCTCAAGTGCATAACACTTGAGGTTAAAATACAACATCACAACTTGGACTTCGCTAACAAGCATCGCTTGTATAAGTTGAGCCCCAAATTGACATCACGTAAATTACACATTTAAATATTATGGAAACAACATGAAAAATATAATTATATTACTCGCCTTATCGTCACTTAGTACAGCCGTTTTAGCTGAAGAAAAAAGTTGGTTTGATAGTTTAAAAAGCCTTGTAGGTATCGGTACTGAGCAAGCGGATGCAAAAGAGCAAAAAACGGAAAATATTATTGCCGCCAAGCCCATGAAAATTGCAGATGCACCGAGCTCTGATGGTTTAGTTGATTCGTTAAAAAACAGCCTAAACATTAATCAACAACAAGCTTCAGGCGGCATGGGCGCGATCCTAAATTATGTCAAAAATAACATCTCTGCAGATCAATTTGGCAACTTAGCTAAATCATTGCCAGGCGTGAATAATTTAATCGGTAAAGCGCCCAATGTAAGTCAACAAAATGTAGCGACCAGTACGGGGATTGGCGGCTTACTCGATAAAGCATCTGAATATAATGATACGCTTAAATCGATTAACGATGTAAAAAAACAGTTTGAAGCACTTGGTTTAAAACCAGAAATGATCAGTGATTTTGTTAAAGCAGCTCAAAGCTATTTAGATACAGAGAAAGGCCAAGACGCTAAGCAAATATTAACGGAAGGTTTAGGCAAACTTTTAGGTTAATTACAGACTAAACGCGGGTTAACAATTAAATCAAATTGTTAGCCCGCTTTTTTGGCGAGTACTTCTTTCTAATACCTTTCTTACCAATACTTTTCTTTTTCATAAACTATCTGGCTAATAAATACACGATCACGCCCATTAACATCACACTCAAACATTGCCAAAACACAACAGGATCGCGTTCTAATAACGGCGGTTTAGTTTTACTCAAAAACTGTTTACTTGGCTTACGCAAATCAAATATAAACTCTGAAAGCTCTTGATAACGTTTAAATGGATTGGGGTGTAACGCCTTTTTTAACGTGTCGTCAACCCAAGCAGGAATATCACGCTCATCATGTAATGCCGTTTTATATCGTAATTTATCTTGAGCAGATTTAGTGGTAGCCCTAGCGGCTTTATCACCATAGGGTAAACATCCGGTTAACATTTGATAGGTAATAACCGCTAAAGAGAATAAATCGGATCTTGCGGTGCCAGCCTCTCCTAAAAAATATTCAGGCGCCGTGTATTGCACAGTGCCTAAAATATTTTGATGCTCAATTGATTGTGTCATTTCCATCACACCAGCAACTTTAGTGGAACCAAAATCTATTATTTTTACGACCCCCGTTTTATCAATCATGATATTTTCGGGTCGTAAATCTTGGTGCAACATTTCTAAACGATGAAATGCCTGTAAACCTTTCGCTATTTGCTCCACAATAGCGCGTACAGCTTGAACACTCGGTTTGGGGTTATCAATCATCCATTGAGTCAGGGTTTGCCCTTCAATATATTCAAAAGCCGTTATTAAAAACTTTCTTTCTCGGCGAACTTCAACTGGTTTTAACACATGCGCACTATTAATGCGTTTAGCGATCCATTCCTCCATTAAAAAGCGTTCTAAATGAGAAGGATCATCTTTCAATTCAATTGATGGGGCTTTAATAACAACGGGTAAATCCGTATCGGATTGTAAATTTACAGCCTGATAGACATGACTACGACTGCTAGAATACAACACTCGCAATATTTTAAAACCATCACACTCCCCCCGAACATCAAGTACCGGCGGAAACGCCAACTCGGTGAGCTGTTTCAAGCGTTCATGCGCATCAATACTCGGGAGGTCGTCTATTCTGATGATTTGTACACTCAGGTTATCCTCACTCCCATCAGATAAAGCCGATGTAGCCATTTTAGCGGCCGCTCCGTCTAGATCATCACCATACGTCTGAACGATGTCATACATACTTTCTTTATCAAGATGCTCATATACGCCATCGGTTGCTAAAATAAACACATCATCTTTTTCAATTTTTAAAGATTCGTGATCAAGTTCAAACTGGGGAAATATGCCCATGGCTCGGCTAAGATAACTTTTTTCTTTAGAAACCCACGTTCGATGATCGTCTGTTAATAATTGTCCACGACCCCCTCGAAAGTGGTATATACGGCTATCGCCAAGATGGAAGGTATAAGCGGTATTTGATTTAATGATTAGCGCGCTAAGGGTACACACGTAACCTTTATCTTTATTGTATCGGTGTTCACTTTTTTGGGTTTGCGAATGCAACCAAGAGTTGTTTGCGCTCAAGACTTTCATTGCTGACTTCTTAACTGACCATGTCTCTGAAGTACAATAATAATCTTCAAGTAAACTTCTGACTGACGATTCACTTGCAATGTGGCTAACCTGGCTACTGCTAATACCATCTGCAATAGCAGCGACAATACCTTTAGTGGATAATTGCGGCTCACTTGGGATCATCACACCATGAAAATCTTGATTTTCAGCCTTACGGCCTTTATCAGAATATTGCCCAACCGCAATAGCTAATTGATTAGGCATGATGTGATACTCCGTCAGTCGATTTATTAATAGCTTTTATAAGGTAAGAACTTACCTGTCATCGTGATTTTAACTCTATCACCTTTCGCATCTTCTTGACGACTTAAATCCATATCAAAGTCGATAGCGCTCATGATACCATCGCCAAACTCTTCGTGGATTAATGCTTTAAATGTTGTACCGTATACATTGATTAATTCGTAAAAACGGTAAATTAATGGGTCAGTTGGTACTGCGGTTGGTAACGAGCCTTTATAAGGTACAACTTGCAACTGGGCAACAGCAGCTTCAGGTAAATCTAAAAGTTCACCTACCGTCGTTGCTTGCTCAGTAGTTAGCGTCATTTGTCCTAATAACGCAGCGGTTGTCCACTCTTTGCTCTGACCAACAGCTTCAGCCAATTGTGGCCAAGTTAAATTTTTTACTTGTTTTTGTAAAATGATTAATTCAGTGACTTCATTACGGTTCATTCTTTTATCCTTTTCAAATTTAATAATTCAAAAAAATTGCTGGCATTAATTAACTATGCCAGCAAACATCATTGGAAAATTAAGCAGCGCGTTTCTTGCTTTCGCGAACGTGTGTGTAATAGATAGGTAAGGCGACTAATAAGAAACCACCTACTAAGTTACCAAGTGCTGTAGGAATTTCATTCCAGATGAAGTAATCCGTTACATGGAAATCACCACCCATAATCATTGAGAATGGGAATAAGAACATGTTAACGATTGAATGTTCAAATACCATGAAGAAGAACAGCATAATAGGCATCCACATTGCTGCAATTTTAGCGCCAGCAGAAGTTGAAATCATTGCACCTACAACCCCCATAGATACCATCCAGTTACATAACATACCGCGAATGAATATAGTCATCCAACCGCCAAAACCTTGTTCTTTATAACCTAATGTACGAGATTCACCGATAGTCGCTACTTTTTCTGCGACTGCACCGCCATCAATTTGATAGCCGTAAGTCAGTATAAATGAAGCAAAAAATGCAGTTGTTAGCGCGCCGGCAAAGTTTCCACAGAAAACTAAACCCCAGTTGCGAAGCATCCCTTTAACGGTACAACCCGGTCTTTTATCGATGACAGCAAGTGGCACCAACGTGAATACACCTGTGAGCAAGTCATATTTCATGAGATACAACATGATAAAACCAACAGGGAATAAAATAGCACCTAAAATTGGGCTACCCGTTTTTGTTATAACGGTGATAGCAAAAAAAGCGGCTAACGCTAATATTGCACCCGCCATAAAAGCGCGTATCAAGGTATCTTTGGTGGACATGAAAATTTTCTGTTCACCCGCGTCTACCATTTTTTTTGCAAACTCTGATGGTTCTAAATAAGACATAATAGCTCTCTTTTTATTAATTAAGTGATGGATGACTTATATTAATAAGCTAAACCGACATAGTTAAGTACATTTAAAAATGCCAGTTTGTTGTATATAACAAGTGTTAATCCCAATGCTCTATAAAAAAGACATTAAAATTAAAACTTAAAATTGCTTATTAACGTTAGTCAGTAGAGGTATAGCAAGCAACGAACCACATTTACAAAAGGCAATAAAATCAAAAACTTAAAATAAAAATAAATTTATTTTTGCATTTTAATTATCGCACTATTTAAATTAATGATTAATAACGCACTTTAAAAGTGCATGTTTTCTAGCTTTTAACAGCTAGTTGTTTTTATTTGAGTGCAAACAAATGTCGGCTTATCAATAAGTTAAGCTAAACTAAAATAAAAAAAATAGGAGTATACACTTGTATTTTTTAAGCTTAGATCAAGGTGGCAGTAGCTCTAGAGCGATACTAGCAGATGAACAAGGTTCAATTTATGCAGAGGCAGCTGTTGCTGTAAAAACAAGTCGTGATTGCACTTTTATAGAACAAGAACCAGGTGAAGTCATCGCTTCGATCAGGCAATCTATCGCAGAATGTGGCAAAAAGCTGACCACTCAAACGATCACAATAACAGCGGCAAGCCTCATAACTCAGCGTTCGAGTTTCATTGCTATCAATTCACGAACACATCAACCATTAACCAATATAATAAGTTGGCAAGATACTAGAGGAGCTAACCTACTCAATGATCTCAATATTGATGGGAAATGGCTCAATCAAAAAACGGGATTACGAGCGAGTGCCCATTATGGCGCAAGTAAAATGCGTTGGTTATTACTCAATAACCCAGCGGTACAACGAGCGAGTCATAAAAATGAATTGCTATTTTTACCGCTGGCTAGTTATTTAGTCGCTCATTTGACTCAAAATTTTGATTACCGTGTTGATCCTGTTAATGCGTCACGCACCCTACTCTGCAGTTTACCTCAACAATCAGCTAGCCATTTTAGAAATGATAGTGTTGGTATAAATTGGGATGATGAGCTTTTGGCATTATTTAAAATAGAAAAGCAATGTTTGCCAACAATTAAGCCATCGAACACATTATATGGGTATATACCTTTTAAAACTAACAAGATACCGCTAACTTTATTAACCGGTGATCAGTCAGCCGCATTGTTTGCTTATGGTCAACCAAAAACAGGCGAGCTATTAGTAAACATTGGAACAGGTGCATTTATAAACGCTTGGCAACAGCCATCAAATGCGCGTTTGGCCCCTCCTGAAAATATGCTTTGCAGTTTGGTGTATGCTCAGCAACAAGTAAAACATGCAAAATTTTTGTACGAATTTATTTATGAAGGAACCGTTAATGGTGCAGGCGCAGCACTGGACTTAATGGCCAAAACATTATCACTTGACCCACAAAAAATTAATGCTTACAACACTAAGCAACAAGCCATACCGTTATTTATAAATACGATAGGCGGCTTAGGCAGCCCTTATTGGCGTTCAAATTTACCTTGGTCATTCATTCAAGCACATAAAGATCTAGCACAAATACCCATTATTAAAACAGACCTCGATAGCAACGTAAGCAAAATAATTGCGGTGATCGAAAGCATTGCTTTTTTGATCACCGTTAACGTTAAGCATTTACACCGTAAATCATCCAACCTAACTCAAATATTGATTTCAGGTGGTATGGCTAATCGCGATGATATTTGTCAAATGCTCGCCGATTTAACGCAGATTTCTATAATCAGAAAACCGCAAATAGAGGCTAGCGCCTTAGGCGCAATTTGGTTGCTTAAAAATCAATACACAAATAGGAATGAATGGTTGTTTGAAAATTCATCAAGCGGGCACAAAAAAGTCAAGTTTGACCCTATAGCTAACCCCCAATTAACACAACGTTTTCATCTTTGGCAGCAAGCTATGAACAAAATATTGGCAGAAAATTAAATACCACAACGCGGTAATAAATTGGCTTTCTTAAACCACAAGTCTCTATATTTAATAAATATCAACGCTTTGGATTAGTTAACGGTAATTCATCAATATTAGCAATAGCCTGTTTTTTACCTAATTGGCTCGCTATTTTTTTTAATACCTTTTTGCTGGTTGCTCTAAAGGTAGTGAGCTTGCCACCGTATAAACTAATAATAGTAGGCTGCGTTGCGTCTTGATAAATAACACTTTCACGTTGACGGTTAAAAGCCTTGCCTTGCGCTTTGGGTAATACACGCACGCCAGCAAAAACATTAATAATTTGAGGACGGATATTTTGATATTCAGGGAACCCATGCTGAAAAATAGCCATAAGATAATCAACTTCAGCATCGGTGGCGGTGATTTTATCGGGTAAGTTTTTTAATACATGTTCGGTTGTGCCTACCAAAGTATGACCACGCCAAGGCATGACAAATATAACCCGGTCATCAAGATGCGATTCAAGATAATAAATATGAGATAAAGCCGGTACCGCTATCTCGATGTGAGTGCCTTGCACCCAATCCATCGGATATTCATCAATATTAGGCGCTAATAAGCGCAAAATCTGATTAACCCAAGGCCCAGCCGCATTGATGATCATCGATGTTTGAACCAATGTGAGATCGTCAGCGCAATTATTACGATGATAGCTCAGTTGATAACCGTTGGCATTCGCTTGGCAGTGAGACAAAGTCGTATCAGCTAATAACGAAGCACCCAATTTTTCTGCGCTATTTAAAACCGCTAAGGCTAAAAAGTGATCGTCCGTTTGCGCATCCCAATATTGAAAAACAGCTTTAAGGCCATCTGTTTTTAATCCCGATAATGATGACCAATCTTTTTTATTCAATTCTGAAAATTCGCTTAACTTATCACCAAAACATAAACACTGATATAAAAATAACCCAGCACGTAATAGCCACTTCCCTCGTAGCGAATGTTGATAAACCGGAATATAAAATGGGATAGGTTTAACCAAGTCAGGTGCTAAGTTAAGTAATGCGCGTCTTTCTTTTAATGCACTATAGACTAAATTGATTTGGCCACTTTCTAAATAGCGTAATCCACCATGTATTAATTTGCTTGAACTAGCTGATGTTTGTTTGGCAAATTCACCTTTCTCAATTAATAGAACTCGATAGCCCGCAGCGGCGGCGGCTTGTGCAACGCCGGCACCAGCGATGCCGCCACCGATAATGGTTACATCATAATGCTGCATGCTGTAATGCCTTTTTTAAATTAACTGAATCAAAGCTTTCAAAATACCTAACACCACGTTGGTAAAAATGCTGCAATGCCTGCAAATCCGTTATTTCATACAAAACCCAAATATATTGGTCATTCAAAAATGGGTAATTAATAGGTATCAACTCGTGGTTACAAAAAATATAATCCGGCTTGAGTTTATTTAACATTTTAGCATTTAGGTTTGACCAATTGGGTAACACATAAGCCAATTGGTAATTTGTATCATGTTGACAATAGCGTAAAAAGCGATACGAAAAACTGAGTAAAATAGTTCGTTCGCTTACAGGGGTAATACAAGGTAATAATTGATGCATCACATACTGATAAGAAAAAAAGAGAAAATTAATACGTTTCACTTCAACAAATAACCGTACACTTGGATATTGTAATACCAGCGCAATAACGTCATCTAAAGTTGGGATACTTGCAAAATTATGTCGCGTTTTTTCATTTTCGCTTTCTTGAGTTGAATACAACCTGAGTTGTTGTAATTCATATAGACTTAGTTCAGCAACAGCCCCTTTCGTATGAGTTAACCGGTCGAGTGTGCGATCATGAAATAATACAGGCACACCATCCTTAGACAGCTGAACATCAATCTCAATTAAGCGAATACCCGCCATCAAAGTAGAACGAATACTCGATAACGTATTTTCTATGTGGCCAGAGCAATCACCCCGATGCGCTACAAACTCAGCAGAAATCATTAAAGAAACAACATAATTAATAATAAAATCATACAACTAAGCTTGGTTTAATTTTAATGATTAAGCAAATGTAACGGTTGGAATTAACAACTATAAATAACACTAAGTAAGATAAGCGAAAGATTCACTTAACCTTTGATTGTTTGACAGGTTAGTTGACCTGACCTTTATAAGCAGTGGTTTACCAGTAAAAATAAAATATTTTTATATGTGTTAATTAAACCTTTAAATTAAAAACACAAAAAAAATAACAATTAAACAACACTTTAACCACAAAAACCAATAACTGAACTATATTTATAATAAATATATGTTAATCGTTGTTATACATTACGACCAAATCACAACCGTCAATATAAGCCATTGATTTTTAAATAGAATATTGATTATCGCCGTTCTAAACGTCTGAATATTGTTAACATTATTTTCCGAACTTGCATATAAATAAACTCCCTGACCAAACAAAACCAACCTTTATTACCAAATGTACACACTGGTTAGTTGAATTGTTATTACATAAAACTTGATCATTTAATTATCTTGTGCAATTATTTGTTAGACCTATGTTAAGCAAGCTTAACAAAAAACATAAACATTGGTTTACCAATCACAAATTAATAACATAAATAATTGATTTTTGTTAATACGACAACCAAATCAAAGGGGATATAAAATGCAATTCAAATTTAATAAAATTGCACTATCAGTACTTTCAGCAGCGACTTTGACCGCTTCTGCCGGTGCTTTTGCTGCAGAAGAAGAAGTAGAAGTAATTGAAGTATCAGGCATCCGTGGTGCTTTAATTAGCGCGTTAAATGAAAAACGTAGCTCAAATAACCTAGTTGAAGTTATTGATGCGGTAGATATTGGTAAACTACCCGATCAAAATTTAGCGGAAGTTTTAGAAAACATCACAGGTATTCAAATTACCCGTTCAGCCGGTATCGGTACCGGTGTACAAATTCGTGGTTCAAACTCTAACCGCGTATTAATTAATGGTGTTGCAACGGTAAGTTCAGGTTCAGGCCGAAGTGGTATTAGTTTTGAAGACGTTAACGCATCAATCATTGCCGGTGTTGATGTAACGAAAGCACCTGATGCAAAATCTATTGAAGGTTCTGTTGGTGGTATCGTTAATTTACGCACAGTACGCCCATTAGAATTAACCGAAACATTAATTGCAGCTCGTATTCAAGGTGAAGATAGCAGTTTAAGTACAGAAGGTATTCAACCAAGATTCTCTGGTGCTTTTGGTGATACATGGGAAACAAATGCGGGTAAATTCGGCTTTGTTGTTAGTGGTAGTTATACAGAGCAAGAAGCGGTTTCTTTCCGTCCTCGTACTGACCGTGATAACTTAGTTCAAGCTTCAGATGTTGCTGATAATGGTGTAACAGTGCCAGCTGGCACACCCGATCAATGGCAAGGCATTCAGTTCTTAGTACAAGAACAAGAAAATGATGATTATGAAACAACTAACCTTGCAGCAACTTTAGAATGGGCTCCTAACGATAATACAAAATTTCATTTTGATGCGATTATGAACTCACAAGAACGTAGTCGTGATAATTACCGAGTACAAGCATCGGGTGTAAGTTCTTTTAGAGAGCTTAATGTACCAAGTCAATTTGAAACGATCAATTATGGTACGGTTGGCGGTGTTAATATCGGTTCGTATCAAGCCGCACTTGTCGGTACTATTGGTTTAGATACACCGACACAAGAAAACCCCAATTTACGTTTTTCAAGTGAAACAGGTTCACGTGTTACAGATAACAACATTTTTGTGTTAGGTGGTGAATGGCAAGGTGATAACCTTAAATTAAGTGCTGAACTTTCTACATCAAAAGCAGAAACATCAAACCCGACGCTCAGCACCACTGTTAACTTTATGAACCCTAAGTGTACCATTGACGGCAATACACGTAATGAAAACTGTACGCCAATTGCTTATGATTTAAGAGGTGGTTCGCTTTCGTGGGGTATTGACAGCAATTCATCTTGGGCACCATCAGCGGCCGAGTTAACTAACCCTGCCAATATGGTATTAGATCAAGTTGATTTTGGTAATAATACAACAGAGAACTCAGATACAGCTTTCAGAATTGATGCCGAATACTTTATAGACGCAATCGATTTTATAACAACGGTTGATGTAGGTTACCGTTTCAGTAATACAACCAGTGAATTCCATGATATTGATGACCGTATTGGTGGCTTTAGCAGTATGGCCGATAGCCCAAATGGTGCTTTATTCAGTGAATTATTAATTAAAGGCCCAAGTAATTACGGCGATGCCGATGGCAGAAGCTTGTTTGTATCAGACTTTTTATTACTTGACCCAGATCGCTCATTCCAAGACCCACAAGGTACGATAAACATTCTTCAACAAGCGGTTGATACCCATCTTGCCAATCAAAATAGAGAGAAAAACTCTGACGGTCGACATGACTTAATCCCAGAAGATGACATACGTGCATTCCGTGACATTGAAGAAGATACAACTTCATTCTATGCACAAGCTAACTTTGAATACGATATAGTTCGCGGTCACTTTGGTGCACGTTATGTAAAAACAGACGTTACTTCAACAGGTTATGGACCAGATGATACACTTGAGTCAGCAACCGGTAGCTATAACTTTGTTTTACCACGTTTAGGTGTAATCGTGGAACCAGCAGAGGACTTATTAATTAGATTAAGTTATGGTAAAGATATCAATCGCCCAGGTTTTAATCGTTTAGGCTCAGGCTACTCACTAACACCAGACGAAAACTCAGCGGTTGCTTTAGGTAACCCTGGCCTAGAACCTGAAGAAATTACATCGTTCGATATCTCGGCAGAATGGTATTTTGCAGATGCTGCGGTATTAAGTGTGGGTTACTTTACTAAAGATCGTACTAATATCTTCGGTACTGCTTTTGAAGGTGCAAAACTTTATGAAGATGACCGAGCAACCGGTGGTTTATATCGTGATGCAAGCGCGCCTTGTCAAGACGGTGGTTTCTATAACCCAACAGTTGTACCAGGTATCTTAGGCGATCCAAACTTAACCGATCAGTTAGGTATGTGTGTTGATATAACAACACAAGGTAACGATAACGAAAAGACAACTCAATCAGGCTTTGAATTCGCATTCCAATATGGTTTATCTGAATTTGAAAATGAATTAGGTTGGGCTTCAGGTTTTGGTGTGGTTGCTAACTACACAATTCAAGACTATAAAGGTGGTTCAATCGTTGATTCAACATCAGGGCGTGGTGAGCAAGTATTAGGTGATGTATCAATTGAGCGTGGTTTATTAGACTTCTCTGAAAATGCATATAACTTCACGCTTTACTATGAAAAATATGATTTATCAGCACGTGTACGTTACACCTGGCGTGAAGCGTTCCGCACACAAGATTTTGGTGGCGGCGCAAATACATCAGGTAGTAGTACACTAAGTTTCCCTGCTGTTACAGCTGACCGTGGTCAACTTAACGCCAGTGTAAACTATGATGTAACTGAGCAATTAAACGTAGGTGTTGAAGCGGTTAACTTAACGGAAGAGCGCATTGACCAATACTGTGTAGCTGAAGATTCATTATTATGTTTCGTTGGTTTACCTGACCGTCGTGTCACATTTGGTGCCACTTACAAGTTCTAAACCGAGCTTAAATAATTATATTTAATATGTAAATTTTAAAAGCCTACATTATTTAATGTAGGCTTTTTTATTTCCCCACTTAAAACCCTTTCAATTACCAACAAACGCTCTGCATAAATTCCAATAGTTAGCATTGCCTATTTCACCGAAATTAGATTCACCCAGTCACTGAAACCGGCTATCCTGAAAATAAACAAAACTTTAATCTAGACAAACAGCACATACTCATTGGTTGAGCAAACCCGGCTAAAGACAAGCCTATTACGCAATTGGGTTGAACGTTTACTATATGGCAGGTTAACACCTTAAATTGAAACGCTTTTAAGCTACATGTTTGTGCTACATGCAATGTGTATTCAACCCATATAAATATGAGAGCGCTAAAATTCAAATAAATGAAGGAGATACTCAAGCCACATTAATATAAATGTTAAAAACGGTCAGATAAATTAAAAAAATATTAACAATAGTGGTTAAATTCACTTAATTTTATTGCTATGATTTAATCGATATTAACTATCACACAATTTGGAAATAATACGAATAAAAGGAAATAAACATGGCTAAGTATGACGAATATAAAGTGATTCATGTTGTTGAAGGCGGTTGCGGGACTTTATTATTAGGTTCGAGTGGGTTGCCATTAAAAAAATTAGAATCAACGCTAAATCAAGAAGCAGCAGATGGCTGGGAACTTGTATTTCAAGTAATTGAAAACAAACGTTTTATGCTATTTTGGACTCGTGAAGCTGTTATTGCGACACTGGGCCGAAAACATGGTTAAGACTTTTGTCTTAAACGCCATTCGCCGTTACCAGGCAAATGGCGGTTCAAAACATTACTTCAGCATTGATTGTAATTTTGAGCCAACCTGCTCGGAATATACCGCACAAGCTATTACCAAATATGGCTTATTTAAAGGTATCAGTTTAGGCTATAAACGCATTTGTAGCTGCAATAAACCTGATTGCCCTGATGTTATTAACGACCCATTAAAATAATGAGTGTAAATTATGGATGATCAAACATTAAGAAACGAAGAAGAAGCGCTTAGACTAGAAGTCGCCAAGCTTTCACCTGAACAAAAAAAACAATATTATTCACTCGAAACTCAACGCGTAAAAGATCCCGATACCTATGCAGTATTAAATTACTTCTTTGTTACAGGTCTTCATCATTTTTATCTAGGCAAAAATACCCAAGGCTTAATTGATATTGTCGTACTCGCGATTGGTATACTCACCATTGAATATTATGGTTGGATATTAATTATACTCATCAGCTTGTATGAATTACCGCAGCTATTTAAGAGTCAAAAAATATTACACCAATATAATAATGATGTGATGAAGCAAACGTTAAATGAAATTACTCAGCCGCTTACATCTGAACAAACAAACGTTTAAAGCTCTTAAGAGCTTTAAACTGACTCTGTAAAGCCATTCCCTACCCTAACGACACTTATCCATTTATTTTTGGAATAATCAATTATGTCGACAAGTTACATGACAAACATTAACCCAGAGCACAAAAAATGGGGCATGATTATATTTGCCTCGATATTAATCACGCTTTTACTGATATATAAAATATACAGCTACGTGATACCAGCTGCATCAGAAACTATCGCCAATAAATTACCATCGAGTGTAGCCGAGAGTGTAGGCGAAGAAACGCTTAAAACGCTCGATGAAGAACAACTAAAACCAACAGCATTGAGCGAAGAAGAACAAACCCGTTTACAAACCTTATTTGCGCAATATATACCGGTAGCAGAGGTGAAGAAATCCCCCGCTGAAACAACCCATTCAGAAACAGATGCTAATCACGATAAAATAGCGTTAGACAATGAGAAGTATTCGTTGCTATTCAGAGATTGGCCAGACACCGCGAATGCATTAGCACTTGCCAACGGTACCATCATTTTAACCGATAAAATGATAGCTATCGCTGAAAATGATCAGCAACTGGCAGCGGTTATATTTCATGAGCTAGGTCATATCGAACACAACCACTCCATCAAAAATCTTGTTCAGGTTTCCATTATTGCATTAACCATGGCTTTATTATTTGGCGATATAACCACGCTCAACGTAATATTAATTCAAGGCGCAACAATGAGCACCTCACTTTCATATTCACGTAAAGCCGAATTAGAAGCGGATCTTTATGCAACACAGAAGATGGAACAACATTTTGGTTCGGCCGAAGAGTTTATCAACGTCTTAACATTATTAGAACAGGATTATCTCGCCACTAAAAACAAACAAGCAAGTAACGAAAATGATGAGCATACAGAAGACGATAATAATTTTTCAAACTGGTTTAGCTCTCACCCGAGTTTGAAAACCCGCATTGCTGAAATTAAAAACAACAGCCAAAGTCATTAATCAATGCGTGAGTTTAGAACTATAAAAGTCTAATTATTTAATAATAAACCAATAAAAACAAAAAAACCTCAAGCTAACGCGAGAGGTTTTTTTATGGCTAACCATTTAAAATATTAAGTCGACTATGCCAAAATTATTGCCAGTGGGTTAAGTCGAGTTTTAATATTATAAAACAGCCGCGATTGCATCCGCTAAATAATCAACGTTGTTGTTTGAGATACCTGCAATGTTAATACGGCTGCTACCCGCCATATAAATTGCATATTCTGAACGTAAACGGTCGATTTGATCTTTATTAATACCTAAGAAAGAGAACATGCCATTTTGACGTTCAATGAAGCTGAAGTCTTTTTCAACACCACGTTCTTGTAACTTGCCAATTAATAACGTACGTAATGTATTCATACGTGAACACATTTCAGCTAACTCTTCTTGCCATATCTTAGTTAAGTTTTCATCTTTTAAGATTAAACCAACTAACGCTGCACCATATGAAGGTGGCATAGAATAAATACCACGTGCAATGCTTAAGGCATTAGTACGGCAAGCTTCTTTTTTCTCTGCATTTTCAGATAAAAAGCTGATCATACCCGTACGTTCGCGGTATAAACCAAAGTTTTTAGAACATGAAGATGCAATCATCATTTCTGGTACTTTAGCAAAAATCTCACGTACGCCGGCAACATCGGTTTCTAAATCTTTACCAAAACCTTGGTAAGCAATATCAACAAATGGCGTAAAACCACGCTCAACCGCTAAATCAGCAACCGCAGACCATAACTCAGGTGTTAAATCTTCACCTGATGGGTTATGACAACAACCGTGTAATAAAACGATATCATCTTTACCTAACTTACTAATAGTCGATAACATCTCATCGGCTTTTAACGCATTGTTAGCCGTATCATAATAAGGATAATTTTTTAAGTTTAAACCTGCAGATTTCATCAAAGGAACATGGTTAGCCCATGTTGGATCGCTTGCCCAAACAGTTGCATTAGGGTTAGCTTTAGCAATCATTTCAGAACCAATACGTAATGAACCGGTACCGCCTGGCGCTTGAATTGAAACAAATCGATCTGTATTCGCTAAATCACCTAAAATTAGGTTTTGCATACCGCTAATAAAATCAGCATTACCTTGAGGTGCAATATAAACTTTCGATTTTTCTTCTGCAGTTAACTGAGTAATAGCTTGTTGAACCGATTTAAGGATTGGCGTATCACCAGCTTCGGTTTTGTAAACACCGACACCTAAATCAACTTTTTTAGGGTTAGGATCAGCCTTACAAGCTGCTGCGATACCTAATAACGGATCAGGAGGAAGAATATCTAATGATTCAAACATGCTTTGTTATTCCTTCAAGAATAGAATTAATGAAAATTTTCAGTCGCGTAGGATACAGTAAATTAACGGAAATTTGTAATAGCAATAGCATATAAACCACAATTAAATGACTTTACGCCGTAATAATCGTTTTAAACGCCAACGTTATAAATAATATGCCACTTATTTTAGTTAGCCAATACGACATTCGCCCCAAATTTAAATTAGACTGATAAAGTGATTTAACGTATGAAAGGCTAATACAAACGCTACAAAACCAAACAGCGTCTATCGTAAAGGGGGTCAAAATTAAGAGTGTTTGAGCGTTAAAAGAAAGTGAGTCTGAAACGACAAACTGTGAAAACAAAGCGGTAAAAAAAATGGCACTTTTAGGGTTTAAAAACGCAATACTAAACCCTTTAAACGCACTTTTTGCATAACCCAAAACACGCTCATCAATTTCAGTTTGATAACCGGGTATTGTTGAAGAAGACGGATCTAAACCTTTAACCGGAATAATGAGTGCTTCATTTAAGTTTTTTTCATCTTCTACTGGGGCGTCCATTAAAGCACGACAGCCTAACCAAAATAAAAATCCGGCACCACCATAAAGCAAAAATGAATAGAGATATGGGCTCGTTGTAAACACGATAGATAAGCCCATCACGCTGGCAAAAGCCCAAACAGCAATGCCCGTAGCATGTGCTATCGAAGCTATACAACCATGCTTGACGGATAAGTTTAGAGCCTGTTGGGAAATAAGCATTAAGCTTGGACCCGGTAACATTGCGCCGAGTAGACAAATACTACAAAGCGCTAACCATTCCGTTAATGTCATTACACTAGATTAAAATCTGCCGCTGATAAACGAACATCATTTAAATAGTGAACATAAATATCGCCGGTCATTTCAGGTTCAGATTTAGGTAATATTTGCAACGTTTTACCGAGTTCATCATAAGCGATACCAATAACATCAGCGCCAAACTCTTGGTACAGTTTGCTTTTTAACGTTTTAAAACTGATTTGTAAATCAGTTAATTTAATCACATAAAGTGTCATCCCCACTTGCGTGTTAAGCAACTGATGAATTAATGCGGTAGCCCCATGATCTTGTGAAGCGCGTACCAATTGCTCTACCCGTTTACTGGTTGAGCATTCAACTTTTAAATGTAACCGCTGCAACGACTCGATATGACTTTCATTCTCAAAATGCGCAACAATATGGCAATTTTTAGCAACCAAACCCGATAAATGCACCGTTAATGCTAAGTTTTCTTCATCGCTGTCATCACAAATAATCACTCGACACGCTTCTTGTATGTTAATACGTTGCATATCCGCTTGAGCGACAAAGCTATTAAGCACCGCAAATTCAATAGAATCATGATCGGGCATCGGATGCTGCATGTCACTCGATGTCGTGCATAACAAAATAGTGCGATCTTGGCGTTTAGTATCCGCCAGCAAAAGTTCAACAATGCGTTGAGCATCTAAGCGATTGTTACAAAATAAAACAATGTGATCCGTCATCGAGTTAAAATTTTTCATGCCTTGTGTATGCCTATTAATAATATAAAAAATATGTTCTGCAATTTTACCAATGAGTGAACCAAATATACCTAAGCCCAAACCGATAAACCAAATATCGACCCCTACTTTTTGCCAACCACCTTGCGCATAAAAATCACCGTAGCCAACAGTACTGATCGTCACGATCCAAAAATGAAAATACGTGTGCCAATCAGTCACTAAATGGGGTTGCTCAGCGAGAATACAAAGATAATAGCCGCCAATATAATGAGTTAACACAATCAAAAGCATACCTCGCCAGCTTAAGCGAGCAAAGTGATGCATAAATTTGCGTACTAACAATGAAAAAACAGACATCGTAAAACAGTCCTTTGTATTAAAATTGAGTTGTGCGTAACTTGAATAAGAAAGCGGAAAAAGAGTAAAACATCTAAAATTTAAAAGAAAGTGTAATCATAATAAAAACACCTAATGTAAGACGATTAAGCGCTTTTTCTAATTTATAAACACTCGGCAAGCGAATAAAAATAAGCCAACAACGAGTAGATAAAAGGTAACGATATTTAAGACATTGACCCAGCTAATTAAAAATTAGCTGGGAGTTAAATTTGATAGCGCTATTGACCTTGCCTTATTACCAGCAAACTAAACGTAGGCATAAGGTTAAAGTTACTTAAGATCGGCCGCCGTTAATTCGGGTAGCTGATCTAATTTATTATGGATAGCATGATGCACAAACGACAGTTTCGTACGAACCGATTGGGTTAGCACAAACGGATAAGCATCTTCTAACCCCATACTGCGATTTAAAGAATTCAATATGACCGAAAAATCGACCCACGTATCTAAGATACGCGAAATCGGTGTTTGCACCGAAAAATAATGTTTATCTTGCGGTAAATACAGTTCACCCACTTCTTCGTTGTCAGCTTGAATACCTGAAGTAGAGCCTGCGATAGAAAAGTTTTGAGCTGTTTCTAATGTATCAATAATGTGCATGTAATGAGCCCACGTTTCAGCCCAATCTTCGTATGGGTGCATAGTTGCATATTCACTAATATAATGCTCATGCCAGTTACTTGGTGCACCCTCTTTATAATGCTTATCAAGTGCTTCTTGGTAATCTAATTCGTCATCACCAAAATATTGCTTACATAATGCCTGCTTTTTAGGAGAGCACGCAATGAGTTGGTCAAAGTAATAATGCCCAAGTTCATGACGAAAATGCCCGAGTAAAGTACGATAGCGTTCACCCATTGCATGTTTAGTGCTTGAACGCGCAACATCATCGGCTTCGGCTAAGTTAATGGTTATATGACCACAATCATGTCCGGTAAACACCGTATCTTGATGATTAAGCTTGCTAATGAAATGATCTTTTACATTGCGATCAGTTGTAAAATCAAAGCTCAAACCTTGCTCTGGATCTTGAGTAATATTTTTTAACGGTACCGGCAAGGCATTCAACGTATATAAAGCTCGCCTTTTTGCCGCTTCCATTTTTTTCCAAAGTGGAATGTGCTCAACAACGGTTAAATCGGGGATCGTTTCATTAAACCGACAAGCAAAACACAGTACCTCGGTTTTATCTGCTGCCGCGACAAATGTGGTTAAATTTACCATTCCATTACAGGCATTATATTGAGCGTTGTTATCACATTTTTGATAGTGAATATCGGCTCCAGCGTTTTTTAAATAATGACCACTCGCCTCATCTAAATAGTATGCTTCAACTTCGCTAAAGTCATCATCCAACCCGACGGTGCAATTGCATGCGGTACATAGATTGCTTTCAAAAAATAGCGTAGGTTGGCCTTTGCAACGGCACTGAAATGTTTTCATATATATTGGTATTCACAGATAAGAAAGTATTAAAAATGCGAATTAAGTTATCGCCCTATGTTGTCTAAATGACAAACAACACTAATACGACTTATACAACAGATAACCCACGTTAGATACAGATAAATTAAATCATATTAAATTTATCATATTCGGTCATGACTAAAGTGAATAACAAGAAATTGGTTTAAACCGATAGCGTTTTTACTGGTATATAAACGAGTAAAAACCCTACCGATATAAGCCAGGTTTTTAAGCAGGAAGGTGGCGCTGTTGTCGTTGTGTCGCCCGGCTTTTACTCACCGTTTCTGTTTGTTGACCCGCATATAGATTAAGCCCTTGAAAATGGCTTTTTAATTTAGACGCGATGTAATCTAACTCAATATGCTCAAGTACAAGTGCGTGTTTATCAGGATACAACGCCTCAATTGCCTGTGAAACAAGCTCATACAATCGCTTAAGGTTAATTTGATGCGTTTGTTGTGTTTTGTCAAAAATCCACTCAGTGATCGCCATAAAGTCATCAAATGGTTTATCTGATAACATATGTGGTAATGCATGTTTAAAACGACCCGAATTGCCGATCATATCCCAATAACGTGCAAAACGATTAATGCGTTGCATGGTTGCAAAATCAACACGGTCATTACTCAAAATATTGAAAGGCGGTAACGGATTAAAGCGCAGATCAAATGCTTCGGTATGACGAATAATAGGGCTACCTTTAAGGCGTTTTAAAATACCTAATTGAATTTCGTGCGGCCGGCAATGATAAAGCTCATTAAAACTATCTCTAAATGTATCAAACGTTTCACCCGGCAATCCAAAAATGAGATCAGCATGAATATACGCATGTGTATGATCACGTAACCAAAGCAAGTTATCTTTTGATTTATCATTGTTTTGTTTGCGGCTAATATTAACCTGCACTTCAGGGTTAAAGGTTTGAATACCGATTTCAAACTGTAAACAACCTTCTGGGAACTGCGCTAATAATTCTTTAAGTTTTCGCGGTAAATGATCGGGAACCACTTCAAAATGCAAAAATAAATCATCGGTCATGCGATCTAAGAAAAACTGCATAATTTGCATCGTAGTTTTAATATTTAAATTAAATGTGCGGTCAATAAATTTAAAATTTCGAGCTCCGCGCTGATACAAAATTTCCATTTGTTCAAGAAAGCGGGTTAGTTCAAAAGGGTTAGAAGCCGTATCTAAAGAAGACAAACAAAACTCGCATTTAAACGGACAACCACGAGAAGCTTCAACATACAACACACGATGTTTTAAATCTTCGTCGCTGTAATATTCATAAGGTAATTCAATATCTTTTAAATCAACGGGTTTAGACGCGAGTATTTTTTTATCGGGTGCCGTGTTATTGATAATATCTTTGCAGAGCTCGTAAAAACTAACATCCGCAGGCCCTGTTAAAACATAATCAGCCGTTTTGACGATGGCCTGTTCTTCGGTTTCGTAACTGACTTCGGGTCCACCTAAAATAATTTTAATTTCAGGCGCAATCACTTTTAATAAGCTAACCACATCCGTTGTTTCGACGATATTCCAGATGTAGACCCCAAAACCCACAATATCGGGTTTAGCCGCTAATATTTGCTCAACAATGTCAATCGCGCGCGTCTTAATAATAAATTCTTTTATTTCACAGTATTGCTGCAACTCGTTTAAATTGGCATATAAATACCGCAAACCAAAGCTGGCATGAATAAACTTAGCGTTAAGTGTTGCGAGTACGATTTTAGGCGATGCGTTATCTGTGGCATCGTTAGTCAAATCGTCTGTTGATATGCTTTGTGCTGTGTCTAAAGCTGAAATATGAGTGTCAGTACTATCAATCTGCTTAATAGAGATGAGTTCAGGATCAAATTGTTGTGCTGCCATACCGAATCTTAAATACCTTAAAAAAACCAGACGCAATAATACAGTAATTGTAACGGCTATTCAGCATCGATTTAGCTGCAAATTAATAGATCTATAAATTAAAGAATCAACTTTCTTTGCCAGCTCTTATATGGCAGACCAGTGGCTACTTGATTAAATCCACATCAAAACAGGTACATTACAAATAATTTGCTTAATTCAATTCTCATTTTACAAATCAAACGTCAGCCAAATTTATTGAAAAACATCACTTAGTTACATTAGGTAATAATACAAATAATAACAATTCTCACTTGCATTACTATATCGGAACGCTGTATTATTGGAAATGAGAATAGTTATCATTAACAAGCAAAGTAATCATGACACATTTTATAAATCACTCCCCTCTTACTATTACAACAATATTGCTGAACATAACTTTATTTAGCTCACTTGCTTACGCAGATCACTCAACAGACAACACCGATTTTAAAACACAGCCTCATACTGAAACTATCGTAGTAACAGGCACTCGCACGCCAAAATTGTTATCTAATTCGCCAATCGCAGTAAATGTAATTGAGGGCGCGGTTATTGATGTTTTATCACAAGGCACCGTAGCGCAGGCTTTAAATTTTGTGCCTGGGGTCGTTGTTAACCGCAATCAAAAAGATGGGTATACCGTGCAAATGCAAGGCTTTGATGGTGATAATGTTTTAGTGTTGTTAAATGGCCAGCCATTAATTGCCCCAACAGGTGCCGCAGTTGATTTAGACCAAATTAGTGCACAAGATATACAACAAATAGAGGTTATTCGTGGAGCGGCATCAGTCATGTACGGCAGCTCAGCGATGGGCGGTGTGATCAATATCATTACACGTCAAGCAGATAAAAACCGTTTAAAAATAGGCGTCGAAATAGGCCATTATACTAATAATGCCATTGATGACGAGCCATTAAGCCACTTGTTTAACATCAACGCAGATTACATAGTCAATAATTGGAATAATCATTTAAACCTTTTAATAAAACATTCGCCTAGCTTTGACTATGACGATGTTCATACCAGCACGCCAACCGGCGAACTTGATAAATTGTTTTTAAATCTGGGTACAAAAGGCGCATTCAATGAGCTTGCGTTAAATACTCAAATTCAATATTTCAAAGAAGAAAAACAAAAAGCGGTCGGTCAATTTTCTGCCGGTACTAAAAAAATAACAAATTATTACATGTCTAATGTCGAACGTTACCAGCTTGATTTAGGTTTAGGAAAAGATGTTTTTAATAAACAAAAACATGAAATAGCAAATACCAGTTGGAAACTCAATGCGCGCTTGATGCAGCATGATGAAATCAGTGGCTCGTCAACGTTACGCCAAGCCAATATTGGTTTATATGAAGTTAATGCTCAGCACGTGTGGTCTGTTGAAAAAGTAACAAGCGAAGCTGATTTAGAAGTGGTTGCCGGTGGACTCGTGCATTTTGATACGCTTGATCAAGTGAATCTGAAATCAGATGAAGCTGAAATTGATGATAAATCTCGCTGTAGTGTTGAAGCATTTACACAATTAAATTGGATATACACTGATCACCAATACTTGTTTGGCATTCGTGCCCAAGACGATTCAGATTTTGGCGGGCATGGCGCGCTGAGTTTTAGCAGCCTTTACGATTTATTTACCGATAGTGAAGACAGTTTAAAATGGCGTTTAGGTATTGGCCAAGGTTATCGAGTGCCCACGTTAAAAGAACGTTTTTATCAATTTGATCATAGCGCTTTAGGCTACAAAGTTTACGGCAATAAAAACTTAGAACCTGAAGAGTCATTATCGTTTAATTCAACGTTCACCTATCAATCGAACATGCGATCAAATTGGTTAGGTGAATTTGAATTAAGTAGTGAATTTAATCTTCATTACACCAAAGCCAAAAACCTAATTGATCTTTTCACCGATTTACAACAATCATTGGCCGAAGATTTAGACATTTCAGTGTATGGCAATATTGAAGAAGCCACGATGCAAGGCTTCAATCTGAGTGCCGAAGCACAATTTGATTATTGGTTTACACAAATCAATTACAGTTATTTAGACGCACGTGACGGTGATCATAAACGCTTAGAATCACGCCCTTACCATCAAATTAAAACCAATCTAGGTTACAGCAACCTTAACGCAGGTATTGATGCGGTTATCTATTTTGTTTATCAACTCAATGAATCATTTGATGCACAACAATTTTCAAATGGCGAAGAAAACAATAGCTGGTTAACGGTTGATTTTAAATCAACGTGGCAGTTGTCTGAGCCTTTAGCCCTACGTTTTTCCATAGAAAACATCCTTGATGAACATCAAGATCAATTAGCTCAACAAGCAAGGAAGTTTGATGCGCGCCCTATTTCTAGTCGCTTTATCTCAATTGGCGCTAGTTACCAATTTTAATCCAATCCTTTATTTAATAAGCCGTATTGTTTAGCGGCTGAATAGATATATCTCATTTTCGGAGAAAATAATGAACAATAAACTTGTGATGGCCATGCTATCTAGCTCAATGTTACTCACTGCGTGTGGCGGTGGAAGCGCTTCAGATGACACAAATGTGACACCTGAAGCCCCCAGCAATATATATGGCCCATTAGCGACGGGGTCGGTTGCTGCACCTAACTATGTATATTTTGATTTAGACGCCATGACAGTGGTGAACCTAACTGAAGAGCAAGCCGTTACCGATACCTCTTGGGATATCGCTTTTAAGCGCACAGGTGTTTATTTAAATAACGCAAATAGCGACAGCCCTGTTTCGGCCTACTTCACGGGTAATAACAGCGATTTTTGGGATGGCGAGACACCGGTTGCCGATAAGTTTTTAAATGCAAGTGCCGACAGTGAATTAGCCGCATTTGATGCCGTGACAGCAGCCAATATTCCCGCCGATAATAGCCTGTTTGTAGCCGATGTGATGCACAACATTATTAGTGACTTTTATAACTACAATTCATCAACTCACCAAGTGACGGCTGCAGACGATAAATACTATATCGTTAATTCAGATGGCCAATTAACAAAATATCGCGCTTCAGCCTTAACCCAAGCCGGTTTCGAAATGAGCGACATTACACTACAAATAGCCAACCAAGGCGCTGATGACTTATTCAACGCAGAAACTCAGCTAGTAGTTGATTTAGCAACCGAATGTGGTCTTGGCAATAAAGTATTTGTTGATTTAGGCACGGCAACAATTGTAACTGAAACTCAAGCCTGGGACTTATCGTTTACCTGTAATGACACAAATTCAGGTTCAGATTTTGCAATGGATATTGCAGAAGATGCAACCGCTTTACAAGATTTTACAAACGAAATCACTGGCATTTCAGCTGAGGCCCTGCCTTATCATAGCTTTAAAGCAAACACCTATATAGAAAAAGCCTTTGATGCCCAACCTTGGTATGCCTATAACGTAGAAGGCGGTATTCCTCATGGTATTTATTCACAATATGGCGTGTATCTCATCAAAACGGCAACAGCGACATATAAGTTACAAATGCTGAGTTATTACGACCAAGAAAGTACATCTGGCAGCATTTCATTCCGTGCAGAAAGTTTAACGGCGCAATAACACTAAAGACTAACTCCTAAAGATTAATGTGCTTACAAGGAGGTAAGCGTTGTTCTTTGTAACTTTTTTAAGTAGGCAAAACAGTGATCCAGCAACTTGAATATTTAATGTACCAATTGTCTGATTTTTTCATGGCACCCGTTCTTATTTTAATCGCAGCCCTCTTTATTTATGCATTATTTGCGAGCGGGCAATATGTAATGCAAATTGTTCAACGTAAAACAAATAAGCCACATTTTTATCAATTATTAAACAGTAAGTTGGCAAATTCTCCATCGATAAATTTAGCCGGTTATCCATTGGCCGATTTAGCTAACCAACACCCTAAGGTTACTAAAGATCAGCTTGATGTTGCCGCTTTAGGTGAATTAGAAGGCGTGCGCAATGTTAGCCGATTAGCGCCTATGTTAGGTTTAATTGCCACAATGGTGCCCATGGGACCCGCCCTTAAAGGCTTAGCCGACGGCAATATCCAAGGCATAAGTGAAAATTTAATTGTGGCTTTTTCGGCGGTTATTTTTGGTTTAGTGATCGCGTCTATAACATTTTGGATTGCCTCAGTAAAAAAACGCTGGTTAGCCGAAGAACTCGTAGCCTTAACCCCTTTGCTTGAAGAATCAAAGCAAGCGAAAATCAAAGCACAAATTAAAGCGCAATTTGAAAGTGCAGAAGGCCAGCAAAATGAAGCTGCTTGATGAAGACGAAGGCATTAACCCTGCGCTTTCGGTGGTGAATTTGGTAGACGTATTTTTAGTGCTGGTTGCCGCATTACTCATTGCCATAGCACAAAACCCGCTTAACCCCTTTATGGCTGAAGATGTCACCGTGATCAAAAATGAAGGTAAAGACAACATGGAAATTATTGTCAAAAAAGGCAATAAAATTGAAAGCTTTAAAAGCCAAGGACAAACCGGCAGTGGCTCGGGTAAAAAAGCCGGAACTGCCTATGAAATGACAGACGGTTCAATCATCTACGTAGCTGAATAAAAGCGCTAACAATGTTACTTAACACCCCTACGGGCTTAAAAAATCACATGATTAAATGTATAGGTTATTAAACTCAAAATGAAACTATTTTTAACGGTCATCGCTTGGCTAAGTATTAGCTTCTCAAGCACTTTGATGGCAGAAACCTCACCAGACTCACAACATAACAAGATTCTTTTTGTGAGTGCCGCACACTCCAATAAAGCCAAAGTAAAACTTTTAAAAGAAGTCGCGAGCACACCACCGTCAGAAGGTACTCAACTACGCTTTAACGTTGAGCAAAAATCAGCCAAAGCGCTAAAAGATATAGCAAAAGCAGAAACGTTATTTTCTGAGTATGATTTAGTGGTGCTTGATGCGGTTTCGAGCCGCTTTGCCAAACAAACATTTGAAGCCTACTTACCTACTATTAATAAAGTAGCGGCCGAGCATTCAACTAAATTCATCGCACTTAATTGGCTAGAAAACCAAGCCGCGCAAAAAGGATTGTCACCAACACAGCAACAAACGTTACAAACCTACTGGAAAAATGCAGGCCGTAAAAATTTAACTAACATGTTAAATTTCATTGCATTTGACATTTTACAGCGTAAGAATACGGCAAAAGTAAAGGTTGCCGAACCCATTGTTTTTCCAACGCAAGGTATATACCACCCTGCACAACCTAATTTAATGAGTGATTCATTAACTCATTATCAAAATTGGTCGGCTCCCACTACTGGCCAAACCAAAATAGCCTTGTTAATGCAACGTGCATCGATTGAAACCGAACAAACAACCGTTATTGACCAAACGATTAAACGACTCGAAGCTAAAGGCGCTTATGTTGTACCCTTCTTTTTTGAATTAAGCCCACGCAGTGGCGACTATTCGCATTTATTACAATCAACACTTGCAAATGGTAGTAAACAAACTGAAATAGACTTAATTATCAATTTTCGCAACATTCATTGGGCCAATAAACGCAAAACCGAATTTGAACAATTCGGTGTACCGGTTATTCAAGCGCTCACCTATTACGACGGTAACCAAAAACACTGGGAAGCAAGCAAAGAAGGCATTTCGTCTGGCATGATGTCATTTATGTTGGTATTGCCAGAATCAGCTGGGGTTATTGATCCAACCATCGTTGCGGCAATGAACCATCGCGAAAATAAAGTCGAAATTATTGATTATCAATTAGATTTTATTATTGAGCGGGCGCTAAATTATGCCAAATTGGCCAACATGCCAAACGCCGATAAAAAACTCACCACCCTGTTTTGGGGCGATCAAGACATGGGCGCATCATTCTTAAACGTGCCTGAAAGTTTAGGCAGTATTAGTCACCGTTTACATGACGAAGGCTATCGTATCGACAAAGTAGATGCACAATATTTTATTGATCGGGTCGATCGTATTCTTAACCCTTTTTATCGTGATTTTGAGTTAGAAACCTTATTAAAAGAAGATCTTGCAGAATTATTACCGCTTGATGCTTACAAAACATGGTTAGCCACCGTACCGCAAACAACCGTTAATGAAATCAACGAGCATTGGGGTCAACCTGAAGATAACTTTATGGTGACCATTAAAAACGGCAAACATTATTTTATTATTCCACGTATTCGCAATGGTAATATGTTAATTCTTCGGCAGCCACCCCGTGGCGACAGTGCAGATAAAGAGCAAGGTTTATATCACGACACCACAGTGCCGATGAATCATTACTATCTCGCGGCTTATTTTTATGCACGTGAATATTGGAACAGCGATGCTTTTATTCATTTAGGAACACACGGTACACATGAATATTTACCGGGTAAAGACCGAGGTTTATCTCGCTACGACGGCGCTAACTTATCAACCGGCACGTTACCGGTTATATACCCTTATATAGTTGACGATGTGGGTGAAGCCATGCAAGCTAAACGCCGAGGTAATGCCGTAACCATTGGCCACATGACCCCGCCATTTGCGGCTGCTGGCTTACAAGGCGTAACTGCCGATATGCACACCTTGGTTGATCAATATCGTCATATTGATACCGGTGGTGTAAAACAAAAAACCAAACAGCACATTATCGATTTCTGCGTTAAAGAAAACATCTGCAAAGACTTACACTATGAATTAGCCCAAATCGATGCCGATTTTGATCACTTCTTAGATGATTTACATGCCTATTTAGAAGAACTCGCCGCGACAAACCAACCATTAGGTTTACATACTTTTGGCGAGTTGGCCGAGCAGCGTTTAATTATTTCTACGCTGGGTCAAATGTTAGGATTTGAATTTTTAAGTGCCGCCTCTGAATTTGAAGCAGGGAATTACGAAATTGAAGATGATCACCACCATCATGGCGACCATGAAGAACACAGTGACCACAGCGGCGATCATAAAGATGAGCACGGCCACGAGTACAAAGATGAACATACTGAAGAGCACGAGCATGACGAACATAACGGTGACAATAAACAGGTAAAATCTCACGATGATATATCTGATGGTTTAATGCACTTTGTTAAAGAAGACCTTGAAAAAACAGCAGGCTACCAAACTTTACGTGATTACGTGGTCAACAACGGTGACACCAGCGACTTAACTGATGAAATATTGCCTTTTATACAACAAGCGCAAATTTACTACAAAAATATCGTCGGTATTAAAGAGCTTGATCATTTTGTTGCCGCGTTAAGTGCTCAGTATATCGCCCCTAAAAATGGCGGTGATCCGATCCGAAACCCTGAATCACTCCCTACTGGTTTTAACCTAATTGGCTTTGATCCATCACGCTTACCCACCAAAGCGGCTTTTGAACAAGGCACTGAGTTGGTTGAAGAGGTTATTGCAAATTACTACAAAAAGCATGGTCAGTATCCTGACAAATTAGCGTTTTCACTATGGTCAGTAGAAGCGATGCGTCATTACGGTGTATTAGAAAGTCAGGCACTTTATGCCATGGGTATACGTCCTAAATGGAGCCCAGATGGCCGTGTGGTTGGCACCGAAATCATTCCATACAGCGAACTTAAACGCCCCCGTGTTGATGTGGTGTTGTCGGCCACCGGACTATATCGTGATGCCTTCCCTAATGTGATGGAAATGTTAGCTAACGCCATTAAAGAGCTTTCGCAGTTAAAAGAAGCAAGTAACCCCATTTGGAAAAACAGCGAACGGGTTAAAGCCGAATTGCAAGCAGAAGGTGTAGACGAAGCTGAATACTTATCGAGCATCCGTATTTTCTCTAACAACTTTGGCAATTACGGCTCAGGTGTTGATGAACCTATTATGGCAAGTGATACCTGGGAAACCGACAAGAAAATTGCAGATAACTACTTAGCCACAATGGGTAAACATTTTGGTACAGATAAATCGCGTTGGGGTGAAGAAGTTGATAACCTTTACGCTAAACAGCTATCGGGCACGGATGTAGCGCTTTTTTCTCGCTCATCAAACCTTTACGGCATGATCACCTCAGACGACCCGTTTGAATATTTTGGGTCTTTAGCCCTAGCCGTGCGTAATATTGATGGCAAAAGCCCTGAAATGATGATCAGTAATTTACGTAATACTAACAAGGTTAAAATGGAAATGGCGGCCGATATGTTAGCCAAAGAGCTACGTACCCGTAACTTTCACAAACGCTGGATCACCGAAATGCAAAAAGAAGGTTATAGCGGCGCCGTCACGATGGCGGGTAACTTGAATAACTTCTGGGGCTGGCAAGTGGTTGATCCTGATGTTGTGCGTGATGACCAATGGGATGAGTTTGTTGATATATACGTAAATGATCAACTCGAAATTGGCCTTGATGAATGGTTTGAAGAGGTTAACCCAAGAGCGTTAGCGCATATGATGGAACGCATGTTAGAAGCCGAGCGTAAAGATTATTGGACCACCGATGATGAGCGTTTAAAATCTATCGTTGAAAAATACATTGAGTTTGTAGAAAAATATGACTTAATTGTGATGAATGATGCCGTTAGAGAGCATGCAAATGAATTAGCCAAAGGCTTTGGTTTACAAACCCTGCAACAAGCTCAAACGATGGAAGACATGGTCGCACAAAAGATCGAACAACAAGCTACTGCTAAGAAAAATGCCGAACAGCAAGTAGAAGGCCAAAAGTTGGAGAAACAACAAAAACAAGATGAGCAGCAAGGTGAAGACGATCACTTCATCTGGAAAGCACTCGCCGCTATGTTTTTTATTATGCTCATTGGGATGTTATGCCAGAGTAAAACACGCCAACGTAACGCAAAAAAACAAGCATCAATAGTCCAATTATCAAAGTGATAAAAGTTATTCTATTAAGCTAAAACAAGCCTTGTGTTGTGGTTGAAAGTTCAGTTAATTCAGCCACAACAGTCCCATCCAACGACTTCTGCGAGCATGACTTGTTCAACACTTAGATGATTTGTCGGCTGCGCGACATTAAACAAGTCTGTTTCAAAATCGTTGCCTAATACCCTCACGCCAAGATTTATATTGAAAGTCGTGTTGGACACGGCATCGTTAACACCCATGAGGCATGTTTGACCTAATAATCGCCATAACGGGTTAAATTTTAACAGTGACAACTATCCTGCCAGAGCGGGTTATTGAAGCACAACAAAATCAAGGCTAATGCCCTCTATGCCTTTGCTGGCTTTTAAACCAATTTTTATGAAATACAGTTCATAAATTTATAAGTGCAAAGACTAATTATGAAAATAGCCAAAAACAAAAGTAAAAAGCTGATAAAAACAGCTCCAACTCCAATATCAAACGTTAAATATAAAGCTCCACTTAAAACAATAGAAGTTAAAAAATTAGGAATAAAGACACAAACTAAAAATTGCGTAACACCTTCACTTTTATATTTATCAAAACACCCTAAATATGTGAAAGCGATAATGATTGGAATGACAACTGAAAGGTCTATTTCCCATCCAAATGTAAAAAATAAGACCCAAGTACCAAAAGCTCCAATCAAAAAATGTAATAAGCCATAAAGGCTACTTGCATATATTTGCTTTAGTTGCATTTACAACTCCCCCCCAAACATAGCCCCTAAAATCAAAGCTCCATATCTCCTCATATAAAATAGTGTTGGACAGGCATCGTTTCCCCCCCCCTTCTGACTTCGTTTAATAGAGACAAGCACGCAAATTAAACACCAGTATGCTGCTCGTATACCCAAGTCGTGTTTGATTTATACTGAATCGTTTAAAAAAGCTGTTTATTGTTTTTCTTACGTACTGCTTCATAAATATCTTCCATCGCGCCAATAAAAGAATTATTGCGCGACCAAAACTCGGGGTAGTCACCTTGCTTTTTAATTAATGCGGCAGATGTCATTGTTGATAATTCGCTCTGCTCAACGGCGTTCATTGTTGATTGAGAGTCTGTTGATTGCGTGTCTGTTGATTTTGTGGCTAGTTTCATTTGCCAAAATTGCGCTAAGTTAACGGTTTGCTTAGCAGGATCGGATGCATTATCGCATTCAAATACAGGGTATCGGTGCTCCGTAGTTTCTAACTCAACATTTTTGCTTACGGCAAGATGTTCAGCGAATACTTGACCAAGCTCGGTAGCCGCTAGCGCTTTTTGTAAAGCTAGCGGCGATAAACCGCGTAACTGAAATAGCAACATGGGGTTGGTGTCTAATTGCTCGGCAATACGATAATAAACACCCGCAATATGCTTACAGGGGTTAGCATGATCAGGGCAAGAACAACTGGCATCGATATCATTAAATGATGCCGGAAGTAGAGAGTGCGGCGTAAAACCCTGTTGGATAGAATCAGGTATTTCATTCAGCATCAGCTTCGACAGCCAACCCGCATTAGCACATAAATTAGTGATAATAGTTTGCCAATCACTCGCCGAAATAGTTCTAAATTTGAGCTTAACTTGGTAATGTGGTTCTTCATATACACCATAGTATGGGTTAACATTGCCGCGGATCGTGGCATCGATTTGATTAGCTTGCAGATCAAATTTTAGTACTCGGTTGTCTGTGCGGTACGACTTGCCGCGTTGTAACCGCCCGGCGTCAATAAACCCCTCTAACGCACTTACAAATTCTTGTCCCCACCACGTTCTTTGCTTATTCATCGGTTCAAACTCCGTTACGTATTCGCTTGGCTAAGTTGGATTAATTGAATAAAGGACTTAGGATCAAGCTGAGTAAGCCATGATTCATCACTACCAACAATCGAATCTGAGACTTTTTGCTTTTCGGTTAACATTTCATCAATCCGCTCTTCTATGGTGCCCAAAGTAATAAATTTATGCGCGAATACCGTTTTCTGTTGACCGATCCGATAAGCACGATCGGTAGCCTGATTTTCCACCGCAGGGTTCCACCAGCGGTCAAAGTGAATAACGTGATTGGCCTTGGTTAGCGTTATACCAACGCCACCCGCTTTTAACGATAATACGAAGATGCTAGGCGCGGTATTATCAGCCTGAAACTGCTCTATCATCTCTTCTCGTTTTTGCCGCGATGTACCGCCATGTAAATAATACACTTGATAACCAAATTGGCTTTTAAGCACATGGACTAACTCACTGCATACTTCTTTAAATTGGCTAAAAATCAACATACTTTCGCGATTGTCGATCACCTCTTTGGCCATTTCAGTTAAGCGTTGCAGTTTAACCGAGCGTTCAATACTAAATTCGCTACCGTCTTGTAACACTTGCGCCGGATGATTACAGCATTGTTTTAAGCGCAATAAGGCTGATAGGTAAATACTATTAGGCGAATCGTCTTCTGATTGCGCTAAATCTTGTTTGATCTCTTCGACGATAGATTGGTAAATCGACGCCTGCTCTTTGGTTAACTCGCAATACACTTTTTGTTCAATTTTATCGGGCAGATCATGCACAATGGATTTATCCGTTTTTAAGCGCCTTAAAATAAAAGGCTCTACCAACTTTTTCAGCAGGTTAGTTTTTTGCTGATCATTATCGCGCTGCACCGGCAATTCAAATTGTTTTTTAAACTCGGCTCTAGCACCCAAAAATCCCGGGTTAAGAAAGTTAAATATCGACCAGAGATCCAGTAATCTATTTTCGATAGGCGTACCCGTTATTGCCAAACGCGAATCGGCTGGAATACCAAAGATGACCTTAGTTTGCGCAGAGGTTGGATTTTTAATATTTTGCGCTTCGTCAATAATAACCCGTGACCAGTGTTGGTTGGTAAACAAGGCTTTGTCTTGACGAATTAAGCCATAAGACGTAATAACAATATCGAAGTTTTGAATAAAAGCACTAAACTCACCCTGTTGCTTACGTTTAGCCCCATGATGAATATGGGCGTTTAACGAAGGCGCAAACTTTTCGAGCTCTTTAAACCAATTACCCACAACCGACGTCGGGGCGATTAATAAGGCAGGCGTTGACCGAGGTTGGCTAAGCAACAGCGATATCACTTGCATGGTTTTACCTAGCCCCATATCGTCTGCTAAACAAGGGTTCATACCGAGGTTTTCTAAATAAGCCAGCCAAGACAAACCTCTAACCTGGTAAGGGCGCAACGTCGCGTTTAAACTTTGCGGTTGGGTTAATAAACTCAAGCTGTCTTTGTTGGTTAAGTGTTCCAGCATGGCTTCAACATTTTCTTCGAGTTCAATGTCATAGAGGTCTTCATCTGCTGCCATTTGCAAGAGATCTTTAATTTTGCCTTGCTTGCCATCTTGACGAGAACTGTCGATCAGTTGTTGCATTTTTGCCATTTCCGCTTGGTTTATTTCAACCCAATTACCACGGAAATACACCAACTCAGATTTGGAATCAATCAGTTGCTGCCACTCATCTGCACTAATGTCATGGTCGCCCATCGCGTACTGATAATCAAAATCCATTAAGGTGTCTTGATCAAAATATGAATCTGGGGCGCTGCCCGCACTGCTTGACTGTGATTTGCTGGCGCGCAGTTTGGTTTTGGCACGTAAACGACCTTTACTTGTCCACCAAGCGGGTACCATTATGTGGTAACCACAGGCATGTAATGGCCAAGCTTCTTCTTTAAGAAATTGAAACGCTTGTTGGGTGTTTAAGGTGATGCAACTCTGTTGCATGTTTGTGCTAAATATTTGCTCAAGTGGCGGATAAAGACGGCTGGCATACCCCAATTGCAATAACAATACGCGTTCAATTGACGTGCCTAATAAGTCATTGTACAAGGTGTTGGCCAGATGTTTATTTTGCCAAAATTCGGCAAGGCTAACCCGGTAAGAAGGATCGGCTTTGGATTGCAATAACACTTCGATTTGCCAATCTTCACCTGCGGCTGAGCTAGCATCGACCAAACGTAATGCTAATTGAAACGCGGCCCCGAATTGATCGTAACTCAGATTATTTTGCCATAACTTCCATGTTTGCCAGATAGCATTATCCGGCTTTGCTGCTTTATCTTTTAAGTCAAGGCTCAGATTGTGATGAATAAATGTATCTTCAACTTGTTTTAAATGTTTTTGAGCAAAACTGGTACTGGCAATAACTCGATTAAGCTCGACTTCACAAAAATGACGTAACGCCGATAATGGTTTGTAACGAGTGAACTCGCCTAGGCAAGCCGCAAAAGGCATCTGCTGAGACAAGGTTTGTAGATGGTCTTGTAACACCGATGATAAGGTTTGCCAGCCACTGGTAAATTGCGTTTTCTTACTATCTTTAAAGGCAAGCACGCTAGGAATATACTGGTCTTGTTTGATCATTTGGCTAAAAAGTTGGGCTATGTCTAACCAAAACAGGCTATCGTCTGCGAGTTGAATATCGTCAGGAAAATAATGTTGCTGAAAGCTAAGTTCCTTTAACCAAGTTAATGGTTGGGCAATCTCCAGCACATTTAAACCAAACCGTTGTAGCCCCGCACACTCATGTTGTTCTAACTCGTTGATATTAGCAATCACAGGAGAAGGAATGGCTTGGCCAACTTGATCGACAGGTAAATTAACCTTAAGTGTTGTACTGTTACCGGTAAGCTTAAGTTGCTTAGCAAACCATTGTTCTAGCTCGCTACCTATTAATTGGTAAGGATAAACAGGCTTGATTTTACATTTTGCGTTAGCTCGTAATGGTTTAGCACTTTCAAGCCAAGCATACATTTTGCCTGTGTTATCAAATCCGTTTGATGTTGCTTGCCAAAATAAATGGATCAGTTGCATAAGAAGGAGTCGGTACTGGAATAATTAGAGAGGCGATAATTTTGCCTTACCCATGCAAGTGGTGCAAATGGTATTTAAACAATATTGGGTGTTACTTTTCGAATAAAAATATTAAGATGTTTATGTAAACATACAAATTCAAGACGCCGGATCCGGAGTTTCAACACCGAAGTTTAATGCAAGATCCATAAAATCCATTTTGATTACTCCTTTTTCATTAACTGCTGTAAATCAATATTAATCCTTTCTTTCATTGCTTGGATTCAGTTAACTGATTGCTGATACCATGTGTTCAAAAGACGTTTTTGCTTGCTTACGCGAAATGCGACCAACTTTACTCATGCAAAATTGTTGAGGCGGTACCTCTAAAGTCATGTGCGGATATTACGTCTGCTGCATAGCATAAATCACATCGTCAGTTTGTCATCACGTTTTTGCTTATAGGCATGCTGCTGTCACGGCTATTTAGAAAAATATAAAATGAATGACTTGTTTAGAAAGTGGCACAAAGTGATCTCGATCATTTTTTCATCTATTGTGATGAAATACGTATTAACTTTTCAGAAAAATCAACCTCTGTCCATTTAAGCCCTAATTTCTTTTCATATGTAGGATCTTAAGAAAAAAAGAGGTGTCTTCGCGCTCAATTTGTGATCTTATTGGTTCACCAAAACTGATAAAAAGACAAACAAACGCGAAGACAATGAAACTTACAACTTTAACAGATAAAATCCAAGCCATTTTTGATCCTAAAACACTTTTTTCAATGGCTCGAAGCGTGAAATTGGTTGAACGCAGTCGCCAATTTAACCCTTACCATTTATTACTCGCAGTGATTGATACGCTAGGTTGTCAATCCAAAGCTAATTTGGCTGATATTCATCGAAAGTACCAAACCATTAGTGGTATGCCTATTCGCTATAAACCTTTTCATAATCAGCTTAAAAAAGAACAGTGCCGCGATTTTATGCAGCAGTGTTTTGAAATGGTGATGCAGCATTGGGCTCTGCACACCTTAAAATTA
>NZ_QMED01000040.1 GCF_003286125.1 Algibacillus agarilyticus
CTGCTGAGATGGTCACTCCACATTCGGCATCATAATGTGCCATGATTGTAAGCGACAAAACCATTAATCAAACTGTGGAGTGACCATCATGAAATGTAGCGTAATTAGTATTGACTTAGCAAAGAATATTTTCCAAATCTGTGGCTTAGATGAAAACAGAAACGTTTTGTTTAACAAAAAAGTGAAACGCTCTGCTTTGTTACACGAACTTCGCCAACACGAACCCACTCAAGTTGCAATGGAGGCGTGTTATAGCTCTAACCCTTGGGGGCGCAGAATTAAAATGCTAGGCCATAAAGTTTCTTTACTCCCGGCATTTGCGGTTAAACCTTTTGTGATAGGCAATAAAAACGATCGCAACGATGCACTGGCTATCGCGGAAGCATTCTTCCGCCCAACCATTCGAAAAATAGAAGTTAAATCACTTGAAGCACAAGATATTCAATCATTGCAGCGCGTCAGAGAGCGCATGATAAAAATACGCACCGGTGATGCTAATCAATTACGGGGGTTATTAGCGGAGTATGGTGTTGTCGTACCGCGAACCCGTGTCGCATTAATGAATGAAATCCCTATTATTTTAGAGTGTAATGAAATGGAATTGACGGCGACAGCCCGCAAAATCATTCGTCGGCTTTATCAAAATTTACAAAATCAAGATGAACAACTTGACGCAATTCAACAAGAGCTTGATAGCTTGGTTAAAGATAAAAAAGAATATAAACGTTTAATGACAATCCCTGGTGTTGGCCCTGTACTCGCTTCAGCGATCATGGGCAGTGTTACTGATGCCAACACCTTTAAAAACGGTAGGCAGTTTGCTGCTTGGACAGGAATAACCCCTTCTCAGCATGCCAGTGGTGATAAAAATAGAATGGGTAAAATAACCAAACGCGGGAATAGCACATTAAGGCGGTTGTTTATCATGGGCGCAAGAGCGGTGATGAATTGGTGTACTAAAAAAGATACCTCATTACATCGCTGGGCAAGGCAACTAAAAAGCCGTATGCACGGTTGTAAAGCGGTTGTGGCATTAGCGAATAAACTTGCGCGTATCACTTGGTCAGTCATGGCATATAAGCAAGATTTCGACATAAACAAGGCCTGTGCTTAATCAAAAAAAACGTAGAATTTAAGAAATAAAACCACTCACTCATTTAAGGGCTAAACGGTACTATATGTATTGATGATTTAAACGGTTTTGTCTTATTTGGAACCTCGCCGGGACAGCTGCTCTAGACGCATAATAACGAGTCGAAGAAGCATTATGCCTGCAAAGGCAAATAAGACATCCTTATTCAGGAACTCATTAGGGCGCGGCTGCATTTAAAGCCATCAAGACGCCGGATATATGTCAAGAAACCGTTACTTTACCAAGCATAAAACCAGTTTAGTAAGAAAGAAATATGTAATTTATTCAATGATTTACCCCTATTTTCGGGCAAAAAAACAGGCAATATAGCTTGATTTAATCGGAGTGACCATATATGTCCCGCATGAGTGTTTAGCTTTTAGCTATTGCTTTTTAACGTTAGCTTTGGAAACTTCCCATAACTCTCTCCATTCAAGTGCTGTTTTAGGATTTTCCACTTGTTTAATCCATCGCTCTGTTAAATTTATCAGTTCCTGATTTTCAACTTTGTCCAATTTGTTGACGACAAAATCAGCCATTTTGGCAAAGCGTCTTTTCAGTTGCTTAAGTGATAAGCGAGTCTTGGTTGCTATTCGGTTGTACCTCTCGCTTGTCAATTCATCTGATAAATCATCTAACTTTTCTTTAGGAAATCCACCATAATTATGTAAGCTACTGTCATGCTTTGCGAAAGAGTCTGGCAAATAGAGCGATTCATTAATAAATGTGCCTTTGGCATTCTGCATGAATTCATTAGCATGTTTAACTAAATGATCAGTTAAAAAGGGACTATAGCAAAAAAACATTTTGTATAATAAACGCTCTCGCCCAACAAATATATTTACTGCTTCTTTAGGACTTTCTCCTCCAAAAATGATCATACCTCCTTCTTGGGCAATCAACGAATAACTAGTTTTAATACAATCTAGCATACCTTCATCGGATAATGCTTCAGCTTTAAGTTTTAAGTATTCATTGTTCCAAATTGAAGCATCATCGCTAGGGTGCCAAGCAAAGTACAAAGCTAGAGGCACAGGCTCCCACCATTGGCCTTCTTCTCTTACACACTCCCCCGTCAGATAATAATGTCCCATTACAGCTATATCATGAGAACTAAAAGAAGTTGAATTTTCCAACCGCTCTTTTAATTGGAGCCAAGATTCACTTCTCTTTTCTCTCCAAACTTTGTCATCAACATTCCAATACATATTAATTTACCAAATCCGCAATATCTTCTAACAAACCATTATTTTTAAAATCATTAATCGTAAGCACCTAACCAACCACCTCATTCCTTAGCTATTAACATTCCCCTATGGATCACTTTACTTATTCAAGGAGATCATTGTTTTCATGCGGAACAGCCATCGATGGATAGTCGATGAACTTATTTAATATCAAATAAAATAAAAAGTTTATATATGCCTGTCCTATACGATCCTTTTTGAACCGTATTGTACGTGGTTAAGTCCGGCATTACCCCCTTAAAAAATATTTTTAAGGGGGTAATGAATTTTGATAACGTTTAGTGTAAATTAACAACGACAGTAACAACGAGTTACTTTGCTGGATTTGAGAACGAGTATTGTTAAGTGACTTGGTATATAGAATATCCGCTAATACTCTCATTATTTGAATATAAGGAAATATAGTATGTCAGAACATCTTTTAGTTAAACTTGAATTTGATCATGAAAACACACGTAATGCGTTGTATGAAATCTTCAAAGATTATAATTATCAAGAAGCTGACGAAATTAAAGCGAAACGGATTGAATCTTTTATCGCTTTAGGTTGCACTTCAAGTGCTACTTTCAAAAATAATCTAGAGACAAAACAAACGTTATCATCGTATGGATATGTAGATATTGACACTTTTTTTTCAATCGATGATGCTGATTCTATGTGGATAGATCACCTTGAGAAAAAAGGTAAAAATAAGCTTGAATTTGGTTTAGGAGGAAGCTGTGGATTAGACGCGTTTTTTGACATGGTCATTCTTAATTGCCTTGCTATCGGTGCAAAAGTTATTTCAGCTAATCTTGAAAATACACAAGTGGGTGGTGAATTCGTTTTAAAATTCGAAGATGCGCAATTGGCTTGGGAGGAGTTTGAAGCATCTTTAGAAGGCGAGTTTGTCGTTATAACCGGTAAATTTGAGGATTATACCCGACTTGAATTAGAGGAAATAGTAGAAGATCTTGATGGTAATGTTCAAAAGACAGTTAATGGTAAAACAACAATACTGGTAACCGGCGCTAAAACAGGTAAGTCAAAGTTAGATAAAGCAAAGGATCTGGGTGTTCAAACGATAAATGAAGAAGCATTTTTAGCATTAATCGGCTACTGAATTATTGGCAACTGTGTGGGACAGTCATCGTTATCACCCTAACTGAAGACTTAAAATCAAATAAAATTATAGGCTTATTTATGCCTGTCCCGCATGAGTGTCACTCAAGGCTCCTCCTTTATTCTAAATGTTCAGGCCTTCACCGTGTCCCAACCATTACGATGGGTGTTTGGCTACTATGCCGTCTGCTGACTTCTGTTTAATCACGATACTAATTACTCAATATCGCGCTTTCGATTGTCATCTGTTCGCTCTTTTCAGTTGATGATGCTGAAAAGCCAAGACGCATTGTTAACCTGAGCCTTATTGGTTGCTTATCGAATGCCTGTTAAACAGATCTCCCCAGATAAGAACATGCACTTTCTCTGCACTGCTGCATCATTTACGGTGGCCGTTAGATCACATGGTTTCGTTGTCTTGTGCCAACTCACCTCCAGCCTACGCCTAATATGATGTTCTTGTTCATCAGCTCGCAGATTTGCTAGCGGCTTCCTCCCCACAAAACCTCGCGATTTTGCAGTTGCCATTTGCTAGTAGTTAGCGTTTAATAACAATCAGTTAAATAAACGGTGACCTTCCTACAGAGGACTTTCACCTCATTAGTTCATGCCCATGCTGGGCGTACACAAGGCAATCAAGCAGGAAAATTTACAGTTGGCTGTTTTCACTGCGTTCAACAATTTTAGCCAACTACAAATTTCCTCTTATTGAGGCGTTATAACTACTTTAGGTATAGTGTATGAAATATGGATTTTTAATATTATTCTCTTTATGTTTAGCTTCGTGCTCTTCAACGTCTGTAAACGTCCAAAAGCAATTTGATCTAGAGTTGTCATTTAAAAAAGTACAGTCAACAACACTTTTAAAGCAGCGTAAGTATTCTGACCTCATAACGCTCATAGAGAATCTAGGTAATAACTATATCCAACGTGTTGGTAATGAAATGCCATTATTTTGGGAAATTGATTCAGTAGGTCAAACCAAAATTGATTTTGAAAAAGAGATCAATGAGTTTGTTTCAACGTATCCAAATTCGTACATACCTTACTATTTTAGAGCTGCTTACTATTCTGGAATATCTTGGCAAAAAAGAGGTATGGAATTTATGGATAAAACTTCTAAATCGCAAGTAGATGGGTTTAAGTATTACAAGTCTCTTGCTTTAGAAGATATAAATAAGGCTATCTCAATAAATTCAAATCTGTCTTGGTTATACCGTGAAAAACGATTAATACTTGTAGGGCAACGAGGTATGGAAAAAGAGAAAGCAGATGCATTTGATAAGGCTTTAGCTTTAAGGCCAGAAAGCTATATGCTTTGGAACGATCTTTTACATAATAGCACTCCTCGGTGGGGAGGCAGTATTAATTTAATGCAAAGTATAGTTAATAAGGCTCAAGAGTTTTCGCACCAAAACCCAAAACTTAAAGAGCTAGCAGCAGCGATACAAAGAGAACTTGGTGATCAAGCTAAGTTTTCTAATAATCTCATACTGGCCGAAAAGTATTACAAAGAATCTTTGCTATTGGGCGATCATTCTTGGACTCGCTACAATTTAGCTAATGTATATTTTAAACAAAGAAAAAACACTCAAGCGTGTCAGCAGATTTTTAAAGGCCTTAAACTTAGACCTACACAATGGATACTGAGTGAGCAAGCTGAATGGTGTACGCGTAATAATTATGTGCGAGGGTAGTTCAACAAAACGCTAAACCAGACGCCAAAAAGCGGCGCTGGTTAGCTCCGCGTTGAGGCTGTAGAATTACTCAAAATGATAATTTTTATGGCTTTTTGTATGCGCAGAGAGTCGCTTTAAATGTGTTTTTAGCTCAATACAGCCCTAGATTTCACATAGAAGCGCAATTTAGAGCTTAATTTTAATGATTTTTATGAGCTGTTTTTTCTAAAAGAGAAATTCTACAGGCTCGTTATGTGTATTAGATGAAAATATGAGCCAAGATCTAAATCAATTAGCAAATAGTGTAGAAACAGAGCAAGATCTTCTGAACTTTGTTCAAGCTCTAATGAATGATCGCACTGATGAAGAACAAAAAGAAAAAGTAAACCCGAGTTCACCTTATAGCTCTGGTGTTAACGGTTGGGAGAATGGAGATATTGTATCTTTTCTTGATGCTGCACTTGCTTGGGGGAAAGCATCTACAAATGGCTTAGAGTTTTACGAAAAGCCAGAAAATCCATGGAAAAGAATTGCTCATATTTTACATGCAGGTAAGTTCTATGAGTAAACACATGGACAACTGTGTGGGACAGTCATCGTTATCACACTCAAAGTGAATAAATAACGCGACCAACTCACTCATTTAACAAACACAATGTAGCCAAAATCGGTTAAATTTATCTTTTCTTAGATAGCCTGCTGAGATAGTTATTCAATTTTTCTATTTCGTTAAAACACTTGTTCGATTTCACTTAATGTAATACCTAAAAGCTCGGTTGTTATTTTATTTAATGCCGTTTTGTCGCCTTGAAAATGCAAGGTGTAATGATAATGACTTTGTGATCCACCTGATGATAATTCAAAGGCGGCAGATGATGATTCCATTTCATAAAATGGGCCAAAGTATTGACCAAAATCGTCGGGGCCATCATTAAACACGTTAACAATTTCTCCATTGTAAGGATCACTTGAATCAATCCATGATGCGGTTACATAGCGTGCAGCTTGGTGTTTGCTAATATTAAACATAACAAGGGTTAATAAATTACGTTGTGCATCGTAAGCGCCCATAATGGGTTTTGTTTGGTGTGGCGGGACACCTGTTTTGTTCATGTATTGCGCATCGGCTTTATAAAAAACATGATTTTTAGCGGTTTGGGTATGGCTGGTTTTTATCGCGTTAAAATACGGTGTTGCCTCTTTAACCGTGCCCTTTGTCGGTATGACCACGGTTGTATCTGCGCTGGGTTTAAATGCCCCTAAGTGCCAAATCGAAACTAAGCCGGTTTCTTTTTTCCAAGCCTCGCCTGTGTTTATAATTTGGGTATCGCTGCCATAACCAACAAATTCAACCGTATCAAGGTGGGTTAATTTTGTCATGGCTTCTATTTCTGCTTTTGAAAACAAACGAACGGTTCGTTTTACATCAAATTCGAATGTTGTATCGGCGTTATTAACCAGCGTGACCGGTGCTTGAACCGTTATTTTTGATGCTGTTTGCGCTATCACGTTGTAGGGCTGCATTACGATAGCGTCTTGTGCATAAAGGTTATCGGTTGTGCGTTCTTTGCCGTGTGGAAAAAATTGCGAAAACGTGCCGGTTTCTGGGCCAAACATGAGCCTGTCTGCGCCGCCTATAGGCGTGCTGCGTGATTGATGCGGTGTTTGCAAATAGTCATGATTAAACCATCCGAATGTTTGGCCTTTGGTGGCATTGGCTGTTGCTGTCATTATTCTGCCTTGTAATTCAGGCACCACAATTAGTTTTCGTTGGCCATCAGATAACACAACCGGATTAAATTGTTGTTTGAGCAAATCGACATCCGCATTAAATTCATTTTTTGACATGGTAGGGGCGTTATCGAGTTCGTCATTTTTGATGAGGGTGCATCCTTGTAAAGTGAATGTTAGCCATAATAGGCAAGGTATCATTTTAATTAATGTTGTCATTTTTAACCTTTTATCAGCTGGGTTGTTAATCGGGTTTAAGGCTTGGTGTTGTGACTCTTAGCAACTTGAACGCCTGATTGGCGTATTCATCACTGTTTTGTATGGCTTGTTCAATATCTTTATCGTCAGCCAAAAAATATTTACCGGCTAACTGATCCGCTCTGCCACTCATAATGGCATTTATTAAATCGACTGAATCTTGAATGTCTGACATTTGGTTATTGTTTAGAATGGTTTCGAGTGACGGCATATATTGGCGAGCGACTGCCGATTTAACTAATTTTTGTGTGCGTGGGTTTTTTATAAAACCGGGATTAAACGCAAAAGCTCTAATTTTTAAGCCTTCTTGGATTAATTCAAGGTTGAGTGTTTCAGTAAATTTAACAATGGCGGTTTTCGCTGCGCCATAAGCCGAGCCAAACGGTTTAGGCTGTTGCACGCCACCGCCGCCAAGGTTAATTACATAACCAGATGGTTGCGCTTGCATGAGTTTTATCGCGGCACTTGCACCTAAATATGAGGTTTTTAAATTTTGCTCAACTTCGGCCCACCAGTTTTCAGCGGCTAATGTCCAACTTGGGCCAATGGCATTGTGATTATTAACACCCACGTTATTGATCCAGGCATCAAAGCGACCAAATTGTGTGTAAATTTTTTGGCTCACTTGGGTGATCGCTTCAGCATTTAACATATCGAGTTGTTCAAATGATGCGCTGCCGCCCGTTGTTGGTGATAACTGATTTATTTGTTGGGTTAAGGCCGCTAAATTTTTACTTGAACGGCCCAAACAAATAATGTGGTTGCCTTGTTTGGCTAATGCAATAGCGAGCATACTACCCACGCCACCTGCAGCCCCTGTGATCACGATAATTTTATTTTTTAGATTGGCCATTGCTGTTTATGTATTGATTATTGTCTACTGTTGACTATATTAACTGTAAGCTAGTTAGGCCGGTTGAGCAATAGTCAAATGCCTAAGGTGTTTAAAACCGTCTGACTTGTAGTGTGATGTTAAAAGAGTCGAGGCTTGATTCATTACATAGAAAAGGGGGAGTGTAAAGGATGGGGGTTAATGTATTTGCTGCTTAACGAGCTGTTTGCAGCAATACCGTGTCAGAGGGTTGATTACTATTCCACTGTAAAAATGAAAACCTTATTTAATAATGCTTAAGTTTAGTTAAGCGGCTATTAAATAAGACTCTCGTCTTAAATTTTTAGCTTTGCGCTTGTATGAGCCTTTGCCTTTTTTAGGTTGTACAACCTGCATTTTATACACTTTTGACGTGACTAACGCGGCTAAAAAATTATCGTTAATTGTACCTCTACCAATCTCTGTTTTATTACTGGGGTTTGTGGTTGTCTCCGCCTGCGCATTGACTGGCGTGTTTTTTACCCAAGCCTTTTTCTTTTTACTCATTGTTTATCCTTTAGTGATATTTATTGTTTACTGCTTAATTGCAGCTGGCGAGATTATATATTTTTATGTTTATGTATGTACATAAAATGATGCACTTCTCATTTTTTATTTTGGATATTAAACTGAAAGTTAGCAAAAGATAAACAGCGCGTAATTAAAGCCCCGCTTACGCCAGCATGGTTTTCTTTAAATTATAATTCGGTTAATGTGGCGGCATTTTATTAACTGAGCCGTTATGCGCTAAACGTTGTTATTTTAAACTTAAACCATTACCGGTATAAAAAGATTTGAGTGGTGGTTACTAAAGGTATTGAAAACAAAAACATGAAAAAAATTGATGACTTTATAAATCAATGGTGCGGTAAAAAAGCCATGGTGCCAGTTGCGATAGATGCGATCACTGCGTGTGAAGAAAAGATGAAATTAAGCTTACCCAAAAGCTATCAATACTTAATTTCGACATATGGGTTATTGCATACACCTAATGTGATGTCTAAAACGTGTACGATAGGCTCTCGTATTGGCCAAACTCAAGATTTTTTAAGTTTAGAAGACATGAGCGCATTAACCGAATTATACCAAATGAGCGGTATGCCTAAAGGACATGTTTTGTTTGCATCTGATTGTCAGGGCAATATGTTTTGCTTTAAACGGTCGGATTGTCTTGTAGAAACACGTGATTGCCCCGTTTGGCTTTACGACAATAATACGCGTGAAGTAACCCAAGTCGCTGAGAGTTTGAGTGAGTGGCTAAATCAGCTTAATGCCGATTAATTTTTCTAAAATAGGCCATTAATACTTGAATACAAGAAGGCTTTTAATCTAAACCTTTAATTCAATGTTATTGGTAATTCCAATTTGTATTATTGGTAATTAACTTGGTTTGACTTTTGGCTTGTTAGATTTCTGCGATTGTATATACTAATACTAAGCAGGGTAGCGTAAACCCTAAACATTATTTTATTTTTGAGAGTGATTACATGTCAACTTATACCAATTTATCAGCTGAACAAATCGAAAATATATCAACGGCTTTAGTGTCTGCCCGCAATGAAAAACGGTGTTTAGATGTGTTTCCGGGAGATTTACCGCATACATTAGAACAAGCGTATGAATTACAAGATATGTCTATTGCTGCGTACGACCAAGAAATTGTCGGTTGGAAAGTGGGTATGGTGCCACCTGAATTACGTGAACAGTTAAAATCTGAACGTTTAATGGGCCCTGTTTTCAAAAATGTTCGTCACTTTATTGGTAAAGCCCATCAAGACGATGAGCAAATTGAATTACCGGTATTTGAGAATGGTTTTATTGCGGTTGAAGCTGAAATTATTATTGAAATTGCGCAAGATATTGAACCAGGCACCATCAACACGGCTGATGGTGTTGCTCATTTAGTTAAAGAAATGTATGCCGGTATTGAAATTGCGAGCAGCCCTGTACGTGATTTAAACAGTTATGGTCCAACCGCTATTATCAGTGATTTTGGTAATAACCACGGCATGATCGTAGGCGCGCCAATTGCCAATTGGCAAACGGCCATTCAAGATTTAGAAACCCAAGTATTGATTAACGGTGAATTAATAAACAAAGCGCCTTCAAGCTCGATATTAAATGGTCAACTTGCGGCTTTGGCTTATATTATTGATACCAGTGCTCAACGAAACATTAAGTTAAAAGCGGGTGATATGATTTGTTCTGGCGCGATCACGGGTGTTCATGAAACGGTTGTCGGTGCTAAATCAACGACTTCATTTGCCGGTGCAGGTAATTTAAATATAGAGTTAGTGGCTATTTAATATTTTGGCTACACTCTTTTACAAAGTAAGCCTATAAACTTATTTTTAAACCCGCTTTTAGCGGGTTTTTTATTGCCCGTTTTTTATTAAATTAACAATGATGGGTTTATCATTGATCTTGTTTTTACGTTGTCGCGTATGTAATACAAACCTATATAACGAATGAGTAAGTTTTGCATACGATCACACAGCGGCAGCTTAAAGAAATGCCCACGCGATATCGGGCTCAGTTAATAAACTCATTATCGGGTTTTAAAAGTGCGAGTCTTATTGGCACGGTAAGCCATGAAGGCAATACGAATTTAGCTATTTTTAGTTCAGTGGTTCATTTAGGTGCTAACCCTGCTTTAGTCGGGTTTATTACAAGGCCAGATAGTGTTGAGCGACATACCTTAACAAACATTCTGCAAACACATCACTATACCATTAACCATATCAGTCAACATATTTGGCAAGCGGCACATCAAACGTCGGCTCGCTATCCCTCTAATGTTTCTGAATTTGATGAAACGGGTTTAACACCCGAATTTAAGCATGCTAATTTAGCCCCTTTTGTTAAAGAAAGTGAGTTGAAATACAGCCTGAAACTGGTCGAGGTTTTACCTATTAATGCCAATAATACACAAATGGTTATAGGTGAAATTACGCGCATTATAACAGAAGAACACGCCATTCAAGCCGATGGCTACATTGATATTGAAAAGCTAAACACCGTAACGGTTTCTGGTTTAGATAGTTATCATTCTACATCGCGTTTATCTCGATTAGCTTATGCTAAACCTAATATAGACCCATTAAAAATAGAACTTTGTGGAACAACTGATTAGGGAAAAACTTGATGTATCAAGGCGAAAATTTAAACATTTTTTATGATGGTCAATGCCCTTTATGTGTTACCGAAATGGCACATTTAAAACGACATGATTCAAATAACGTTATATCGCTTATTGATATTCATCAAGACGATTTTGCTAGGTTATACCCAAAGGTAAAATATGATGAAGCTATGCGTATTTTACAGGGTGAATATCAGGGGCGCATGCTTTTGGGCTTGGCAGTCACACATCGAGCATGGACATTAGTGGGTAAAGGTTTTTGGGTGGCTCCGCTTGATTGGCCCATTATTAAACCTATCAGTCATCTAATTTATTTAGGTATGGCCAAGTATCGGCATCCAATATCAGCACTTGCTGCCGCTGTTTTTAAAATTAAAATTTCTAAATGTGGATCGGGAGTCTGTTATGACAAACCAAAAGGTGTTAATAATCGGCGCAAGTAGCACTATCGCTAAAGCATTAGTGCAAGCCTATAAAATAATGGGTAATGTTAAAGTTGTTTTGGTGAGCCGAGAGCCTGAAGTTATACCAATACGGGATGTCGTGTATATTCAAATCAATGATTATCTTGAAAATACGATTGTGGCTGCAATTGAGAAAATTAAAATAGTAGATAACACGCCTTTTACTCGCGTTTTTATCTGTAATGGTTTGCTTCATAGCGATTCAGTTAAACCTGAAAAAAGGATAGAAGATATTTCAGCTATTGGTTTTCAAAATACGATATGGGTGAATACCGTTGTTCCGATGATATGGATTCAAAAATTGACCCCTATTTTAACCAGTAAAATCGAATGTAAACTCGTTGTTTTTAGTGCGCGCGTAGGCAGTATTAAAGATAATAAATTAGGCGGTTGGTATAGCTATCGTGCATCTAAAGCCGCGTTAAATATGCTTTTAAAAACCACAGCAATAGAGTTTGCGCGTCGGGCTAAAAATATCAAAATTATTGCTTTTCACCCCGGTACCACAGACACTAAATTATCTAAACCTTTTCAAAAAAATGTCCCTAAAAATAAACTTTTCACACCTGAATTTGTCGCGCAAAGTGTTATAAGCGTAACTAATAATATGCCAATAGATGGAACCGCTTCTTATATCGATTGGCAAGGTGAGTCTATAGAGTGGTAGTTGCAAAAATAATGATTTGCGTTTTAATAGGGGCTATTTATTGCCAGCCTATTTTCCAGTGCTGCGGAGACTTCAAATCTCGCCAATTAATTTCGTAAGTATTATGTGTCATCACGGCCTCAATTAAACAAAGTGTAACTTTATTATTCTCGTCAAACTCGACATCAACGATAACAAAGTGTTTCTCTTTATTATTTATGTTTTGCTTTGTCCATTTACTATTTAACAAAGATTTAGGATTTACTTTATTCATTATACTGCTCATGTGATAAGTATTTGATACGCATAAAAACGCGTATCAATGCTTTATACCAATCCGTAATAATAAGTGCCCACTCAGCGAGCGTTTAAATGCGCTTAAATGAAAGAATAGTGGCACTCTTTTGAGTTCGAGCAACACACAGAATAAGCGTATTTAAAACTCGCCTGAAAGGAATGCCCCAGCGGCTTTTGACCTGCGTTATCGGTATTTGAAAGGGTACAACCATTCCTGTACACCGATGCCTTGTTCAAAAACCGCTGGATGCATTCTGAGAGATCACTTATTTATATGAATTGGTATTAGATTAAAGACGTTTAAAAAACCTAAGGTTAAGACAGTAAGTTAACTTTTTGCTTAATAACACTAGGCGAACATGAACCACACATTTCATCGTATGCTGTTTGATATTCTATTGTCGCCGTTTCAACATGATGTTTTCTTAAATAGTGTTTTGCCTCTACCAGTGAATTAAAAACTTCAACATTATTTAATCGGTTTAAGCCGGTTACATTATTATTTTCATCAACTAAACCCACTAGGTAATGTGGTGAATCTGCCATGCTAATGATGGTTGGGGTCATAACATTATTGGTTGATATCATTATTTATCTCCTGTTGAGTTATTCGATCTTACGGACGTATTAATAAATAAGATCAAGTTAATATTAACTAACACTACGGCTATTAAATATTTTTGGTATAAAGTGAACTAAATCTAATTAATTTAGGTATAACGGGTAAGTGTAAAATTAAAGGTTTGATATATGCGTATTACATTACTATTTGTTGTTAGCTTGTTTGTATCGGGTTGTAGCTCAACTTATGTTAATCAAGATGTAACCGGGAAATTATTTCCGGCGGTTAATGGTGAATCATTAGAAAAAAAAGCGGTGAGCATTCCAGACGATTTTAATCATGATTTCACTTTGTTATTGATCGGTTATAAACAAAACGCTCAATTTGATATTGATCGATGGTTAATTGGTTTAGATATGACTAAAACAGACGTTGCGGCTTATGAAATACCCACGATACAAGGGTTGTTTCCTCGCATGTTTAAACCTTTTATCGATAATGGTATGCGAGCGGGTATTCCTAAACAATTATGGAAAGGTGTAATAACCGTTTATAAAGACGGTGATCGAGTGCAGCAATTTACGGGTAATCAATCACCTAACAATGCACGAGTCGTTTTGCTTAATAACAAAAAACAAATTATCTATTTTTATGATGATGGTTTTTCAGTTGAGGCATTAAATAATTTAAGAGCTCTTTTGTAACATTAAAAAGATAAAACTAAAGATTAACCGTGTGGTTTGTTTAAACTTATGTTTATTCCGTAGCCATGTATTTAAGCTAAATATATTTTGTTTATAGGTGCCAGATGCCTCGATGTAAATTAACCTTTTTTGCGCTTGTTTTGCCCGTTGTATTTTCATTTTCTGCCTTAGCTAATACCGCCAATAATTCGCCACAGCGTGACTTAACCGGGTTTGAAAATGCAGATGAAAGTCAGCCGTTATGGGAGTTTGGTGTGGGTGGCGCTAGTTTTAACACGACTAATTACCCTGCATCGAGTGAACGTAATGCTGTTACCTTAGCGGCGCCCTACGTTGTTTATCGAGGTGATATATTTCGAGTCGGCGGTGGTAATGGTGTGCGAGCCGTCGTCGTTGAAAAAAGTGATTTTGAATTAGATTTATCTGTTGGCGGTGCGTTCTCTGCTAAGAGTGAAGATGATTCGGTTAGAGCCGGCATGCCTGAGCTTGACTACTTATTTGAAATTGGGCCGCAGTTACTCTATCGGATAAAAGATTACGAGTTTGAGCATGGGGGAGATGCAAGGTTAAATGCGCGTTTGCAAGCCCGAGCTGCTTTTTCAAGCGATTTTAATCAAATTGATCAACGAGGGTTTGTTATTCAACCCACCTTAACTTATCAGCAGCGCGGTGTCTTTTTTAAAGAGACGAGTTTAAATACCGCTTTAAGTTTAACCTATGCCTCTGAAAAATTTCAGGCATACTATTATCAAGTCGACCCTGAGTTTGCAACATCGACACGTTCAGCCTATAACGCTAAAGGTGGATATTTAGGCTCTGAATTATCGATGAGTATATCTTTTCCGATCGCCGATAAAGTGCGCGGGTTCGTAGGCGGCTCGGCTAAGTTTTTTCAAGGTGCAGCTAATCAAGATAGCCCTTTGTATGAAAAAGAGGTGACTTACAGTTTAGGTATTGGGTTTGTTTGGCGCCTTTACGAAAGCGAAACTAAAGCAAGTTGGTAACAATATTTTGTTTTGATGAATATCTCGCAGGTCTTTGTGGCTAATCATATAGGGCTTACCGATTTACATCCTACTCGATTCGTTTCTTAAATTTAAATCCCTCATTTATAAAAAATAAATGAGGGATTATCTTACTGGTTAAGATTACCGCTGTACATCTTAATTTCTAGAAGGGAAGGTTCCTTCTAAAGCAATGATATAATTCATTCCTAAAACAGGCTGCATAATACTAAATGCAGCGTCATTGCCCGTGGGGTTAACAGTCACTGTGCCTCCCGTTATACCGTTGCCTCCTTGAACGTCAACCGATATATCTAAACTCCCCTCAGCTAAAGCGACTAACTTAGTCTCATCTACCCCGCTAGATGCAGCACGGTAGATATTCTCATCTTTATCAGGGCCTGAACCACCAGTAACAACTTTTGCCAAATAATCACCTGCTGAAGGTACTGGTGAATTCGCATTTTCCGTCGATACTTTTAATTTAGCGTCAACAACAGCAGAAGTGCCACTGCTACCACCGCCAGTGCCTGTAAAAGTGGCTGAATGGGTGTGTGCAGGCATTTGACTCAGATGAAGCGTATTGATTTCAGAACCTTTTTGCCGTCCAGCATTGATGTCGGTCAACCCAATTCCGTTTCCTGCTCCGATAGGCGCTCGCCCTCGTAAATCTGGCAGAGCAAAATTAGTTCGACCGTCTCCACCCCACGTTGTTCCTAATATTGCGTACAGTGCTTGATTTTGACTAATAGCAATTAGTTGGCCATCACAAAAAGCCCAATCTTTTGGAGCAAAGGTACCGCCAAAAAGAATTGTTCCGCCCATCATAAATTCCATATTACCCTCTCTTTTATTTTAAAGTGATACGGTTTGCAATTGGCAACCCGCATCTATCTGAAACAGCTCAGCAAATGCTAAGCCGCTGTACACACCACCTGCAACGCTAACAACATCTAAGCGCAGCGCACCACGATAAACACTAACAATAACGCCTTCATATTCATCAATCATGAGTATGGTGCCTGGCTCGGTTCCAAAATTTGATTGCTTTATTTCTGTCGCTTGCATTAAGTTGCACACGACTTGCCTAAAAGAAAACAACGCAGACTGTGCTTGTCCATTACCCGCTAAACATTGGGCGACTATTTGTGCCGGCGATTGTTGATTAAAATCGAGAGTTAAATCTGATGTCAATAAACGTCTTGCATAATTTATAGTTTGCGGCAGGGAAGGATCTAAGCTTTGTTGAGTTTCACCTTGCTGATATTGTTTATTTGGTGGCCAATTTTCTAAAAGGCTAGCAATTAAATCCACACTTGTATGAGCGACACGTTGCAATAAGTTAGGTAAAGTTTCCCGCTCACCGATAGAAAAAGGGGTCTGTACGATAATGTTGCCAGTATCTGGCTCTTTTTCTACTTTGTGTAAAACAATAGCTGATTTGCGTTCTTGATTACGTATTTGCCAGTAAAGTGGTTGAGGGCCTCGATATTTTGGTAATGTTGACGCGTGAAGATTATAACAACCAAATTCAACACTATTTGATAAATACTCCACCAGCACACTGGGTAAAATATGCGGGTATCCCACTATAAGGCCCATGTGACCATGCCATTGGTCAAATTGCTGATGAATAATCGTTAAGTTATCTTTGCTGCAGGCCTGTACGGGGATATTTGCATCTAATAACATGCGTAATAGTTGTTGAACTTCGGCTGCTTGGCTACTCATTTCCCGAGGGTCGGGAACTATTACCCCTGCAAGCACTTCTTTTTGCGCTAAATACCAAATAACAGGTTGCGCATAAGTACTAGCTGCAAATACAACAATATTCGTATTTTGGTTAGACGTTGAGGTATTGGTACTTTTATATGCGCTCATTTTCAACGCCCAATTTAGAGTTTTTAGCTGATGGAGAGGCCGCTAATGTAGTCATAAAACCGGGTAAGCCATTTAATCGATAATAAAACTTAAGCCTGTCACCACTATTAACTAGCAAATCACCGGGTTTGGCATCTTTAGGTTTAAAATTTATACAGACTTGCATATCGGGTAATGGATGCGTAATTCCTGAATCGTATTCATTTAAAGTGTCCTCTCCGTAAACGTTAATCGTTGTGCACAATAACAACAGAGGCTTATCTTGTTCATCAATCAATGTAGGAATGCATAGTTCAGCACAAGGCAACAAACGGGTGTGCTCATCAAGTATTAGATCTTGGTTTAGTTGTAAAAATTGAGGCGTAATCGCTAACACTTCACCCATTTCAATACGATGAATATTAGGGGGCGTTAACATGTTGCCTCCTTCAACAGGGCGTTGATTTTGCCATTGCTCAACGAATTCACGTTGCCCAACACCAATAACGGCCCGAACAGATACTTTCTCAGGTAAGAAGAATGCGTCTGGCTTCATTACGTTGGCAAAGTGACGAGCAATGGGAATAAAGGCTTCTCGGCTAACACCATGCTGCATTGCTTCTAGTACTATAATATCAATAGGGATATCTGGCTGATAATCACAGGCATCGATGCAAACTATTTTATGAATAAATGACTGCAAATGAGTCGCTCGAATAACGGCTTGTAAACTCGCCACGGCGGCTGGTTGAATATCAATTAATGTAACATTGAGTTGTTCAGGGCTCACTTCGCCATTATGTTGATAATGGGCTAATAAGGGGAGTAACAGTGGTGCAAATGGGCCACAGGCTGGATAGACAAGATGGATCTTGTTGTCCGTTTGCGATAATTTTTTCTTAATAGCATGATGCACGCCTCTTATAAACGATCGGACACGAAATAAATCTCGCTGCGTAGTGACGCAGTGATTAGTTGACATGATTAAACCGTGCTTTGAAATAAATTGACGAGTACGCAAAGACGACGGAATATCAGCCTGTTCATAAACAGAGTTCAAGCCTTCGTACATGGTATCCAATTTCGATTGCAACAACGGTTTATCAATATTTGAATGACTCAATATTATGTCCACACCCGACTGCAAAATATGGCTTAACGTTTGAGTTTTCAACGATTTTGTCACCGTCGTTGATTCCGTCTTTGTTGGTAACGTATTATCTGTTTTTGCTTTGCTCTGCCCAGCAATACGCTCTAACTGCTGCCGCAGTGTGTCATTCATTGCGTCTGGAGCAATCAAGGGTTCGGCTGAATCTTGCTGGTAATCGGGAAAGTTTTGTGAAAAATTTTGATTGCTCATCTGACGGTTTCTCTATCAACAACACTTATATTTAATATTGATATTGAGTATAGGCGAAAGAAAAAGCTAAAACCCCTTATTTATTAAGATAAGGTTATAACTAATGAAACTATCAATGAAATTGAGTGTAAAATTTCGAAAAGGGTTTACAAATATAAATCGTATTTCATGATCATTGCACAAGCGGCTAACTTGATGGTTTCCATCAATCATGTTGTAACATTAAAAAAGAGATCAGTTTGCAGGTATGCCCTCGTTCAGTAACTAGCGTAAACATTATGGCTAAAAGCGGCCTTAATTTCTACATGCTATTGGGCTATTGATTTTATGTTTGCTTTTCATTAATTGGCCAATTAACCAATCATTTGTTAAGCAATCAATAACCAAGTTAATACGACTCGTTTTTCCATGGTTAATGACTTCATGTATTTGATCTGCGTTTATATACCAAAGTTCACCTGTCTTCATTGGAATAACGTGGTTGTTAACAACAAAACTAAGCCTGTCATTTGATTCTATGGGTATATGTAAACGAGCTTTGCCATTATTAACCGATAAGCCTTGGTCTTGGTGCGGTTTGATGTGAGCACGAGGAAACAAGCGCATTAAACGCACTGATTCTAATGGACAGTGCAGCGTCGCTAAAACCTGTAACAGGGTATTCGTATTTGATAATGGTTTGGTATTACACCATTCAGTATTATTTTCAATATTAAAACATTGTTGAATAGGGTGCTGATTAATAGTATGACTTGGAACTCTTAAAGGAAAAATATCCCAGCCACCTGAGTTGACTCGTCGATTAACATGTTTAGTCCAATTTAGAGTTCGAATAAGACTAATACTCTGCCGCAATGCTTCTGTATCAAACTCATTAATTTTGCAGGCTGTTAAATCACTAAGAGAATTCGCTATCACTTTAATTTCCTCAATATTAACTATTTACACATACCGCTAATTTTAGATAGGCAGCCGAAATGACCGCTCCACAATGGGCATCATAATAGCGCCTTTACGAAAGCGAAACTAAAGCAAGTTGGTAACCATATTTTTTTTTGATGAATATCTCGCAGGTCTTTATGGCTAATTGCCATAAGTAAAACGATTCGCAACAGCCGCATGGCGTTTTTAAATACCCAAACATAAAAAGTTAAACAAATTTGCAATATATGACTTAAATACACCGAGTTACCTCATCATCAAGGGCGTGGTTTGCCCGCTCACAACACCCAAAAATAATAACAGAACAGCCATGAAATTTAATTTAAAAACAATAATCTCGACGTTTTAAAGATGCCTATTCTTCTCGGCTCTGGTCGTACTATACCCTTTAGTTGTGAATATTTAATATCAAAATTCGAAGGGAACCGTTAATACCTCACAGGCACTTACCGAGTATTCACCAAGCGTTCACCAAGCATAGGTCATGCTGATCCCATACGTACTCGGGGGCGCATAAAAAGCGGTAGAACCCAGCATGCCAAGGTCTAAATTGTATTGTTTGTAAACCTCATTAGTTAAGTTTTTACCCCATAACATAATCGTCATCCGCTCGTTAAATCCGGTATAACTGATGTTGGCATTTAATAAGCTATACGCTTTTTGATATGCGCCCCCGCCATTGGTCACTTCTAAATATTGTTCATCGTAATGCACACCATCGAGCTGTATTGATAGGGTTGCTTGCTCAATTTGCCACGCATAATTTAAAGCATAATTAAATGAGTATTTAGGCGCATTAGGTAACTCTGTATTGGTGAGCTGTTTTACAGGAAATACAATTTCGGTACCGCCACCCACGGGTGATTGCCAAGTACCGATCACATCGACATGTTCAACCTTTGATGTCATGTAAGAAGCCCCAAATTGTAAATTTAAGGCAGGGTAAGGCGACCACGCAAATTCAATTTCAGTCCCTGATGCGGTGGCATCGGAGTTGTTTATATTGGGGGCTAAGCCTACCATCGAAAACGCTTGATAATCTTTATAATCGTAATAAAAACTGGTGGCGTTTAATTTTATTTTTTCGGCTAAAAATATAGATTTAAAGCCGAACTCATAGGCATGCAGGGTTTCAGGTTTATGTTGTATTTTATCTGGCGTTACACTGGCTGAAAATGCCCAATTACCGACTTTTATGCCACGGTTATAAGACAAAAAGTAAAGTAAATCTGTTGTCGCTTGATAGTTTAATTGTAACCTGGCAGCGTGATCGGTGTAGTTAATACTGGCGATGTCTTCGTTGTGAGGCGTGATTGCTAACTGTGTAATTAACGGGATATTAGCCTTTTCATCTATAAACCCTCGGGTGTAATTAAGCTCTTTAGAATCTTGTGACCAACGTAGAGCCGAAATCAAGATTAAGTCATCCTCTATTTCAAGTTCGTACTGCCCAAATAGCGAGCGGTTATCTGCTTCAGTTTCATAATCTTGTATGGCTTTTGGGCTGTTTTCGTTGGGTTGATAATTTTGCGGTAATTGATTGTCTGTTTTTAAACTATTAGCCAGTCGTATAACGGGGTTGCCCACCGTAGAAATAAGTCCATCGTGATGCATATTTAAATAATAAGCGCCAAGTTGCCAGCGGTTATTATTATGCTTGCCTGAAAGTTGTAATTCTTGTGACCATTGGTCGTATTCCAGTTCAGTTGTGAACTCGATGATAGGCGCTGCAATACCATCGCCATCTTCTAAGTATTGCTTACTTAATGATTGGATGTTGGTGATGGAATTGAATTGTAAAAGGTTATCTCCGCTAAAGGTGACTTTGGCTGTGCTGCTGCGCATTATTCTGTTTAGGTAACCATCGGTATTAGAAAAGTGTTTATAAGGTTGTGAATGGTCGCCTTGATATAATGTTAAACCGGACGCATCAACGGGGGTAAAGCCGTCTTTGGTATTAAAAAATACTTGCTTGGTAAAATCGAGTACCGATAAGTCATTAGGTGGATCTCCGCCATCTAAGATCACATTTTTAGTGAAATTGATTAATTCAGGTGGAATATAACCGGAATCAATTTCAGATTGAGTCCAAGGTAAAAATGCATAACCACCGGTTGGCACATCTTTGTCTTGGCTAAAATGATGACTAAAATCAACTAATATATTGTCGGATAAATCTAACTGTAAATTGAATTTTATCGCTTGCGCATTGACTCCGCCGATAGGGCGTATATTCGGACTGTTGGCGTTGATATATCCATCGGCTTGTTCTTTTCTTAAGGCGACCCGTGCACGTAATGAGTCGGTTATGCTGCCCCCTAGCGCGGTTTCCAAACGTTGAGTGTTGTAACTCGCGAAACCCGCTTTGACATAGCCATTAAAATAATCTTTTGATGCATCTTCCGATATATAATGAATCACCCCACCGATGGCATTGCGACCAAACAGTGTACTTTGTGGCCCTCGCAATACTTCGACTCGCTGCATATCAAATAACATGTTTGCGACACTGTTCATGCTACCCACGTATGTGTTGTCAGCATATACCGCAATGGGGGATTCTAAATTGTCTGTAAAATTGTTTTGAGATATGCCGCGTAAATTAAAAAAAGTTAAGTTGGGTGACCACGCATTTACTTGTAAATTAGGCACTTGTTGTGTAATCGATACGGTATTCTCTAACGCTAACTCGGCTAAGTTATCGGTTGATAAGGCGGTTAAGGCAATCCCTACTTTTTGATTATCTTGCTTGCGTTTTTGAGCGGTAACTTCGATTATTTCTAACGCAGAGTGGCTGGCTGTATTTGCACTTGTCTCTTGTGCGCGGGTTGCAAAAGGGATGCTACTAATTAAAACGCCAGAACATAAATATAATAGTGTGCACTTATTTGTTATTTTCACGTTAACCTCTGTCTGCATAATATGGCGTTGTTTTGTAATAGAGCTCATCTCTGATTTTCTTTAATGCTCACGATTTTTCATACACCAGCGATAAAATAATTTGTTTCAATGCTTCAATTTCAATCGGCTTGGCCGCATGGGCATTCATGCCGATTTCAATGTAATGTTTGATGTCGGCTTCTAATACGTTAGCGGTTAACGCCACAATAGGGATATTGGCTTTAGTTGACGTTGGCAGCGCTCTAATTTTTTTAGTGGCTGCGATGCCATCCATAACGGGCATATGAATATCCATTAAAATGAGCTGAAAATCTTGATTCATCAGTGCGTTAACGCACTCTTCACCGTTGTTAACTAAGGTGAGGGTAGCTCCTTTTTTTGTTAGTAATTCAGAGATCACAATTTGGTTAATTTCGTTGTCTTCTGCGATCAGTATACGAACATCAGATAAATCTAGCTTTTGATGAGTGTTATCTATTTTTTTATCTGTCGAAATAGCACGGTGCAAAGTCTGAAAAAGCAGATCACTTAATACGGGCTTTTGCAGGATGGCTGCAACATTTAAATCAATGCTGTGTCTTTTAACAATATCGAGGTTATAGGCGGTTAAAACAATTATTTCAGGGGCGTCATCGGGCTTTAATTCTCTTAATTTTAGAATGAAGTCGGCACCGTCCATTACTGGCATCGTCCAATCTAAAATGATCGCGCTAAAGGTTTGATGCTGTTTAATTAAATTAAGGGCAGTATGAGCAGAATCGGCACAGACAACATTTAAATTAAATTGCTGTAATTGCTCATCAAGTGCTTGGGTCGCAAATGGATTATCGTCAATCACGAGTACATCAAAGCTTTTATCAAATGCTAATGTTTTAATCCCATGAGTGATAACTTGATTATTTAATTCTAGTTGCAAGGTGGCGGTAAATGTAGTGCCCACACCTATTTCGCTTTGCACTTCAATGTCGCCCTGCATTAATTTACATAAGCGTTTACTGATCGTTAAACCTAACCCCGTACCGCCAAACTTACGCGTAGTTGATGTGTCAGCTTGAGTAAATTCATCAAACAAACGGTTGATGTTTTGCGTTGCAATACCAATGCCTGTATCACTTACCGTAAACTTTAGACCATAAGAAAAATCATTATTTGAGCGTGTTTTATTTTCTGTGGCCGAAATATTAACGGTTACTTCACCTTCTTGTGTAAATTTAAGCGCGTTGGAGCATAAGTTGATAAGTATTTGATTAATGCGCACGATGTCGCCAATCAAATCTGCATGCACGCTATTATCCATTATGATCTTAAATTTAATCCCTTTTTGTTCTGCTAATGTTTCAAAGGTGGCGTTAAGATAATCGACTACCGTATTTAATGAAAAAGGGTGATTTTCAAGTTCAATATTGCCTGATTCTATTTTTGAAAAATCAAGAATATCGTTTATGACCACTAATAGCTGTTGAGCTGAATAATTGATTTTATCTACATATTGGCTTTGTTTATGGCTTAATGTGGTTTGCTTTAATAAGTTTGTTATGCCTACAACGCCATTCATCGGTGTTCTGATTTCGTGGCTCATATTAGCTAAAAAGTCAGCTTTAGCCTTAGCCGATGATTCAGCTTGCTCTTTAGCCATATTTAAATCTAAGGTGCGTTTTTGTACTTTATCTTCAAGCGAATTTCGCTCTATGGCGAGTTGATTAAGTAAATGTAAGCGTTTGTTATTGAGCTGAGTAACAAACGCTAAAAATAAACTTAGGGTTATAATAATGCCTAATGAGCTTAAGATAACGAGTTTGTTTTGCTCATAATAACTCGGTTGGTAATAAGCAATTATTGCATCGGCCGGTAAATCACGATTAGGGATGTTAAACCGGGTTAATTGACGCCAGTCATAGTAAAAATGACTGAGTTTATTTTGATCTAATTTTTTGTAATGTTTGTGATTGATGTAATCAATTACGGCTTCGGCTGTTTGTTGACCTATTTGCGTCCCAGATAATAAATACCCGCCCACAACGCCAGACCCAAATAAAGAATGCCAAAATGTAAAGAGCGGTGGGCTCTGTTTGCTCGTTAATATTTCTACCACTTGGTATGGGCTGAGCGCATCTCCATTCTGTTGTCTAAATATAGGGGTATATAAAACAAGCGAGGTTAAGGGTTCTGCTTTTAGTTTCTCGTGCAGCTCAGATAGTGGTAGATCAACCCATTGCTCTAGTTGAATGTGTTGACTATGTTGTTGTAAGGCCGTGATAAGTGGTTTAAAACTGTCTAATGATATGGTGTGATCTGTATCGGCGATGGTGATCACTTTTTTCGGTTTGAGTAATTCAATAGCGCTGTTGACCGCTTTAGCGTAATTAACTTGGCTATTGATAATGTGATTATTTTGCTGATTTTTTAGTAAGAAGTCAGGGCCGGGTTCAACAAATATTCTAGGCGTTGCCTTAAAAAAGTCAGGCATGGTTTGCAATAAGTGTGCGGCGCTTGAATCTTGCGTGATAATAATATCGATCTGATTTTGCGCATATTTTTCTTTTAAAAAATGCTTAAATAACGCGGTTTGATGTGTTTCGTCAAAGCGTCCTACATCTAAATATTCTCGATATAAATGGTATGTTTGTGCCTGTTTATCGAGCTCGTTACGCAAACCTAGCTCAACACTTTTAAGCCAAGGCATATCCTGGTTTAAAGAGCTGATTAACAATATTTTTTTCGGTTGTTTTAAAGCTTCTGCATTGACCGCTGAAACGCAGCTAACGCAGAATATTAATAATAACCATAGCCGTTTATACATAGGCTCAAATATAAGTTTAAGATTATATAAACGTAGCTGTAGAACGCTTAAAAATCTAGGTAAAGCGTAACGATACCCAAGTCTGACGAATCCTCATGCTTTTTAATGTAAAGACCTTAATGCACAAACGGTTCATCAAACTTTTTAGATGGGCTTGAGTTTGTCATACTAACGTTTTATTGATGCTTGTTCTTCTCGGCTATTCATTCAATTCAAAACACGCTAATCGTTGATTAACTTATACCGTCACGGCATCTAATGCTTGGCTGACATCCGCAATAATATCGTCAATATGTTCAATGCCGACTGAAATTCTAACGAGTTCTTGGCTAACGCCTGCACTTTTTAACTGTGCTGGCGTTAACTGGCGGTGCGTTGTAGAGGCCGGATGACAAGCTAACGACTTAGCATCGCCAATATTCACTAACCTTAATATCATTTGCAGTGCATCAATAAATTGCGCGCCGGCTTCTGCGCCTCCCTCAATACCAAAACTTAAAATACCGGAGGCTTTTCCGCCCGTTATTTTCTGGCAAATAGGGTAATAAGGACTATCAGGCAAGGCAGCGTAATTAACCCAGTTTACTTTGTTATGTTGTAATAAAAACGCGGCCAGCTTTTGTGCATTGTAACAATGACGTTCAATTCTAAGCCCGAGCGTTTCTAACCCTTGTAATATTTGAAACGCATTCATTGGGGTAATAGCCGCGCCGGTAATTCGAAGCGAAACCACCCGACAACGCGTAATATAAGCCAGTTCGCCTAAGGCTTCTGCAAAGTTTAAGTTATGATATGCGGGCTCTTGATCGTTTAATACTCTGAACCGTTTTTTGTCAGCGGCCCAATCAAATCGACCTGAATCAACAATCATACCGCCGACAGATGTGCCGTGGCCGCCAATATATTTTGTTAAAGAATGCACCACAATATCAGCGCCTAACTCAATTGGTTTGCATAAATAAGGCGTCGCGACCGTGTTATCGACAATAAGGGGGATGCCATGTTGGTGCGCAATCTCTGCTAACTTAGCAATATCGACAACATTACCCGCAGGGTTACCGATAGATTCACAAAAAATAGCTTTCGTTTTAGCGTTAATTGCCGCTTCAAATCCTGCATAATCGTCAGCGCTCACCATTTTTACATCAACGCCCATACGGGGTAAAACCTGCGTAAATAACGTGTAGCTACCGCCATATAATTGGCTGGTGCTGACAATATTATCGCCTGATTCAGTTAACGATTGAATAGAGTAGGTGATGGCGGCCATGCCAGACGCTAAGGCTAGCCCTGCGACTCCGCCTTCCATTTCGGCCACTCGTTTTTCCAACACTTCTGCTGTTGGGTTCATAATGCGGGTATAAATATTACCCTTTACTTTCATGTTATTTAAATCGGCACCATGCTGTGTATTATCAAACGTATAAGATGTGGTTTGATAAATAGGCACCGCAGCGGCCTTTGTGCTTTCTTCGGCTTCGTATCCGTGATGCAACGCGATCGATTCTAAATCCATACTTTTTTACTCTTATTCACTTAAGGTCACGGCAGCTAAAGCTTGGCTTACATCGGCAATAATATCATCAATGCTTTCAATCCCAACTGAGATACGCACTAAATCGGTACTGACTCCAGCGCTTTTTAATTCATCTTTATCAAGTTGTCTATGGGTTGTTGAGGCCGGATGACAAGCTAATGATTTAGCATCGCCAATATTCACTAACCTTAAAATCATTTGCAGCGCATCAATAAATTGCGATCCTGCCTCTGCGCCGCCTTTAATGCCAAAACTTAAAATACCAGACGCTTTACCGCCCGATATTTTTTGACATGTCGCATTGAAAGGGCTGTCGGCAAGCGCCGCATAATTAACCCAATTCACTTTATCGTGGTTAGCTAAATAGTGTGCTAGTTTTTCAGCGTTTTCGCAGTGACGTTCCATGCGTAAGCCAAGTGTTTCTAAGCCTTGTAAAATTTGAAATGAATTGGTTGGTGAAATGGCCGCGCCGGTGTTTCTAAGCGGAACCACTCGACAACGACCAATATAAGCCGCCGCCCCTAATGCCTCGGTATAAACCACCCCGTGATACGAAGGATCAGGTTCGTTTAGCATTTTAAATCTTTCTTTATTAGCAACCCAATCAAATTTGCCCGAATCAATGATAATACCGCCAACAGCCGTGCCGTGGCCGCCAATATATTTAGTTAAAGAATGCACCACAATATCGGCACCCAATTCAATGGGGCGGCATAAAAATGGCGTGGCAACGGTGTTATCAACAATCAGCGGAACGCCATGTTTGTGTGCTATTGCAGCCAGTTTTTCAATATCAACGACATTACCGGCTGGGTTACCGATAGATTCACAAAATACCGCTCGGGTGTTTTCATCTATAGCCGCATCAAAAGCGTCCATATCATCAGCCGACACCATACGCACATCAACACCTTGGCGGGGTAACGTGTGCGCAAATAAATTATATGTACCGCCATACAATTGAGCGCTGCTAACAATATTGGTTCCGACTTCGGTAATGCATTGAATAGCATAAGTAATAGCAGCCATACCCGACGCCAAGGCTAAACCGGCTATGCCCCCTTCCATTGCGGCCACTCTTTGCTCAAGCACGTCGGTTGTTGGATTCATAATGCGAGTATAAATATTGCCTGGCACTTTTAAATCAAACAAATCAGCGCCATGCTGGGTATTATCAAACGTGTACGATGTGGTTAAATAAATCGGAACGGCGGCGGCTTTAGTTGTCGGTTCAGATTCATAACCATGATGTAGCGCTAGAGATTCTAATTTCATAATATTCCTTTGTGCTGCTTTATATTAGTTCGTTGTTATACCCAAGTTACTGCAAAATGCGCGTTCAAACAATTTGTAAATTCAAAAGTAGGGGCGTGATTTGATCGTTAGACATTTAGCGCGCTAAAAAACATAACAACAGCGTAATCAGCTCAACCGTTAACATTGCAGCTATATCGTGATATGTTTTGCTTAACTTCGAGCTTTTTATAATATGGAACCTTAACAAATGAAAAATATTTTATTTTCAGTTTTATTAACCCTTTCGTTTTTACCTTCGGCATTTGCTGTTCACCCTGATTGCGGTAAAACAGAATTAACTGATGTGATGAAAGAGATGAAAGATGCGCTAAAAGGCTATAAAAAGGCATTAAAGCAAAATGACGAATCAGCCATGAAAACGCATTCTCAGTCGTTGTATGATTTATCATTAAAGTCTAAAGATTATATTCCCCTTCGCATTACTGACAAAAAAGCATTAAGCGCAGAAGAAAAAACTAAATATGCTCATTATCAAAAGGGCATGGAAAAAATGGCTGAATCCGTTAAAGCATTAATAAATGCAACCGACAATGACGCTCGTAAAAAAGCGTTAGCGGTGATCGGTAAAGGTAATAAAAAAGGTCACAAAGCGTTTAAAATGAAATGTAAAAAATAAGTATTAATTGGATAACGATTGATGTCTCAATTGAAAACAAAAGTGTGGGATAGCTACACGCGAATTTATCATTTAAGCCAGCTAGTTTTGCTGGCTTTACTTTGGTATAGCGCTGAAGAAGGTGATTTTGAAAACCACTTTTTATACGGTTTTATCCTGCTGGGTTTAGTGTTTAGTCGCATCGTTTGGGGGGTTATTGGCAGTCAGAACTCTCGCTTTGTTGAGTTTATTAAAATGCCATGGCAGTTGCCGTCACTTTACCGAAAAAAGCAACTTTTTGTTAAAGAAAGCGGTCATGCGCCAATGGCTGGCTATATGGTACTTGCACTCTTACTCTCGTTAATTGTGCAATTAACCAGTGGTCTTTTTACCACAGATGATGTCTTGGCCGAAGGGCCTTTAATGTACTCGGTGAGTGAAGAGTTAGCCTATTGGTTTGATGAGATACATTCCCTCAACTTCGATATTTTATTAATCCTGATTGGCTTGCACATATTCGCTGCTGTTGTGCATCTAGCGCTCAAGCATAAAGTTATTTTTTCGATATTTACGGGCACAAGTGTGGTCTCTAGTGATGTTAAGCGTTATTGGCGCGCATCCTATATCGGCATTTTGATTTGGTTGATTTCGTCGGGATTAGCTTATTATTTTCTGTTTGATCAAGCGAGCTTCTAAGTTAACTCGCTTAGGCATACATAGGCAAGTTGGTTGGGCTGAATAATGAAGCCCAACATTCTCTACGGTAAGCCGCCATTATGAACGCTAATACAAGATAAGGCCTTGCTCTGTGCACCATTCTCGTAATGCTTCTTCATTGCGCATGGTTTCAAATTTAAACCATTCTTCTAGTTTATTTTTGCTCTCTAATAAAGATTTAAACCTTGTATAAGCCCCTTTACTCTTAAAGATTGAACGCACTTTTTCATATTCTGTTGGTAGGTGCTCTAGAGTAAAATCGAAGACGAGATTATTGCCTAGGTCCAATTCATTTTTATAAGGAATAGCCAAATACTTGTCATCATTAATATCGTCTGGTAGTTCCTCTTCATTGTCACCAAACTCCGAATAAAAGTATGTTTTGCCTGACTCTTTACAAATATACCCTTCTTGTTCAAACGGAGAACCAAAATTAACTAGCTCAAATAAATCTAAAATATCGTTAAATTTAATTTTCATGCGAATCTCTGATTAAGTTCATCAAGCGACAAAAACTAACATGCGATGCATGTTGATTCTTGCTTAGTATTTGTTGTTTAGTATTTATTGCTTAGTATTAGTCGCTTGGTATTTTTAAATGACGACTAAACCCTCGTTCTAAAATAAAAAATCGAATCTGAACACATTTTAATTACCCAACAACTTATATAGATTTTTACGTAGGTCGGTGTGTGGCAGTCGTTATTGACACTGACAACTAAAGATTTAAAAGCAAATTAAATCATAAGCTTATTGATGCCTGTCCTTTTCGGTTTTATACTTTATGCGATCACACACAACGTGGCTCATGAAGGCTAAACGTTATGTTTTTATCGACTAGTGATGCGCATCACGCTATACTTATGTCATGATTAAATCTTTTAAACATAAAGGCCTTAAAAAATATTTCCAAACAGGAAGTGTTGCTGGAATTCAGGCCAAGCATGAACGCAAACTGCGTATGCAACTTACGGCAATAGATACCGCACAAGAAATTGAAGATATCAATTTACCCGGTTTTAAATTGCACCCTCTTAAAGGGGATCGTGACGGGATTTGGTCTATTACGGTAAATGGTAACTGGCGCATTACTTTTGAGTTTATCGATGGTAATGCATATATTCTCAATTATGAGGACTATCACTAATGACTATGCATAACCCTCCGCATCCAGGCGAGTTCATCTACGACGTATATCTAGAACCAGCAGGTTTTAGCTGTCGTTATTTAGCTAAACAATTAGATGTTGCATCATCTACTTTAAACAGAGTTCTTAAAGGGCAAAGTGCTATCTCACCAGAAATGGCTCTTCGCTTGTCAAAAACAATAGGTAGAACTCCCGAAAGTTGGTTAGCGATGCAAAATAACTATGATCTGTGGCACGCTAAACAACAAATTAATCTTTCAAATGTGCATTCTGTAAATTTTGCAGTAGCATAAGAAAAATCGTGTGGGGCAGTCGTCATTGACACTGTTTCTATCTTTGATAAATTTTTTATCTGCAAATAAACAATATAAATAGCAATGCGTTAGCTTATTGGTTAAAAATACGGAAGGTATGAAAATACGCACGGGTTTGGTAGAAAAACACGCAAGTAGCACACTATTTAAGCGTTTATATATTACAGAGGATTCAGTGGCCATATCGCAGTTAAAAGCAATGCGCAGATTTAGGAAAGGTATGAGATTTATCGGTGGATGCTTCATTGTTCTCGGTGGATTTATGCTTTACCAATTTGTTGGTATTTTGCTAGATCCAGAAGCAACTATTACGTATAACGGTGTACCAACGAACGATTATGCAATCAAACTTAACGCGTCAATATTTGTTGGTTCTTTTGTCTTAATTGGACTTATTACAGCCTTTGCACCTACAAAGCTATTAAATAAATTATTCGTTTTAAAAATGTCACTTAAATCTAGCTTTGGGTATAAAAAGTGATATACAACACGCTAATAAACAAGGACAAAAAACAGTTTGCTATTTTCGCTCAATATCGTCCTAAATTTCACGTAGAAGTACAATTTAGGGCTTAATTCTAATGATTTTTATGAGCTGTTTTTTCTAAAAGAGAAATTCTACAAGCTCGTTATCTATACCAATATGAAGCCTTTATTTAGATTCTTAATTTTGTTGGAAGTTGTTTTATGTTTTGGGCCCGCAACAATCATGCTAGCCTTTAGCTTTATATTTGTGCCTGCCATTTTTTTCAGTCGTAGTCCATTCGAGCTTAAAGCTTTGCTTTATTTATTACCAACTATAGGTGGGTGCTTAGGGCTTACAGCTCTCATATGTTTAGTATTGCATTTGTTTAACCCTACGCAAGGCTACATTACACCTGCAAAAATGCGACTGTTTATCCTGACTGGTATTACGGCAATAATTGTAACGTGTATTTTATTAGGTACTAACGAATACGGATTAGTTTTTTATTTATTGCCTGTTGTAGCGACTATTCACTTAGTTTACTTGGGGCGGGCATATGTGTTCAGGTATAGCTAAAAAGCCATAAAATCGTGTGGAACAGTCGTCATTGACACTGACAACTAAAGATTTAAAAGCAAATGAAATCATAAGCTTATATATGCCTGTCCTACACGATCCCTTTGGATATTGAGAATAGCCAAGCTAAAAGTGTATCGTTGGGGTTAAATTATTATCTTGATAAAAACCTCAAACTCATGGCTATTTATATTAAAGGCGAATACGTTGACGAAGGGGTTAATTTAGGCTCAGGCAACGCATTTTCATTGCGCGTACAATATCGTTTTTAGTTTGTTTTCATCGTGTTTACGCGCACGATTTACATTTTCGTCTCAATAGGTTGCCATGAGTGAAGTGATAACACCGCCTTAAGTTAAAGCTTAAAATCAACCGATTAAAAAATAGCGAAGTAAAGACTGACCCTGCAATTCGACCTTGTCGTTCTGTCCGTTTTAAACCAAACACGCATTTGCAGCGCTGTGTTTATGTACAACTCCCGTTCTTTGCTCCCTGATTAAAGAAAATGCGCAAGATGCGCATTTTTATCTTTGATCAATTTTTTATCTGCAAATAAACAATATAAATAGCAATGTGTTAGCGTATTTGTTAAAAATACAGAAAGTATAAAAGTGCGCGCGGATTTAGTAGAAAAAATGCGAAAATCGAGCACGATTAAGCGTTAGTTTCTTATAGAGAATGGTGCATATATTGAAGGTAGTCGAAGACTCAATTACAACGTCAATCGGAACAGTATCCTTTACAGTTAAAGCTGTTGAGGGGGACCTTTCTGATGCGAGAATTATCTTGATAGAAATACCGCCATTACTTCCTGAAGGCATGGAATTGGAAAGTAGTATTGCAGCACTGTTAAAGGTTAAGTCTTCGGTTGCAATCAAGGAATTAGAATTCACGTGTGCTTGGAATCAATTTGAAGGCAAAGGTGATGGTTGTTCGGGTGAAAGGTTGGATGCTTGGGAATGGGAAAAGGACAATAAGTTAGTGGTCATCGGAACTGAAGATGGAGATTGGTTAGCATTAAGGCTTAATCTTGGCGCTATTTCGCGAGAGAACTATCCGGTATCAATGGATAAAAATCGAATCAATATAGAAATCGCCGAATATCCATCGAACAAAGAGCTTACGCTTCATTTCGTTGTAGCTCAGAATACTTTACCTGAAAAAGAGGATTGCTCTTGTTGGTATGCGGTTGATGTCGCACATAACAGAATCACCGAGGCATGCAAGTGAAAGCTAACCAGCCCTTCAAGGACAGTCATCGATGTGTAGTCGATTCGCTTATGTAATATCGAATTAAATCAGAGGTTTACATGTGCCTGTCCTGCATGGTCTTATTATGAGTGAAGTGATAACACCGCCTTAAGTTAAAGCTTAAAATCAACCGATTAAAAAATAGCGAAGTAAAGACTGACCCTGCAATTCGACCTTGTCGTTCTGTCCGTTTTAAACCAAACACGCATTTGCAGCGCTGTGTTTATGTACAACTCCCGTTCTTTGCTCCCTGATTAAAGAAAATGCGCAAGATGCGCATTTTTATCTTTGATAAATTTTTATCTGCAAATAAACAATATAAATAGCAATGTGTTAGCGTATTTGTTAAAAATACAGAAAGTATAAAAGTGCGCGCAGATTTAGTAGAAAAATACGTAAATTGCGCACGAATAAGCGTTATATCACCTCTTTAATAAGGAAGTATCTTGAAACTTAAGTTGGATATCAAATCAAACGCGCTAGATAGCTTCAATGAGGCATTATCAAAGTTTGAAAGTGGTGAACAAGGCGATATTAAATCTTTTAAGTTCTCTATTCTTCATCTCTCACACTGTATCGAGCTTGTACTCAAAATGTACATTCAAACTTTGGATGAAGACCTTATTTATCTAAAGTGCTATAAAAAACTGATCCAAAAAGCTAAAGAAGCTAATGTTGATTTATTGGTTGCATATAAGTTACTTGAAGAAAGTGAATTTGATTTTTCTACTTTAATAAATGGGCATACCAACCCTTATACAATTACTGTTGACCACGTAATTTCAATCGCTAAAAACGAAATATGTAGTATTACAGGAAATAAATTTGTAGACCAAGATTTTATAGATGACATCAATTGGATGAAAGGGTTGAGAAATTCAATTGAACACTATGAATTTGAGTTTACTGTCAAAGAAGTTAGGCTATGTATTGGCAGGCTAGTTCGCGGTCTAGATGAGTTCACGGATGTGTTTTCTTTATTCAACCTTGAGAGCGAAGTTGGTAAAGAAAAATTTCATGTTTTCTCTGTTCTGGCTGACGAATATGAGCAAACTCTTTCTGAAGCTCACCATGAAGTTAAAGAAACTGAGGATGCGTTATACAGAGGAACGCGGCCTAAAGAGCAAATGTTTATTGAATGGAATGTTTACACCTGCGAAAGCTGTGGTAACGACACCATGATACCTAATTCTAATTCATCAACTGGATATAAGTGTACTTATTGTGAAAATGAGGAATCCGAAGAAATAGAAGTTGATTGCGATGCTTGTTATTTGCCTTGGGCAAATGGTGAAATGACTTATTGGGATGAGAACTTAGCTAATGTTTGTCCTGGATGCGTGAATCCCGAGGCATGGTGATATAACATCAATTAAAAGGACTAAAAACAGCGGGCTATCTCGCTTAGCTCGTATTTTAGCCCACAATTTTTAGCCTCTTATTGAGGCGTTGAGGCTGTAGAATTACTCACTTTTTGATTTATTTATGCTGCAAAACGCAGATATTCTTGCCTGATTTTTTCATTTTCAACGCATTCATTTTTCGCGCGTATTTTGGATGGTTTAGCCGTTAGGTATGAAGAGATGATCCATTATTGGTGTTATTTTGCTTTAAAGGCGCATTTTTGGCCTCATTGCAGGCTATTTCTGAGTTTTTCGATGTTGTGAACTAAACAATACATTTGCCATTGGGCATTCACTTTGGTTTTTCCACGTAAAGTGAAGTAATCCATCCCTTTATTTTGGGTGATATTGGCAAATACAGGTTCAATACAACCTAACCGTTTACTATATTCACGCCGACCTTGTGGGCTATCTATTTTAGCTTTCATTGTATCGCTGAGTATTTGTGCTGCTGAGCGCAGTTTGTCTATTGGTATTGAAACTTGTCGGCCGTGTTTCTTCGGCTCTTTTTGCATACATTGTTCGCGCATCGGGCAAACTCGACAATCTTTTAGGTAAGCTTGAAAGCGAGTGTGCGTTGCATTTTCTTTGGGCTTGGCCGTTAACCACATCGCGTTACCCGCAGGGCAGGTGCACGTTAAGTTTGTTTTGTTGAATGTGAAATCTTGGTGGGTAAACAATTTGTGGCTTTTATCAGTACGGGCTTTGCGTTTTTTAGCCTGATTTTTTTGGTAAGTTTTACTATTTTGAAAGAGTGGATTACGACTTCTAAAGCCCGTATCAGCTATGTAAGCGTCTATGTTTTCATTGGCTAAAAATTGAATGTTGTCATGGCTGTTAAATCCGCTGTCAGCACTGAATTTAGCGGTTTTTAAGCTGTCTGCTTGTTGTATTTTAGTGAGCGTGTTTTGCAGTTGTTTGATGGCAGGTTGTAAGGTTTGTTGCTCACCAACCGACCTCCAAGCTTGCGCTTGTAAGATGATTTGATGTTTGTTATCGCTAATGGCAATACCGTTGTAGCCTTGAATGGTCCCTTTGCTGGTTGTCATTTTTGCGCTGTCATTGTCGGTGATGTTGCTTTTAACGGGAGTGTTGTGATTGCCCATTCGTTCGGGCTTTTCGGCTAAAAATCGAGCTATCTTTTGGGCTGCTTTGTCTAGTTTTTCTTTTTACTTTAAGTCTTGTGCTATTTCAGTTTTTGGACATTCATCTTGTGCTTTGTGCACAGCAATAATGCGTTTACTGGCTTGCTGAAGTCGCTTTGCGTAATAACATGATGCCGATCGCTTAATAACATCGATGGCGATCACAATTTCTCACGATTGTAGACCTGATAAAAATCTAACTGACGTGATCGGCTTCCGTCAATTTATTTCTTCTTTTTCTCATTGATTCTCCTTTTAATTCGATCTTGATCGCACTGTGAACAAGTCTATCTAAGATCGCATCAGCGTGTGTCGATTCTCCAATCATTTCATACCAACTGGTGACGGGAAGCTGACTGGTGATCATGGTCGATTTGAAGTCATATCTTGCATCGATAATCTCAAGTAAATCGCTACGTTGTTGGGCATTGAGTGGCTCAAGTCCCCAATCATCTAAGATCAGCAAGTCGCAGCTTTTGAGTTTGTTGATTAACTTTCGATAGCTACCATCTGCTTGCGCCATAAACAGCTTTTCCAGTAGTTCTTTTAAGCGGAAGTAGTAAACGCTATGTTCTTGCTGGCAATAATGATGACCCAGCGCGCAACTAAGGTATGTTTTGCCACAACCCGTTGCCCCCGTGATCAATAAGTTATGCTGTTGAGTTAACCATTCACCTTGTGCAAGGCTACGGATCTTATCTTGGCTTAACCCTCGCTCTGCTTGGTATTCTAGTTCTTGTAAGTTAGCTTTAATTCTAAATTTGGCTTGCCTGGTGAGGCGTTCAATACGCCGCTGCTCCCGTCCCGTAATTTCATAGTCCAGTAGCAAGCTTAATCGCTCTTCGAAGCTTTGTTCCATATAGAGATTAGACTGCTCTTTTTGTTGTAATAAGGCGGCTTTAACACCGCTAAGTTTTAATGTCGTTAACTGGTTTGATAATGTATTCATGTGAATATTCCTTAATGATAGTAGTCTTGACCGCGGATGTTTTGATGCTCAATGTCATTAAGCAAGTCTCTTTGTTCATTCGGTAGTGGCTGTTGTTCTAACCCTTTACTGAGCATATTGCTGATGGCCTTAAGGTGCGTCACTTTTGTCTGCAATGCTCTGGCACAAGCTGCATTCAGTCGTTCTGGTGAATATTGTTTGGCTAGGTTTAATAAGCCAAGGCAGCGACGGTAACTTTGCTCAGGGTGTTTACGCGATTGTAGGTAGAGTCTAACCAAGGACTCGGTATGTTTGCCGATTTGCGCCGCCCACCGTTCAAGTCGTTGTGGCGACCATTGTTGATGCTGACGATGCGCTTCGGGCATATGTTGTTCATTGGTGCTATGCCGGCCTACACCATAAGCTCTTGGGTGAATAGCCACCAGCTTATCTTGGTGGTAAATCTTCACTTGTTGGTCACCTATATGTGCTTCAAGCTTTTGTTTGACCAAGGAATACGGCACTGAGTAATAATGCTGTTCAACTTCTACATGGTAATCGATATGAACGCGTACCTTTTTAACGAAGGTATATTGATATGTGCTCTGTGGTAGCGGTTTTAAGGCGGGTTTATCAATGGCGGCAAACTGACTGGTTCGACTGCCAGGGTGCTTTTTCATTTTCCTGTTATTCATATCGTCAAGCAATTCTGCGATACGCTGGTTAAGTTGTTTCAAGCTGAAGAAGGTTTCATGGCGAAGGCGAGCCATGATCCAACGTTCAACAATTTGCACGCCTACTTCCGCTTTCGCTTTATCTTTGGGTTTATAAGGCCGAGCAGGAATAACCGTCGTATCATAATGCTCTGCTAATTGTTGATAAGTGGGGTTTAAATCTGGCTCATAGCGACAAGCTTTCGTTACGCCGCTTTTAAGGTTGTCCGGTATCACCAGTTCCGGCACGCCGCCGAGAAACTCGAAGCAGCGAACATGGCTCATTATCCAATCTTCTAACCCTTGTGATAGCGTGGCTTCAGCGTAGGTGTAATTCGACGCCCCCATGACCGCTACAAAGACTTGAGCCGTACGGTATTCACCTGTTTTGGGATTAACAATCGGTAGGGTTGGCCCGCAATAATCAACAAACAATTTTTCACCCGCTTTGTGGTGTTGGCGCATAGAAAGCCTTTGCGTTTTAAGCCAAGCTTTATATTGCCTGCAATAGTGATTGTAACTGTAATGCCCCTCTGGGTGTTGCTCTGCGTACTCTTGCCACAGCAGCAAAAGGGTCATGGTTTTACAGCTTAACGCTTGTTTGACCGTAGACCATTCGGGTAGCGAAAATTGTTTAGGTTTTGCCTTGGTATTGAAAAAGGCGTGCTTTAACGAGACATCATCCCATTTATCTTCTAAAGGCCATTGACTCAACCCTAGCTGAGCAGCTCGGTTCGCATAAGTCGAAACAGAAGATGGAGATATGGACAAGCTTTTGGCTATTTGACGATGCGTTAAGTTTGAACCGTATTTTAGTCGAAGTATTTCTTTAAGTTTTCTCATAGATATAGGTGCCGTTGGCATAGTTATCCCCATCGCAATTAAAACGATAAGAATAACGATTAAACACACCTACAATGCGTGAGAAATTTGATTAGGTAGCAAATAACATCAAGTCGATCACTCAATAACATTTTTGTTAAAAGTGATCGGCATCGATGTTATTGCATGATCGCGATGGATGTTATTAGCTGATCGGCATCAATGTTATTAGGTGATCGCGATGCATGAAAATATGCAC
>NZ_QMED01000041.1 GCF_003286125.1 Algibacillus agarilyticus
CAAGCTGTCCTTTTAGTCCACATCCTTTACAGCAACCTTGCTGAAATTCATCCTGAATTTAAACTCCCTTTGTTACATCCATATTAATTGTCGTCCTGACAACGCTTCGTTTAGTCCATATCCTTTATAGCAGCCTTGCTATTACATCAGTCCTAGATGTATCCTTAATCAAGTCATTTGATAATGTCTGCATCAATCCTTGACTCCCTTCGACAATTAGAATTCTACTTAAATATCCTTATTTAGGTATGGTGATTTTTAAAAAAATAACTTTTAAATCTAAGTGTTTTTGTTGTTTTTGTTATTAAATGTAATACTTTACAATGACTTAGTGGTTTGGTGTCGGTTTGTAATACTAGCGATTAGGGTGATGTACTTAGTTAAATGTGAGAAATGTCTTACAAAAAAACAGCTTTTTTTAGGGCGATTTCGGCAGTTTTTAATAACCAATCTTGGTTTATATTTTTCAAATGTTGATTAAACGTTATAAGCATCTGCTTTTGTCATTAATTTTTAACTTTTATCTTAAGCTATTTTATTTTGTTACCTATTGAATCTTGCTTTCCCGAAATTACTGATGTGCTTCAAAAAAGTAATCAACTTATTTTACAGGCGCCTCCAGGTGCAGGTAAATCAACTTGGTTACCACTCGCCCTATATAAAGCTCAAATAATCAGCCAAAAAATATTATTACTAGAGCCTCGGCGTGTAGCGGCTCGCAATATAGCCCATTATCTCGCAAGTTGTTTAAATGAAAACTTGGGTGAAACAGTTGGTATTCGGATGCGCGGATACACAAAAGTGAGCCCGCAGACTAAAATTGAAGTGATCACGGAAGGTGTGTTAACGCGTATGTTGCAAACCGATCCTGAATTAACGGGCTATGGCCTTATTTTATTTGATGAATTTCACGAGCGGGCGTTACAAGCTGATACGGCGTTTGCTTTTAGTTATGATGTACAGCAAGCGCTACGAGATGATCTTAAACTGGTGATCATGTCAGCTACGCTTGATTTAGACATGACCCGGCGAATTTTACCTGATGCACCTGTTATTGAAAGCGCGGGGCGGCAATTTCCTGTCGCTTGTCATTACCGTCCGCTGTCTCGTCAATATTTATCCAATCATGTGGCTCAAGTAGTATTAGAAGCGTTGGAATACGAAGGGGATATATTGGTTTTTTTACCGGGTATTGCTGAAATTAACCAATGTGAGCGAGTGTTACTGCCTCTCATCGCCGAAAATGCATGTTGTATTAAGTTGCATGGTAAATTGTCTTTGGAAGCACAACAAGCCGCATTAAAGCCAATACCAGGTAAGCAAAAAATAGTGTTATCAACGAATATAGCCGAAACGAGTTTAACCATTTCAGGTGTTAAAGTTGTCATTGATTCTGGCATGCATAAGCGTGTTAAAGTTGACCACAAAAGTGGTTTTTCGACCCTGTTTAGTGAACGTATTTCATCGGCTTCTGCTGGGCAGCGGTTAGGACGTGCAGGGCGTGTTGCGCCGGGGACCTGTTTTCGGTTGTGGTCAGAAGATGAAAATGCACGTTTAAGACAGCAATACCCGCCTGAAATTGAAACATCAGATGTGACACAAACGTATTTTGAGCTACTTAATTGGGGAGCTCAAACATTTGCTGAGCTAAATTGGCCATCACTGCCGAGTGTTTTTCAGCAACAACAAGCGCTTGATAAATTAATTGCTTGGCAATTAGTGACGGCTGAAAAGTCTAGTACACGTTTAACACCGCTTGGCCGCCAAGTGGCCGCGCTTAAGATACCGTTAGCAATCGCTTTACTCCTTGTTCGTCAGAATGAAAGTTGTGCTTTATTAGCCGCTTGGCAATTTGAGCAGCAGCCTAACCCTCAGCAGCAACTCGATTTGATGAGCCAATTGATAGATGCCCATCGTTTACAACCGATTAAAAGTACTCTTAAAAAATGGGGTTATGCAACAAACCGTTTAGTTTTGAATGAAACCTTAATTAAACAAGCGTTGCTCGCTATTTTTAGTGATCGCTTAGCCCAAAAGCGTAAAAATGCATACGTATTAGCATCAGGCAAGGCGGTGGTATTTGCATCTGATGTGATGTTTGAAAAATTAACGGATTACATTATTGTTGTTGATGCGCATTTTTCTGAAAGCTCGGCATCGGGTCGAATTACAAGTTACGTTGCGTTAACTGAAGCGGATCTTGCCGAATTAGTTATACCTAAGTGCACAACGTCTATCGATATCGAGTTAACAGAGGTTGCGGGTAAAGCCGTTTTTTATAAAACGTTAAAATTTGCCGAATTAACTATTAGTAAAACGCGTTTAGCGCAAAAACCGACCAAAGTGCAGTTGCAGCAAGCTTGGTTAGGTGTTATTCAACATAAAGGTTTTACACATTTCGAAGGTAAAGATAAATTACTGCAATTATTGTTGAGGTTACAATTAGCCCACGAATTACAACCTGAATTGTTTAATGAATTAATTGATCTGACTTGTTTACAGCTTAATGCTGAGCAGTGGTTTGCTTTGTATTTAACCGATATAGCCAGCTTGCAAGCGTTGTACAAAATAAATTTAGTTGAGTTGGTATATTCAGGGTTAGATTACCCGCAACAAACCTGGTTGAATAAAAATTTACCGACGACTTGGTGTGCGCCTGATGGAACAAAATGTAAGCTTGAATATAGAAATGACAGAGAAGTAACGGCTTTCGTAAAAATGCAATCTTGTTATGGTTTAAATACTCATCCTACCGTTGGAAATGGTCATTTGTTACTCACGTTATCTTTGCTCTCTCCTGCGCAGCGCGCATTGCAAACAACCAAAGATATTGTTAGTTTTTGGCAAGGAAGTTATGTGGACGTAAAAAAAGAAATGAAAGGACGCTATCCGAAACATTTTTGGCCTGATTCGCCTGAAAGTGCAACCCCGGGCACTCAAACTAAGCGCCAAAGGCTTAATTAATGACAACAAAAAAGACCGCAAATTTTGTTCAGCGCTGGTTGGTTGTGCAAAAGTGGCTTGTTAAAACGAGCATAAAACTCAGCTTTTTATTGATCTGTGCCCTTGTTTTTTGGGGGGGCTATCTTGATGTTCAAATAGAGAAAAAATTTGGTGGAATGAAGTGGCAATTGCCAATTCAAGTTGTGGGGCAAGCCACACTGTTTAGTAAAGGTGATGCGGTTTCAAGTTTACAGATTAAACAGTATTTAGACCAATTAGATTATCGTTCGGTAGCTCAGGTATTGAACCCCGGTGAATATGAAATCAGTGCAGGGCAAATCACTTTATATCGTCGACAATTTCAATATGCGTTGCCACAATCGCAGCATGAATATAGTGTTCACCCCCAACATATTCGTATTACGCTTAACGATGATCGTATTACCCACCTTTTTGATTTAACGACATCGCAGCAAATAGGTAGCTTTCGTTTAGAGCCATTTGTGATTGATCGTATCCAAACGCATTCATTAGAAGATAGAGAATTTGTCAGATTAAGCCAATTGCCTGAATTGCTTAAAGACACTTTATTGTTGGTTGAAGATCGTGGGTTTTATGAACATTATGGTGTCTCTCCCATTGCCATTGGACGAGCGCTTTATCACAACATTAAAGCAGGGCGCACGGTTCAAGGGGGAAGCACGTTAACGCAGCAACTCGTTAAAAACATGTTTTTAACGAATGAGCGTAGTTTATGGCGTAAAATACGTGAAGCTTATATCGCTGTTTTGCTAGATGCGCAGTATAGCAAAGCTGAAATATTAGAGGCTTATATAAATGAAGTTTATTTAGGTCAAAACAATGCACGAGGTGTGCATGGCTTTGCGTTGGCGAGTCGTTTTTATTTTGGTAAACAAGTTGCTGAATTAGCGCCAAATGAAATCGCTATGTTGGTCGCTATTGTCAAAGGGCCGTCATACTATAACCCTCGACGATATACCGAGCGTACATTAGAGCGTCGAGATCTAGTACTTAGGTTAATGACTGAAAATAACCTTATTAGCCGCGATGAATATGAACATAATATTATCAAGCCATTAAATACGACTGACCAAGATAAACTATCCGCAGGGCGTTACACACATTATATGACGCTGGTGAAACAAGAGTTAAAACAGCTATTAACTCAGTTACCCAGTAAAAAGCGTTTAAGTGGATTAAAAATTTATACACACTTTGATCCAGTCAAACAATCGAATGCCCAACGAGCTTTAACCCATAAAATTAATGATTTAGAAAACGATCGTACTCTTCAAAATTTACAAGGCGCTATCGTTGTTGTTAATAGTAAAACGGGCGGTGTGAATGCGTTAGTGGGAGATAAAAATATACATTATAGTGGCTTTAATCGTGCGTTAAATGCGAAACGCAATATAGGCTCATTGATTAAACCAGCCATTTATTTAACCGCTTTGCAGCAACCGAAAGAGTATTCATTAGCGAGCATGATTGAAGATAAAGCGATCACGCTTGCTAGTAATGCGGGCAAACGTTGGAGTCCAGAAAATTATGATCATAAATTTTTAGGGCATGTCATGTTACTGGATGCCTTAGTGACCTCTCGTAATGTGCCCGCAGTTAATATCGGTATGAAGCTGGGTATCGATCAGGTGACCGCGCAATTACAAACGTTGGGCGTTAAATCAGCCATTCCTCAATACCCTTCTATGTTACTTGGGTCTGTCACGTTATCGCCTTACGAGGTTGCACAGTTATATCAGCCAATTGCGAATATGGGCTTTAAAAATAATCTACACACAATAATAGGTATTTACGATCAAAAGCAGAGCGTTGTTGCTCCAAAACGAGCGACTAAACAAGCGATTGATCAAGGATCGGCTTATTTACTTAATTACGCATTACAGGAAGTCACTCGTCATGGCTCTGCTCGCTGGCTCAGTCAGCAGTTTAAACAAACACGCTTTGCGGGTAAAACAGGCACAACAAATGATACACGTGATTCATGGTTTGTGGGTTATGACCAAGCTGAACTTGCCGTTGTGTGGTTGGGTCATGATGATAACGCTTCAACATCGTTAACCGGCTCATCCGGCGCGCTTCGTGTGTTTACTGAATATCAAAAACAACGCTCACCAGTTAGTTTGGTTATTGCTAAACCTCAAGCCGTGAGTATGGGCTATTTTAGTTTATCAAGTGGTCAGCCGGTTGAAGCCGATTGTGATAATACGCGTATGTTGCCTGTTATTACGACTCAAAATAATTCAATATTTGAATGTGATGAAATTCAGCTGCCTGATATGCCGTTAAAAAACGAATCTTGGTTTAAGCAATTATTCGAATGGTAAAAGCGAAAAATAATTGGTTTTTATATTTAATTGAAGCACAAGATAGCTCGCTATATTGTGGTATTACAACCGATGTTGAAAGGCGCTTTAAACAGCATGTTGAAGGATTGGGCGCTAAATATTTTCGAGGCCGTAAACCGTTGCAAGTTGTTTTTCAGGTCGGGGGGTTAACGCGAAGTGAAGCCTCGAAGCTCGAACCTCGAATAAAAAAATTAACGCGAAAAAACAAATTACGTCTTGTTGCTGACCAGCCTTCACTTGACTCTTTAGTTAAGCGTCTTGATTGAATTAATGTGAATTGGATGAGCGGTATATAAATCTATCTTTTTTGTGGTTTGTTCATGCAATATCGATCGTCAATTGTTATAGTACATAGATGCAGCTGAGCACGCTTTTCCCTTTGGGTTAGTGGGCGTTAAGTGTTGCGCTTAACTTAATTTGAGACATTCTATGACTGATTTACAGCATCTGTTTGAACAAAATTTACAAGTTCACCAAAATGTTTTTTCTGCTTTACCTTCTCTCTATACTGATATTCAATCTTTAATTAATAAATGTTATACCAGCTTAAATCAAGGCGGAAAAATTGTCTTTATGGGCAATGGCGGTAGCGCTGCCGATAGCCAACATTTAGCGGCCGAATTTGTTGTTCGATACAAAAAAGAACGACGTGCACTCGCGGCTATTGCGTTAACCACTGATACATCTATATTAACGGCAGGTGGTAACGATTACGGTTTTGACGCCGTGTTTGAGCGCCAAGTTTTTGCTTTGGTTAAGCCGGAAGATATTGTGATTGGTATCACTACTTCAGGGCAAAGTCCAAATATAAATTTAGCATTGCAAGCCGCTAATGAATTGGGTGCGACGACGGTATCCTTTACTGGGCGTGATGGCGGCAAGGTAAAAGATATTGCACAACTGAATATTATTGTGCCGAGTGATGTTACGGCTCATATTCAAGAAGCTCATATTTTTATTGGTCATTTTTTATGTGAAGCTATCGATGAACTTATAACGGCGGAAGAAGAGAACACTTAAATGGATTTAAATTATTTTCAGCGCTTGTCGCAAGCTAATATCCTTGTTGTTGGCGATGTCATGCTTGATCGATATTGGCAAGGTGACACATCACGAATTTCACCAGAAGCCCCTGTTCCCGTCGTTAAAGTAGCTCAATGCGATGATAAGGTCGGGGGTGCAGCAAATGTTGCACGTAACATCGCTTATCTAGATGGTAAAGTTGCTTTATTAGGGATTGTTGGCCAAGATGAAAATGCTGACATTTTAGAAAAAACGTTAGAACAAGATAAGATCCGTTCTTTATTAATTAAACAACATCAGCAGCCCACCATTACTAAGCTCCGTGTCTTAAGCCGACAACAACAAGTTGTTCGATTAGATTTTGAGCAAACCTTTAATAAAGACATCGCTTTTCAATTGTTTAATAAATTTTTAACGTTAGTTGATGATTACGATTGCATTATTTTCTCTGATTACAACAAAGGTTCATTAGCTTATGTGAGTGATATGATTGCAGCGGCTAAGCAACGCAATAAACTCATCCTTGTTGATCCTAAAGCGAAAGATTTAAGTATTTATGCCGGTGCAACTTATATCACGCCTAACTTAAAAGAGTTTGAAGAAGCAGGGGGCGTCAAAGGCTCTGAAGACTCGATAGCAACGAGTGTGCGCCGTATTTTATCACAATTTGATATCAGTAACATGTTACTAACACGAAGCGAACAAGGCATGTCATTGATCAATACTGAATTGAAAGTTGATCTACCTGCTCAAGTATTAGAAGTTAATGATGTAACGGGTGCTGGCGATACCGTTATAGCGACATTAGCTTGCTTTTTGAGTATTGGGGCTAAGGCCGAAGATGCGGCTACATTAGCTAATTTGGCCGCGGGCATTGTGGTTGGCAAATTAGGCGCTGCGTGTGTGACACCCGAAGAGTTGATGCGTAAGGTTAATAAAACCTTAATTAAAAATACGCGTCATTATCAATGTCCATTTGATGATGTTTTACAGCATATTGAGTTTGCTCGTCAAAGTGGCGAAAAAATTGTATTCACCAATGGGTGTTTTGATATTTTGCATGCTGGCCATGTTGATTATTTAGAAAAGGCGAAAGCATTAGGCGATCGTTTAGTGCTTGGGCTGAATTCCGATGCAAGTATTAGTCGCTTAAAAGGCCCACAGCGGCCTGTTAACCCCTTAGCTCAGCGCGCCACGGTGATGACCGCTTTGGCGGCTGTTGATTGGGTGATCCCATTTGGTGAGCAAAAAGGTAACGAATATGATGATACGCCTTATGAATTAATTAAAGCGATTAAGCCTGATGTATTGGTTAAAGGTGGTGACTATACACCTGAGAGCATTGTCGGGGCTGATTTAGTTATTGCCGCCGGTGGTCAGGTCGAAGTTATTGATTTTGTTGATGGTTGCTCGACAACCAATATCATAAATAAAATTAAGCAATAATAGGCGCGCATGATGTCAGTAAATAAAGCATTATTTTTAGATCGAGATGGCGTGATTAATGTCGATCATGGTTATGTGAGTCAAAAAGAGCAATTCGAATTTATTAATGGGATTTTTGAATTGTGCAATCATGCCAAAGCCATGAACTACATGATTATTATTGTCACAAATCAATCAGGAATTGGACGTGGTTATTACAGTCAGGCAGACTTTGATGTACTCACCGCCTGGATGAGTGCAGAGTTTGCTAAACAAGGTATTAGTATTACACAGGTTTATAATTGTCCACATCATCCTGAAAAAGCAGAAGGCGATTATAAAATTGATTGCCAATGCCGAAAACCACAACCGGGCATGATTTTACAAGCAGCAGCGGAACATCATATTGATGTCACTCAGTCTGTATTGATTGGCGATAAAATGTCCGATATGAAAGCGGCTGAAGCAGCAGGGATCCCTAAACGAGTTTTACTTAATTCGCTTTATAATGAAGGCATTGATGATTTTGGTTTAGCATCATTGCGAGTTGCTTCGTTATCTGACATTTATATACAAGATATATTTATTTAAAATTTGAGAGCATTATGATTGATACTAAAAAATTAGAAGAAATAGCTAAACAGGTGAGTGATTCATTACCCGGTGGCATGAAAAAGTTTGCTGAAGAGTTTGAGGGAAAAACCAAGCAAGTTTTGCAAAGCCAACTCAATAAACTTGATGTTGTTACGCGTGAAGAATTTGATGTGCAAACTCGAGTCTTAATGCGCACTCGTGAAAAGCTCGTTGATTTAGAAGTTAAACTGGCAGAGCTTGAAGCGTTAATTACGCCATCAGATAAAATAGAAGAAAAAAGCGAGTAATGTCGCTTTTACTCCGCTTTACCTATGCTGTCTGTTTGTTCTCTTGTGTCTTGTTTGTTACACAAGCCATGGATAAAACGGTAGGAAAAGTTCGTGTTAATTGGCTCGCGCCTGAAAAGTATACCGATGTACGACCAGGGAGTTGGGGAAGTAAAAAAAGATACACAGAGTACGTGACTAAACGGCTCACTTTGCATATTGAAAAGCTAGCTACGCAGTACCTTCCCCCCAATCATAATTTGATCATCACGGTAACGAACCTTGATTTGGCTGGTGATATTCAGTTTATCGGTTCACAGCAAATGCGGGTGATCCGCTCAATTGATATTCCACGTATTCATTTTAGCTATGAACTCACTGATCAAAACAATGAAATAATAAATACAGCTGAGGTCAAGTTAAAAGATATGGGGTTTGATATGCGCAGTCATTTTTTGAAAGATGACCCTTTTAAATTTGAATATACGATGCTTAAAAATTGGTTTAAAACCGCTTTTAGTGGTTAATTAAATATTCACAAAAATTTGAATATACGATGCTTATAAAATGGGTTTAAAACCTTTTTTAGTGGTTAATTAAATACGCTCAGAAATTGGAATAACATGATTAAATTAAACGATAAAATCCCAGCAAGTCATTTACAAGTTAAAACAACGGATGGTATGCAAACCTTATCGACTGATGAGTTGTTTGCAAATAAAAAAGTGGTTGTTTTTGCAGTGCCAGGTGCTTTTACCCCGACGTGTTCAGAAGCTCATTTACCTGGTTATGTTGTATTCGCTGATCAAATAAAAGCTAAAGGCGTGGCGAGTATTATTTGTGTTTCGGTGAATGATGCATTTGTTATGAGTGCTTGGGGTAAAGTACATAATGCTGATGAAATTATCATGGCTGCAGATGGTGATGCCAGTTTTACAAAAGCATTAGGTTTGGAAATGGATACGGCTGCATTTGGTGGTATTCGTTCGCAACGTTACGCGATGGTGGTTGAAAATGGGGTTGTCACTCAGTTAAATGTTGAGCCGCCTAAAACATTTGAAGCGAGTAAGGCCGAGAGCATACTCGCTTTGCTCTAAATTTTTATTTATACCAATTCATATAAATAAGTGATCTATCAGAATGCATCCAGCGGTTTTTAAACAAGGCGTCGGTGTACAGAAATGGTTGTTCCCTTTCAAATACCGATAACGCAGGTCAAAAGCCGCTGGGGCATTCCTTTCAGGCGAATTTTAAATGCGCATACTCTGTGTTGCTCGAACTCAAAAGAGCACCACTATTCTTTCATTTAAGCGCATTTAAACGCTCGCTGAGTGGGTACTTATTATTACGGATTGGTATTAGATATGTTAGCCATAAAAAAAGCCCAAATCATTTGGGCTTTTTTTATGGCTGTTAAGCATTCAATTGTCGGTTATTTATATAATAATGCCTTGGCAATGGCTTGACTAAATTGAGCGGCTAGTTTTTCAATCGCTTTATCTTGCGCTAATACGGCATCGCTAGAAACCCCTTTCGCTTTTTGAACGAGTGATGAAACCGTATTTTGCTGCTCATTTATTTTGACAGAGGCGACCGCAAAGCTATAAAAATTACCGCTTTGTGTTAACTCTCGCCATTTTAAATTATAAATGACGTTGAATGTGCTACGCGATTTTTGGGTAACCTTTAAGCCTTGCTGTGTTAATACTTCAGCTAGTTTGTCAGCAAATAAATCGTCCGGTTTATCTGTTTTAGCTTCAATAGAAAAGGTTATTGACGTAAACACTTGTTCAGCTTGTGTTTGTAAATTACGTATATCTGTTGATAAAACCTGAGTTTGTACCTGAAAGTCTGTTAATCGATTATTTAAAGCGGCTCTTTTTAACAGTTGTGATTTAATTTTACCGGCTTGTTTCAACTTTTCAGCAGCAGGTGAATTAGCTTTAATTGACTGAAATGATAAATTTTCATCAATATCACCAATTTGACGTGTGATGTCTGCAATGGCATCGGCTTTATTAAAGCTGACTAACACATAAGCGGTTTTGAGCTGTTCATCAATATATTGATCATCGATGGTTAAGCCTTTTAATTCAATTGCCGGGATCGTGTTCGTGATCGCTTCATTAAAGTAAAAAGCCATATCCCCTTGATTATTCGCTTCTTGCTGAACGTTAGTCTCTGCACTCACTACCACTTTAATCAATTTAGCTAATTCAGCGCGCGCGCTCTCTTGCGCGGCGTTAATTGAGTCTTGTTGATTATGGGTTAATACAGAATGCCCAACTGCATAAAGTTTTTCACCACGAGGCAAAGGGGTCGTATAAAGCCAATCGGGTTTGTTGGCCTGCTTCTTATTAACGGTTGTTGATTTGGTGGGCGCTGTCGATTGACAGCCCGACAATAACAACAAACCTAAGCATGCACTGACTAATAATTTATAATCCAAAACTGCTTCTCTCTTGATATTTTTTAATTTTCTTTTGACCATTCCAAACTTCACGGTTATTGGTCATGTCGATTAAACGTAAATCAATTTGATAAAAAGTCACTCGTTTACCGCCATCTTGATCAACGGTTGAGTTAATGCTGCCTGATAACGCGTAATCGGCACCGAGTTCTTCACCCATGGCATTCTGAGTGTTAGCGCTGGCATTCAGTTCTTGATCGCTACGCTCTGCTCGCACGTCGTTTCGAACATCATTTGAAGCGACAAAGTCAACACGGCCACTACGCAATAAAGAGCGTTTCAAATCATTTAAAAAAGTTTCTACTGGAATATGTTCATGTGACTTATTGCGAATACGTTGAATAATAACCGCAGGGCGTTCGCCTTCTTTTTTCAGGTGCTGATCAATCCAAGGAAAGCTCAACATGTCATCGACCATTGCGCTGGCAACCAATTGTGAATCTTTATCATTCCATTTATCGGTTAATGCTATCTCTTGATTAACATCAACACGCTGCACATTGGTTGATTTACAAGCGCTTAAGCCAAATAGGCTTATAAATACGAGCCCGAAAGAAATGCGTTTAGTGTTTTTCATTTAGATAATCCTTTAATAATAGTTAATCGTTGTTTTGTAAAATGCGCTCTCGGGTGACATTAATCACGCCCTGCGTATTTGTTTTTTTAGGTTCAATGTTTGTATTCATTTTATTCAAGGAACTCATCTTTGAAAAGGTATGAATTTGCATAAATGCAATTTGTTTATCAATAATGTTAACCGTTTCTTTTTGTTCGATTATTTGACCGTCTGTAAGATGCGTTTTTATGATGATTTCATGCTGACCTGGGGCTAATTGGGTACGAGCTACATTAATGTTAGCGGGTAATGTTAGCCAATTTCGAGTGTCGGCACCTGAAGTTGCGGCATTCATGACCTTAGTCGTCGCTTTAGCTAATTCACCTAAAAAGCCTTTATTTAAGCCGGTTGCTTTTAAGGCTTTCTGAGCGGCTAATGCTTTAATGAGTGCACTAACGATAGCACTTTGAATTTGACTATTAGCGTTACGAAGCTGCTCTTGGACTGCTATTTTTTCGATTGACTCTAATGTTATGAATGTTGAAGCAACTTGACCGTCAATGATGAGTTCTGTTTTGCCGAATGGCGATTTTAATTGTGGATAATACGGAACGGCTACTCTAATACCGTGACCAATCGCTTTTATTAAGCCCGACTCTATGGCTGTATCCCACAATGGACCTAATGGTAAGGTTTTTCTTAAGTTACCTTTTAAAGCATGAATAATATTACCGGTTAAGTAATTCTGTACATAATCAAAAGGCGATTTATCGGCGTACAGCATATTGAACCAATTTAATTGGTCTTGCCTGTCTTGGTGGTGTCCTTTTGGAAATGGCGTTATATTGAATGAATGTGTTGAGAGATCAGCGGTTAGAATCATATTCAACGTGTTTCTTTTAGGTGCAATACCTGAATGTTGAATGATGACTAATTCACTGTGGTGATCATTTGTTCTTAAACGCTTTTGTTGAGTCTTGTTAAGTTTTTTCTTTGCTAGTTTAGGCCATTCGTTTTCATAGCCACCGGCTTTTTGCATTAATTGTAGTGTATCAAACCATACCTGTTTTGTAGCTTGGTCTGTTAAGCTATATTGTTTACTAAAGCCATTTTCATATGCTTGTGCCGCTTTTTGATATTCGATGCGCGCGCTGTCTAATTCATTATTCATTTCGTAAAGTAGGGCCGAAATATAATGGGCAAAAGCATCATCTTTATATTCTATATTTTCCCCTACTGTACTTGATAGTACTTCATTAAAGAAGTTGGAAAATTTATTATTGAGAGAACCATCATCTTCTTTTTTTGCATTCTTTAGTACATAGCCCCCCGAATTTTGAGTTAATTCGCTTAATTTAGTGCTTAAGCGGCGCACTTCGATTAAAGCTGTATCAAGTTCTGCTTGGCTTAACTTGCCATTTAGTTGCCCTTGCTTGAGGTAATTTAGTGCTTTGAAATAATTAACAAACGTATTTTCAAAAACGAAGCCTTTATAAGATGAACCGGTAAATAGTTCAGCGGCTTCGTCCGATATACTGGTTGTATAAAATGATTCACTAATACTTTCGGCTTGGTTAAAATGTTGGTTACTTTTATCAAACTGTCCATTTAAGTGATTTATCGTTCCTAGTTCTAAATGGCGTAATAGTTTATTATTACTGTCAGCTGGGTAGTTTGTCGCGATGGCTTGTTCTGCTAAGGCATAATTGCCTTTTTGCATTTCTATAATTGGGTCTATTTGAGACCGTTTTGAAATAGTCACACAGCCTGTTAAACAGAAAGCAACCACGCAAAGGAGTAGCTTTGTTTGCATGTTATATCCTTATAAAGTACGTTTAAGTGTATATTAGTTAATTTAACCGTATTTTCACAGTGACCACAATTAAAACTCAACGATATATTTAGATGGATCTATTTTCATGTTTATTCGAATTGTTACTCTAACATTATTTTTTTGGGCTTTTGGTGCCTTTGCTAATAGTAAATCAGCTGCTCCTTGTTGGTTTGTAAGCCCTGCAAACCCTAATATAACGGGTTTTATTGGTGCGGCTAGTCCGTTTAGTGCGATGCCCAATGGCTCTAAATATGCCAGTAGAAAACGCGCATTAGCTAAAATGGCTATTTTTTATAATTGGTCACTCTCAACAAAAGACTTAAATAATGTTAAAACCTCTCGTGTTGATTTAAGTAATGGTAAACAAGTCGCTTTTTCAGAGCCTTATGTCAATGACAATGCCCTGTACAGTTATGTTTATTTAAATACAATTAAAAATAAAAAATATTTAGCCGCGAATCGACAATGTAAATCGGCATTATGCGATTTTAAAGCGTGCTCTCCTGCGTGGTTATGTCAAGATCAGTACCCGAGTTTGCTCGGGGTAAGCCAGTTAACGGCCAGCCCTGCCAAGCAACTTTTTGAAGCCGGTCACAATGCGCAACAAATTTTCAAATTAACTAAAGAATCACATGTTCAAGTTGATACAAAACGGTTAGTCTCTACAGGTAAGTGGCAAGACTGGGCTTTCACACAAGAACGAAGTGAAGTCGAAGCAATAGGAAGTGCATCACCTTTATTGAATACACACCTGTGTTTAACCGAGTCTTATTTATTTGCGCGTTTTATCGACCCAAATCAAGATACGGCGTTACATAAACCTTTTGCAGAGTGGTTAATACAGCCAAGTACAAAAGAGAGTTATGGTGTTGTTGGGCATTTTTCGGGCCTAACGGCGGATGGTAAGTTAAGCACGGCTATTAATTTAGCCATAAAAGATGGATTGAAAGAGCTTGCTCGAATTAAAGAAATATCGATTGATAATACTTACCGATTAAAATCGGGTGATGGACTCTATTCTTTTTCATCAACATTTGAAAATACATCAACTACGGTTAGAGCAAAATTGATGGATGTAAGAGTTGAAGAACAAAATGAAAGGCTTATTATTAATACGTGGTTATTAGAAAATTAAACAAAAGGGAAATGGAAATGAAAGCACAAAAACTATTAATTGCAACTGCGGTTGTTAGCTTATTAGCTGCATGTGGTTCAACTAAAGAAGACGTTAACAAATCGACTGTTAATATTCCGCAATGGGTATTAAATCCGGTAGTTGAAGATGGTATTGCGGCTGCGGATTGTATTAAATTTTCAGGTAATATTTCAATTGACCAAAAAATGGCGTCTGCCAATACGCGCCTTGCTCTAGCGCAACAAATTGAAACACGTATTGAAGGTTTAGATAAAACTTATGCACGTAGAACCGATACAAACGAAGAGATCTCTACGGGTACTAACTTCAGTTCTGTTTCTAAGCAATTGACAAAACAAAAATTAAATGGCTCTCGTGTTATAAAATCAGATATCGTTAATATCGCCGGTGCTGACCATTTTTGTGCTTTGATGACATTAAGCCCAAATGCCACAAAAGAGTTATTCGATGCCATTGTTAAAGAATCGAAGCGAACGGTAAATGCCCAAGACGAAAAATTCTTATATGAAGAATTCAAAGCATTTAAAGCTGAGCAAGATTTAGATAAAGAGATTCAGCGTTTAACTGACTAAATCGATATGACTTTATCGACTATGATAAAAGTGTTTTAGGTAACTAAAGCACTTTTTGTATTTATACTTATTGCCCATTTATAAAAAATTTAGACGTGACTGGGTACATTGATTGACGAGTTAATATTAATGGGATCTAATCCAACCGAGCCGGCTGAAGATGTAACAAACCAGAAGCGCCTACCGCTTTTTTGGCGCAAGTTGCAATCCGGTATTATGGTTACCGCGGCCTTAATGATATCCGCTGGGCAGTGGAATGATACAACCGAAGTTTTTTCAAATTTGTATCAAACAACGATGGCTAATTTTACCCACCAAATTGAATACGATTTGATTGAAAAAATTAACGTGGGTAATAGCTTCGACTACGTCAAAGCATCTTTGGGCGAGCCTTATGTGGTTAAACGCTCTCGTATTAATAAAGACGTTCGCTTTCATTATTACACGCAAGATAAATTCGATTTAACATTAATGATTAATGATGATCGCGTTATTGGATATAGTGTGTATGTAAAAGAAGCTGATTTTGTACCCCAAATTCCATTTGCTGAAAAATTAAGCTCAAAGTCGTTGAGTAGTTTACCTGAAAAGAGTCAGCAATATAGTTACGACGTTGGCAACTTAACGTATTACATTGAAGCGACCGAGTTAGGCAAACAACAAATGTTTATGCGACAAGTTCGAGGCTATCTTGAATATGCAGCGGTTAATGATTCAATTAATAATGAAGTTGATTATCGTAAAAAAATTGCGGTATTAATTGAAAAAATAGACCAAGTCGAAACGTTTTCAGAAGATGAAACTGAATTAACAAAAGCGATCCAAGCGCTTCGCACACAACTGTACCCTAACTTTTTTGCAATTACAGAATTAGATACCCAAATTATTGCAGAGTCACTATTGACTCGTTATGAATATCAAATGTTTACTAAAAGCTAATTATTAGAAGGATTTTATATTATGGCTCGTTTACCTGCACTATTAGCTACCTCGCTTATATTGAGTTCATTTAGTTTATCGGCGCAAGAATCGGATCCATTCGCCGAATTAGATGCGGCGATGGAAAGTTTAGAAAAAGAAGGCACTGCCGCTGAAATGTCGGAATTTCAGCAATGGAAAGATGAATATTTAGCTGAATACCAGGCTTTTAGGCAAGAACACTTTCAGCGTGTTGATGATATTCGCGATAATTTAATGAGTATTTGGGGGGATGCTGAAGTATCGACGACCTCACAATTTGTTGAATATAGTGACGATCAAAAGACAAAAACAGTTTACGATTTCGAGAATGATGAAATCCGTATTAGTGTTGTGCATGGTGAAAATGAAGAAGTCGATGCAAAAGCGATCTCTAAAATTCTAACAGACAAGTTAACGATTAAAAAGCAGGCTGAAATCGTTAAGGATGTAACGGATGAGCGCGTGCCAACGGTAAAAGAAATGCCGAAGAGCGTATTTGAGCAAGCGGATAAAATGACGCAAAGTGAGCATGAACAAAAGCATAGTGCGACACAAAAGCCGACTCTTGTTAATAAAGATACAATGTTAGCTTCTATGTTAGGTGATCAGGCGTTAAAAGATAACTTGATTAAAGACCTTGTCACTCAAGCGCAGAAAAAAGAGCAAGAGATCGAGTTAACTAAAAAACCGAGTGCAGTCATAGAAAAAGAAATAAAGTTAATTAAAAAGCAAGCGGTTGCACAAATTGCTCAAGTCGAAAAAATGTCAGATTTAGTTAACGCTGCACCCGAAAGTACGCCGAACAAACCGGTGATCAGCGATGCTAAAATTGCAAAAGAACAAAAGCAAATTCAAAAAGAAACTGAGCAGCGGATTAAAAAATTAAAACAGACGGCTCAAGCGTTAACAACAGATAAGAACAAGCGTGACGCATTAGCGAATAAAAAAATAACGACATTTACGGTTCCACTGGCGAATAAAAACCAACTAACTAAAGCGAAGCCGTTTATTGAGCCTGTATTAAGTGAAGCTAAACGCTGGGATTTAACACCTAGTTTGATGTTGGCCATTATGCATACTGAAAGCCATTTTAACCCTAAAGCTGAATCGCATATACCCGCTTATGGTTTGATGCAAGTCGTTCCACGTTCTGCTGGTGTTGATGTTAATCGCTTTTTGTTTAAGCAAGATAAACCCATGTTAGCCGCGACTCTTTTTGAACCAGATAAAAATATTGAAGCGGGTGTTGCATACATGCATATTTTAAATAGCCGATATCTGCGTAAGATTGAAAACCCACTGAGTCGTATGTATTGCATGATTGCGGCGTATAATACTGGCAGTGGTAATGTGGCTAAAACATTTAATAAAGATGGCTCTCGTAATATAAACAGAGCGGCAAAAATTATTAATCAGTTATCACCTGAAGATGTATACGCTAAGCTTTTGTCTAATCTACCGTATGATGAAACACGTAATTACGTTAAAAAAGTCACTAAACGTCAAAACCTTTATACAAGTTTAGATAAAATATAAGTGATTAAATTGAAGTGACATAAAGACATAAAGACGTTAAATCTTTCTGTCTTTATTGATAATTAACTGAAAGTGTATTTAATTAAGCGTTTTCAAATAAATCTTCAATCATAACAATTGTTTCTTCGATTGCTGCTATATCACTTGGGGCAATAAAAATAGTGTCATCACCGGCTATTGTTCCTAACACCCCATCTGCTTGGCTTAATGAATCTAGCATTCGCGCAATCAGTTGCGCAGCCCCTGGAGATGTTCTAATTATTATCATGACACTGTTATGCACGATATCTAATACTAAGTGTTTTAATGGGCTGTGCGCTGTGGGGATCCCTAATTCAGGGGGTAGACAATAAACCATATCTTGCTTGGCATTACGTGTTCTAACCGCGCCAAATTTACTTAACATACGAGATACTTTTGATTGACTCACATTGTCAAAGCCTTGATCTTTCAAGGCGCTGACTATTTCACTTTGTGAGCCAAAAGATTCATCTTTTAAGAGTAGTTTAAACGCTTTAACAAGCGCATCTTGCTTGTTATCGGTATTTGACATTTTGTGTCCTAGGGGTTATTCGAACCACTTATCATCTTTTGGCACTGCGACAACTTGGTTTCGTCCGTTTCCTTTGGCTTCATAAAGCATATTGTCTGCTTTATTGTGTAAAGTCAGTGGTTCTATCGTATTTGTGGGTACACAACAAGCTAGGCCTAAACTAATGGTAACAAAGTCAGTTGCTGTGTTGTATTTATGCGTTATTTGCATATCGACAATTGAATTTTTGAGCGCTTCGGCGACTATTCCTGCAGAGTCGATCGGTGTTTCAGGTAAAAGCACGACGAACTCTTCGCCTCCATAACGTGCTACAAAATCACTTGCCCTGTTTAAGGTGTTACTTAAGGCATTGGCGACTTTTTTTAATACATCATCGCCTTTAGCATGACCATAATTATCGTTGTATAATTTAAAACAATCGATATCGATCATGATCATTGAGAGCGGAAGTCCGGCTCTTAAACAGCGGCGCCATTCTTTATCTAATATTTCATCAAAATTGCGTCGATTAGGGATCTCAGTCAAACCATCAATAGAGACGAGCTTTTCAAGTAAATCGGCTTTTTGTTTGAGTGCAAGTTGGTTCCGCACTCGTGCCATAACCACTGGGATATTAAACGGTTTGGTTATGTAATCCATTGCGCCGAGTTCTAAACCGCGAGCTTCATCTTCTGGATTATCTCGACCCGTGATAAATATAACAGGAATACTTTTGGTGTGATCCGATTGTTTTAAAGTGACGAGGACTTCATAACCATCTATATCGGGCATTTGAATATCGAGTAAGATAAGATCGGGGGGGGCTTCTTCGTTTGATATTGCTAGCGCTCGTGTCCCATTTATAGCGGTCTTTACTCGGTAGCTTCCCGATAATGCTTGGCCTAACACCTTAATATTTAAGGGTTCGTCATCAACAATTAAGATGGTTGGTTTATTTACTACGCTCATTTATATCAAATTTGTTGACTGGCTAAAATAACGTCTTGCATCGCTTGGTTTAATGCAGCGATATCTTCTGGTGTTAGTGTCTGTGTATCCACTAAGGCCTCTTCTGTTTTTCGCGCTTGCTCGGTTAATTCGTGCATACCTAAATTAGCCGCTGCGCCCTTAATTGAATGAACATAGCGTTTGGCTTCATCTAATTCGGCTTGTTGAATTAGATTCGTTAAATCTGCTGTAAGAGCGGTATAATCTCCTGTGAACTTGGTGAGCAACATTTTTAGTAAATCTTTGTTCCCTCCTAATCGTTCAAGGGCTTCGGCTTCATCTAAAATCATAGAAAGTTTCCTTGGGCAATTTTGATTTTATCTATTTGAAAATAGTAGATTTCAAACGATAAATAAGCAACCTTTAGGTTGTTAAACTTTTGCATAATTATGCTATTTTTGCATAAATATTAGTTTATCAGATATTTAATGACTTAAACTTATATAATCAACCGGTTTTTATTATTTGTATTGCGATGTATCTATAGTCAAAGCGATCGGGTTTTAGGGGAGGCCGTCAAGCTTCGAGACGCCATGAGCATATGCTCTACTATGTCATTGGGGCGAGTAAGCGCTGACAATGAACCATAAAACCTGAGCGAGAAAACTATATTCATTTGATTGCTAGGGCGTGTTTATCTTTGCCGTATAGATTTTGAACCCAAAGGGCAGCGCATTTGCACTCTTTCTACTATGTTGCCCCACATGGATGTGGGGTAAGGTGACTTTGCAGGAGCATAAAGTCTTTATCGCTCTTTTATGTAGAATAACGACACCGCAATCGCTCTGCCTTGTATAAATTTGCAAAAGCATACACAAAAGATAAACACGCCCTAGCTAAATAAGTGCGTTACTCGCTAAATCTTATTTTGAATGAGGTTTAGCTTTACAAGAAATTCAATTTGAAAATATAGGCTTATGACATACAAAAAGCATATTGCTAACCCTTGCATCGGTTATTGCAAATTAAATCATGATGATATTTGTGGCGGCTGTGGCCGTACACAAAGTGAGCGCACAGATTGGATATTTTTAACAGCGACAGAACAAAAGACGATTTGCGAAAACGCCAGCAAACGCTTAGCTAAAATAAAAAAAGATCAATAGAAATGCAAATGCTCTGCACTTCTATTGAACTGATTTGTATCATGATAATGTGTTGCTATAAGTGCTCCTCTGCAAAGCTCGCTAAACGTGAGCGCATAACACCTGCAATGTTAATGGTGGCGCTGCCTTCAAAATCTTTAAATCGCTCTACAATATAGGTTAGCCCAGATGTTAAAGGGGATAAATAGTTACTGTCTATTTGGGCTAGGTTACCGCAACAAATTATTTTTGTTCCTTCGCCTGCGCGTGTAATAATCGTTTTAAGTTGGGATGCGGTCATATTTTGACATTCATCAAGCAAAACGATTGAGCGTTGAATACTACGACCTCGCATAAAGTTAACTGATTTAAATTGAATATTCGCTTTTTCCATAATGTAATTCATGCTGCTTTCGCTGCATTCATCGTTGCGATGCAAAAAGTCTAATGAATCACTAATAGCGGCCAACCAAGGGGCCATTTTTTCTTCTTCTGTTCCTGGAAGAAAACCAATTGATTCTGCGATTTCAGGTGTATTTCGAGTCACAATGATGCGCTCATATATCCCTTTTTCAATAACCATTTCTAAGGCACTGGCAAGCGCTAAAAGTGTTTTACCACTTCCTGCTGGGCCGGTAAGCAAGACAAGATCGATATCAGTATCGAGCAGTGCATCTAAAGCCATCGCTTGGTCAATATTTTTAGGGCTGATCCCCCAAGCTTGGCGGTGCATGATGCGTTCTTTGCCTAAATCTTTGATCGTGACTGTATTTTCATCATGACTGGTAATTTTAGCGGCAAATTTATTGCCTTCATCGTGTAAATATTCGTTCACAAAAATAGTCGACGGGAAGATATCTCTGGCTAACGTATGTGACGTATCACGACCTTCTGATTCACTTTCGCATGTTGATACTTGTTGCCAAAAATCACCTTTAAATTGATGATGCCCTTGCGATAAATATTTAATATCAGAAATGAGCTGATCTGTTTTGTAGTCTTCAACATTTTCTAATCCAGCGCCTTTACCTTTTAAGCGCATGTTAATGTCTTTGGTTACCAGTATCACTTTATTGGGCGCAAATACATCTTGTAAATGTAAGGCTGTATTGATTATTAGGTTGTCATTGGCAGTACCAGGGAGCTGGCTAGTATGAAAAGTGAGTTGATGATCCGGGAAAATAGAGAGGTTTCCTTTTTCTTCCGTATTATCCGTTTTTTGCTTTAACGTTACCCCTTCCGATATTTGCTCGGGAGTTGCATCGTGCATTATCTCTTCAAGTGCACGTATTGCAATACGTGCATCGCGTGCGACATCTTTTTTGCGATCTTTGATCACATCTAACTCTTCTAACACGGTCATCGGAATAACGACGTCATGTTCTTTAAAGTTTAGAAAAGCAAAAGGGTCATGCAGTAAAATATTGGTGTCGAGTATGTATTTTTTTCTGATTTCTGGCGCCATTCAAGTCTCCTTGACAAGATAAAAGCTCTTATTTATAAAACGCATGAATTGTTACAATCGCAATGTTTAGTAACGGAAATATGACAGTTTAGAAATAATAAAAACGCCTCCCTTAAATTAAGTATCCAAAATTATTTTCACTATTTTTTAATACTCTTTTAGTATGGATCAAGCTTTAAATATACTCAAGTTATTGAAATGCTTTATGTTGAGTGTCAGGCGTATTAAATTTTTGATTCGATAAACGGGGTTGTGATTCTGGCTATTGTAGATTTAACTAGCAGATTTTTTAAACTGAACTTTAATTAAATGAATACATATTGCGCTTAATGCCTAATTCTATTGAATTAAGCATTGCATGCTTTTTCTCATACGGTAGCATACGCGCTTTTTTACAATTATCGTGACTTTGCGATATCTGTCATCTTTTTTGCTATTGCTGGAGCTTTTTATTAATGAATTATTTTGCCTTAGGCCAACGTTGGATCAGTGACTCTGAATCAGATTTGGGATTAGGGACGGTTGTTGCCGTTCAGGGACGCCGTATTTCAATGTTATTTCCGGCGACTGGAGAAAACCGTGAGTATGTCGCTGATACAGCGCCACTAACACGAGTAACGTTTAACCAGGGTGATAAAGTTGATTCAGCTGAAGGTTGGTCAATTATTGTTGAAGATATCGAAGAAGCGGATGGCATATTTATTTATTTTGGTCGAGATGCTGATTCCGGTGAAGATGCCACGCTTATTGAAACACGCATTAATCACCATTTAAAACTTAATAAACCCCAAGATCGTTTATTTACAGGGCAAATCGACCGAAATGATTGGTACGATTTACGATATCAAACAAGACGTCATCAATTTGCTTATCAAACCAATGATTTGGTTGGTTTAAATGGTGCCCGCACCTCATTAATTCCGCATCAATTACACATCGCTAAAGAAGCGGGTCAACGTGTTGCACCTCGTGTATTGTTAGCGGACGAAGTTGGCCTCGGTAAAACGATAGAAGCAGGGATGATTATCCATCAACAGCTTTTATCGGGACGAGCTAGCCGGGTGCTTATTTTATTACCTGAGTCATTGCAATATCAGTGGCTCGTTGAAATGTTACGCCGCTTTAATTTACCGTTTTCTATTTTTGATGAAGAGCGCTGCGCTGAATATGTCGAATCGGCAGAAAACCCATTTGAAACAGAACAACTTATCATTTGTCCTTTGTCTTTATTGGCTAACTCAGAGCAAAGACAACAACAAGCTTGTGCTGCATCTTGGGATTTAGTTGTTGTTGATGAAGCACATCATCTTAAATGGTCTCCTGATGAGGTGAGTCCAGAATATCGAACGGTTGAATTATTAGCCGCTGTTAGTCAGGGCTTATTATTATTAACGGCTACACCAGATCAACTTGGCCATGAAAGTCATTTTGCACGTTTACGTTTACTCGATAAAGAGCGCTTTTATGATTACGAAGCGTTTGTTGCTGCTGAGTATCAGTTTAAGGCTACGGCATTATTAGCTAAACAATTAGTCAGTGCTGATGATTTAAGTGCCGATCAAAAATCGCAATTGGTTGAATTGAATGCTGAAGATGGCAGTATTGCTGACGCTTTGCAGTTAGTGAATACAACGGATGCAGAGCAACGTAGAGCGAGTCGAAAAACGATTATCGCTGATTTAATTGATCGCCACGGTACCGGCCGTGTATTGTTCCGTAATACTCGTGCATCTGTCAAAGGCTTTCCGCAACGAAACGTTCACCCAATCGCACTTGATTATCCCGATGAATATTTGCCGGGGACGCGCTGGTGGTTAGATCGCCATCAAGATAATCGTCGAGTACAAGATGTCGCAGCTTTACTGACACCAGAATTTATTTATGAAGCTGAAGGGCATGAAGATCACGCTTGGTGGTTGGTTGATCCAAGAGTTGATTGGCTAAGTGAAAAAATAAAATCAAACAAAGGTCAAAAATATTTAGTTATTTGCGCCAAAGCGTCAACGGCGTTAACGCTGGAAAAAGCATTTAGAACATTACAAGGTATTAATTCAGCTGTTTTTCATGAAGGTATGAGTATTATCGAACGAGATAGAGCTGCAGCTTGGTTTGCTGATCAAGATGAAGGCTGCCAAGTTCTCATTTGTTCTGAAATTGGTAGTGAAGGGCGAAACTTTCAATTTGCCAGCCAATTAGTCTTATTTGATTTACCTTTGAATCCTGATTTGCTTGAGCAACGCATAGGTCGTTTAGATCGCATTGGTCAACAAAACGATATCGATATTTATATTCCTTATTTTAATGGCACGGCATCTGAATCTATTTTTAAATGGTTGCATCAAGGTATTAATGCTTTCTCTGATACTTGCCCCGCAGGTGTTACGGTTTTTGAGCAACAAGCTGATGCATTATTAGATGCTATTTTCCAATTAGATCATGATGATGAGGTTGTTGTACCGTTTATAGAGCAAGCCAATACGATCATCAATGAATTGAATAAACAAATGGAAGAAGGGCGAGATATATTACTCGAACTCAACTCGAAAGGGACTGATGGCGAAGCGATTGCCGAAGCGATTCTTGAAATGGATGATGACACAAGTCTAATTGCATTTATGTTTCAAGTTTTTGATGTTTACGGTGTACAGCAAGATGAAAAAGGTAATCAGTGTTTAGTGCTTAAGCCGACTGAACATATGCTTGAACCCCATTTTCCTGAATTAAATGAAGAGGGTATGACGATTAGCTTTGATCGTGATACGGCCTTAATGCGTGATGATGTGCGCTTTATTAGCTGGGATCATCCTATGGTGCAAGGCTGTTTTGAGATGATTGCCCGCAGTGAAGTTGGGAATAATGCGGTTAGCTTTTTACCCAATAAAGCACTACCCGAAGGTACTTATTTTGTTGAGCTAATGTATGTTGTAGAAACCTCGGCGCCTAAAGCTTTGCAACCTGGGCGCTTTTTACCGCCAACACCTGTTCGTTTACTGCTGGATAAATCGGGTAATAACCTAGCCGAAAAAGTGGCTTACGAAAGCTTTAACAAACAATTAAAGCCTGTAAATAAACAAATGGCATCTCAAGTTGCGACAGCACTACAAAAAGAAATTCACCAATTAATTGGTAAAGGTGAATTGATTGCTAAAGCGCAGAAAGATGCCATTATAAAAGCGGCGACAGACAATGCTGTTAATGATATTTCAGCTGAATTAAACCGAATGCAAAGTTTGAAAAAAATAAACCCGAGTATTCGAGATATTGAAATTACGGCACTTGAACAGCAAAAAGAAGAGCTTGTTCAATACATAGGCCAAGCGGGTTTACAGCTTGATGCCGTTCGATTAATTGTTGTTAGTCATCAATAAATCATTAACATATAGGGTAGAGCGATAATCGTTTTACCCTATCCTCACTGAAGATATTAGCATCATGGCCTTTGTGTATAACCCGCCTGTTCAACCTTATCTAACAATATTGTATCAAGATGATGATATTCTTGTTTGCAATAAGCCTAGTGGTTTATTGTCTGTTAGAGGAAAAGCACCTGAACATCAAGATAGTTTAGAAGCGCGTGCACAACGAGTTTGGCCTACGTTAGGTATTGTGCACCGTTTAGATATGTCTACATCGGGCATTATGCTTATGGCATTGAACAAGCCTGCTCATCGATCATTGGCTCGACAGTTTCAAGACCGGCTGACTCAAAAATCTTACATAGCCTGTTTATGGGGGCAGCCTCAAAGTACCCAAGGTCTGGTTGAATTACCACTAATTTGCGATTGGCCGCAAAGACCAAAGCAAAAAGTATGTTTTGAAACGGGTAAAGCCTCGACAACTTATTGGCGTGTCTTGTCGTATGATAACGGAATGACTCGGGTTGAATTGACACCAATAACGGGGCGTTCACATCAACTACGGGTTCATATGCAACAGATCGGACATGCAATTTTAGGTGATAAATTTTACGCTAAAAACGCTGGCTTCAAAGCTGCAGACCGTTTACAGCTTCATGCTGAAAAATTAGGTTTTTTTCATCCAGTAACAGAAGAGTGGATAGAAATTACAGAGCCTTGCCCTTTTTAACGTATTTGTTTAATTGAGCTTTGAATTAAATACAAGATATGCTGTTTTAATCGCTGTTCTTACCTATACTTGATTGAATATTAAGTATTTAACTTATTTACCGATATGGTTAAGTAATCATTATTTTTAACCGTATCGTTCTAAAGCATTAAGGATTTTTATGTCTTGGTTCACCAATCTCAAGATATTCCATAAGATATCATCAATTATACTGCTGGCCGTCTCTATATTTGTCCTTAATGTTGTGATAAATGCGACGGCGCAACAGTCAACGCAAAAAGATTTGGTGTTGCTCGAAGATCAAATCTACCATTTAGTTCAAATTGCCACAATTAATCAGGTATTACTCGACCGTGTAGACGAGCTTTATACGCAATCTGTTTCATTTGGTGATGAAGAGCTTAAAACACAGGCCCAAGAAACATTAGATAAATTAAAAGCTAATTTAAATCGCGCTATTTCTTTAGATACAGCGAACAGTGCGACATTAAGAAAACAACAAAAATTAGTGGCTGATTATCAAGGGCGATCTGTATACATTGTAGATGGTATGCTTAATGGCAGTATCGATTTTTCCAAGTTACCTAAATTAAGCCAAGAGAAAGCATCGGTTTTAGAAGACGCACGCTTGGCTTTAAAAAATTATAAGCAATCGATCGATCAGCTATTTAGTACCACAATCGCAAAAGCAAGAGAAAGCGGTGAACAAGCACTTGGAACAACCATTACGTTTGGTGCGATCATGATTATTATTTTAGCCGCGATTGCTTTTTTTGTTGCTCGTTCAATTAGCTCTACCGTTATTGAACTGCGAGACTCTTTACATGAACTCGCTTCAGGTGAAGGGGAACTGAGCCATAGACTTGAGGTTAAAAGCCGAGATGAGTTAGGACAGCTTGCTAGTAATTTTAATTCGTTTATTGATACGCTTAGTCGTTCGATTGAAGGCGTGATGGCGGTGTCGCATCCGTTATTGGATACTTCAACACGTTTAATCTCTAATAGTGAAGTCGCTAAGCGATTAACTGCTGAGCAAGCTGAAAATGCAGAACAGACACAATTGTCAATGACTGAATTAAATCAGTCTATATCTGGGATTAGTGAATCAGCGACATTAGCTAACTCTGCTGCAAATGAAGCTGAGATTGAAGCGAATAATGGTTTGAATGTTGTTGAAGCAACTATTGAAAACTCAAAAAAATTGAATGAACAAATAGACGCGACTTCAAGCGCTATTCATCAATTAGCTCAAGATTCAGCAAGTGTATCAAAAATATTAGATGTGATTACCTCTATAGCCGATCAAACTAATTTATTAGCATTGAATGCGGCGATTGAAGCCGCACGAGCAGGAGAGCAAGGCCGCGGTTTTGCGGTTGTCGCTGATGAAGTTAGAACACTCGCATCTAGAACGGGGGCTGCAACAACTGAAATTAGAGACGTACTTGATAAGTTAAGGCATGCTGCGGGCCAAAGTGTCGATATGATGGGACAAGCAGAAACATTATCTTCAAGTAATGAAGAGTTTGCGATAAAAACGGGCTCTGCGCTTGAGCAAATTAAAGCGAGTGTTGAAAATATTTCTACGATGAATAATCAAATCGCAACGGCGACCGAAGAACAAAGTATGGTTGCAGATCATGTTGTCGAAATTATAACGACGATGTCAGAAACTGAAAAAGAAATTCAAGGCACGTTTAGCTCGCTTGAGGAAGTATCACATCAATTACATCAAGCATCCGATGATTTAATGGAAGCGACAAGCCAATTTAAACTTTAGTTTTGGATTTTAATGGGCACATATACTCAAGTGACTTCAATATATGCAGGATTCAATTTAAAGCTTACCGGAACAGTGCCCCAGAGCGATGTTGCTTCGTTTGCTTACAGCGGGTGTAAGTACTTATGGGATATCGGAAAAGTTCTAAATATTAACTTGAAATGAGACACTACATTCCTTTATTAATACACCGAGAATTAAAAATTGCTCAAGGGCTTTAAACGTGACTTGAGCATAAGCAAAATAATAGGTGTCAGTTTACATAAGACGATCTATTTAGGTTATCGCTAAATAGAAAACTCAATATTATCAATTAGACGAGCACTGGCGATAAATGCAGCCACTAATACAACAAAATTTGTCGTATCTTGTGTCGCCTCAGCTAAGGTATTTGCATCTCTAAATTCGATATAATCAGTACGTAAATCTGCTTGTTCTATATTAGCTTGCATGGCTTGCTTTATGTGTTTGTAGTCTTTATGGCCTTGTTGTATATATTGTTTTGCATATTTCAAGCTGCTATATAATACACTCGCCAATTGTTTTTCTTCGGGCGTTAAATAACCATTTCGGCTGCTCATGGCTAACCCGCTTTTCTCACGCACTGTCGGCACGCCAATAATTTGGATCGGCATTGATAAATCTTCCACCATGCGTTTTATCAAAAATAGCTGTTGAAAATCTTTTTGACCAAAGCAGGCAATATCGGGTTGTACGAGATTAAACAACTTAGTGACTACGGTTGTTACACCTCTAAAATGATTTAGTCTGGTTTCACCACAAATAATGTTGCTGATTTTAGGTATATCAACATAAGTCTGCTCTTTAAGTGGCCTTGGGTAGATATCTTTTACGGCGGGTGTATAGAGTAAATTGACACCACGCTCGGTTAAAGCGGCACTATCAGCGGCTAATGTTTTAGGGTAATTATCTAGGTCTTCGTTAGCGCCAAACTGCATAGGGTTAACAAAAATACTAACAACAACTTTATCTGCACGCATAAAAGCATCGTCAACTAAACTTAAGTGCCCATCATGCAGGTTGCCCATTGTCGGTACAAAAGCAATTTTTTGTCCTGCTTTACGCCATTGATTTATTGTGGCTCTTAGATCATTTATTTGGGTTACGGTTTTCATTATCGCCTACTCAAAAATATGTTCAGGTGCTGGGAAGGATTTCTCAGAGACCTCATTTATAAATTGTGTAACAGCTTTGCGAATATCGCCTGTTTTTGCTAAATAATTTTTAGAAAATTTTGGAATATAACCCGATGAAATACCTAATATATCGTGCATAACCAAGACCTGCCCATCGGTATCAACTCCTGCCCCAATACCACAAACAGGCACATCTACTGCAGCTGAAATAGCTTGCGCTAAACTCGCGGGAACACACTCTAATAAAACCATCTGAGCACCTGCTTCAACTAAATCGATAGCGTCTTGGATCATTTGTTCTGCGACATCATTATTACGGCCTTGTATTTTATAACCGCCAAATACATGTACTGATTGTGGTGTTAACCCTAAATGCGCACACACGGGGACAGAGCGTTGACTTAATGTTGTTATTGTTTCTTTTAACCATGCTGCGCCTTCTAGTTTTACCATTTGGGCACCCGCTTGCATTAATATTGCTGCATTCTCACAGGCTTGTTCAGGCGTAGCATAAGTCATAAAGGGCATGTCGGCTAAAATAAAAGCTTGTTTGGCCCCGGATGCGACACAACGTGTATGGTAAGCCATGTCATCAATTGAAACTTTAAGCGTATCAGAATGCCCTTGTAGTACCATGCCGAGTGAATCACCGATCAAGATCATATCAATACCTTGCTCATCAAAAATTTGAGCAAAGCTTGTATCGTAAGCTGTTAACGCACTAAATTTTTCATTATTTAGTTTCATTTTATTAAGCGTAGTAATTGTTTTTTTCTTTGTCATGTTAAGTCACCTAATTGAGTGTAACTATCGATGTAATTTAACTAAATCGTTAATAGGGCATTGCTGAATAAGGTTATTCAGGTTTTCACCGTTGGGTAGTATTAAATTACCGACCAGCTCTTGTAATGGATATAGTACAAATTCGCGTAAATGCATTCCATAATGAGGAATTATGAGTCTTGCATGATGTATTTGATGTGAACCAAAAAGCAAAATATCGAGATCGAGCGTTCGTGGACCCCAACGCTCGGCTTTTCTTTTTCGGCCTTGTTCTTGTTCAATTTTTTGCAGCGCATCGAGTAATGAAAGTGCATCACCTTGCCATATAAATTCTGCAACGGCGTTAACATATTCTGGTTGGTCTTGAGGTCCCATTGGTTGGCTGGCATAAAAAGACGATACCTTGAGCTGACTTAATTGCGCTAAAGTACTTAACGCCATTATTGCCATATCAAGTTGTTCGATAGGCGTAGCTAAATTAGACCCTAATCCGATATAGCACTTTTCAGCATTGTTATTCATTTGATGGCGGTGCCGGCTTACGTCGACGAGGAGCTCGCCTTTTCTTTTTTTTAGGTTTGTCGGTATCTGTTTTCATAACGCTGCTTATTTGAATGCGTTTTTGATTTTCATCTGATTGTTGAAAGTCTGTCCACCATTGAGCTAATTCCGTTAAGTGTCCTTGTTCTAGTTCCGCTCGAAGTAATAAGAAGTCATAGGCCGCTCTGAACTTAGGGTGTTCAAGCATTTTTATCGGACGATTACCTTGCCGTTGTTCAAACCTAGGTTGTAATTGCCATATATCTCTAATGATCGATGTAAAGCGCTTGGGGATCATCACACTCTTGCATGCCATATCTAATACATCGCTCATGGCTATTTGGAAAGCGTCATAAACGGGTAAGCCACTTTCATTTTGAATGTCTAAGCGTTTAGGGGTAATTTGATGCCAATATAAAGCAGCAAACAAAAATGCAGGTGTTATACGTAAATTATTAGCAATACGAGAGTCTGTGTTCTTGAGTGCAAGCGAAAATAGCTTGTATGACGGCTCGTTTTTATTTTCGAAGCTATCTTTTATTGGCAAAAATAGTTGTTGGAATAGTCCATATTCTAGCAACATAACAAAGGTTTTTTGTCCTTGGCCGCTTAAAAATAGTTTTAAACATTCTTCAAATAAGCGTGCTGCAGGAATATTTTGAAGTAAGTTAGCAAGTGGGATAATTGGCTGTGCAGTCGCATCATCAATTTCCATATCTAATTTAACGGCAAACCTAACGGCTCTAAGCATTCGAACAGGATCTTCACGGTAGCGTGTTTCAGGGTCGCCTATGAGTTTTATTTTTCTATCATTAATAGCCTCGATACCGTGCCAATAATCTCTAATGGCGAAATCAGCCACGCTGTAATATAAAGAGTTTATTGAAAAGTCACGACGCTCTGCATCTTCCATGATTGAGCCATAGACGTTATCACGCAGTAACTGCCCGTGTTCGTTTTGTTGAGCTGTTTTATTCTTGTCATCAACAGGTGTGTGATGCCCTCGGAATGTGGCAACTTCAATGATATCTCGACCAAAGACAATATGTGCTAACCTGAAGCGTCTACCAATTAAGCGACAATTGCTGAATATCTTTTTGATTTGTTCAGGCGTGGCATTTGTCGCAATATCAAAATCTTTGGGTTGTAAGCCTAATAATAAGTCGCGTACGCCTCCTCCGACAAGGTAGGCATCATAGCCTGCGTCGTTTAAACGATACAAAACTTTTAAAGCATTTTTGCCAATGTTTTTACGTGAGATGTTATGGCTATCTCTTGGTATTATTTGTAATTGATTGGCAGTTTTGTTGCGCAATTTTGGCTTAGATTTTCTAACCACTTTTTTACACAATTCGATGACTTTTCTGATAGCACTAATCTCTGAATGAAGACCATTTAATTAATGGCGCTAATGATATACCAGCATGGAGTTAAATTAAAATATTTGTGGTATTGAGGTCATAAAAATTAATTATTTTTAATTAGGTTTTGTTGTTGCCAGTTCATTTTTGCTTGGTGAAGGAGTTGCTCTATGCTGTAATCTGCATATTCTACTGGACATGCTTGGTTTAAAAACTGTAAGGCTTGCATTAATATTTGCTTATTATCAGTCGTATTAACAGCTGGAGCATGGTTTTGTTTGCTTAGTTTTAAGCCCCGTTCATCTAACACGAGTGGAATATGAGTGTATTGAGGGCTCGTTTGATTCAAACGTTGATATAGAGCCTGTTGCCAATAAGTTGTTGGAAGTAAATCTTGGCCACGAACGACATGAGTGATATTTTGATAAATATCATCTATCACCACGGCTAATTGATAGGCATATAGGCCATCTCGGCGATGTATTAAAAAATCTTCTTTATATTTATTATCTTGCGCTTTTATTGTGCCTAAAATTAAATCGGTGAATTCTTCAATCGGGTGTGTGTTTTTAAATCTGAGCGCATTGCCGGTTTGTTGTAGTTGTTGATTTATACAATGCCTGTCATATATACCGGTTAGTTCTTTTAATCGCTTTCTATTACAATTGCACCCGTATATTTGGCCTTGCAATAGCCAGTCATTTAGTTGCTCTTGATATACATCTAGGCGCTTACTTTGGTATAAAATACTATCGTCCCAGTATAATCCCAGTTGTTCTAAAGTGGATAATATTAGTTTTGATGCACCGGTTTGTTCTCTGGGGGGATCGATATCTTCAATTCTAACTAGCCATTTACCGTTATTTGATTTTGCATCTAAATAACTCGCTAATGCAGTGACTATTGAACCAAAATGTAATGGACCAGAGGGCGAGGGGGCAAAGCGACCTATATACATAATAACGTAATAAAAAAGCCCTACAACGGTAGAGCTTTATTTAAATTAAACCAAGTAGCGTTCATTAACCTGCTAATTGTTTTTCTTTTATTTCGGCTAGTGTTTTGCAGTCGATACAAAGATCGGCCGTAGGACGAGCTTCTAAACGACGTATGCCGATTTCAATGCCACATTCTTTACAAAAACCAAAATCATCATCTTCGATTAACTGTAACGTTTTCTCGATTTTTTTAATCAATTTACGTTCACGGTCACGCGCTCGAAGTTCTAAGCTAAACTCTTCTTCTTGCGCTGCTCTATCTACAGGATCAGGGAAATTAGCTGCTTCGTCTTGCATGTGGTTCATCGTTTTATCAACTTCTTGACGAAGCTGGCTGCGCCATGCACCGAGGATTTTTTTAAAATGCTCGAGCTGGGCTGGACCCATATACTCTTCACCTGGCTTCTCTTGATAAGGTGCAAGACCTGCGATAGCCATAATACCTAATGATTTTTTCTCAGTGCCAGTAGGCATATACTGTTTCTCCTAATCGTTAATACCGCGGTATGTAACAAGTTTTTTAGCCTGCGATTACTTATGCGACCTTATAAAACAAGGTTAAAATTACAAACAGACTAGTCTAATAATAATTTAGCGGGTATCTATACCAGAAAGGATAGAACCAAGCAAATTATATTTTTAATGTAAGTTTACAAATTTGTAACTTGATAACAGCTTATTTGGCGCTACGATGTTAGGGATACGAGGTAAGGTTAATACCAAACCGTAATAATAAATGCCCACTCAGCGAGCGTTTAAATGCGCTTAATTAAGGCGCTTGAATGAAAGAATAGTGGTGCTCTTTTGTAGTGGTCAAGTATTTTTGGAGAGATTTTAAGCCGCTTTTTTTAACTCATTATATTTTTGATGAGGTGTCTGATAATCTAATGCTGAATGCCTTCGTTTGTAATTGTAGAACCGGATATATTGTTCAACCACATTAACAACCGAGCTGTGATCAGTAAAGGTTAACGGGTTTAATTTTTCAGTTTTTAAACTTCTAAAAAATCGTTCCATCACCGCATTATCCCAGCAATTTCCTCTGCGACTCATACTTTGTTTAATGCCTAAACTCTTTAGCTTTTCTCTGAATAAGTTGGCTGAATACTGGCACCCTTGATCAGAATGAAACATGAGCTCCCCTGTATTCGGTCTTTGACGTTGTATTGCGTTATTTAAGGCTGCAATCGCTAATTCTGAATTTGGTTGGCTTGATAATGCATATCCAACAATTTCTTTAGTCCCTAAATCAAGTACACACGCTAAATAGCTCCACCCTTGATGTGATTTTATATAGGTAATGTCACCTACCCAATGAGTATTATACGTCGGTGGGTTAAATTGCCGCTTCAGTAAATTCGGCGCGTAAACGGTC
>NZ_QMED01000042.1 GCF_003286125.1 Algibacillus agarilyticus
ATGGCTTGCTTCTAAATCACTTAGATCGTTAGCGTAAATAACAATAAAAAAGAGGATAATATGGAAATATTTAAAAATGATTTTGGCTGTGAATTACACGGACTTAATATCAATTCGCTAACAGAAAAAGATGAAAAAATCATTAAATCTTCACTGTATGAAAACCGCTTGGTGATTATTAAAAATCAAACACTCACCAATCAAGAATATGTTGATTTTGCCAATAAATTTGCAACACCGGTGCCCTACTTACAGGAAAATTATCACCACCCTGATCACAAAGAAATATTCGTTTCATCAAATATTCAAAAGACAAAAGACAAAATGGGCGTAGCCAGAACGGGAGGGTATTGGCATTCAGATACCGCTTTTGAACAAAACCCTAAAGTGCTCACCATGTTAATGCCTAAAGTTATGCCCAAAACAATAAAACGGACGACTCGATTTATTGATATGGCGAAAGTATACCAAGCGATGTCATTAAAACAGCAGCAAACCTTATCAAAAATGACATTTATTCATAGTGGTCGTTGGCGCTATAAAGTCAGACCAGAAGATATAAATTTAGACTTAACTGAAATTTTAGCCATGATCCATGCAGTACAGCCACCAGTTGAGCACCCTGCGGTGATCACACACCCTTTCACCAAAGAAAAAATTATTTACGCGAGTCGCGGCTTTACTATTGAAGTAAAAAACGAAGGGCTAGACCAAAGTAAAGTTATCTTAGATGAATTATTCGATTTTGCTGAACAGGCACAATTTATCAAAGAAGTCACCTGGAATTTAGGCGATCTAATCATTTGGGATAACCGTTTTTTACAACACAGTTCAGGCCGTCAGGCGGCTGTTGGAGAAAACTTACAAGCCGAAATAACCAAAGAAGAAGAAACAATGATGTTTAGGATCACACTGCTAGACGGTATGCCTTTATGTGATAGTTTACGCGAAAACGCAGGCGTAGCCATTCCAGAAATGGAGGTATAACAATGCTTACAGCAATAACTCAAACAACACAAAAAGCAAAAAGCCCAACGAACGATCCATTATTAATTGAGCCTACTTTATTAAAACAAGTGCTTAAACCGTATTTTAGTCACAGCACCTATTTGAAAAGTGCCGTTATCGACGATGTTAATAGTGAAGCACTTGTTACCGCTCGAGGTCAATTTGCCATAGAAAAAAGTTGTTACATTGATGATACTGGCCATTTTAATGCTGTTGAATTCAATATCTGTTTTAATCAACTGTCATATGTCATTGTCGCTCAGTGCATAGAGTCCGGTATATTTAAAGCTCTAAATCCTAAATGGGCTGCGTTATGCCCTAAAACGTTACAGGACTTTTTTGAAGATCAGTTAGCTACCATATTAATATCCAAACTCGAATCTAAATTTTTAAGGCCTCTAAACAGTCGAGCATTTGAAGGGCTATTCACGGTTGATAAACTTTCAGTAATTAAAGGACGTTTGTTTATGCACACCAGCATTGCATTTTATGATGAGCAAGGTATCGCTGCAAAAGGAAACGTGCTTGCGTGTTATGTACCCGGTTTAAAAGAGGTCAATGCAAATGCACAAAGCCATTAAATCGGCACAAGCCGTTGCTGCGTTAAGGGCGGCAACTCAACAAGACAATATAAATTTAGGCTATCAAGCAGATTATTTAGCGGATAATTTTATTGATGGACAATATTCTATGTTAGCTAAAATGCGTCCACGATGGCTACGGCGCAAGTTGATTGAGCGTTTGCACCCAGGTAGTTATTGCTTTTCGATCATCCGTACACAGCATATTGATAAAATATTACAACAACAAATCGACTCCGGTATCGAGCAGGTTGTCATATTAGGTGCAGGTTATGACACGCGCGCATTACGCTATAAAAAAGTGTTACGATCGGTCAATGTTTTTGAATTAGATTTTCCGCCAACGCAAGCTTATAAATTAAATCAACTAAAGCAAACAGATTGCAACATTCCAGATAATGTTAGCTACATTCCTATCGACTTTAATCAAGAAGACATCGCCCTTGAGCTCAAAAAAAATAATTTCTCCTTTTCTAAAATTACGCTTTTTATTTGGGAAGGCGTTTCGTATTACCTAGAAAAAGAAGTCGTTAGTTACATTTTAAAATTAACGGCACAATGTGCTAAAGGCAGTTCAATTGTATTTGATTATTCATTGCGTAGTTTTGTTAATGGGGATCATTCAACTTACGGCGGCAAACAAATAGCCCATTGGCTTAAAAAAATAAACGAACCTTTTTTATTTGGTTGTAACTCAGATGAAATCAACCGTTTTGTCATTGATAACAATCTAAAATTAGATTCAGATTTTGGAGCCGATGAATTAGAAAATTTATATCTATTGAAACCAGATAATAAATTGCTAGGCCGCACACTTGGGTATGTGCGTATTGCACACTGTGTAAACGAATAAATACGCTCTAAGCTAGCCAAAAATAAACGGGCGGTGAATGGCTTTAACGAACACTACGACCTAGGTTCAAAACGTCGTAGCGCAGGTTTAGAAAGTGATGAATTTATTACTTGTATTAATACACAAGCAGGTGAGCTGTTGTTTAGCCTGAAGTAAATGTAATACCCAAAAAAAGTAGAAGGCTTTCCTTCTACTCTCCTCTCACCACAATAGACATGTAAAAACAGACCTCATTCATTTTGAGGATTAACCTTTGGCTAAAACACCTTATTTACCTAATAAATAATGATCAGCACGTTTTAGTAAAGCTTGGTAGCGAGGCGAGTTTTGATCGGTAGACAAACAAACGCTAAGTAAATCAGCAATAAAATACCCCAGTGCGCGCTTTTCAATGGTCATCAAGGCTGATTGCACACTGTCTTCAAAACCTTCATAAATAGACGCTGCACCAAAATCACCAAACAATAAGTGCCCTTTTTCATCAATTAACACATTATGCGCGTATAAATCACCGTGCAAAATATGGTGTTGTTGAATATGGGTTAAGGCAGCCGTCATTTGATTAACTAAGTTTTCAATTTTCTCAATCGATAACGCAAACCCCGCTTTAAAGGTATCGCGTGTACAACTTTCTAAACTGGGTGGTGATCCTAAGTTAATATAATGAGGTGGGATCAACCCCATAATTAACGCCGCATTTTGTCCTGTCTCAAGTGCATTGTTAGCCTTTATTTGCGCTAACGGTTTAACCAAATTATCGTGCAAACCTAGGCGTAAACACGCATCTAGTTCATCTTCAGGGTAACCATCGCTGGTAACTTCGCCTTTAAATACTTTTATCGCGACTTCATCAGGTAAATTTAACGCATTATTCACCCATGTCGCATGAGATATCACACCCGATGCCCCACGACCTAATACTTGATTAATGTGTAAATCACGGTATTCAACAAAAGGTATCGATTTTTCAATAGAATTCGTTAACGCATTTTTAGCGTATTTATCACAAAATGGGTTGCCCGCAAATGCAAGCCAAGCCAATTTAGGTAACGCTAAAATTTGTGTTGGAAACTCAGTTAATTGGTTAGCTGAAATACGCAGTAAGCCTAAATTAGTACAACGTGATAACGATTTAGGCAACGCCGTTAATTGATTACCCGCTAAAGCACATTTTTCAAGCCGATGTAATTCACCCATTGATTCGGGCAATTGCTCAATTTGGTTATCGGTTAATATTAACCACCGAGTATCTCGGGGTAACGACTCTGCCGGTACATCTTTAATTTGATTAGCTTTAAAGCCTATCATTTCTAGTTTTGGGCATTGGCCTATACAAGCAGGTAACGCAGTAAATACATTATCTGAACAAAATAGAATGCGTAACTTAGTTAAACGATGCAGATCGTCTGGCAAGCTTGATAATTGGTTTTTTGATAAATCGAGTATTTCTAAACTATCAGCTAAATTGAAAATTTCGAGTGGAAATTCAGTTAAATTTTCAAATAACGCTAAACGCGTCACCCCTTTGAGTTGACCTAATTTTAACTGCGCTAACGTTTGCAATTGCATATTCCATTTATAACGATTTATTGCGGTTATTATAACGTAATTAATCGATACCGTTAAGCCTGCAACGTTTGCAATTTTTAACAAGAAATAAATTGGATTTTGATCTTCAACACGGCACACTACACAAAAAATTCACAAGGATTAATTCGTGACACCCACTATTTGCAACCGTTTAACCTACCTTATTTTGTTTTATTTATTCTGTTTTACTGCTATTGCCAGTGCCGCTTCGCCCTCAAAAAACGAACAAGCGATACCAAACGATTTAGCACAATGGAGCCAGTGGGTTAAAAAAGGCTACGAGCAGCTCGATTGCCCCGCGATTAATTACCGTGACTTTAATCATATTCAAAATCATTTATGTGCTTGGTCATCACCCTTAAAAATATCGGTGCAACAAAAGTCCAGCCAATTTACCGTTGCATGGCATATTATTGTTAAAAGTAAAATTGCATTACCGGGCAATACTAAGTACTGGCCACAGCAAGTACGCGTAAATAATAAAGCTTATGCGGTACTCAATTTTAATGGTGTCCCCACTATAGAACTCGCCCCGGGAGACTACAAAATACAAGGCCAGCTTAACTGGCAAGTACAACCTGAAAATATCACAATCCCCTCTATTTATGCGCTCGTTGAAGTCGATATCAACGGTAAACCCATTGCGTTTCCGCGTTTAACTCAACAAGCACTTTGGCTGCAAAGTACAGATAAAACGCAGCAACGCCATAATAGTGTTGATTTAAGTGTGGTTCGTAAAATAACCGATGGTGAATATATCCAGCTTAATACTCAAATCACGGTTGATGTAGCGGGTAAAATGCGTGAAGAAGCACTCGGTACGGTATTGCCCCAAGGGTTTCAACTTATCGGTATTAAATCAGAACTCAACACCTACCTTGATGAAAACGGTATTTTAAACGCAAAATTAAAACCTGGGCGTTGGCAAATAAATATGTATGCTTATGCTCTTCCCACACAGCTGACATGGCAAAAACCAACGAGTGACCATCATTGGCCCGCACAAGAAATTTGGGTATTTTCAGCAGACGAATCAATACGTTCAGGCAAACTGTCTGGTGCGGGTTTAGTTGATAGTAAACAAGCAAACATGCCCAACAATTGGTACACATTACCCAGTTACTTACTTGAGAAAAATGAGCAGCTCACTTTTAATGTTCAACATCGCGGTAAACCTTTAAGCTTAGAAAACAAATTACAATTAGAACGTGAATTATGGCTTGATTTTTCAGGTGATAATTTCACGTTTGTTGACCAAATCACCGGCAATATGAATAAAGATTGGCGTTTAAGCATGCAGTCACCGTATTTATTAAAGGCCGCAAAAGATGACGATGGTGCGTTACTCATTACCAGTCAAACCCCACAAGAGCAAGGAATAGAAAACCGATATGCTGATGTCGATATTCAAGCAGTTGGCCATATCAATTTACAACAAGATTTACCGGTTGCGGGTTGGAATCAAAATTTTGAAAAAGTATCCATTAAATTGAACTTGCCGCCGGGAAATCAACTTTTTGCCGTTATGGGCGCCGACACGTCTTCTAAAAGCTGGATCAATAAATGGACGATTTGGACAAGTTTTATTGTTTTATTATCGGCTTTAGTTGCCACTCGACTCATAAACATATTTGCGGGTATAACCACCGGATTAATGATGTTATTAATTTATCAAATAGAGGGCTCACCTATTTTTGTTATTTTGAATCTATTGTTAGCCTTAGCTATAAAAAAACATCAACCTTTTACCGCACTCAATAACGTGGTCAAAACCTACTGGTTTGGCAGTGCTGCGATAGCCGTGGGGGCAATTTTATTATTTTCTGCTCAACAAGTAAGAACCGCTATTTATCCACAATTAGACGTAAAACAAACTCATTATGCACAAGCAAATGAGCGTAGAGCCCGTCGAGAACAACACCTTATATCGGCGCATAAGCGTGAAAAACAACAAGTAACCTCTGCGATCAACGCTGAAGATATCGCTCAAGTCCCCGATAGCAAGTTAGCCGAATCATTACAAAGAGTAACAGGGGTTAGCATTAATTCATCCAACGATAAAGAATACATAACAGTAAGCGGAGTAAGAAGTAATATCAAAAATGAACCTCGTTATCAAAATGATGCTTTATTGCAAGCGGGGTCGGGTATCCCTAATTGGCAGTGGAATAGTTATTATATTAATTGGCGCAGCGATGTAACTAAAGAGCAATCATTCCGTTTAATTATTTTATCAATCACCCAGTATCGACTTTTAAAAATAGTCGCAACGTTAATCACTCTATTCTGGTTATTCATTATGTTAAAAAGTGTGTTAACAACCTTAAGCAAGTCTTTTGTTTTGCCCCAAAGCATAGCCAAACTACTACCAAGCTTGTTGATAATCGGTTTATTACCCACCTATTCACCTGATAGTATGGCCAGCAGTTACCCTGATCAAGCCATGCTTGAACAACTAAAAAACCGAGTGTTAGAGGCCCCCACTTGCGCACCGCATTGTGCCAATATTAACAATTTAGCGATTAATTTTGATACAAATAAACTCGTACTTAATTTTAAAGTGCATGCGCAACATGACACCGCAATTGCCTTACCTAAATCTGAATTTTGGCGCCCTGAATCAGTTACGCTCAATAAACACGCAATTAAAGGTTTATATAAGCACCAGCAATGGGTCTATGTGCCTATCAACAAAGGTATACATACCTTAACCGTTATTGGTCGTTACGCTGCCGTTGATACTTTTCAATTACAATTTAAAGAAAAACCGGCTGCTGTCTACTTTAATGAACAGCCACAATGGGTAGTAGCTGGCTTGCATAACAATACGTTAAATAGCCATTCCATCACGTTTATTGCTAACGCAATCACCTCTACAATAGCTGAAAATGCAGAAGGAGAAAACAACAAGGCATCTAGCCGCTACCCTATTGTACCGTTTGTAAAAGTGACACGCAGCTTAGTTATAGGTCATGTATGGCGAGTTGATACGGTTGTTGAGCGTATCGCACCTTTTAAAGGTTCGATTAATCTAGCGGTTGATTTACTACCGAATGAAAAAATAACCTCCGCGGATATTAATCAAATGGGCAATAAAATAAATATCACGATCCCTGATGGTGCTGATGAATTTTATTGGTCTGCCACTTTAGATCGTGCAAGCTTACTCAACCTGACCGCCAGCACTCAGCCGCATTTTATTGAAGAATGGATCATTAGTACAAGTCCGGTTTGGCATAGCGAGTTTTCTGATTTACCCAGTGTATTAGATGACAGTGCCTACGGATATTATGAACATATATTTTATCCTTATCCCGGTGAAACATTAACGATTAAAAACACTCGCCCAGCGGCAGTCAAAGGCAATGTATTAGCCATCGATAAAGTCGATTACAAAATTGAACAAAGTGAGCGTACTTCAGTCGTTAACTTATCATTTAATTACCGCAGCACCCGAGGTGGCACGCATGAAATAGTATTACCGTTAAGCTATCAATTAACCCAAGTTAAAAGTGATAACCAGCTCTTAAATCTACAAACTAACCAACAAAAATTAACCTTGCCTATTGCACCCGGTGAGCACGATATATCGATTCAAATGCGCAGTGATCAAACAAGCACTATGCTTTTTTCGATGCCTAAGGTTAATTTAAATGCACCTACCAGTAATATAAATCAGCAGGTTAATTTGAACAATCGTTGGGTATTATTTGCCCAAGGCCCTTTGTTAGGCCCCGCGGTTTTATATTGGGGTGAGTTATTAATATTTATATTATTGGCGGTATTAATATCAAAAGTAAAATTTTCGCCACTTTCAACGGTCAGCTGGGTGATATTTGGTTTTGGCCTGAGCTTAAATAACTGGAGTGTGCTCATTTTCATTGCCGTTTGGTTTGCCACACTCACAGCATCAACGTATCGACCTAACAATTTAAGCAGAACTTATTTTAATTTATCGCAGCTCTTTTTATATGGCTTATCGTTAATAGCCATTATTACGTTAATTTCGGTGGTGCCGATGAGCTTATTAAGTTCACCTGATATGGGAATAGCAGGTAATCATTCATCGAGTTACCACTTAAAATGGTTTGCTGATAAAACCCAGGGTGTCTTACCCAATATTACAATCGTCAGCATTCCGCAAATTGTTTATAAAGGTATGATGCTAGTCTGGGTAATTTGGTTAAGTTTTGCCTTTTTAAACTGGGTAAAATGGGCTTGGAAGATATTAGGCGAACAAGGCTATTGGCGTGCTAAAGAAATAAATGAGCAAGCCAGTTCAAACGTAAAGACAGGGGATCATGCAAATCAACCTAATACGCAAACCACGGCTTCTGATCAGGATGCTAATCCAGAGAATAAAGGGAATAAAGGGAATAAGTAAATAGATAAAAATAACCCCGTTCTTATACGTTATACGAGATACGTTAAAAGGATTAACGAAAATTTTAACGTATAAGAAAGGGGTATTTGATTACCGCTTAACAAGCATGACGCATAAACTAAAGTAACGCAGTACCCGCAACTTCGCTAACAGTATTGGCATCTGCTCGTTCCATAATTTTAACTAAAACAGATTGGATTGTTTCGTCTTCTCGTACATCACTTTCACATACAAATTTTTGCGATTGCGGTTCAGCCCCTTCTGCTTCAATAAAACTAATAACAACTTCTGTGGCTATATCAGCCGATTGCCCAAAATAAGCGAGCGTTATTTTAGGATAACCTTTATCGCCTTTTTTAACTTGCTTAGCTATTCGTTTTTTAGCTTTATCAACATTCATAACCCGATCCTTGTATTAACTGTTTTTAATCATTAATTGTTGTAATGCTTGCACTTCATCACGTAATTTAGCTGCTTTTTCAAATTCTAAGCTACGCGCTAATTCAAACATTTCACTTTCAAGCTTTTTAATTTGCTTGGCAATTTCGGCCGGTGTTTGACCATTATATTTTGCTTTATTTTCGCCAATTTTACGTAATTTGATACCAGAGCTCGCATCATCATTCGCGGCTTCATCATCATCGTAACCCACATCCATAACATCGGTTATTTTTTTGGTTAAGCCTGTCGGCGTAATACCATGTTTTAAATTATGCTCGACTTGTTTTTCACGACGGCGATCCGTTTCATCCATCGCTCGTTGCATTGATCCCGTAATGCGATCCGCATATAAAATGGCTTGTCCGTTTACATTACGGGCTGCACGCCCGATTGTTTGAATTAACGCACGATCTGAACGCAAAAAACCTTCTTTGTCGGCATCTAAAATGGCTACTAGCGAAACTTCTGGCATATCTAATCCTTCTCGGAGTAGATTAATACCGACAAGCACATCAAACTTACCTAAGCGTAAATCACGGATGATTTCTACCCGTTCAACGGTATCAATATCGGAATGTAAGTAACGGACTTTGACACCGTGATCGTTAAGATAATCGGCTAAATCTTCTGACATACGCTTAGTTAACGTGGTAGCTAATACACGCTCGTCAACCGCAACACGTTTATGAATCTCAGATAATAAATCATCGACTTGGGTCGCGACGGGCCGTATCTCGATCGTGGGGTCGATTAAACCGGTCGGTCGAACAACTTGTTCTGCAATTTCATCACCTGATTTTTCAATTTCATACTTACCTGGCGTAGCGGATACATATAAAGTTTGAGGAGCAAGCTGCTGAAACTCTTCAAATTTCATGGGTCGGTTATCAAGTGCAGAAGGCAATCTAAAACCATACTCTACGAGGTTTTCTTTACGCGATCGATCGCCTTTATACATCGCGCCAATTTGCGAAACCGTAACATGTGATTCATCAATAATCAGTAAACCGTCATCTGGCAAATAATCGAATAACGTTGGCGGTGGCTCGCCGGGTGCACGTCCGGATAAGTAGCGCGAATAATTTTCAATACCAGAGCAATAGCCTAGCTCATTCATCATTTCAATGTCGTATTGTGTTCGTTGAGTCACTCTTTGCTCTTCAACCAACTTATGCAAATCAATCAATTGCTGTTTACGTTCAACAAGCTCAGCTTTAATTAAATCAACAGCGGCTAAAATTTTGTCACGCGGCGTTACATAATGTGTTTTAGGATAAATAGTCGTTCGAGCCATTGTGCGTGACATTTCCCCCGTTAATGGATCAAACTCACTTATCCGTTCTATTTCTTCATCAAATAATTCAATACGAATTGCATCTCGCTCAGAATCTGCAGGGAAAATATCAATCACATCGCCGCGCACGCGATATGTACCTCGGCCAAAATCGATATCATTGCGCTGATATTGTAATTCAGCTAGTCGCCTTAAAATATCACGCTGATCAATCAAATCGCCTTGGCGAAGATGTAACAACATTTTTAAATACGAATCAGGATCACCTAAGCCATAAATCGCCGATACACTCGCAATAATGACAACATCTCGGCGTTCCATTAACGCCTTAGTGGCAGATAACCGCATTTGCTCAATATGATCATTAATTGAGGCATCTTTTTCAATAAACGTATCGGTAGAAGGTACATACGCTTCAGGTTGGTAATAGTCATAGTATGAAACAAAGTATTCAACCGCATTATTTGGGAAAAACTCTTTCATTTCTCCATATAATTGCGCCGCCAATGTTTTGTTATGCGCCATGATCATAGTCGGTCTGTCTAAGTTTTTAATCACATTTGCCATTGTGAATGTTTTACCCGACCCAGTTACCCCTAATAGCGTTTGATGAGCGAGACCCGCTTCAAAACCTTCTGTTAATTGCTTAATGGCTTGTGGTTGATCACCTGCAGGCTGGTAGGGCGATTGTAAATCAAACAGTTTTTCGCTCATTTATGTGTTCCTAATCCTAACGATACGGTGCTGTGTTCAACCGTTGTTAAATATTTTCTAAACCAAAACGCTGACACTAACATCATTAAACCATTACCGATAACGCCCCCGACAAATAAACCATGCACTCCCCATATTAAGCCACAGACGTAAGAGATCGGCACAAAGAACACAAATAATCGAAGTACACTCAACATCAATGCATCCATTGGTTTATGCAATGCATTAAATGATGAGTTGGTTAAAATGATAATACCCTGAGCACCATAACCTAATGGCATAATCCAAATAAACCAAGTCAATATTTCAATCACATTAGGGTCAGACGAAAACGCCATGGCAATCGGCCAAGCGAGTAATAATAACAAACAGTAAATACCAAACTGCCAAATCAAGACAAAACGAGACGTTGTAACATAAGCTTCTTTAACACGCTCCATTTTACCGGCACCAAAATTTTGGCTAATAAATGGCGGTAAAGACATAGATAACGCCAAAACAACCATAGAGGCAATCGATTCAATTCGGCTACCTACACCAAATGCGGCAACGGCTTCTTTACCATAAAGCGCGACGATAGCCGTCATTATAGCCATTGCCATTGGGGTTAGCATATTTGCGCCCGCCGCAGGTAATGCGATCTTCATAATAATACCGCATGAACTTTTGAATTGTGACCAAGTCGGTAAATGCCTAAAAATTAAGTTTCGCGAAAAAGCCAAGATATATAAAATAGTAAAGGTGCCAACAACCCATGAGATCAGGCTTGCTAATGCCGCACCCGCCATACCGAGTGCCGGAATAGGACCAAAGCCAAAAATAAGAATCGGATCGAGAATGGCATTAATTAAGCCACCAAAGGCCATCACTTGACTCGGGGTTTTGGTATCGCCTGAGGCACGTAAAACACTATTGCCCACCATAGGTAAAACCAAAAAGCAGCTCCCGATATACCAGACATACATGTATTCTTTAATAAAAACTAACGTTGAGGCATCGGCACCAAGCAAGGTAAAAAGAGGTTCTATTGTAAAGATCCCAATCGTACAGAGTGCAACAACTAATAAGATAGAAATAATTAAAGCACTCGTTGCATTTTGTTTTGCACTGATTTTATCGCCCTGCCCTAACGCTTTAGCCGTCACCGCTGAAGTGCCAATACCTAAGCCAATAGCTAAACTAATCACGGTAAATGTGATCGGAAAAGTAAAACTAATTGCCGCTAGGGGTTCAGTGCCCATTAAACCAATAAAAAATGTATCAATTAAATTAAATGACATTAACGCCATCATGGCCATCACCATGGGTATCGTCATTTTTTTAATCGTACTACCGATAGGATCTTGGATCATATCAAGAGGTGGCTTTGTTTTAGAGCTTGTCATCTCGTTTTTGTTTTCCAACTTTCTCGAATTAATAACGTTCGGGTAAATAAAACGCTCAACTAGCTACCTATTTAACAAAACAGTAGTTTGTATAAACCGACGTTCGTATTTAATAAAATATTTTAACTTATAAATAGGCATAAAATCTGTGATTTTTTAAAGTAATGCTATAAAAACAGGCTTTAAAGCCAATTTAACCTCAAGACGAGCAATAAATAACAATTAGAAAAAAACTAAAATGCTTTTATAGACTTTAATTAGCCAATAAAAAATAAAACACAAAGCAGGAATATTTACCTTCACTCACTCTAAACGCACCGTTACAATGCAACACTTAACTGTATAAAAAAACATGCATTATAAAACATAAATTGACTTGATTTTTTTCTATATTCAAAATTGATTCACATTAAAAACTAACGCCAGCATTTTTAGCACATTTTTCAACCAATCAAATTAAAAAACGAACAATTATAATTTAAACCATTGATTTAAATAACTTTATTCTAAAAGTAACAAAAAACGGTAATAAAGTATTGACATAGAAAGGACGCGGCTTTGCGTGAGATTTCCAACTTTATTAACATAGTTATCCACAGATCTAGTGGATAACAGGCGCTAGCTCTTTATTCTTCTGGCTTTGGCGAGCATTGAATATTTTTTAGTCTGCTGCGCTTCGGTAATATTCTTGCGAAACGGTGTTAATAATAAATAATTTATGTTTACAACTCAGAAAATAGAGGCTACTCATTTTAAGCACTATAAATCAGCAATTATCGATAAAAGACCGAATTAGCGCTACCAAAAGCAGTCAATATAAACATTGTGCGCCCAAGTCAGTATAAATACATATTATTAATTTAAACCCTGACATTAAGTTGCAACTTTCAATACGCCTTTAAATAACGTTTAATGAAATCATACTTTACGGTAATGATCCCTATTACTATCAATACCTTTTACCTATTCACTCTGCTCCAACTTAATATAAGTAGATTTATTCGCCCTCTACCCTATTTCAACGTTGCAGCAACTGACTTTTATACCCAAGTCACTTCAATATGCTCATTAAGCAATATATATATCAAAGGGTGACAATACCTAAAGTGCAATACCAAGAGAGTAATACTAAGAGACAAAGCAAACTTGCAGCCATTTTAAGGTACTTAAAATCGGCATGTGCAATAAAACGACAGACATATATCAAATAAACAAGCGATTCGAACCACCGAATAAAAAGTAAAATGGCTAAAAAACCAACGAACAACATTGGCAATGATATTCTCTAATCAAGTTTTGATTATTAAACATGCAAACAAACTTTTTTTATAAAAATATTAATAAACTTAGTTGACAGTTACTTATGACATGATTAATATGCGCCCCGTTGACGAGATACATGTTCCCCCTTAGCTCAGTTGGTTAGAGCGACGGACTGTTAATCCGCAGGTCCCCCGTTCGAGTCGGGGAGGGGGAGCCAATCACGTACAACGCCAAAATTAGATATTCCCCCTTAGCTCAGTTGGTTAGAGCGACGGACTGTTAATCCGCAGGTCCCCCGTTCGAGTCGGGGAGGGGGAGCCATCTAACCCATCTTAATATCTTTAAATCCCTCATAAAACAATATCATAACTTAAATAATCTAATTTAAATCCTTTACCTTTTTGCTTCGTTATTTCCTATTTTGCTGATAATATACTTTTATCGGTAAAAAATTTATATGCCACTATTCAATTAGTTTATAAATAAGACTCTACCCAGAATAAGGGTAATTAATAGGAGCTTAAAAGGGAATGAGTATTTTTAGACGACTCTTAGTCAGAAATCTAATCACGTTTCTAATATTGATAATAAGTTTAATGCTGACTTACAGTGCTATCTTATCGCAATATATAATTTCACAACAAGATAAACACACAACAACCTTAAGCCGCCTTGTCGACTCTTACAACGCTGTAGATGCCAAGGTATTAGCAAAAGATCTTAAAAGCGCTTTTGCCTATCAAGCCCTTAACTTAAGTGAATACAACGGCCCTTCTCTATATAAGTATGAAGATCAAAATACGGATGAGTCTTTGGGGTACCTTGTTCTCAATTCTTTTGGGATGATGCCACAACCTAAAAAAGTAGTTAGCCAAACACATAATTTAGGTTTGCAATTTCAATTACGCTTTACTGACGAACTCGCATTATTTGATACTTTTTTTTACTCTTCCCTGCTTGTACTTTTTGTCGTACTTAGCTTACTTATTATTTCATTACGTCAACTCATTCAACGTGTGGTGCGCCGCTCAATTGCCAATATTTCAGGTGTGATTAACGAATTCACTGAAAGTGATGACTCTATTGCATGGGATGATTTACCGGATGATTTTTTACCCTTAGCTGAATCACTTGAAACATTGCATATTAATTACGAAACTAAAATTAAGGAATGGCGAGAATCAGCAGAAAATTTCAGAACGGAAGCTACTCGTGATGAGCTTACGGGCTTGAAAAATCGAATTTCATTTGTTGAGTACTTTGAAGACAAGCTCAATAACCTTGAAAATTTAGACTTTGGTGTTTTAGCCGTTACCCGTGCTTCTGAGCTTAATCACATCAATCAAAACAGAGGTTATCAAGCCGGTGACGCGTATGTTGCTGAGTTAGCACAAATCATCACCCGAGTCGCTAATACTTATGATGCAGCCGAAATATATCGCTTAAACGGCTCTGACTTTGCCGTCGTGTTACCGAATGTAACCGCTAAAGAATCTGAAAATTATGCAACGAACTTGCAAGGTCGTTTAGGTGAGTTACAGAAATCATTAGAGTTAGAAGCGGTTGCTTATAGTGGTTTAGTTAGCTATGAATCAGGTAGACCCTTAGGTGAGTTGCTTGCATTATCGGACACGGGCATCAGCATTTCACAAACGAAGTATCCAAATGCATGGCATATGCAAACAGACACATCAGTGCTTGAAAATGTCAGTGCTAAATATGGTAACCAGAACTGGCGTGAAGTGATTGACGACGTAGTTAAAAATGCACGTGCTATTTTGTATTATCAGCCGATTCAACCCACTAACAAAAATTCAAAAGTTTATAATGAAGTGTTAGCACGTTTTGCTAATGCAGATGGTCAAGTTTTACCCACAGCCTCGTTTGTTGCAATGGCTGAAAAAATGGACAAGATCATCTTTGTCGACAAAATGATTGTTGAACAAACGATGAAACAAATACTCGAACGTGGTTTGCAAACACAATACTTTGGTTTAAATGTAACCGCCAAATCAGCACATGATGAACAATTTGCCATTTGGTTAGAACGTCGTTTATTACGAGATCCAGCTGTCGCTTCTAAATTAGTGTTTGAAGTTACCGAATTTGGCATGCAACAAAACATGGCCGCGTCTAAACGTTTCTTAGATATGGTTCATCGTACTGGCGCACGTGTAACTGTTGAGCGATTTGGTATGGGCATGACATCGTTTAAATTTTTCCGTGAACTTAAACCCGACTTTATCAAAATGGATGGCAGTTATAGCCGCGGCATTGATGAAGATAAGAGCAATCAGTACTTCTTGCGCGTTATTGTTGATTTAGCACATAGATTAGGCGTAAACGTGTTGTGTGAAAGCGTTGAAACCCAAGAAGAGAAACATTGTTTAGAGCAAGTATTTGTTGATGGCACGCAGGGTTACTTCATCGGTAAACCGGTTGAGTTTTAACAACGTACCCACTTTAAACTGATAAAAACGCTTAAAAAGCCAGCTTAATGCTGGCTTTTTTGTTTTATTAACTTAAAAACTTAATCCCACAACAAGGATAAGTTGTTTAATAAGGCATAAATGCGGATAATACGCGTTTTCAAACACGCAAGCATACAAGGTTAATATGACTGATTACGTATTACTGTTAATAGCCACTATTTTGGTTAATAACTTTGTATTAGTAAAATTTTTAGGATTATGCCCATTTATGGGTGTATCAAGCCGTATCGAAACCGCTATTGGTATGTCGATGGCCACCACATTTGTATTAACCCTCGCTTCTTTTACCAGCTATCTGGTTAATACGTATTTATTACAGCCGCTAGATATTGAATTTTTACGCACCCTCACCTTCATCTTAATTATTGCGGTTGTGGTGCAATTTACTGAAATGGTTTTACATAAAACGAATCCCACGCTATATCGTTTGTTAGGTATATTTTTACCTTTAATAACCACAAACTGTGCCGTTTTAGGGGTTGCCTTACTTAATGTAAATGAAAACCATAACGCAATTGAGTCCATCGTGTATGGCTTTTCGGCGGCGGTTGGCTTTTCGCTCGTTCTTATTTTATTTTCGGCTATGCGCGAACGTTTAGCTGCAGCCGACACCCCTCAAGTGTTTAAAGGTTCGGCAATTGCAATGATCACGGCTGGCTTAATGTCACTCGCCTTTATGGGATTCACAGGGTTGGTTAAAGTATCATGATTTTATTATATTCATTGATCGCGCTAGGCACTTTAGCCGTTATTTTTGGTTTAGTTCTTGGCTATTCCTCAATCCGATTTAAAGTTGAATCCGATCCTATTGTCGAACAGATAGACAGCGTTTTGCCACAAACACAATGTGGTCAGTGTGGCTATCCTGGTTGCAAACCTTATGCACAAGCGGTAGCAGATGGTGATGAAATAAATAAATGCCCGCCGGGTGGCGAAGCAACGATCCAGAAAATAGCAGATTTAACCGGTCGCGAAGTAAAACCACTAGACGGTGGCGATAATATAAAAAAAGTCGCTTACATCCGCGAAGATGAATGTATCGGTTGCACTAAATGTATCCAAGCGTGCCCCGTAGATGCCATTGTAGGGGCTTCTAAAGTGATGCATACCGTGATTATTGATGAATGTACGGGGTGTGATTTATGTGTTGAACCTTGCCCTGTTGATTGCATTGATATGCTGCCAGTAAAAGGCAAACCAGAGACATGGAAATGGCAATTACAAAACATAGAAATAAAACAAATTTCTTAAATTAGATAGAGATTATTCGTGGAATCATTATTAGAAAAAATTAAAGCGGGTGTACTTTGGGATTTCCCAGGTGGTGTGCACCCACCGCAACGAAAAAAACTATCTAATCAAACCGAAATTAGTTTACTGCCATTAGCTGAACATTATTGGGTTCCGGTTAAACAGCACATCGGTGCCGTTAATCACATTTTAGTGGCATCAGGTGACAAGGTTAAAAAAGGCCAAGCGTTAACGGCCTTTAACGATAAAATGTCGGTACCGGTGCATGCCCCGACTTCCGGCACGATTGGTAAAATAGAGCCACATGTTTCTGCTCACCCTTCAGGCATACCCGCACTTTCTATTCAAATCATCGCCGATGGTCTCGATGAATGGTGTGAAATCAGCCCCAAAATTCATTTTAGAACACTGCCTAAATCTGATGTTATCGGTTTTATTCAAGCAGCAGGTGTAGCAGGTTTAGGCGGTGCAGCCTTCCCTACGCATGTTAAACAAACACCTAATCAGCCCTGCGAAATATTATTAATCAATGGTGTTGAATGTGAACCATATATTACTTCAGATGATCGCGTTATGCGCGAACATGCAGATGAAGTCATTCACGGTATTGAAGTACTCGCTTATATATTAGAGCCAAAGTTAGTCGTTATTGCGATTGAAGACAATAAACCTGAAGCCATAAACGCAATGGAAGCCGCTTGTGCGGGTAAAGCCAACTTTGTTGTTAGAGTTTTACCCACCAAATACCCTGCGGGTGGTGAAAAACAAATCATTCAAGTCATCACCAATATGGAAGTGCCAAAAGGTAAAATATCAGCGGACATTGGCGTTGTTAGTCAAAATGTCGGCACGGTATATGCCATCTATAAGGCAATTTACCTAGGGGAACCATTAATTGATCGTGTTGTTACCGTAACCGGCGAAAATATAGAAACGGCTGGTAATTATAGGCTGCCAATAGGGACCCCCATAGCGCATGTGTTAAATCACGTTAAACACGACAACCAACACAATGAGCGTGTGATAATGGGCGGGCCGATGATGGGCTTCACTGTACTCAATAAGCAAGTGCCGGTAACCAAAATAACGAACTGCTTGTTAATACCCACACAACAAGAATTGCCTGATGCGCCCCCCGAGCAAGCTTGCATTCGATGTGGTGAATGTGCCGATGCTTGCCCCGCTAGCTTATTACCTCAGCAACTTTATTGGCACAGCAAAGCCAAAGAACACGACAAAGCTCAGGCTTATAATTTATTTGATTGTATAGAATGTGGCGCTTGTGCCTTTGTTTGCCCAAGTGATATTCCATTAGTACAATATTACCGTCAAACTAAAGCCGAAATTCGCGAAGCCAACGAAGAAAAAATAAAAGCAGAAAAAGCGAAAGAACGTTTTGAAACCCGTAATGCACGTTTAGAACGCGATAAACAAGAACGCTTAGACAAACATAAACGTTCGGCCGAACTTCGCAAGCAGTCGCTTAACACAGATCAAAGCGCACAAGACAAAATAGCCGCGGCAATGGCACGTGCAAAAGCGAAAAAAGCACAAAAAAATAGTACAAATGATATAACGAAAACAGATCAGAATGCAGAGCCTAATACTTTAGAAAATACTACCCTAGAAAATAGCGCCGTAGAAAAGAATGCAGTCGAAAGTAATATAAGCCAATCGAATAGCCCGATTAAAAATAAGGCTCAAGAAGCCATTGCCCGCGCTAAAGCTAAACGTGAAGCCAAATTAAACAATAACGCAAGTACCGAAGAACAAAATACCACCGCCCCACCCTCGCATAAAGTAGAGAGTGATTTGGATCATTCTCCTAATGAGCCGGTAGAAGCAGACCCAATTAAATCAAAAGCGCAAGCCGCTATTGCCCGCGCTAAAGCCAAACGTGAAGCCAAGTTAAAAAATGCAGATGCGACTGCGACTAATAGTCAAAAGGCCTCTGCTTCTGACTCTGCCTCTCAAAAAGAAGCAGAGCCAAAACCAGAAAATCAACGTGCGGCAACGTTAACTCATGATTCAACTATCGACTCAAATAATGACGAAATAGCGTCTACCGTTTCACCCATTAAATTAAAAGCGCAAGCCGCGATCGCGCGTGCTAAAGCAAAAAAAGCAGCCAAATTAGCTGAAGAATCAAAACCCGCTGCTCATTCTAGTGCTGAAAGCGATAAAACGACACTTGAACCTAAAACAGCAGCGGATCAAACAGATGAACAAGTTGACGAGCATCTCCAGACATCGACAACAAACGAACCAACAGAAATTAGTGAAGCAATGTATCAAACAGAATTAGAGATCGACCCTATCAAATCAAAAGCGCAAGCCGCCATTGCACGTGCTAAAGCTAAACGACAACAAAAAATGGCAGAGCAAGCCTCTGTCACACAACCAGAAAATGCAAAAGCCGAAGCGAATATTCAATTCGACGCAGAAGCCAAATCAAGAGCTAAAGCGGCAATAGAACGCGCTAAAGCACGTCGTGACCAAGCAAATCAGCTTGCTCACGGTGGTGAAACAGGCAGTAGCAGCATAACGAATACCACAACAGCAAGCAGCCTCGATAGCGAAAGTGGGAATAGCGAAGATGAAAATGCTAATCAAGTGAAAGCGGCAAAGGTTAAAGCGGCACTCGCTAAAGCAAAGGCTAAAAGACAAAAATCATGAGTTTTAAACTAGCCAGCTCACCACATACCCGAAAAAATAACAAAACAGCGTTTGTCATGTTAACCGTAATGAGCGCCTGTATTCCCGGCATATTAACCCAGGCTTATTTTTTCGGTTTTGGTGTTTTTATACAACTCGCGATTTGCATGAGTGTGGCATTATTTACCGAATATGCCTGTTTAAAATGGCGTAACAAACCCATTAAACGTAGCCTAACCGACAATAGTGCCCTATTAACCGGTTTATTATTAGCCGTTAGCATACCGCCTTTAGCCCCTTGGTGGATTGGTGCAATAGGCACTTTATTCGCTATCGCACTTGTCAAACAAGCTTATGGGGGTTTAGGGCAAAATATATTTAACCCGGCAATGGCAGCTTATGTATTACTCCTTGTCTCATTTCCATTATCAATGACAAGTTGGTTGCCGGCTTCAAGTTTAATGGTTATAGACCTCAATTTTTACGACACATTAAGTACGATATTAACGGGCTATACTTCACAAGGTTATTCATTAGAACAACTTAGATCGGGTATTGATGGGTTAACAATGGCAACACCACTCGACGCAATCAAAACTAATTTATTAGCCGGTTATACTTATAATGAAACATTAAGTTTACCTATCTTTGATAATGGTATAGGTAAAGGTTGGTTTTATGTCAGCTTAGCTTATTTAGTTGGTGGGCTCTACCTACTTAAAAAACGAATTATTAAATGGCAAATTCCGGTTAGTTTTATCGGAACGCTTGGTTTTTTAACACTGGTGACTCAGGCCGTTAATGCCGATGGCACAGGCTCAATGTTATTACATTTAACTTCTGGTGCCACCTGTTTTGCTGCTTTCTTTATCTTAACCGATCCGGTGTCAGCGGCGACAACAAATAAAGGCCGATTAATTTACGGCGCGTTAATTGGTTTTCTCGTGTTTATTATCAGGCAATTTGGCGGCTACCCAGATGCCGTCGCGTTTGCAGTATTGCTTGCCAATATGACAGTGCCACTGATTGACTATTACACGCAACCTAAAGTATTTGGTCACGGGGATAAATAATGAATTCAATCGTTTCAAAATCCAGCCTTATTTTAGGTCTATTTGCATTAGCAACCACTTTTGTTGTAACCATTACACACCAATTAACAGCGCCAGAAATTGCGAAACAGCAAGAGCTAGCCACATTAGCTAACTTAAATGCGATAATTCCTAACACACTTTATTCAAACAACTTAACGCAAGATTGCATTATTACTACCGATCAATTCAATAACCCTATTAAAGTGTTTAGAGCGCGAAATGACACAAATGAAAATATCGCTTTAGCAATCGAAGCGATTGCCCCTGACGGCTATAGTGGTCGAATAGATTTACTCGTTGCTATCGATTTTAATGGCCGTGTTTTAGGTACTAGAACCATTAAACACACTGAAACACCAGGCTTAGGCGACAAAATAGAAATAGAGAAATCAGACTGGATCACGTCTTTTAATGGCAAAAGCCTAAAAGCGGATGATGACCCAAACTGGAAAGTCAAAAAAGATGGCGGCATGTTTGATCAATTTACCGGTGCGACGATATCCCCTAGAGCGGTAGTTAAAAGCGTTAAACGTACACTAACTTGGTATGAACTAAATAAAAAAGACCTCTACAATCAAGCCATAAATTGCGGAGACAAGGCATGAGTCCATTACAAGAAATAAGCTGGCAAGGCTTATGGAAAAACAACCCGGCGCTAGTGCAAATGCTTGGCCTTTGTCCGCTATTAGCGGTATCGAATACCACCATTAATGGGTTGGGTTTAGGGCTGGCAACTCTGTTTGTCTTACTCGGTTCAAATATTACTGTGTCATTAGTGCGTAACTGGGTTCCCAATGAAATACGTATCCCCGTTTTTGTTATGATCATCGCGGGTTTAGTTACCGTTATCCAGTTATTAATGAATGCATACACCTATGCCCTTTATCAGACATTAGGCATATTTATCCCACTTATTGTCACTAATTGCGCCATTATTGGTCGAGCAGAAGCGTTTGCTTCAAAAAACAATGTCAAACTCGCCGCTTGGGATGGCTTAATGATGGGACTCGGCTTTTTATTAATACTGGTTGCTTTAGGTATTGTGCGCGAAGTACTAGGCAACGGAACTTTATTTAGCGGCGCGCATTTATTATTTGGTTCAATGGCGACCCATTGGCAAATAACCTTATTTGAAACCAACGAAACGTTTCTAATTGCTATTTTACCTCCTGGGGCTTTTATCGCTTTAGGCTTGTTAATTGCGGTAAAAAATAAATTTGATAAACGAATAGAAGCACTCGTAGTGGGTGAGAAAAAAGCCAAAACAACTGAACGCGCTAGAGTAACAGCAGACAACATTACCTAAAAATTAAACTTGTAATTGTACAAGCTAAAATAGCGCAACCTACAATAGTGCAACCTAAGTAAATTGAGTGTGATTAATACAGGTCGATAAGCTGAAGTTAAATTAAACCTCTTTTATTGGCTTTCTTTCACACATAAAATAGATAATTGTAATGAATAAACAAAAACGTCTCGAGATATTAACTCGCTTGCGCGATAACAACCCAAACCCAACGACCGAGCTTGAATTTTCATCGCCATTTGAATTATTAATTGCGGTTTTACTCTCTGCCCAAGCAACCGATGTCAGTGTAAATAAAGCGACACGAAAACTTTACCCGGTGGCTAACACCCCCGAAACAATTCTTGCATTAGGGGTAGATGGCTTAAAAGAGTATATAAAAACCATCGGTCTTTATAATTCAAAAGCTGAAAATACAATAAAAACCTGCAAAATGTTAATCGACTTACATAACGCTGAAGTACCAGAAGATAGAGCCGCGCTTGAAGCCTTGCCCGGTGTTGGTAGAAAAACCGCTAACGTTGTTCTTAACACCGCATTTGGCTGGCCAACCATAGCGGTAGACACCCACATCGATCGTGTATCAAACCGCACCAAGTTTGCTATGGGTAAAAATGTAGTCGAGGTAGAGCAAAAGCTACTTAAAGTTGTACCCGCTGAATTCAAAGTTGATGTACATCACTGGTTAATACTACACGGTCGTTACACTTGCATAGCCCGCAAACCACGCTGTGGTTCATGTATTATTGAAGATTTATGTGAATACAAAGATAAAATAGAAATTTAGATTGAATTTAATACGAACCATAGAAACAAATTTACAACAACCTTGTTCATACAATTCTGGATAATTTAAGGATAAAAAATGCGTTTATTACATACCATGTTACGTGTGGGTAACTTGCAACAATCAATTGATTTTTACTGTGACATTTTAGGCATGACACTATTACGCCAAAGTGAAAATACAGAATATAAATATACCCTCGCCTTTTTAGGTTACGGTGATGAATCCGCTAATACCGTTATTGAACTTACGTACAATTGGGGCGTTGAACGTTATGATCATGGCAATGCATTTGGTCATTTAGCGATTGAAGCCACCGATATTTATGCTGCATGTGAACAAATAAAAGCAAAAGGCGGATTAGTTAGCCGAGAACCAGGGCCGGTAAAAGGCGGTACAACTGAAATTGCGTTTGTTAAAGATCCAGATGGGTACGCAATTGAATTAATCCAAAAACACACTTAAAAAATTAAATAAGTTTGGTTTATCACTACAGCTTAATGCTATCGCCTACCACTAGCGATAATTTGGCAATGGATGTCAAATAAGCATTAAGCGAAACAATCCGGTTAGTGACGGTTTGCGTTAATAAGTCTTGCGCGTCGAGCACATCACTTGCACTGCCTAATTGCTCCTGATATCGAATTTGACTCACACGGTAATTCTCTTCAGCCTGTTTTAATGCTTCTACCGAGACTTTCAAACTGTATTCACTTTCTTTAACCGACAAAAACGCGCTTTTAACCTCAAACTCAATAAGCGATTTTTGTTGCGCTAATTCAAGTTGTTTAACCGTTAATCGTGCATCGGCAGCATCAATTTCTCGTGCGGTTTGTCCCCACTGCCCATAATTCCAACTTAAGTTAATCGCTATCGAGTTTTCAGTAATCGAATCACTATAATCTGCATCCGAAGCGCGAATACCACTAGATAATGTTAAATCAACACTTGGCTTGTATTTAGACCGCACAATCACGGCATCTTCTTGAGCAAGTTCGATTGCTATTTTATTTTGTTTTAATTCAAATCGATTATTAATCGCTTTTGTTTGCAATTGCGAAAGTGTTTTTGCAAACTCAACTTTTTGTAAAGAACCAACAGGGTTTATTTCATCATCAATTGGCTGATTAAGTAACAAATTAATTGTCGCTTTGCTTAACGCCAAACGATTAGCCGCGGCAAATACATCCTGCTCACCACGACTCACCCTTACGCTGGCTTGTAATAAATCGTTACGCCAAATTTTACCGCTTTTATAAAAGGCTTCTGCATTTTTTTTATGCTGTTCTAATCGAATAAGTGCTTCTTGCGATTCAGCATAAAGTATTTGATTAGTTAGGAATGTAAACCATGCCTCTTTTAATTGAAAAAATAAGGATTGTATTTGACCTTTGTGGTCCCAATTAGCATGCAACTTGTTCAAAGAAGATTTGCGCCAATTAGCCAGTAATGCAGGTTGATACAATGGCTGACTCAATTCAAAATTAGTTGAATAAAAGCTAATTTCTCGTTCTGCATCATTTGAGTTATGCAAAACTTCATTACGTGAAGAGGTTATTCTAAAAGACGGAAACAGTTTACGGAACGTTGCAGATTCAGTTTCAAGTTCGACAATTTTTTGTTGTTGTTTTATTTTAATCCCGAGGTTTTGCTCAAAAGATTTTTCGACCAATTGAGCAAAAGTAATAGATTCAGCCATGACCTCATTTGGCGTAATTAAACACATAAACGAGACGGCCGTTATAAAACGTTTGTTCAATAAAGTCATTAGCCGATATTTATTTTGCATAAATAACTATAAACCTTTTGTGCTTGTCCAATCGTCTAGTGACACATAACGGCCTGACAATAGATGATCGTCAATTGCTTTAATGTGCCATACAACCCGCAGTAAACCACTCGTAGGTTCCACTGTTGGAAAAATGGTTTTAACCGTTGCCACCCCGACCCATTGATCTTGTATATACACACGAGTTTGAGTGCCTAATTGCAAGTTGAATCGAGTTTCAGGTGGAATATCTATCGACAAACTCAACTGTTCAAGGTTGACCAACTCTATAATTGGATCTCCCGCATTAACCCATTCACCTTGATTAAAATTTTTGACAATAATGGCCCCGGTATATGGAGCTGAAATAGTACAATTAGCTAATTGTTGTTTTACTAATTCAAGTTGCGCTTGGGCTATCAGTAAATTCTCTTTAGCAACTGAAACAGAAAATTCGGCTTCTGTCATCGCGATATCAGATAAAACTTTGTCATTCACTAAGCGAGCTGATTTATCTCGATCATGTTTTGCAGATTCAAATTGAGAGGCGGCCGAACGCACTTGAGCTTGGCTTTTTGCTAACTCAATTTTCGCTTTGCTGGTATCTAATAATGCAATCATTTCGCCCTTATTAACAACCGAGCCATTGGCAATGATTTGACTGATCAGACCGGATTCAACAAAGGATAATTTAGTTTTCTGCGATGGCATTACAACACCTTGCAAATGAACAGGTGTTAGTTTATTTTGCCCATGTGCGGTAAAGCAAAACATCATGAGAAGTGAAACAAGGCTGGTGTAAGTCATTATTTTTATAACCATAAATCTGCTCTTAATATTTTACGCACTGAATGCAATAGGTGTTGCCATACTGGCAGTGGTTGCCCCAAAATAATGACTTTTCCTTGCAACCCTAGCCGCGGTATCGCGAGGTCTGGGGTATCATCAATACCCATCCTAACCACAAAGCTTTGCTCAACCCCCGCTAAACGTCCCACAGGGGCAATTGATAATACCTTAGCATTATATACACCAGTTTCGGCCATAGGTAATTGAATGCGGCCGACATGGCCAACGTTTAATAAATTGACATCGCGCTGATCAACGATTACATCAATAAAGCGCGATTGTTTTGCAACCAATTTTAAAATAGGTTCCCCTACATTATAATAACGGCCAAGATAAGCCTGAGGAGGCATATCATCAACCACCCATTGGCCACGAGGTCGGTGTATTGATAGCCGCGTATTTTGCGTATTGGCTGCCCAAATTTTTTCTTGTAAAAGTGTACTTTCGATGGCTAATTTTTGTCGCTCGTAAACATTTAAATTAGCCGAAGCTTCTTGTTGTTGAATTTGTAAAATATTTTTTGAACTTGCTAGTTCAATATGAGTAAAATCCAGATCGCTAGACGACATGATGATAAAGGGCGCTTGTTGTTCATTTATGACTTCACGCTGCGCATTAAACCCAACGTAAGTAATAAAGCCATTTTCGGGTGCATGAATAATTTCGGTTGGTGCTTCAACCGTCCCCGTTGAATGAATTCGAATACTCGGCTGCCAAATAATGATTATTAGCAATAAAATAAAAGCACTTAGACCCGTTACTTGTTGACGCCTGTTTGAACGCCAAGCCAGGTTATAAAAAAATAATTTCAACGTTTCTCCCCAGTCGCCAGTGATCTTTTTGACAAATAAAAAAACAAGGTAAATAAAAATAACGTTTGCAATAAATCCTAACTGAGCCGATACAAAACCATAACCAACAAGTGCAATAAAACTCAGCATTGCGATCATGTATACAGTCACTAAACTCGCATAAATAAGGTATATACTTTTCTCTCGCTCTGTTGGCGAAAAGGGTTTATCTACTGGCATACGCAGAATACGTGTTTTAAGTGAATACGATAACCAAGCCATCGCGTTCTGTCGTAAATTTTGAATTTCTAATAAATCAGTTAAAATATAATAGCCATCGAATTTTAATAATGGGTTTAAATTAACCACTAATGATGTTGCAGTGCCAATCGTTAATAGAACAAAAGCAATAAAACCAATTGGGTTTGATACATCAACCAGCAGCCATACAAAAGCACTTAATGCGGCCAATTGCATTTCGACCCATACACCGGCTAAAGCGACATTTATTTTTTGCCATTTGCTTTCAAATAACCAAGCATCATTCACGTTACAATAAAGACAAGGCTGAAACGCAAGCAGCAAAAAACCCATTTCATGTACATCACCACCATAATATTTACAGGTTAAACCATGCCCACATTCGTGAATAGCGATAGCCCCAAGCGCAATTAACCATATTGATAAAATACCAAAACTGGATTCGTGAGCTTGTAAATAAACTCGATTAAAATCATTAAAAAAGCGTTCACCTTGAAACAAAACCAATATAAAAGCGATAACGACCAAACATATTTGCAGTTTTATCGCTTTTGGGTGCCACAAAAAGCGAATTTTATCTATTATGCGATCAAAATATGCGTTTGGGTCAACCAGCTGAAAACGCAAATACAATAAACTGCCTTGCCCTTGGAGCATTTTCTTTTTTCTATCTTCGCGAATTTTTTCTAATAAAGCGGCATTGTTTTCTTTACGAGTTCTTTTAAGTAATTGAAAATTTCGACAAGACTCATATAAGTCAGTAGCCGCATCTAAATCGAATTCATACTCATCAGACGTTTGATTAAATTGCTCAACCAATTGACTAAGCTCTCTGACCCCATCAAATAAAGACATGAGTTGATATTGCGCTTCTTCAAAATGATAAAAAGCTTGTTTATCCGGTTCTTTAATCACATACGACAAATCACCCATTTGGACTAATTTGCCCACTTTAAGCTCAGAACGTAATGCTGCCGGTATAGTCGCCATCGTTAAAAACCAATATGAAAAGCGAAAAAGTTACTCACTCGACGCCAAATTTTAGTTATAAGTGAAGACTGTTCAGCATGAATAATAACGTGGCCTGTCATGCCGGGCTTAATCTGAAAAGGAGAGTCTGTTATTTCAATTTCGGCAATAAACCCGGTTTGAATAGTCTCATCTTCCATTTCACTATCTGATTCTAAAACGGTATTTGGAATGTCATACTGTCGCCCAACATGTTTCACTTTCCCCATAAAGTAATCACCGGGTTGTGCACGCAATACCCCCTTTACCGTTTGGCCGACTTGTACATCCATCAAGTCGATTTCTGGGATATGCACAATAACCAATAAATGTTCTGGGTCTGCTAATCGAATAATTTCATCACCTTTATTAAATACACGGCCGACTAATTCATTGGGTCTTGGCGTTAAAACAATACCATTGATTGTTGCCTTAATACTGACTTGATTCAGTGATGTTTCAGCTTGGATAACTTTAGCTCTTAACGTTTCACGCTCAATAGCTGCTTGATTTAGCATAACCGTATCTGACTTAGCTCGGGCTTCAATAAGTTGTCTTTCAATAATCGCCAATTGGGCATTTGCTTCGATTAACTGAAGTTTTAAATCACTGCTCGCTAACGCACCAATGGTTTGATCTTTTTGGACGAGTTGGCCTTCCAATACATTGATTGCAGCAAGTCGCCCAGCAATAGGTAAAAAAACGCCCTGCCCCAAACGAGCCTCTACGATCGCAGGTCCGGACACCCATCTAAAATAAGGCAAATAATGTAAAGCCGTGATTAAACAAAACAGAACAAGGGAAAAAATTGCATATTTTCGCCATCCCCCAGCGGTTAAGGCCTGATTTTTTTTAGCGACCGAGCTTAATGCTGCACTAAAAGGGATACTTTTAAACAAACTCGCATTACGTAAAGCGACCGTAGCTTGAGAACACAAAATATGCAACATATCGGCTTTGCTACCCAACGCAAAACCAGAGTGTTGGCTTTCAAATATAACAACCCCCAATAAACCTTCTTCATCTTCAAGCGGCATAGCCCAAATTGAGTTCAAATTATTTTTTTCTAAATAATCAACCCATACATTATTTGCTCCCTTTAAGCTAAGTTTGTACTTTTTTACATCGGGCACATAACATACACGGTTACTTTTTTTAACTTGTTCCATTAAGCCGATCAATGCGTTTTGCATGTCATCATTTGGATCTATTTTGCGTTGTTCAGATAAAACCATTAATTGAAGTGATTGGCTTTTTTCATTGAGTAAAGCTACGGCCCCCCCTGTGATATCCACGAGTTCATTTGTTTTATTTACAATCAAAGCCAACACTTGGTCAACATCTAAAGTCGCAACCACTTCTTTAGAAATTTCCATTAACACGTTCATTTCTTTAACCCTGCTTTCCATTTCAAGCAAGCGGGCATTTTTAACCGACAAAGATGCCCCAATCGCTAACTGGATCACAAGCGCTTGATCTTCTTCATCAAATTGTCCATCAACACCGTGTTTTTTATTAACTATTTGTATTGCACCATACGCTTTGTCATCAATAACTAAAGGTACACAAATCATTGAACGCGTGACAAAACCGGTACGTGCATCCACCTCTTTAGAAAAACGAGCGTCTTTTGAGCAATCTAAAATCACTTCAGGTTGTTTAGATTGAATTACCGCTCCTACTACGCCTTTTCCGCTTGGCAACCGTAAACCTAAAACGCCTTTTTTAGCGGGACCTTCAGCCAAGTGACAAATATTTTGCGCTTGTTTGGGGTCTACAAGCCACAATGAACCCGCTTCAGCATCGAGTGTTTCAAGTACACGATCGAAAACGTGGGCAATAAGTTGTTTCACACTTTTTGCTTCTCCCACAAATTCATGGGTTAGCTGATTAGCGATATTTAAGCGCCGATTGTCTTTTTTTAATAATTCAACTTCAGCGTATAATTTTTGGATTTGTTGGTTATCCAAGGTAGGTTCCAATATTAAGAAATAAGAAATAAGAAATAATATTTAAAGAAGCGTTGAACAGAGCTTAAATAGATTGGTAACATCTATAGATTAAGTTAATAAATATGGGTAGTGTTAATTAACTTAATCTATTAAAATAATAATAAATCAACCACTATAAATTTATTTTACTAATAGAGTAATTGTTATAGTGGTTAGAGTATTTTTGATTAATTTTTGAACTTAGGTTTTGGTTTATTTGCCAACAACCTAAGTCGTTTAGCTTGTATCTGGTTTTGTACTACTTTGATTTTTAGAAGTTCATTATCTGCTTGCTCTCTCGGAGTACTGGTCATTATATAATTCCTTAATAGTAATTTTATAAACGATATTCTTTTATTTTAGGTAATACTTATTATTTTTCCAATTTCAATTCAATATTTCTCATATATACCCAAGTCTATCTAAGCGGAATACAACCGAAATACAGCTTCTCGGTTTGTTGAGATGAGTGTATACCGATGCAATATAACTCATGGATAAACGATCAATAATAGGGTGTTAATTTAAATATACATTTGAGAGGTAAGTAACTAAATTACCAAAGTAAATATCCACCCAAAGGGTGTGGTCTAATTTTCAATAACAACAATTACTTAAATCTAACAATCATGCACACACTCTGTTATTCAAAGAGTTGAAAAACAGAGTGTATCGTCATTTAGTTATATATTTAACGCTGGTTTTGCTTTGTTCATCATTTGTTTAACTTTTAAAACATGAGCATGCGCATTAACTTGAGCTACACGTGCTTTTGCTTTAACCAATGATGCATTTGCTTCTTGCTTTACTTTATTCGCGATTGCTTCGTTTATAGCCATAATTACATTCCCCTTTAGTTAAAATATCTTAAGTTTTAAAATAATTAAAAATTGCATTAACCTGATCCCTGTTATTATGGAGCAAGCCAAGTCTCTTCAGTTCCATCGGGATAAGTCACACTGCCCGAGCCATCCGAATTGTATACCCACGTTGTTCCATCCGCTTGTGTATAAACACTAGACCCATCAGCACTCCATGCACCCAAGCTGCCATCGGCACTGGTATAACTACCGCTCCCGTCTGCGTTCCAAGTACTCGTATTGCCTTGACCATCATCCCAAGATCCACTACCTTGACCATCCCACGTTTCTATCGAACCATCAGGGTATGTGGCACTGCCCGAGCCATCTTCGTTATATTGATAGACGGTACCATCAGCACCTGTTTCGGTTGTACTACCGTCTCCTGTTTCGCTACCCGTACCACCTTCTGACGTAACTTCATTACCATCAGCATCATAATAAATAACGTTACCTTCACTATCCCAAGCTTCACTGGTACCATCAGCATACGTTGTACCCCATGAACCGTCAGCGTTGTAATAACCTGAACTGCCGTCTGAACTCGTCCAAGTACCCGAACCATCGGCATTCCACGTACTTGAATTACCTTGCCCGTCATCCCAACTTCCACTACCATCAGCATGCCAAGTTGAGGTACTGCCATCTGGGTAAGTTTGGCTACCACTCCCGTCTGCATTCCACGTGTAACTCGAACCATCGGCATAGGTCTCAAAACCCGAACCATCAGCATTATATGAGCCTGAATTACCTTGACCATCAGCCCAACTGCTCGCCCCCGTTGAAGTATCATAGCTATAGTGTGAACCATCGGCACCCGTGTATTCATACGAACCATCAGCACTCCACATATCAGTAGAGCCATCTACATAAATCGCACTACCGCTGCCATCGGCATGCCAAGCGCTTGAGTTACCTTGACCATCATCCCAAGATCCACC
>NZ_QMED01000043.1 GCF_003286125.1 Algibacillus agarilyticus
AATGAACCTAAGACAACCGCACTGACCGTATCGGTATTTTCAGCAATAGTGGTTGACGATAATAAAATCGCCGTGGGCGCATCATTAGTATCAGTCAGGTTAATCGTGAAGTTTTCAGCAAATGTTGCACTGCCTGAATCCGTTACCGTTACCGTGATGTCATACGTTGCTTTCGCTTCAAAGTCTAAATTGGTTGCCGCTACAATTTGTAAGTCGTTACCATTCACGCTGAAGTAACTCGCATCCGCACCCGAAAGTGCATAGCTTGTCGTATCACTGCCGTCTTCATCAGTGGTGGTGAATGAACCTAAGACAACCGCACTGACCGTATCGGTATTTTCAGCAATAGTGGTTGACGATAATGAAATCGCCGTGGGCGCATCATTGGTATCAGTCAGGTTAATCGTGAAGTTTTCAGCAAACGTTGCACTGCCTGAATCCGTTACCGTTACTGTAATGTCATACGTAGGTTTGGCTTCAAAGTCTAAATCGGTTGCCGCTACAATTTGTAAGTCGTTACCATTCACACTGAAGTAACTCGCATCCGCACCCGAAAGTGCATAGCTTGTNGTGAATGAACCTAAGACAACCGCACTGGCTGTATCGGTGTTTTCAGCAATCGTCGTTGATGATAATGAAATCGCCGTGGGCGCATCATTGGTATCAGTCAGATTAATCGTGAAGTTTTCAGCAAACGTTGCACTGCCTGAATCCGTTACCGTTACCGTAATGTCATACGTAGGTTTCGCTTCAAAGTCTAAGTCTGCTCCAGCTACGATTTTTAAGTCATTACCCAGAATCTCGAAATAAATAGAGTCACTACCAGATAATGCGTAACTCACACTATCATCAAGATCTTCGTCAGATGTAGTTAAAGAACCAATAACAACCCCATTACGCGCATCTGTATTTTCTGCAATAGAGGTAGAAGATAAAGAGATCGCAGTCGGTGCATCATTCACATTAACCACTTCAATATCGAAGCTGTTTAATGAAACCGTTTCGGTACTATCCATCACGGAGATAACAATCCCCGTGTAACTACCAACATCGGTATTACTTGGTGTACCGCTTAATATCCCCGTCGCGCTATCGAAGGTTGCCCACGTCGGTAAGTTCGTAATGCTGTATGTTAAGGTGTCATTAACATCAACATCGGCGCCTTCTGCCGTAAAGCTATAAAGGGTATCTTCGTTAATCGTTGTCGCCGGTGTACCCGCTATCGTCGGTGCATCATTCACATTCACCACGTCAATATCGAAGCTGTTTAATGAAACCGTTTCGGTACTATCCATCACGGAGATAACAAGTCCCGTGTAACTACCAACATCGGTATTACTTGGTGTACCGCTTAATATACCCGTCGCGCTATCGAAGGTAGCCCACGTCGGTAAGCTCGTAATGCTGTATGTTAAGGTGTCATTAACATCAACATCGGCGCCTTCTGCCGTAAAGCTATAAAGGGTATCTTCGTTAATCGTTGTCGCCGGTGTACCTGCTATCGTCGGTGCATCATTGATTGCATCGATCGTGACATTGACTGCCAATTCTACAAAATCTAGGCCGTCAAACGCATGAAGAGTAAAAGTATCTTTACCTGAGTAGTTACTGATTGGAATATAAGAGATGGTAGGAGATGGACCTGTACCGCTTACACTGGCCGTACCTAAACTAGCTTGAGAAGATAAAACCCACTGAATTTCATCACCATCAACATCAGACGCAAAAATAGAATCCGCTAAATTTAGTAAAGCATTATCTTCATTTGTATTAACATCAAGAGTAGAGCCGTTTGTTAGTACAGGAGCGTCATTAACACTGTTGACATATACATTAAAGCTATGGTTTTCAACTATATTTCTATAGTTTGTCGTTGTAAAAGTAACAGTATCAGTGCCAAAAAAGTTTTCGTTAGGCGCGTAATATAACGTGCCATCCTGGTTAGCGACGACAGCACCATTAACGGCATTAAGATCAGCAACCGATACAGTTGCATGACCAGATAATACACTTAATGCGCCTGCTGAATCTTCATTTACAATAAAAGAAAGTACATCGATTACGCCATCATTACCCACATCAACATCTGAATTATCGCCAATTTGGTCACCATCGCTATCAACACTTTCTAAGCTATCATTCGGAAATGCATCAGCATTATCACCAATCGTATCGCCATCACTATCATATTGCTCTGTTGCATCAAATGGATACGCATCAAGATCATCAATAACACCATCGTTGTCGTTATCATCATCATTGATATCGGCAACACCATCGCCATCGGTATCTAAAAATGCGATACCAGGAATATCAGCATCATTATCGTTCGCATCTTGCTCGGTCGGCCAACCATCTCCATCAGCATCGGTAATAGCAGAAAGAGATGGGTCAAATGGGAATTGATCATCAACATCTAATATACCATCGTTATCATCATCATTATCACAGGCATCACCGGTGCCATCTTTATCAAAGTCAGATTGATTAACATTGGCCACTACGGGGCAGTTATCAGATTCATTTCCAATCGAGTCTTTATCAGAATCAAATCGTTCATTCGGGTCAAGTGGTACCGCATCTGTCGCATCTAATACACCATCACCATCTGTATCGATATTTTTTGGATCGGTTCCTAATTCAACTTCATCTACATCACTTAACGTATCATTATCGTCATCAGTATCGATAACATCACCTAGACCATCACCATCATAATCTTCAAACTCTGTAGCATCATATGGGAATGCATCATTTACATTCAAATAGCCGTCACCATCGATATCTAAATCAGCATTATCACCAATTGTATCGTTATCCAAATCCTTCGTTTCAGTGCTATCTAATGGGAATCTATCATTTTCATCGACTACCCCATCATTATCATCATCTAAATCAAGATCATTACCAATACCATCGAGATCAGTATCAACAAAAAGGGTTCCTGGGTTATTGCTATCGGAATCATCAGGATCTTGACCATTTGGCCAGCCATCATTATCTTGGTCTGTTGCATTGAATGCCGTTTTATCTAATGGGAAGTCATCATCGATATCAAGATGACCATCACCATCATCATCATCATCAGCGTTATTACCGATGAGATCACCATCGGTATCAACAGCCTCAGCTTTATCAAATGGGAAAGCATCATCAACATCATCAACACCATCATTGTCATCATCAGCATCAGACTTAGCATCATTGATAGTCGAAGTACGCAATCCAGAAGTATCTAAAATATATGCGACATCAGGCAGACCATCTTTATCAAAATCTTTATCTGCACTGGCATCATCAGGGAATGCATCTTTAGAATTGTAAATGCCATCGCCATCACGATCTGGGTTAGTTTGTGCCGCTTTTACTTCTATACTGGTTGATTCGTCAGCTAGCGTCGTAGTATCAAGTGATGTTTTACCCGTTTGCGAAGTTTCACTAATAATAAGGTTTTTAACACCTGCAACGGTTAATGGATTCCCATCACTATCAACTGCATTCGGTACAGGTAATGTACTAGGATCTTGTTCAATTATTTCCAATGCATTTGCTGAATAATCACTTGAAACCTGACCATCGACCTGACCATCGATTTTACCATCGGCTAAATCTTTAGCCATCGTTGCAATAATTTGAACGGTTGAAACGCCTTGTTCAGAATTTAATTGCTGCATTTGATAGATAACAGCAGAGAAAGCTTCGACCGCACTTCTATATTGCGTTGCAGTAACCTGCTCTGAGGCTTCATCTGTCGCATCGTTAAGCAATGGAGGTGTATTAAAGATATCAACCGTTTCGTCTGAACCAAAGCCCATTGTTGATTTAACTTGATCTGATGCAACATCAATATTATTTAATAATTCAGCATCTGATGTAGATTGCGACAACGCTAAAATTGAAGCCATTGACGTTAATGGCGTTGCATAAAAGTTTTGACCAGAATCAAGCATATCTTGAGTCACAAGTGTATAAACTTGTGTAATGATAGGCTCTACACCCGTAGTGATATCAACCGTGTCTTCATCATCGATAATCTCTAACAAGTAAGGTGGTGACATTGAATTATCAAATGTCAGACCAAAAATTGCAGCGGCAGCATCCGTTTCGCCGGTAGTGATTAAAGCGCCTTTATAGTCACTGGCCTGATAATCAATCGCATATAGATTAACGGTTGCGAATGCCATAGGCCCCTTGACACCACCACCTGCAGCGGTTACAGAAGAACTTCTTGTTTCATCATAAGGAAATTCGTCTTCGGTATCATTTACACCATCATTATCGTCATCTTGGTCGGCGTTATCACCGATTCCATCTTCGTCATAATCAGCATACTCACTTGCATCAAGAGGGAATACATCTGATGAATCATTTACACCATCACCATCATCATCTTCATCACAAGCATCACCTAAGCCATCGGTATCAGTATCAAGCTGATCGGTATTTGTTATTGCAACGCAGTTATCTGAAGCATTTTTAACACCATCATTATCATCATCACCTTCAAGTACATTAACTAATACTGTCGCAGACGCTGATAATCCAGCTTGATCTTCAATGGTATAATTTATGATATCTGTACCGCGAAAATCTTGCTGCGGTGTAAATTGAATAACACTTCCGGTTATCACCACGCTACCATGATCCGCGCTTGCAGAAAGAATAGAAAGGACATCACCTTCATCAACATCTGAATCATTCGCTAACACAGGGATAAGAATGAGGGTATCTTCTTGTGTTACAGATACATCATTTTTAGCTTCAGGTGCATCATTCGTATTATTTACGACAATTGCAAAAGCGGGTAATGCAGAACTAATAGTGCCGTCATTAACAAAGATCGAAATATCTGAATGAAGACCCACTTGATCATTATCAGGAATACCGCTTAATTCCCCCGTCGTCGAATTAAAGGTGGTCCAGCTTGGTTGATTTACAACACTGAAACTTAAAGTATCACCTACATCAACATCACTTGCGGTTGGTATAAATACATAAGTTGTATCTTCATCAACACTGGTAGCCGGTGTACCTGAAATAACAGGCGCATCATTAGTATTGTTTACGGTAATGCTAAAGCTTGCTAAATCAGCAGTTAATACAGTATCTGAAACTGAGATAACGATGTCTTTAAACTCACCAACATGGCTATTATCTGGCGTACCTTTTAACTCACCTGTTGTGGTATTAAACGTTGCCCAGCTTGGTTGATTTACAACACTGAAACTTAAAGTATCGCCTACGTCAACATCACTTGCGGTTGGTATAAAGACATAAGTTGAATCTTCATCAACACTGGTAGCCGGTGTACCAGAAATAACAGGCGCATCATTAGTATTGTTTACGGTAATGCTAAAGCTGGCTAAATCAGCGGTTAATACAGTATCTGAAACCGTGATAACGATGTCTTTAAACTCACCAACATGGCTATTATCTGGTGTACCTTTTAACTCACCTGTTGTGGTATTAAATGTTGCCCAGCTTGGTTGGTTTGCAATACTAAAGCTTAAGGTATCACCTACATCGACATCACTTGCGGTTGGTATAAACACATAAGTTGCATCTTCATCAACACTGGTAGCCGGTGTACCTGAAATAACAGGCGCATCATTGGTATTGTTTACGGTAATGCTAAAGCTTGCTAAATCAGCGGTTAATACAGTATCTGAAACCGTGATAACGATGTCTTTAAACTCTCCAACATGGCTATTATCTGGTGTACCTTTTAACTCACCTGTTGTGGTATTAAACGTTGCCCAACTTGGTTGGTTTGCAATACTAAAGCTTAAGGTATCACCTACATCAACATCACTTGCGGTTGGCATAAACACATAAGTTGCATCTTCATCAACATTGGTAGCCGGTGTACCTGAAATAACAGGCGCATCATTGGTATTGCTTACGCTAATGCTAAAGCTTGCTAAATCAGCGGTTAATACAGTATCTGAAACCGTGATAATGATGTCTTTAAACTCTCCAACATGGCTATTATCTGGTGTACCTTTTAACTCACCTGTTGTGGTATTAAACGTTGCCCAACTTGGTTGGTTTGCAATACTAAAGCTTAAGGTATCACCTACATCAACATCAACATCACTTGCGGTTGGCATAAACACATAAGTTGCATCTTCATCAACACTGGTAGCTGGTGTACCTGAAATAACAGGCGCATCATTAACGTTAACAACATTAATGGTTTTAGGTGTAATACCTACTTTTTCACCTGAGGTATCTGTCACAAAGATGGTAACACCAGGGTATGAACCAACATCACTGTTACTTGGTGTTCCTGATATCTCACCTGTTGAGGCGTTAAAACTTAACCATGAAGGTAAATTTGTTACGGTAAAAGTAAGCTCATCATCTATATCTACATCAGTAGCTGTCGGTACAAAAATATACACTGCATCTTCGTTAGCCACAGGGTTTAAATTCCCCGAAATAGAAGGCGCATCATTTACATTAATAACATCAATAGAAAAAGCGGCTAAAATCGCCGAAAACTCACCATCTGAAACAGAAATATTAATATCATTGTACGCTCCAACATGACTATTATCTGGCGTGCCAGTCAAAGCACCACTAGCAATGTCAAAACGAGCCCAACTAGGTAAATTACTAACTGAAAAATTAAGCTCATCGCCAGCATCAATATCCACGACAGTCGGTATAAAGCTATAGGATGCATCTTCATTAACAGAATTAAGCGGTGAACCACTTATTGTTGGCGGGTTATTACTATTGACCACTTCTATATTAAACGTAGCCAGCGTATTTGATGCGCGTTCCGCACTATCATCCACTACAGTGATAGCAATATCATTATAAAAACCGATATCGTCATTACCCGGTGTACCACTTAACTTACCTGTCGAGGTATCAAAAAGAGCCCAACTTGGTTTATTAATTATAGAAAGCGTTAAAACATCACCAAAATCAGGATCATTAATGATCGGTGTAAATTCATATAAATCATCCTCGAGAACGGATGTAGCAGGCGTACCGGTGATCGTGGGAGCATCATTAATCTGCGTTACTGTAACGGTAATAGAATCAGCCGCTTTCACATTACTACTGTCAGCAATTGAATAGGTAATGGTGGCAACACCGGTAAAATTAGCCGATGGTGTATAAATTAACGTCTTACCTGAGTTACCAATTGAATAAGTCGCCAATGTATCACCTAAAACAATAGGCTCAACAATCGCTAATGTTTCGTCACCGATATCATTTTCTAAAGGCGAAAGTTCAATCGAAGTATCTTCAGCCGTTGTCGCAAAATCAGGGTTGGCGATAGGTAAACCATCTTGCGCAAAAACATTAATTTGCACAGTTCCAATCGCTGAGGCACTTTCAATATCACTAACTCGATAGGTAAACGAATCAACCCCCACAAAGCCAATATTGGGCGTGTAAGAAAAACCGCCATCCGCATTAAAGCTCAGTGTTCCATTAGATGTTTCACCAACCAAACTTGCAACTAATGCGCTCGTCACGGTTTCTTGATCAATATCATTACCCAACACGCCAGCCGCACTAATAACTAAAGGCGTAACTGCAGAATCCGATATTGAAAGTTCATAAGAATCATTATTCGCGATAGGCGTATCATTTACCGGGTTAACCGTGATCGTCACGCTCGCTTGTGCAACAGCAGTCGTTATACCATCAACCTTTTGGCTCACCTGATAAATAAACGAATCTTGGCCAAAAAAGTTAGTTTCAGGAAAGTAACTAAAGACCCCAGTTGCGGTATCAAAAGACGCTAATGTGCCATTCGACGTTAAACTCACTAATGATACAGAGATATCACCATCGGTTGGCAAAATATCATTAACTACAACACGGCTTTCAAACTCCGCATTAAGCACATCGTCTTCATCGACAGAGTAAGTATCTGCTGCAGCCGTGATAGGTGCAACACCAGAGTTAACAAAAACAGTCGCAACGCCATTCGTTACGCCACCTTGATTATCAATAACAGCATAAGTAAAAGAAAAACTATCAGGCGCTAATTCACTATCGCTTAATGTAACCGTGAAACCACCGTCGGTTTGCAGCTCAACAAGGCCAAAACTAGGCGCTTGTACAAGCGTAATATCGACACTTAATGCATCACCCTCAATATCTGAATCATTAATAAGTAAAGTATTCGCAACAAAATTAAACGAACCCGCTGTTGAAGTCGCAATTTGCAGTGACTCATCAAGCACAATCGGGGCATCATTTTCCGCGTTGATTTGAATGTTTAATTGCGCGCTAACATCACCGCCTCTATTATCAGATACAACAAAATTTATACTTTCAGTGCCTGATACATTTAAATTCGGTGTATAAGTAAAGGCTCCGCTCTCAGCTAAGGTAAATGCACCTAATGCACTTTCGCCCGTCTGGTTAGTTAAAACTCTGAGTGTATCGCCATCTAAATCAGTAGCGCCGGTTAAAACATTGCCAGTTAAGCTCACATCTTCCGCTGTACTCAATTGTATATTTGGCACCGTTGGGGCAATATTTTCTCTCGGTGCTAATGCAACAATCTCAGAGAAACCTGTCTCACCACTGCCATCTAAGCCAGTAACCAGCACATAAAAAACACTTTCTCCACCAGCAACATTAAAAACCGTATTCGTGTCATCAATCGATAATTTCTGCTGACCACCCGTTAATGAAAGCGCATTACTTGCCGTTAACTGACTCTCTTGCGCTAAATAAACATTATATCGAAGATAGTTACCACTCTGCCACGACACCGCAATTTCAGAGTCATCATTTTGCCAAGCTAACGAAACACCACTCACAATATCAGGTGTCCAATTAAATGTTTGAGCGCCGGCTAATTGAACTTTTCCAATAGTTTCAGAGAGCCCTTCATCTTTATCTTGTAACCAAACTTCGAGTGTCAGTGTTTGTGCGGTTTGTGAGAAGCCAAAATCGAGTGGACTTATTCCCGTTAACGTTTGATTTAAATTATTATCATCACAAATAACCTCCGAATCATCATGACAAATTTCCAAAGTAATATCAGAATCAGAGAAGCTGAGATAAAGTGCGTGCACACCATCAGGATCAACAACATCATCTAAAGCAACCAAAAAGTTACCTTGATAAATAAAGGTTTGATTATCAGATTCAGTGGTTGCATCTTTTATGCGTATGGCAACCGAAGCATCAGTATCGGTTGCCACATCAAAGCTACCACTTGAAGCAGCCTGCACTTCATTAATAAGTCGATTAGCAAAAGGTAATAATGGTACCGCAGACCCGTTTTCAAATAAGTGAGGTACATTAAGATCAGAAACAGAAAAACCGGCTACTTCAGTCGGCTTGGTAATGACAGGAGTATCAGGTGTTGTTGAAGGTTTATCAGGCGTTGATTGACTGGTGTTTGAACTATCACCACCGCCACAAGCACTTAAAAAAACCATTAAGGCAGTAACGGTTACCGTCTTAAAAAGATGAGCATAAACATTCAGATTCATTATTTATTCTCCCCTAAGACGTACGTTCCTTTTGTGTTTATATCGCGGTTTTGCTCTTCCCATAACTCAAATTGCCCGGTTATGTTTTCACCTTTATTCGTAAAGGTACCTGAGATATCACCATCTGCTTTAATATCGTTATGCGAAGCCGCATTTATATCCATATCAATTTCACTGCTATCAAATTTCCCATCAAAAACGGCAACCCATAAGTCATTTTCAGTGCCTAATAATAACTCGCCGTCTGAAATAACTCGGGTGGTAAAATTAACAGACATAGACATTGAATTAATGTTTTGATTAGCGATGTCATTTTCGTCAAGTGAAAAGGTCGCGGTTCCTGTTCTGTTTTCGATAAAGCTAAACACATCATCGGTTGTTGATACATCATCTAATGTATTTTCTTTTGAAGCATCTTCTAATATTTTTTCATCTTCTTCACTGAAGACATCATCTTTATCGCCGTCAGAGTCGGCATCAACAATAACGATCTCAGTTTTTTCACCTAATGTAATAATTTCTAAAATTTCTTCATCCTGTTTATTTTCTTCTTCCGTATTAGCAACCTCTGGATTCTCATCTGGGCTCTCGTTACCACTAGTATCATCTAACGGATCAGTGTCATCATTATTGGCAATATTAGGTTCTTCATTTTCATTGTCAGGTTCATCTAATGGATCATCGCCTGAATCATTATTTTGGTTATCTGCTGTTTGAGTTTCATCTTCATTCGAGTTATCACCCGTTTCTTCACCACCAGCAGTTTGCTCTTCAGCTTCACTCTCTTCTGTATTTTCTTCATTACCCGCTGTTTGTTCTTCAGTTTCATTTTCTTCTGTGTTCTCTTCTGTATTAGCCGTTTGACTTTCAGATTGTTCAGAATCATTTTCGTTTTCAGCGCTTTCAGTATCCGCCGTTTGTTCTTCCTCTTCTGATCCCTCATCTTCTTCATCGTTTTCGTTATCGTTATGAGCAGAAGAGTGACCTTCGTTAAAGTTTTCAGGTGGCTCTAATAGCTCCGTGACTTCACCTGATTCATCAATTTTTGCATAAGCAAAATCTTCATTATCACCCAAACTCACTTGTTGTTCAGATCCACCAACCTCAACCGAAATATCAATAGCACCATCCCAAACAGCAATAAACAATTCACCATTAATTATTTCAATTTCGTAGTGTGTTCCACGAATACCGATACTGCCAACCGGGGTTTCTAATTTGTAATCGCCATTTTCACTTTTTAATTTACCCGTAACCGTTCTTATCCCACCTGAAATTAAATTCATTACCGCTGAACCTTTATTTTTTTCAGCGTCATATTCATATTTTGATATTTCTAAATGTGTATTTTCTTGCAGTGCTAACATACCACCGTCAGACATTCGTAATTGAGCACGGCTATTCGCCCCCGTAATTACCGTATCAACATCATAAATCGGAGAACGACGTTTTAATTTTCTAGTTTTGTCATCATTGTTCGCTTTAACATCACCTCGAGCAAGAATGGTTTTACCCGCGGCTTCTAATGCACATAATTGAGTAGGTAATAATAAAACCATTATGCTAGCCAGAGAAATTACGAGATTATTTAACTTTTTCATTTTATTCATCCTGGCCATTAGAATTTATACAACACGCCGGTGGTGGCAATTTTTTTATCAAAATCATAAAGCACAACATTACTGTCTTTAAAGGCCCCTCTAAGGCTCGTCATCCAAATCCAGTTTTCTGCAATACTCATGTTAAAACTTAAGCCGATATTCAAAGTTAGATCTTTACGTTTTTCAAAAAAGGAGAGTTCAGCATTATCAACTTGCCTAAAGCGCATATCATCATTGAAATGTTCACTGTGTAATAAATCTACGCTGCTGGTTAACATGCCAAAACGTTGGATAAACCAATTATTACGGTAGCCTATGCTCATTACATTTCGCTCGTTATGCTGAGAATCAATCGATAAACTATCGACTCGTTCCATTGCAAAGCCAACGCTGTATGCATGCATCATCACACTTTTACGCTGCGCGTAAGTTAAACGTACTGTGCCGGCATTAAGGTCAAGTAAATTATCAAGTTGATTATCGGTGTGCGAAGCATTCAGAGACAGGGTTAAGCTATCTGAATGATCAAGCTGCCAAACATTATCGAGCATAACGCCCATCAAATTTTGATAGTGCTGACCCGCTAACCAAAACGGTTGAAAATAGACCATTGCTTTATAACTACGGTTTGGCTCGTCACCTTTACCTTGATACGAAACTGAGATATCAGAACTCGTTTTTTGAAATTGATTAAATTCAGAATAAGTCGTGTCAGATACAGCAACCGATGCCGTGATGGTATCGGTTTGTGTCATAGGATAATCATAGTTAAGCTGAGCTCGTAATTGTGTTTGCGTATCCGACTCGATACCAAAACTAAATGGAATCAATCCAAGCCCTGGCAGTGGCAACTCAGTTTGCTCATCACCTAAACCAGAATTAACATTTGTATCGTAGCCATATAACGCAAAAACAGAGCCATACAAACGTTCACGTTTACTTAAAATTTTAACATCCATCAAATTAATATATTTATTGATCTGATTAACCACATTCGGACGAGGTTTTAATAAGATGCTTTGTTTAAATTCACGGCGAGCGGCTTTGAAGTTATCAACTTCATAATAAGCAATTGCCAGGGCAATTCGCGCTTTAAGGTTTGTAGGCGTATTAACAATAACACGTTCAAAAGCAAAAATAGCTTTTTGGTGATTTCCTGATTTTCGCGCCGCGACACCATATAAAAAATCAAACTCGGGATCACCAGCCCACTCTTCAAACGTTTTTTCACCCAATTCAAACGCCGCAACATTTTGCTTTTGTTCAATCAATAACGATAATTCAGCTCGTGGGTCAACCGCCCATACCGATGAGCTCATAAAAAAACTAGCACTAAGTAAAAAAGCACTTATCCTTAAGTTTAACGTCCTAAAACAAACCATTGTTTAACCTTTAAAAAAAACGATTAAATTTATATACATTTATTTTAAACCAGTGAGCTAATAAAGGTAGTCTTAATTGCCTTTTTGCCCTTTGTTTTCGTTATTATTTAGTCTTTTTGTGAAGGGGCAAACAATAGAACAAGTTAAGCTAGGGGATTAGTTTTAATGCGGTATTGGTATAATATGAATTTCTGTTATTTTTCTTCTGCTACGTTTTTAACTAAACCTATGAATATAAAAACATTTATGTCATTAAAGAAAATATTCACATCTCACTTTATAAGGGCATATACGCTCCTATTGCTTGTGTTTACTCTTAATTCAACAGAATCAGTAGCAAAACAACTTAGCTTTTCTAAAAAACAACAAGGTGAACAGGTCATATTAGCGTATAAATGGATAGACCATTATGAGAATGAAATGCAATTAGAAGCTTCATTTTTGCAAAAAGAATTTAATGCTCCCTTTCGTTTATTTAAAAAATATAAACCCGAAATTGCGTTAAGACATATTGAAATGGGCCTACGCAAAAAAATTCGATCGATGTCGCAACGCGGCGCACAAGTTAGAATAAAAAAATTTCAAGACAATATCGAAATCATCGTTAAAGGAAAAAACAAAAACCTAATCGAAAAAGTAAAAAGAAAAGCCTTAACCACAAAGTTTGAAATAGAACAGAATTATTTACTTGATACCTACTACACCCTATTTGTAAACACCTACGGACAAACATCAATTAAACCCGATCATGTTAGATTCGCACAGGAATCCATGAGCATGTTGTCGCCACTTAACGAGCATATCGTCGATCATTACAGTCAATATCCCATTCGCAGTATTGTTAACTATGTACTTGGTTTTATACAAAGTATTCCCTATGCCGATTTAGAAGATAGACAACTAACACATGGCTCGGGTTTTAGTCCACCAAATCGATTATTATTGGAAAACCGAGGTGATTGCGACAGCAAAACCGTATTAATGGCTGCTTTAATGCGTGGGGTTTTTCCTCGGCTTGGGATCAGCATAATTTTATTACCAAAACATGCTCTACTCGGCATACAAATCCCACATCAAAAAACAGACGATTACGTTGAAATTGATGGCGCATTTTATGTGTTAATGGAGCCAACAGGTCCTGCCATGTTACCCGTTGCCACAATCGCAGACAGTTCAAAAAAATACATTCAAAATAATGCGTTTAGTCACCAATTAATCCCTGTACGTTAAACCAATATTGAGAATACCAATAATGCTGCCCCGGTTTTGAACGGCTCGGTACAGTGCAATTGTATCGAGAACGCCCTTTACCCAGTGATTGCTTCGCGACAACCTCAACGATGCTTTCAGATACATGCGTAATGTTCGCTTGCTCCGTTTGTCCAGAAACATAACAGGCTAATTGACTTAATTTAAAATCAGATGTCGATACAAACTCAAGTTGCAATTTAGGCGGGTTTTCATTTAAAGCCCCCAAAATAGTAGACGATGAATCGACTTGCGGATCAGTGGGTATAACTTGCTTAACCGGCATCGCTAAACTGTATAATTTAGCCGACAATGTCGTTAAATCAGCATAAATGCCATTAGCCGGAAAGCGCGGAATGATTTGTTGATGTGTTTCAGGGCCCACCGCGCCACTGTGTTGACCAAACGCCGTAAAGCCTTGTTTTTTTAACCAACTCACCAAAGCTAAATCGTATTCTCCATAGGGGTAAGCGACATATTTAAAATCGTGTCCAATATGTTTTTTAATGGCCTGCTCTGCATCTAAAATTTGCTGTTGAACTTGCTCACGCCAACTCGTTTTTGTATGCTCAGATGAAGGCCTTATCCAATAATCATGCAACCAGCCATGATTCGCGATCGTGCCGCCATTGTCGGCGATCTTATTTAGATCATCCCAACTCAAGTATAAATGCGTGTTGTAATTAATTAACCCCGGGTTAACAAAAATCGTAAATGGCCATTTACGTTTATACAGCTCAGGTAATGCGGTATTCAATAAATTAGCATAGCCATCATCAAATGTGATCGCAACGCTGTTATTAGGCAGTTGTAAGCCTTTATTAATTGCTTGCATAGCTGAAGGGAGATCGATCACATTAAAGTTATTCGCAGCCAAAAAATTCAAGTGCGCGACAAATTGATTAGGCTTAATACTGGTTACAGCAGGGGTATTTTCTGCAACATGATGATATTGCAAAATAACCAAATTGGCTTGCACACCGCTCGTTGAAATAAATAAATAACACAAAAAAATACGGGTTACAGTTTTGATTATTAACTTTAAATTCATTTTATCTCAATAGGCTTGTCACTTAATAAAGTGCAGCCTACTTTAAAAATAAGCATAAAAAAAGAATGCTTGCGCATTCTTTTTAATGACTCACAATAATTTAAATAGCTTTATAAGCTAGGGCGTGTTTATCTTTGTCGTATCGATTTTGTTCAATTCCAAAGCGCTTTGATCGCGGCATTGGCTTGATGGCATAGTGGTTCTACGTCAAAAGCCAATAACAAAGAGCAAAACGTTTTGGATTGAACCCAAAGGGCAGCGCATTTGCACTCTTTCTACTATGTTGCCCCACATGGATGTGGGGTAAGGTGACTTTGCAGGAGCATAAAGTCTTTATCGCTCTTTTATGTAGAATTACTACACCGCAATCGCTCTGCCTTGTATAAAAAGTGCAAATACGGCTGCAAAAACATACACAAAAGATAAACACGCCCTAGGCATAAAAATATTCAGCTAACACTAACGTAATGCCATAACCGATTGTGTAAGCCAATAGCAATGCCGGTATGTAGCGCATGTACGAAATAAACGTGAGTTCCTTCATTTTGCTCATCGCGATAATACCAGCCGCAGAACCAATAGCTAACAATGACCCACCCACACCAACAGCATATGTCAGCGCCAACCATTGTTGCGTATTTAATTCTGGTTGTGCTTTTAATAACGCCGCCGTTAATGGCACATTATCTAATAACGCAGAACCAATACCGGCAAAATAACTTGAGAAGTTAGGGTTAAACTGCGCATACATTTCTGTCACCAAGTTTAGTATGCCAATCTCTTTTAACATGCCAACTAACAATAAAATACCTAAGAAGAACAACAAGGTATCAAATTCAATTTTGCGGACATATTCTAGTATTTGAATTTCTTCATCAGGGCCTCTAAAAAAGTGCCCCACTAAAAACATAATTGATAAACCGGTTAAAAAAGTCAAAACCGGCGGTACGGCAAACAACACATTCATAACCATGGTTAACACTATCGTGCTGAAAAAGATAATTGCGATATAAACATCAACGGCATCATAATCACTGCTCGCTTTAGTGGTATACACAATACCTTTTGCCCTTACTCCAAATAAAGCAGCCAAAAATAACACACTCACCGTCGCAGGTATCAACAACATAAAGAGCTGTGACATTTGCACATGACCATCTAAAAAGATCATGAGTGTGGTTACATCACCCGTGATCAAAGCAACACCGCCAGAGTTAACAGAAAAAACGGTTAAAATAGCCATTTTAAGCTTTGTTCGTGCATTAATGTCGAACGATTGCAGCAAGGTTAACGACACTAACGTGGCCGTAACATTGTCACAAATGGCAGATAAAACAAGCGAGAATAAAGCGACTAAAAATATCAACATACGTTGCGAAAGCATCTTTGGAAAAAGCTTTTGCACCGCAAGTTGGATCACGCCTTTTGCATTTAAATAAGCCACAAAAGTCATTGTCGACATTAAAAAGAGCCAGAGCGTTGCGATTTCAAGTAGGTTTTCTTCTAACCGGTGAGTCAATACTTCGTGCTGCTCAGCAGAACCCGAAATAAAAAGGGTAAGCCACGCAATACAACCGCAAAACAACGTTGTTTTAGCTTTGTTGATGTGAGTAACTTCTTCCAAGACAATACTCAGCAAAGCGAGTAAAGCCAGTGCAATTAAAAAATATTCAATCATTAAATGTGCCTAACATATTTAATTTTTAATAACTAAATGTCCGCCTATTGTTAAACCTAATTTAACAACTATACACCGTTGTATTTTGAGCTGACATCGCGAGAGGGAGCGGATTAAAACATATAAAAAGTAACAGAACAAAAAAAAACAACTGATTATAAAAAAAACAATAATCAACCAGTTGTTAGTTAATTAAGCACTGCGTTTTTGTAAACAATACGTTATATAAATACAGTGAAAACTTTACTAAAAAATATTTCAATTTAGCTATTGTAAAAATGAGAATTAGACATATTATGTCGTTAGTTCATCACTCAATTGGGTATTATTTATGCAACGTGTAATTTTATTTTTAATCACTAATATTGCGATCATGCTAACGCTCAGCATTGCATTAAATATTGTGTTTGCCATGTTTGGTATACAAGCGAAAGGGTTTGGCGGGATCTTAACCATTGCCGTCGTATTTGGCTTTGGCGGTGCTTTTATTTCACTATTAATGTCTAAATGGATGGCTAAACGTTCAACAGGTGCAGAAGTCATCACAACCCCGAGTAACACAACCGAACAATGGCTAGTGCAAACGGTAAAAAGACATGCGCAACAAGCCAACATTGGTATGCCAGAAGTCGCTATATTCCATTCACCCGAAATGAATGCCTTCGCGACAGGGGCTAACAAAAACAATGCATTGGTCGCCGTCAGTTCTGGTTTACTCGATAATATGACACAAGCCGAGGCAGAAGCCGTTATTGGTCATGAGATTAGTCATATTGCCAATGGCGACATGGTCACATTAACGTTAATACAAGGTGTCGTTAATACCTTCGTTATTTTCTTAGCGCGTGCCATCGCGACACTTATCGATAATGCCACTAGAAGTAATAATTCAAATGGCGAAGGATTAGGGGGCATAGCCTATTTTGCGATCGTATTTGTACTTGAAATGCTCTTTGGTGTATTAGCCAGTATGGTTGTCGCTTGGTTTTCACGTAAAAGAGAATATAGAGCCGATGCAGGGGGGGCGCATTTAGCTGGCAAACAAGCCATGATTTCAGCGTTAGAGCGTTTAAAATCAGGTCACGAAAGTCGTTTAGAAGGTTCAATAATGGCCTTTGGTATAAATAGTAAAAGCAAATTTATGTCTTTATTAGCGAGTCATCCACCACTTGATGATCGCATTCGGGCTTTAAAAGCAGCGTCTTGAACACGACAAAGTAAGCATTTAATTAAATGCCAATTTAAAAAATAATATAGGCTTGGTTAACAAGCCTATATCTTATGCTTAAGCTCCACTAGTTCTATTCATCAAAACAAAAGATCTTTACACTGCATCCCTATTTCTTCCTTATTTTATGATGACGTAAAATAGTGTAAAGCTCATAGCACTTTGCATCCATCCATACTAATTTAGTAATAAGTCATTAATTTAAATAAATTGGATACAACTTTATGCGTTTGCTAATCATGTCGATATTCTTGGTTTTTTCGATTACAGCTTGTGGCGGTTCAGGTACAAATAATACGCTAACTGATACTGATGTCGAAAATGGCGATGGCACAGACAATACCTCTGATGGTAGTTCGGGTGATAACAATTCCGGTAATGCAGATAATTCAGGAGGAAATAACTCGGGAGGTGACGGCTCAGATACCGGCTCAGATACCGGCTCAGGCGGAGACACCACAACGCCCGTCGTTAATACGCAACCCAATATATTAATTTTAATTAGTGATGACCAAGGCAAAGATACTTCGGCTCAATATCCTCTTTATTCAAATGACTTGCCAACCACACCCAATATAAATCAGCTTGCAGAGCAAGGGATCGTATTTGATAACGCGTGGGCCACGCCCATGTGTGCAACAACGAGAGCCGCCATACTCACTGGCCAATATGGCATTCACAGTGGCATAACTCAGGTACCTGGTGATCTCAATACAACAACACCTATTATTGCAAGTATGCTCAGCAGTAGCGACAATGCAAATAACTACCAAACAGGATTCTTTGGTAAATGGCATTTAGCCGGTAACGGCAGTGATTTAGATCATCCCAATAAAATGGGTATTGACTACTTTGCGGGCACCATTCAAGGCAACATAGACGATTACTATAATTGGGATTTAACCATTAATGGTGAATTAAATAAAAGCACTGAATACCACACCAGCAAAATTACCGATTTGGCTATCGATTGGATAGATAAAAGCGACACAACTAAACCCTGGTTAGTATGGATGGCCTATTCTGCGCCGCACTCCCCTTTTCATTTACCACCAGCCAGCTTACATAACCGAAATTTATCGGGTACCACTGACGATATAGAAAATAATACACGTCAATATTTTTTAGCCGCCATTGAAGCACTCGATAGTGAAGTAGGTCGACTCGTCGCTGAAATACCCACGGAGCAATTAGCCAATACCATTATTTTTTATATCGGTGATAATGGCACACCCAAAAAAGTAATCGACACCACACTTTATGCTAAGGCACATTCAAAAAGTACCCTGTTTGAAGGTGGCGTCAATGTTCCTTTTATTGTATCAGGTCAAAAAGTGACACGTAAAAACCAACGTGAAAGCGCTTTAATTAATAGTACCGATATAATGGCAACGTTGGCCGAAATAGCGAATATCCCTTTAACGACTCAAACCGACAGTAACAGTTTTGCTCATTTATTAACAACAGAGAATGCCTCACATCGTGACTACCTATTTACCAGTATTGATAATTCAAGTGATGCCAATAGTGGTTACGCCATTCGTAATCAAAACTACAAGTTAATTAGTTACAAAGACGGAACCGAAGCCTTTTATGATTTAAGTCAATCCCCTATTGAAACAACAGACTTACTCAGCCAAGCCAACTTTAATAGCACTAACGCTGCCGCCATTTATCAAACACTCAAAAACCAACTCAACATTTTATTAGGTCAAACGCCCACGGGTGATATCGACATCACCAATGCAACGCTAACAAAAAGATCAAATTCATGTGCTGATTACCTAAATAACTATACATCGAGCGTATTAGATGTAAACGAAGCAACGATGTTTAATGGTGATTTGCGCATTACGCTCACAAATACTAAATGTGTATTTAATACCAACGCCATCCCTAATCACGACTTTAATGATGGTAGCCTAGCTTTCCCTAATAGCGTGTCAGCTCAAGATGATTTATTTGAAATCACAAGCACCCCAACAAAAGCAGCTACAGCAACCGAATTATCATTGAATTACGATAATGCTATTTTGCTTAATGGTGTCAAAGTCGATGTATTAGCGGCGGGGTGTTTTGGCATTGGCAATGGTAAAATAGGTTGTAATGACATGGCAACACCGTGGCGTTACGACCCAATGTTCGCAGCCAATAATTTTAGAGTTGATACGCATAACGCGCATGCACAACCAGACGGAACCTATCATTACCATGGTACACCCAATGCATTTTATACATCAGACGACTTAACAGAATCACCCGTTATTGGATTCGCTGCGGACGGGTTCCCTATTTTTGGTCCTAATTTTAATGACAATGGCGTTATTCGCAAAGCAAAACCAAGCTACGAATTAAAAGCAGGCTCGCGCCCTGCTGGCAATGGTGAGCCAGGTGGCACTTACGACGGAACCTTTCGTGATGATTGGCAATATACCGCAGGTTTAGGTGATTTAGATGCCTGTAACGGTATGACCCTCAATGGCGTTTATGGTTATTACATAACCGATAGCTACCCATATATTATAGGTTGCTATACTGGCACCCCAGACGAGTCGTTCCGTAAATGAAAGCGTAAAGGTAGAAAACCTAATCGACCTAAAAATAAACACAGACCTTTTTAAAGTGAATATTTAAAAATCGCAGAAGGTACTGAACATATCAAACAGATGGTTTTGGCTATAACTCGCTCATTACCTTCGAATGGATCATCGTTAATTGATAACCCCAGAATCCGTGGCCATTTAACAAAATGGCTACGGTTACTTTAAGCCATACCCTTTCAGCTTAATTTTAAGCACGCTAACCTTATTCAGTAATTTCATAACGCATTACTAAAAAAAGATATTTAATTAAAAATGATTTTTATAAGTAAACTAAAATAATTAAAAATAAAACAAAAAATAGAAAGGCCTTTAATGACGCAACTTAAATCTCTTTTTTCAGCGATCAAATTCAGTACCTCCCTTTGTCTTTTTTTACTGGGCTGTAATGAAAATAATCAATCAAGCACACAAGGCATACCGGCCATTCAATACAAAACAATTAGCCTTGATTTTGATGGCCCAAACACAAATGAAAATGACAAAATTAACCCATTCACGCAATACCGTTTAGTAGGCGAGTTTATACAAGGCAATGAAACCCGGCTCGTTCGAGGTTTTTATAATGCAGATGGCAATGCCGGTGAAACATCAGCAACCTCAGGATCGCAATGGCGTATTAATTTCAAACCGTTTACAGCTGGCACATGGCAATACAAAATTCATTTTGACCAAGGCGACAATATTGCATTAACCAACGATTTAACTTTAGGCAAACCCGTTTCATTTGACGGCCAATCAGGCCAAATAGTTGTCGAAAAACGTCAACCACCCAAGCACGATGTCCTTAGTGTTAAAAACGGTTATTTATATCAACGTCACAGTCAACAAGGCGTGCTAAAAGTGGGGGCTAATAGCCCAGAAAATTTACTGGGCTATATTGATTTTGACAGCACCTATCGAGCTGGAATTGAAAAACAAGATAAAGTGGATATAGGTAAAGCCTCTACTGATGTTTTGCACAAATATCCAAACCACTTAAAAGACTGGACGCCTAAAGACCCAAGCTGGCAACAAGGTAAAGGCAAGTCATTAATCGGCGCAATTAATTACTTAGCCAGCACAGAAATGAACGCGATTTATTTCTTAACCATGAACATAGCCGGTGATGGCAAAGATGTATGGCCTTATATTAACCACCATACACTTGATCGTTTTGACGTAAGTAAATTAGCCCAGTGGGAAACGGTTTTTCAGCACATGGAAGACAAGCACATGATCATGCATGTGATTTTGCAAGAAACCGAAAACGAATTATTACTCGATAATGGCGATACTGGCTTTCAGCGCCAGCTTTATTTGCAAGAAATGATCGCACGTTTTAGTCATCACGCCGGTATCATTTGGAATATAGGGGAAGAAAACGGCCCTGTGCACTTTTCACCTACCGGCCAAACCCCGCAGCAAGTCATGAGCATGACCGAATTTTTAAAACAGAATGATCCGTATCAACACCCCATTTTTATTCACACTCACGCCAGTGCAAAACACAAAGATGAAACCTTAACCCCACTTATGGGTTATAAACACTTAGACGGTTTATCATTTCAAGTTGATCAACCTTTGCAAACTGCACAACACATTGCTAAATGGCAAAACAAAGCGTTGGCCGCAGGGCATCAACTTGCGATCACCATGGACGAAATCGGTTTATGGCACACTGGCGCATTACCCGACAGCGATGACCCCAATCACGATATCATGCGCCAACAAGTTATGTGGCCGAGTTTTATGCTCAATGCAGCCGGTGTAGAATGGTATTTTGGTTATAAATTTGCGCATAATGATCTTAACGCAGAAGACTGGCGATCACGTGATTTACTATGGCAGCAAACGGCTATCGCAAAAAATTTCTTTACGCAGCAAAATGTATTTGAATTACGACAAACATGCGGTCAACCCTTAACAACACAACTGTATTGCGTAACCAATAAACAAACAGATCATGCCATTGTGTATTTAACACAGGTAAACACAAAGAATGTAGTGTTACCTAAGTTGGAAGGGCAATATAACGCTAAATGGTTTAACCCTAAAACAGGGACTGAAAACCTCATTTCAAGCTTAATAGTTATTAAACGTAATCAAGCCTTTACCTTACCTGCGTTGCCAACGTTACATACTGAAAACAAGGTTGAAAACAAAACCGAAAAACAGTCTGATTGGGCATTAGTGCTAACAAAGAAATCCTAGCATCCCCATAATAACTTGAGAACAAGAGCAGCGTTTTATCCCGGCTGTTCTTGTTCATTAAACCGCGCTTTTAACATGGCTTTTAAACGCTGTAATCCCTTGCCTTTATTCACAATTTTCCAAGCAACATGCAAACGTTTAGGTTGAATAACATCAGTTAGCGGAACCTCAACTAAGCGTCCCTGTTTTAACAAATCGGCGATGCGCGTTTTGGGTAAAAAGCCACCGCCAATCCCCGCTTTAATCGCATTAATTTTATCTTCAACCGTTGCAACATAAAAACGTAAACTCTGGTCAATCACATCACTGGTCCACGGCACGGCCGTTTTAACGCTATCATGGGTTATCACCGTTCGATATTGACTAATATCATCTTTCGCGACCGGCTTATCTATTTTGGCCAATGCATGATTTGGGGCCACAACAAAAGCAACATCAAACTGACAAAAAAAGGCGGTATGAATACCTTTATTAACCGGGATCGGTTCAGGTGCACCAATTAACAAATCAACTCGGTCTTCAATTAAAGCCTCCCATGTGCCATTTAACACCTCTTCAGATACATCAAATTCAATGCTTGGATGATCAATTAAAAATTCATTGAGTAATTCAAAAACAGGGGCTTTCTCAACAATAGAATCAATCGCAACTCTGATCTTAGGCTCCCAGCCATTAGCGATCGTTTGCGTTTGTTCAGATAATTTATTCAATACAGACAAGATAATGCGACCTTCATCAACCACGTGCTTACCTGCCGGGGTTAATACCGCGCGGCGGCCTTCGCGCTGAAACAACGTCACCCCTAATTGCTCTTCCGTTTTTTGCACAATGTAAGATAAAGCCGATGTCACTTTATTAAGTTGCTCTGCCGCCGCGGCATAACTCCCGCGTTGCTGTATTGCATCTAAAACCATGAGTGCTTCAATCGATATTGCCGGTGTTTTCATTATTATCAACCGTTATTAAAGTATGATTTTATATTGTTCAATTTTTTTGAACAAATCAAACAAAAAGAGCCTCTTATTCAAAAAATATAATCAGGTTAATCTAGCCCTACTGAATAAAACACAAACCCGAATAAACAAAAAAGGTGAATAAACATGAACATTGCAACACTAAAAACCCTATTTCAAACAAATGACTCATTAGCCGCATTACCCTTACGATTAGTTGCCGGTACGATATTTATGGCACATGGCGGTCAAAAATTATTTTCGTGGTTTGGTGGCTACGGGTTAACAGGCACCGGACAATGGATGGAATCAATTGGCTTAGCGCCAGGTTATTTAATGGCCTTGCTAGCCGGTAGTGCCGAATTTTTTGGTGGTTTTTTTATCTTACTTGGTTTACTCACTCGCCTTAGCGGTTTAGCACTGGCCGTGACCATGCTAGTGGCTATTTTCTCGGTGCATTTTACCAATGGTTTATTCATGAGTAACAACGGTTATGAGTTTGGTTTAGCACTCTTCGCAATGAGCATAGCGTTAGTTATACAAGGCGGCGGTCAATATTCAATTGATAATGTATTAATTAAAAAAATTAAGGAGTAAATCATGGGATTATTAGTAAACGGCAAATGGGTTGATCAATGGTACGACACTGAAAACAATAAAGGTGAATTTGTCCGTCAAGAAAGCCGGTTTCGCCATACCATTTCAAATAAAGAAAATGCACAATTTAAACCCGAAGCCGACCGTTATCATTTATATGTATCGTTGGCCTGCCCTTGGGCGCATCGAACCTTAATTTACCGCCAACTTAAACAGCTAAACGACATCATTACCGTTAGCATTGTTGAACCCGAAATGCTCAGCAATGGCTGGGAATTTTCTGACGATGGTGATGAGCTATACGGCTTTAAATATGCGTATCAATTATATTTAAAAGCCGCACCCGATTATCAAGGTCGTGTAACCGTGCCCATTTTATGGGATAAAAAAACGCAGCAAATCGTTAATAACGAATCAGTAGAAATAATCCGTATTTTTAACACTGCGTTTAATGATTTAACCGGCAACACAAATGATTATTACCCAAGTGAATTACAAAATGAGATTGATCTCGTTAACGATAAAATCTACGGCACCATAAACAATGGGGTTTACAAGGCCGGTTTTGCCACCACTCAAACCGCCTATGCTCAAGCACACGACGCACTTTTTGCGAGTTTAGATTGGCTTGAAAATAGGCTTGCCCAACAACGTTATTTAGTCGGAACACAAATAACAGAAGCTGATTGGCGCTTGTTTACAACGTTGATCCGGTTTGATGCGGTTTATCATGGTCACTTTAAATGTAATCGTCAAAAGCTATCGGAGTATGCAAACATTAGCCAATACGTAAAAGAACTGTATCAAGTTAAAGGGGTTAAACAAACCGTTGATTTAGACTATACCAAACAACATTATTACGTGAGTCATACCACGATCAACCCAACACAAATCATACCGGTTGGGCCCATTAATAATTTTGATAGTCCACACGATCGCGATCGTCCCTACTCGGCTTATTAATACCAATTACATAAACACCAGAGAAGAAATAACAGAGAATCAACATCAAATATCAAAAGGAGCCAACCATGTTAAAACACATTAAGTTTAATGATCTCGGTAAAGCCAATCATGGTTGGCTAAAAGCGAATCATCACTTTAGCTTTGCCCATTATTACAACCCTGCCCGCATGGGGTTTGGCACACTTCGTGTGGTAAATGATGATTGGGTAGCCGCAGGTAAAGGTTTTGATCCACACCCACATCGCAACATGGAAATCATTACCTTTGTAAGAAGTGGAGAAATAAGTCACCAAGACAATGCCGGACATACCGGGGTAACAAAAGCCGGTGAAGTACAAGTGATGAGCGCGGGTAGCGGCATAATTCATTCTGAATACAATCTCTCAGAACAAGATTTAACCTTATTTCAAATTTGGATCCAAACCAATAAACACAACGTGAACCCACGATGGGAAAGCAAACCGTTTAACCAAGGTTTTTCCGATCAACAATTACCGCTATTGGTTTCGGGTTATAGTGGCGATCATAACGTAATAGAGAACAAGCCTTTGTTTATACACCAGCATGCCCGCATTTATGCAGGAAAAATAACCAAAGGCACTCAACTTACGCAGCCAATAACCCATCAGGCTTATGTGTTAGCCTCACAAGGTGAGTTTAAAATAATTGAACTCCCCCTTACAGACAGCGCCACAGAGCACACTGAAAATAAAGCAGACTTGCAAGCTCAAGTCACTTTACAAAAAGGCGATGCGGCAGAGATAACGCAAACACAATCAATAATGCTAGAAGCCTTAGCCGATAGTGAAATTGTGATTATCGACGCGCCTTAAAAGGGATTAATTAACAAGCTTAAGCATGAAGCCAAACCAATTTGGCTTCATGCTTCACTCAAACGCGTAAATGGTTTAATCTTAATTTAACTCTTTTCATGTTTGGATCGTCATGCGTTATCTTGCTTTTTTAATATCACTCACCTTCGCATTAACAAGCCATGCCAGCACATTTGAAAACGATATTGTCGCGGCGTTAAAAGAAAGAACACAACACCGAGTCACTTACGACGGTCGTTATTTATCAATACCTTACCCAAATGGCGATGTGCCAGATAATATCGGTGTGTGTACCGATGTGATTATTCGAGCTTATCGCACTTTAGGCGTTGATTTGCAAAAATTAGTACATGAAGACATGCAAGCCAACTTCGGCCTTTACCCTTCAAAACGCATTTGGGGCTTAACTAAAACCGATAAAAACATCGATCATAGACGAGTGCCCAATTTACAAACCTTTTTTAGCCGCTATGGTCAAGTGCTCGCGGTATCAAATACCCCAAGTGATTACCAAGCTGGCGATTTAGTCACTTGGAATTTACCCGGTAATCGACCGCATATTGGCATGGTAATCGACCAAATATCAGAACATTCAGGTTGGCCGCTCATCGTGCATAACGTCGGCATGGGTCCCGAAATAGACGAAATGCTATTTGATTATAAAATGACCGGGCATTATCGCTACGTACCCACTCAATACCTTGAAGAATAAGATAAAATAGTAAAGGTTGAAATTACGCAGTGCTCATAACTAAAGTGGTAAATATACGCCCAGTAACAACCCAATATTAAAAACGCTGAGATGATCACAGACATTTATCTTTCTATTTTATAAAGTCTGTAATAAATTCAATACACTAAACGTAAAACAAAATTAAAGGGAACAAAATGGATTGTACTAGTTGTAAAAGTGGCGCCTTAATACCGAGCTTTATTGAAGGTCAATTTCGAGCTCACACCTGTTCATCCTGCGGCGGTAACTGGATCTTAATTGAAGATTTTGTCTCATGGAAAGAACGCAATCCTGAATATGCCTTCGCCGACAACATATCAATAGAAGAATCAGAAATCACCGATACTAAAAAAGCCCTGCTTTGCCCATCGTCTGGCGCCATCATGCGTAAATTTAGAATATCATCAACTCATCACCATAAACTCGACTACAGCAATTTAGTGGGTGGAATATGGTTAGATAAAGGTGAATGGGAATTATTAAAAAGTGAAGGTTTAGCCGGCTGTTTAAATGCGGTTCTCAAGCAAAATTGGCAAAATAATATTCGACAAAATAATGCTAAAGCCAATTTCGCCGAAATTTATTCAGCTAAATTTGGCGATGAAACTTACGCTAAAGTAAAAGAATTGCGCGAATGGTTATCATCACAAGACAAAAAATCAGACCTGCGCGCCTATTTGTTAGCCGACGATCCATACTCGGCTAATAAATAATAAAATAAACACGCATTTATACATATTTACCACTTATAATTTATGCTAAGTGGTAAATATAATCAGGGACACAAAGCATGGGACAGCAATACAACGAAATATCTGAAAAGAATCAAAGCTTCATCGAACAACAAAAAATATTTTTTGTGGGTACCGCCACCGATAACAGCCGCGTTAACATCTCACCCAAAGGTATGGAATCGTTCAAAGTGCTAGGCCCCAATCGGGTTATTTGGCTTAATGTAACCGGCAGTGGCAACGAAACTGCAGCCCATGTACAAACTCATCCCCGTATGACCATTATGTTTTGCGCATTTGATGGCAGCCCAAATACATTAAGACTTTATGGCAACGCCAAAGCGATTCATAAAAACGATCCAGAGTGGCCAGCGCTCGCCGCACACTTCACCTTATTGCCAGGTGCCCGACAAATATTTGATGTCAGCGTTGATTTAGTTCAAAACTCTTGTGGTATGTCGGTGCCTTTATACCACTACGAAGGTGATCGTGATCAACTAAAAAACTGGGCGACTAAACAAGGTAGCGACGGGATAAAAAAATACTGGGATAAAAAAAATCAAAAAAGCATTGATGGCTTAGAAACCAAAATAATCGAAAAAAACACATAAAAACCAAAACCAAAGCTAATACGAAATAACAAGTTTGTATTAGCTTTGACTTAACCACTCAACATAAAACATATTCTTTTTTACTCATTAAACGAATACCTTCATTAGCCGCCTCCCGCAACATTCCCTCCTAAAATCACAGCCTCAAGATACACGCTATAAATTGTAATCAACTCTTCATATTCATCCGAACTTAATAAATTACAATCATAATTAGCTCAAATTATCAGCAACAATCGATATTCACCTTAACTAAAACCTAAGAGAGAAATAATATGGAAATGTATGGCTTATTAATTTTAGACACTGAATCAACCGATGAAGTAAACAACGTCAAAAACAAAATCAGTGAATTAGATGAAAGCAATGGTTTTAGTTTTGAACAAACCTCGGTAAAACAGGGTCAAACACTGCTGCGCTTTATGTCAGATTCATCAGCACGCTTCGTACTTGAAGATTTATTTTTTAGTTTAAAAGATCAAGGCGAGCAATTTGCTAGAGCCTCACTCACCGGTGACGAAGACCCATTCTTGATCTTGTATTTGATGGAAGAAGGTGAATATTTTGAAGCTGAAATTGACCCATCCAGAATTGAATATTTAGTTAACCTAGACGAAGATGAACTCGATGAAGATGACAGAGACCTACTAAAAAATCCAAAAGCGTATTACCAAGAAAGCATAGCCCAATGGCAAGCCGGTATTAAAATTATGGATTATAAACATGATCAAACCGATATCATAAAAGAAGTATATGAAGCAGCAATTGAAGAAAGCGAATCAATGCTTGAGATGTGTTAACTCTGCTTTTTACTTTAGCGACTTCAACACAAACATAAAAAACAAAACCAAAAGTAAATATCCACGCCCAAAGGACGTGGTTTTGATTTAGCCCTAGAAGGGCTTTACATGTTG
>NZ_QMED01000044.1 GCF_003286125.1 Algibacillus agarilyticus
TTAAAATATGCGGTAGAAAGTAAAACTTAATGCTTGCTGTCCACCTCAGGGCGTGTTGTTAGCAGTAATTATTTTCAACTGGCTTTTTAGGTGCGTCTCATATAAATACTCTACTCTATCGATGGTCATCAAACTGCCACGACATGAGAGAATATTTTCAGCTTTAAAAAGTTTAGATAATTCACCTTTAGCATTAAAAAGATAACTTTGATCAAAAATATAATAAATTTCCGCTGCTGCATCAATGAACTCACTAGAGTATGTTGTAGCCCAACTACCAGGCCCATGATCGGATGGAATATATTGCCCTTGAAACTCTTTACATATATTTAACTGGGTATTTATTATTTCACGAAAATTATCTTCAAAAGATTGAGCATCTTTTTTAGTGCGTTCAAGAATAGCTTTAAATCTTTCGTGAGAATTCATGCACAATCCTTTGTATTACTGCTAACGCCACCAGAACGCGGCAGCTTTGTAGTTGATTTTTTATGGCAGTCTTTTTTCGCCATAAAAAAGCGACGGAAAAGTTGCTCGCCGTTACTGGTTTTGTTAGGCATTTCCATGGTTGTTAACACGAATAGGCCCCATGTGAATTCCGTATACGATTGAGAGGTTCCTTTTAGAATTGTGAAAAAATATCATATAGCCAGTGTTATTTGGCTCACCATACTCTTCTCTATTACCGTAGTACTCCAAAAACCAATTAAGCTTCTCCGCCTTTTTCTTATCACTGCCATTAAACTGTTCTGTGAGATAGTTTACGTAAGAAATCTTATCATTTGCAAAACCGACGTGAATACGTGTTACATCGTTTTCCACAACAAAGGCATATTCTATTTTGTTCTCATCCGAATCTTCGATTCTTTCGACCGATGACAACGTTGATAGCGTTCTGAAGACCTCATCAGGAGTTAAATCCAACTCTATTATTGGGAATTCAGGCTCGAACTTAACCTTTTTGAATAGCTTAAACATAGGGTTGCCTAACAGCTTAATACCAATAATTCTTATAAGCCATTCTTAAACAGCGTTTAAAAAATATCCGTATTGCTTAAAATTTATTTAATAATGTCAGTACGTTAGCATCAATTTAACTTTACATTCAACCTTAAATTAAGCCTATAAAAACAAGCCATTTACATAATAGGCCTTATTTGGCCTATTATGTAAAATTAAAAATTTATAAATATCAATAAAAACAATACGTTATTGAACAGTCGTTATTTAATCGAGCTAAATAATTATTTACATACCACGCCAAATTATTGCAATTATCGAAAAAACACTTATAACTGTATATACAGCCAGTTAAAATAATATAGGTGACTTATGGCGACATCTCCTTATTTAGAATCTATACGGACTGAACTACGCACTCGCCGATATAGTATTCAAACCGAAAAAGTTTACTTGTATTGGATCAAAACATTTATCATATTTAACGATAAGCGCCACCCTGATAACATGGGCAATGTAGACATTGAACGCTTTCTTAATCACCTTGCTGTTAACCGACAAGTTAGCGCTGCCACATGTAAATCGTGTAGGACAGGCATCATTAACCCTACCCAAACTCGTTTGATTTATCTAATCGAATCGGACTTACATCATTGACCATTATAACTAAAACCCGAAGGGTAAACCGGTCCACCACCAGATGGCAAACAGGAGTGTCCAAACGGTCGCGATTGATAGTGAGATAGGGAACATCCAAGCAATCAGGGTACCAAGGCCAGCCTTGGGCATGTAACGCTGTACAAACGCCAGCACTACGCCTAAATAAGGCATCAACGGTGTGATAATATTCGTGCTGCTGTCAGCAATACGATAGGCGGCTTGCGTTTTTGCAGGGTCAATATCGAGTAACATAAACATAGGCACAAAGGTAGGCGCTATTAACGCCCATTTTGCAGAAGCACTGCCGATGAACAGGTTAAGTAACATCACCATGATCATAAAACCAATGAGCAATACCAATAGATTAACATCCAATGATTTAAGTAGGTCAGCGCCTTGCACCGCCAATACTTGGCCTATACCGCTCCAAGCAAATAATGCAACAAACTGTGCAGCAAAAAACATTAACACTAAGTAACCACTTAGGCCGGCAAAACTCTCTTCCATTGCTTTAATCACATCGTCAAAAGATCTAAATCTGCCTTTTTTGAAGCCATAAACACACCCTAAAAAGGCTGCAACAAGCGCAATATAAACAACAATAGCTTTCATAAAAGTTGAATCGAGTATGCCGCCGGTGTCGGGGTTACGTAAAACGCCGTTGTCGGGCAACAAACCGAGTAAGGTTAAACCGATGACGCAAGCCAAGGCGAGTAACGTATGTAATCCTGCTTTATCCTGTTGTGAGTTAACGGAGTCATTGGCCTTGCTGGCCGTGTCGTCGGCAGGTGATTGGTACTCATGTTGGGTGATAACCGGTTCAACGAGTTTATCCACGATCACCGTGATCACTTTCGCTATAATGAGTGTTGAGGCAGCCATAAACCAATAATTAGCGCCGGCAGAGACTTCAATATTTGGCTGAATTAATTGTGCCGCGTTTTGAGTGATGCCAGACATAATGGCATCAAACGGCCCAATTAAAAAATTGGCACTAAAACCGGCAGATACGCCAGCAAAGCAGGCAACAATTCCCACAACAGGGTGACGTCCGGCAGAGTGGAAAAGCACACCCGCTAAAGGAATCAATACAACATAACCAGAATCTACGCCTATATTGGATAAGATACCCGTTAACACAACAATAAAGGTTAACGCGCTCTTCTTGGCTCTTAGTACTAACTTGGTCAGCACGGCGCTGATTAAGCCACTTTTTTCGGCAACCCCTAAGCCCAGTAAGGCGATCATGACTGATCCTACCGGCGCAAAACCGGTAAAGTTAGTTACCATTTTTGACCAAAACAAATTGAGCCCGTCGGCAGAGATTAAGTTAGTAACCGTTAGGGGGGCTTTGGTAATTGGATGTAACGCCTGCCATTCAAAATAATGGCCAATAAATGAAAAAAGCAGTACCGCAAACGTTAAATAGATAAAGATTAAAACGGGGTGTGGGAGTCGGTTGCCATAATTCTCTAACTTGACTAACGCATTGATCAAAAACTGTTGCTGCATGACAGATGTACCCTTATGCACTTGTTAATTAATTTACCGCTGCTTAAGATACGCGTCATTGATTATCAAATCAATTTTACACAAATCAATTCTACGGTATATGCGCACTCACTCACTTGTTGTTTAAGGTTATTCCGAACGGGGCAAGCTGCCAGTTATTATGAGCAAGAGCTATGATCAAGAGCTATGATCAACAACGACAGCGTTCTTGATTCGTCAATTAATCTCAGCTCAATTCATAATAAACACAACATTATTGTTGTTAGCGTTGATATGTTTGATTTAGAAGATGTAATTACCGTCGGTATTTAAACTTAAACCCGCTTTTGTCTATACATATTAATAAACCCACTTATTATTTTTAACAAAATGTAATCTTTTTGTGTCATTTATGGTCAAAATATTAGAAAATTTAAACATTCAATATAACGTCTATGCGTTGGTCATCGGCGTGTTAGTTAATCAATAAAGCGGTTGTATAGTCAAAGCGATCGGGTTTTAGGGGAAGCCGTCAAGCTTCGAGACGCCATGAGCATATGCTCNTACTATGTGATTGGGGCGAGTAAGCGCTGACAATGAACCATAAAACCTGAGCGAGAAGACTATAGCCATGGTGTCAATTTGTCTTCGAAAAACACATTAAAAGAGCCCTCTTCAGCTTTGTCTGCATCGGCACCTCAATTAGCCTCTAAATCAACAACATTGGCTAACTCGACTGTGTTTGTTGAATTATATGAAGCCGATAAAAACCGCTTATACGCTTATATTTATGCGTTTGTTTTAGACCATGCCGCCGCTGACGATATTTTTCAAGAAACCAGCATGACTTTATGGCGCGAGTTTGACCGCTTTGAGATTGGCACCCAGTTTACTAAGTGGGCTAACGGCATCGCTTTTAACCGTATTCGTAATTTTATCCGCACGGATAAAAAGTATTTGCTCGATTTAGATGACGCCTTATTAGAAGCATTTTATCAAAACAGAGCCGAGGCCGCCGAGCAAGCGAATGCCAAAACCGATAAATGGTGGCACCTGCAGCACTGTACCACTTTGCTTTCGCAGCCTTTAGCCACAATATATCGTGCCTTTTATATTGATAACTACAAGGCTAAAGAAATTGCCGAGCAAACCGGACGGTCGGTGCATGGTGTTCGTAAATCGGTACACAAATTACGTAAAAGCTTGTTTGATTGCATTGAAAGCAAATTTGAGCAGGTTAAAAAATGAAGCGCAGTGAACAGTATCAAGCGATCAGAGAACTAACCGATGCCGTTATAGATGGCGAAGCGAGTACCGAACAAGCAGGCAAGCTAAAACAACTGCTGGCGAATAACTCAGCGGCTCAAGATTTCTACTTTGATTATGTTGGCGTTCATACTCGTTTAAAAAAATCTGCTGAGCAAAATATCGAATTTGTTTATCGACGCATAACCGAAGAAGAATTCATTATGCGCCCTGCCGGCCAATCAAGTGACGCATCAAATCACTTCGCTAACGATATGCATCAACCTTGTCCACCACCTTTAGCGCATCATATTAACGCGGCCGATGAGCCCGATTTACCCCCCAGTGCTGAATCATTTAAAGCAAAAAAACGATTCAAATGGCTGAGTCGATTCGTTATGTTTTTAGGCTTGATTGGGCTATTCATTTTGTTATTGGTTTGGGCACGAAACAGTGGGGTTATTCACGAGCCAGAACCCAGCCATTTTTATGCCGTATTATTTAATGGTGAAGTCAATAAAGGTGAATTTGGCCAAGTAGAAGGTAACAAGCTATTAGCCGGTGAATACAACATTAAGCAAAAATCGTCGATTGGCTTTTTAACCGGCGAAACATTAAATTTAGCTGAGCATTCGATCATTAAATTGCTCAGCAATAACAGTGTAGAGCTAAAACAAGGCGCACTCTCTATTGTGCCCGTACCCAACAATAGTATCGCTATACGTACTCAGCATTTTACCTTGCATTCAAACGGTGATGCCCTCTTTGTGGATATTAGAAACAACAACCCGACGATAAAGAGTGGCAAACAAACCCTGTTTACACCTCACCGTTGGCGTCCTAATCATTATTGGTCTTTTGATGGCCAAGGTGATCGCGCTATCGATATGGCAGGCAAAGCCGATGGTATTGTTTATGCTGGTGCAACACGCACTAAAGGCCTAATAGGAGCAGGCGCGTTTATGTTTGATAACAGCGCCGATACACGTTTGAATTTAGGCAGCGGTGGAGGCTCGGCCTTAGGTACGGGATCATTTTCGGCCACCGATGGCGTCACAATCGAAGCGATGGTTAAAGCCAATTATTCTGGCAAACAAGGCGAAAGTGATCACATTTTTAGAAAAGGTCAATCTGATGGTCAATTTCGTATGTTGTTAAGCTTTCAACATGATCAAGGTAAAAATTATCTGCGCCCTAAAGGCGAATTTAAACAAAGTTTAAGCTTTGGTTTATTTATACTTGGCCAAGGTTATCACGAGTTAAAACTGCCACTTGATGGTTTAGAGGGGCGGCCCACTCTGGCTGAAATTAATAATGGCAAAGCTCATCATATTGTCGCTACTTATAATGCTCATTCAGGCTTAAAATCGCTCTATATAAATGGTGTGCAACATGCCTCCTATCAATATCCGCCAGGTTCTAAAATGCTAAGCGGCGGAGCCGGCCAAGCTAACATTGGCAACTCGCCTACTTATCCAAGGCAATCTCATATAAAACGCGGTTATCATACCGATTCGAGCGGTGAAATTTTATTAAATCCGCCTTCTAGAGGCATTATCGATGTACACAGCGCCGCTTTTAATGGGGTGATTGATGAAGTGGCTTTTTACGATTTTGCATTGCCGGCGTTTATGGTTCAGCATCATTATGTGCAAATACAGCAAGGCTTAAATTATTTTGGTTTGCCCCCCAATGCATCGCCATTACCAAACCAAGTTAAGTTACCTTTACCCGCCTTTGCGACAATACAATTAGAACCCAAAACGGGGCAACCCAATCGTATATACCCAAATCCCTTAAGTATAAGTAACCAATAACGGGTTACTTAAGCTTAACCTCAACTCGATTTAATCAATCTGTTGTTGAAGTTAAGCAAGTGAGGTTAATCGGTTATTGACGGTTTAATACAATGTCATACGGGGTTACCGTTAATACATCCGTATGGGAATCGGCAAAGGTCAAAGTTAACGTGTAGCTATAGGTTTTATCGTCAAACTGCACATCAACGCTGGGGAAGTCGTGCGCGTTTTTAAACGGAATTAAAATACTTAATAACTGCGGATTCACTTTATGCACGGTCGCACTTAAACGTTTTAAATATTTTTTGTAGGCATATTTTTTTCCGCGATTGATAAAGCCATCGTTTGAAACATCATCAATGTGAATTTTAACCTGCTCATGTTCACTAAACACCATTAAACGCGCAGAGGCGTTACCTCTATAACCTTTAATTATGGCTGAGTTTCCCGCTTCAGTTAACGTATTTTTGGGGTAAGTAATATAACGACTAACCACCTCTACCGCGCGATCGTGTTCTACTTGGCTATCATCGCGAAAAACTAAATACGGCACAGGGCCACGCACAAAATACGATTTGCGCTCGGCGTAGCCTACCCATGTTTTATCAAAGTCGTATGCGTGCTCGGCTTGGCCCACCACTAAGGCGCCGTGTGGGTCTTCTCGATAACGAGCAATATGGCCGTCGCCCCCTTTAATTTGCTCAACACCGTCTATTTTTAATGTGGTGTGTGCTTCGCTACGCTCGGGTTCATAATTGGGATCGGTTAAAAAGCCTTCGCCGTAAGCATAAAAGGTAACTGAATTTTCATCTTGTTGATCATGCCCACGATGAAAATCAATACCCGAGGTCATTGAAAAATGCGCGGCATCTTCACCTTGCCAACTACTGCGGGCAAACACGCGGCCACTTGAAAAGTGATGGCCTAATTTGTAGTTTTCAGTGTGCGGCGCAATAGGGGCAACGGGGTTATCGCCCCACATAAACAAAAAAGGGGTGGTATAGGTGGTTCTAGGATGCCCCGCTAACCAATCCATTTTATTTGAATCTTTAAGTGATTTTAACCAAGCCCATAACTGTTTGGGCTGATTATACATTAACGTGCCCACCAAACCGGCAACATCCGTGGGTACGGTTTCTACATTATCATTAAGGGCTAACATGCGACCTTCATACGGTAAAACTTTCCATAATACTTGGTCGGCCGCTAAAGCCAGTTTAGGGTGTTGAGCCATTAAATCGGGACCGTTTGAGCGCTTTAATGCCCAAGCAAACACCGAGCTGCCGCCTAATCCATAAGCATAATAATGATGGCCTTCGGTGCCATAACCTGTGTCATCGGTAAACGATCCTAAGTATCCATCGACTCGACCTACGGCTCGTTGCAACCAATGTGTAGTGTCGGGCATGTTTTCATTCCATAAAGCCAATGCCGCTAACCCTAACGCGCCATAATGAACCGAGCTGTGGTTACACGACAAAACGCCCGGAGCCGGTGCGCCCCAAGTTGATTTTTTATGCGTCAGTTCATGGGCAAATTTTTTAATTTCGTCGAGTGTGCGTTTGCGTTCTGCCTTATTAAGCAACGGATAAACCAAATCATACCCGAGCACCATACCTTGTGTTGCATCGGCCACCTGCAAATGTGAACGCCAATGGGCATGATTATATGGTTCTGTTTGGTCTACCACCGCTAACAAAATCGCTTTCGCTTTTTGTAAATATTTGGGTTCGTCAAACAAATACCCCGCAAAACCTAATGTACCTACATAATTTTGTAAACCACGACCCGCCGTGCCAATGCCATTATATTGATTGGCTAACTGCCATGGCGTGGTGCTTAACTGTAAATACAAATCAGCTTTGAGTTTGATTTGCTCACGCGTTTCGCGCAACCAAGGCAGAGATAAACTGCGTGCTTTTATCGCAGGGAGTTCAGCTTTGGTAAAAAAGAATGAAGGGTGTTCGCCTGACGTTTTTATGTGTTCAACCGGAATATCGGCATAAGGCACCCACGGAACTTGCGCCGCACTCACCTGTATTGAAGGCACAAAAAGTATTGAGAGAAACAAAAGGGTTGTTAATAACAAGAATCGTTTTTTTAAAATAAGTAAGAACATCGGTAAACTCTTTAGTAATAGGTTATTTATACCCAAGTCATTTCAAGATGTGAGTTCAGAGTCCCTGCGCGATTTTAATTCTAGGCGTATTAATACAGGAATGGCATTCCCTTTCAAGTTAATACAACAACGAAGTAAAAGCGCTCAGGGGCTCCGTCCCGGTGGGTTTTAAATTGATTTAAGCGGTGTTAAACAGGCTTAATTTAACCCGTTAAACTTGCATCTGTTTGCCGAGCCTAAATCAATTTATATTCCCACTGAATCCTGCATCTTGAAGTTACTTGGGTATATAATTAGCTTTTTGCATATCGTAAATTTCTGAACCGGCTAATAAAAAAGCCCCCACGCCATATACCTGCGAATCGTCATAACTAACGCCATCGGGCGAATCACCAATTTGCTGCACCCAACCTAATTTACCACTTGGATGAATAGCCGAGTTTAAAACCGCCCAACCTTTGGTTAACGTTGGCATGTACTCTTCGCTCGACAATAAACCATTATTAATGCCCCAAGCGATACCATAGGTAAAAAAACCGGTGCCACTGGTTTCAGGTTGAGGCATTTTTTCACCCGCCAACAACGACATAGCCCAAGAGCCATCTTTCTTTTGTAGGTTTTTTAACTTCGCCGCCATTTTTTTAAATAAGACTTCGTAAAATTCACGCTGCGGATCATCGGCTGCGATGTATTCCATCATGCGGGCTAAACCGGCAAATACCCAACCGCTACCCCGAGCCCAAAACAGTTGATTACCAAATGGGTCTTGTTCTTTTTTAAAGCGGCTATCGCGATATAGCAGGTCGTATTGGGGATCAAATAAATAATCGACGGTAGCGCGCACTTCTTTATGCGCGTATTCGGCATAACGTGGGTCGCCCGTTGCCTGACTTAACGCAAACCAAGTGGGTGGTGCCATAAATAAAGCATCGGCCCAACACCAACGCCGTTGGCAAGAATGCAAACCGTCTTCGTTCATATCATTATAAAATTCAAGTGAGGTATTAGGCGATTCGGCAATCAGGGCATCAAAAGCGGCTTTGGTAGGCGCTAAAATGTCCTGTTTATTTTCATGATTTTTTTCATGGTTTTGGTAGTACCAAACATAAGTTTGACCAATTAATTGGTCATCGCCAAAAAAGTAATGCGGGCCTAATTGCCAGTTAAGCTCTTCACCTTTAAAAGCGATCCATTTTTTATAAAAAGGATTAGCCGAGCGTTCTGCCACTTCAGTTAAGCTGATATAAAATACACCTTGCACCCAACGCCCGGCTTCTAACGATTCACCACGTTTAAAATTTAAATATTGCAACGAATCAATGCGTGGCGTTTGCCAGTTAGCTACTTTTTCTATCGTGGCTAAAACAGCTTGGCTAGAAGGAAGCTCGCTGGCACTCACCTGTTTTTTTTGCCCTGAATGAGCTTCACTTGAATTTAATTTGCTTGAATTTAACTGGTTAGAGGCCGCCGAAACCGCCGCTTGATTAACGGTTGAATCATCACGATTTTCGTGATCACCACACCCCAACAAACTCACACTAAACAGTGCGATAGCAGGCGTTAATGTATATTTTTTAAACGTAGAAAAATGATTTTTTTTGAATGCGGTTAGCATTTTATCAACACAAACAGTTTGCATAATTGCAGGCCTTAATAAACTAAGTAACAATATTTTTAAAGTTAACGGTATTTAAAAAATTAACGGTTTAATAAGAAAAGTTGTGCTTGCAGAAAAATTGCTACCCTGAGATTAAAAAATTTGTGAATTTTTTAGTGTGATAAAACATTCCGTCTATAGCTTTTAAGCAAACAGCCATAGACGATTTAAAAAGCGCGATAGTAGCAAACGTAACCAAAGCGCAGATGCAGATAGAGTATCAAATCAGATTATAAGCCCTGATTTTTGTGGTACAGGGTGTTGAATTTATCGATATCTTTATTTAAAACATCGTCTTCGCGTATTGCGCTTTTAGCTAAGCTATCTCGCAGCAACCTATACTGCGACCTATCACCTAACGAAAGGTAAAGCTTGGCTAACGTCCAAGTTGGCCAAGTTCGAACGTATTTACGGTTGTTTTTAGTGCTGTTAAGCAAGTCTGATAACACCTCAATCGCGGCTTGCGTATTTGTGTTACTCCATAAAGCGGTTTCAGCATATCGATATTTAACTTTGTTAAGATAATAAGTACTGTCTGCTGTTAACGGTAGCGCTAAGGCTTTATCAAAACATCGAAAAGCCTCATTATATAAACGGTTTTCTTGGTAGGTTAGTCCGGCTAAGTGAAGTGCTTCAACCGATGTAGAATGTGTTTGCATCAGTTTGTTAGCCGCCTTTAAAGCGTTATCTGTTTGCGCTAATCGCTTCATCAGGGCTAAACGCTTAATATCTGCATCTAATACTGAAACGTTAGCCAGTTTATCGATGTTTTCTTTTGCTGAATCGGTAGAGCCACCGATAATCCAAGGGGCAAACAGGTGAAAATCAATGAGTAAACGCAGAGCGTGTATGCTTTTAGGGTCGCTTTCAACTGCACGTTCAGCATACTTTTTTATGTTTTTTGCTAATATTGCACCTTTAAACGCACCTGCACTTCTAGCATGATCAGCATAAGCGCGAGCTAGCCAATAATACTCGTCAGCCGTATTCGGTTTAAAATCAAGCGCGTTGCGCAAGTGTAAAATTGCGTTTTCAGCATCACCTTGGTCGTAGGCAATTCGACCAAGGTAATATAAAGCGACATTTTCAGACGGGCGCTGGTTTAGTATTGCTTGAAAGTGTTGTTTTGCTATAACAAGCTGGTTGTTTTCATAGTTTAAGATGGCGAGTGATATTGTCTCAGATGTTCGTTCAGACGTTACTTTAGGTGTTAATTCAGCTAGGGGGTTATCATCTGCACTCACGTTTTGGCTTAGGCCTAAACTAAAACTCAACACAATGCAGCTCCATACTAATATGCTCATTGTGTGTTTTAACTGAGCCATCGCAATGTTAGTTGTTTTTATAGGGTTAACATAAAACATCATTATTTCCTTATTGGTTCTTATATTGAACGGTTAATTACTTTTTTGGGTGTAAATTTTGCGACTTAAATAAAAATATGAATAAGCGTTTACGCACTCAGCTCCTTGTTTTTTTGATGTTTAAACGAACAAGCCAATAACCCATATAAAATAAAGAAAGCAGTGAGGGTATAAAAAAAAGGATAAACGCGTTTTCGGTTAATACCGCTGGAAACAACTTCATTTGCCCCAGAAAAAAAGCCCCACTCGCCATGAATAACACCAAGCTCATTCGCCAACTATGCCTAATGAGACGGTATTGTTTGCCTACGCTGCGTTTAAACCGTAAATAGAGGTCGTCGGCAACCGCAATAAAGTGAATGAACGCGACTACAAAATATTGCGCAGGCGGGTATTCAAGGGCGAGTTTACTTGCGTTAAGGCCTAAATAAACATTAGCCAGTGCAATGCTCATTACACCGGCAAACAACATGTAATCGAGGGTAGTTAGTGATCGCTGGCCAACCTTTAATGATCTGAAGGCGGTGGCAATAAAATAGATGATCGTGAGTCCACTTAGGGCATCACTAATATTACTGCCTTTTACCCCTAGTCCGAACAACCCGATGATCGAGCCCCCGCAGAACAGCATGGCCACACTAAATAGTCGGCCACTGCTTTTATGCAGGCTTGAGCCTTTGGTTGAGATTAATGCCATAAAACCGGCCAATATGCCTATTCCGCCAGTTAAAATATGAATATTGAGTAAAAAATGTGCCATTTTGCATCCTCTCGCGATCGCAAATCATTGCCCATAATAAAAATTAGGCAGCATTGTCGTGCACCCTATTGCTTTACAGAGCGGTTTTATAGTGCGTGAATTGTTGGGTTTATATTGAAGCTAGGTTATAAACCGCGTGATTAAGTCGCTATTGCAACAGCGGGATCACGGGCTTATACCAGAAGTTTTGCTGTTTATGGCTGCGTGTCGTATTCCAGACCGCTATAACAATGACATATAAATATAAGATGGCCATCGTGACCACAAAGCAGTGAAAGATAGGCTGAGTAACACCACCCTTGATTAAAATGGCTAAAAGGCCAACACCATAGGTAGCAAAAACAAGTAAATTCCATAATATTTGAAAATTGACAATGCGAACCCCTAACGCATTGATTTGCTGAATACGATTGCGCTGCGCAAGCCAGATAATCAACGGCGCAAGAATACCGAGCAGCGGAAATAATAAACAAGCCAACTGAGATAGATTAATCAGGACGAGCATATTGGGTGCGTCGTCTGTTTCTACATCAATAAGATCTTCAGCCGTGATAGTTAATACTTGCGCGAGCTTTTTAAGTGTTGCACCTCGAGGAATACTTTCCCCTTTTTCTATTCTTTGAATAGTACGTAAACTTAATCCGCTCATATCAGCGAGCGCTTCTTGAGAAAGCCCTTGTTTAGCTCGTTGCTCAACAATTCGTTTGCCTAGTTGAGAGGGCTTATCAGTGTTTTTCAAGGTGCTTGTTGATTCTTTATCATTCATGTTTTCAACGTTCTCTGTCACGTGTTTTTAATTCATATTGATGAGGTGAATCTTAGACAAACTTTCGTGGCATAGTAACGTCATCACTACGTCTTTTCTACGTCAATAGTGCGCCAAGTGTACAAAAACCTTATAAATTAGCGCTTTACGCGAGAGAACGATGTTTTTATTTTTGATTTTTTCTATTTTATTTTTCTTTTTTGTAAACAATCTGAACGCTAGGGCGTGTTTAATAAAAAGAGTCACAAACCAAAGTGACTTCAGGATACTGCGGGCATTTTAATTGATTTAGGTACATTTAGGCTGATGCTCAGGCTAAGCATAATATTTTTCGCTTAGCTCAAACTGGATGTCTGCGACTCACTTTAAATAAGGTACTTAAAGCGAACACGTTTTGCTTTGCAAAACGTGTACTGCCAACTTTATCGAGTCAGTAATGGCAAATCATTCAAACCCACTCTGTTTATTTAAATTTTTTGCTTGGGCTTTTATTTGAGCCTTTTTTTAACTCGATTTATTTACCTCAAGAATCGAACTTAGCGTGTTATACAAGAGTTCAATATCAAGTGGCTTGCCCATATAGTGTTTAAAGCCTAATTTTTTATAGCGCTTAATATCTTCTGCCATCACATTGGCGGTTAGCGCAATAACAGGCACACGCGGATTAATCGCGGATATTTGTAGAAAGGCTTGAATGCCATCCATCACCGGCATTTGAATATCCATTAACACTAAATCGTAGTCGTTACGACTAAAGGCTTTAACAGCTAGCTCGCCATTATCAACAATATCAATGGTGGCCTTGGTGTTTTCTAACATGGTTTGAATAATAATTTGATTTATTTCATTATCTTCTGCTATCAACAGCTTAATATGGCTAAAATCGGGTATGTCGGCTTTGTTTTTCAGCGAGCTTGTTGAGGCCAATTTTGCTGGTTGCAAAGGCAGCATCACGTGCACCGCCGTACCTTGCCCTTCAACACTGTCGATATTAATCGTGCCTTGCATTAAATGAACAAGGTTAACCGTGATCGGCATACCTAACCCCGTTCCGCCATATTTACGTGTCGTTGACGTATCGGCCTGCGAGAAACGCTCAAAAATGTTATCTAGCGCTGCTTGGCTCATGCCTATACCCGTATCAACAACATCAAACTGAATCACTTTTTGGTTATTAACAACGGTCGATTTAAGCTTGATTTCAACACCGCCATGCTCGGTAAATTTAACAGCATTAGACGCAAGGTTAAGTATGATCTGCTTAACGCGAACTGAATCACCTAACCAACCGTCTTCAAAATCATCACAAATTTCAACATTAAAGCTAATCGATGATTCAACAGCCACAACGTTTAAATCGGATTTGATTGATTCTATTATGTCTAATAACGAAAAAGGTTCGAGCTCTAAAGCGAGCTTATTGGCTTCAATTTTAGAAAAATCCAAAATGTCGTTAACGATCGTTAATAATGATTTAGCAGAATAAAGCGCTTTGGCTAACAAGTTGTGGGAGTCTTCATCAAACGGACGATGTTCTAAAATTTGTAATGTGCCTAAAATACCATTCATCGGGGTTCGAATTTCATGGCTCATATTGGCTAAAAAATCACTTTTTACCCGTGCACCTTCTTCTGCTTTAGCTTTGGCTTCTTCTAGTGCTTGGTTTTGCAGCTTAATTTGGTCACGCGATTTTTTTATTTTAAGTGAGAACTGACGGTTAAATACGCCCACATTAATACAATATAAATAAATTGCCGTCGCGGCCGCTATTTTTGAGATAACACTCGATTCTTCCATTAATTCGAAACCAAACAAGGCTCCACCCAGTCCAGCCCCAATGACCATCGCGGCCATACATTTTAGATAAACTTTAACGCCCCCCATAATCAAGCTATTTAATGAATTAACAAGCAGAAACGCAAACACCAACCACAGCTGAAAACCAACCACGGCACACCAAAGGCCATAAAATAACGCATCGATATGTTGGTTAATAAATTCTGAACGTTTATCTGGGATCAATTTAGTATGCAACCGAGCAACATGCGGCCACACAATACAATTACAGAATATTGCCAGCATGACGCCAATAGACATGGTTGGGTAAAATGCCGCCAGCAACATGAGCGCCATCATCAAACAACCGATAACGCGAGGCACATAAGCAACTTTGCCCAGCATACTTTCTCGGGTGTGATCTCCGGCTGAATTAGGGCTCGTTTTGTTATTAAAAGGCATTAATTTGATACCTAAGGTTTATTCGTTTTACTTTTAAGCTCAGGCTAAGTCGCTTGTAAACGGAAAATAAAATAAAGAGAAATGACAATGCTTTAAAGATAGCAAATTTATCAAGAAACTAACAACAATGCGTGGATAAAGAAGCTTAAAATAACCACTGAACATATAACGATTAGAATCATCAATACAACTTGCAGTGTACTAGAAGGGAGTGCAAAAGGGTTGTAATTAAGCGTTATGATTGAGGGGTATTGAGGTATTAAATACAGTGACTTATCGGCTTTAAAATGTCTACGACCTTTAATAATAAAAGGCCGTAGCGTGTTAGGTCACTATAATGTGACTATAATGTGAAGCAACTATTTATAATTTAATGCATATCCATTACTGCATTTTACCTTGAATAATATACTCACCTGGCGCTAAGTTATTCAAATCAATGTTAGCCGCTAACTCACCATTTACCGTTAATTTTGTAATGGCAACGGTGGGTAAAATAATGTTAGCCACCGTATTTTTAGGGATAACAACATGCATCATAAGTTGGGCGTTTTCAGTATTCCAACTCACTGCAACCTCACCTTGTGGCGTTGTATAGCGCCCTTTAGCCTGATTTAATTGAGCACCAAACTGTGGTTCAATATTTATCGTTTTAAACCCTGCTTTAGCTGGTTTTATACCTAAAATACCTTCATAAAACCAACGGGATATTGTGCCATAAGCGTAGTGATTTAATGAGTTCATTCCTTGTGGGTTAAAACCGTCTTTCAGTGTGTACGAATTCCAGCGTTCCCAAGTGGTGGTTGCGCCGTTGTTAATTGAATAAAACCATGAAGGGTAGCTTTCTTTAAACAACAAATCATAAATCACATCACTGCGACCGGCGTCTTGCAATACTTGGGTTAATAATGGCGTGCCTAAAAAACCGGTACGTAAATGCGAATCAGCATCATTAATCAAAGCCAGTAGTTTATTTATAGCAAGCTCTCGTTTGTTTTGTGGAAACAAGTGATACGCTAAACCGAGCAAGTAAGTTGTTTGCGTTTCTATGCCTTGTTTTAGGTTAAGTTGATCATCAAAAAAGTGCTGATTAAAAGCTTGTTTTATTTGCGTGTGTAATTCATTTAACGCGTTAACATCATCAACTTTATTTAACACTTCGGCCGCATTTTTGGTTAACGCAACCGAATGCGCAAAATAAGCCGTACCAATTAAACTAAAATCAGTGTTCCCACGATTACCCTTATCACCTTCTTTAGTGATAACCGGATAAGGTTGAAGCCAATCGCCAAAAGTCATCATTGTAGAGATTAACTTATCACTCTTTTTCTTGTGGTAATTAACCCAACCTTGCATCATGTCATAATTATCAGCCAGGATCGTTTTATCACCCGTAACTGTGTATAGCTCCCAAGGAATAATGGTGGCGACATCGCCCCAACCTGATGATGTCCATTTTATTTTCCAGTCAACAAAAGGAATATATAAAGGCACTTTGCCATCACTTTTTTGCTCTTCACGAATACTCTGTAGCCAAGCCGACCAAAAACCGTATACATCACCCATGTACATTGAAGGCGTGGCAAAAACTTGTGCATCCCCTGTCCAACCTAAGCGCTCGTCGCGTTGTGGGCAATCAAGCGGAATATCAAAAAAGTTACTTCTCATGCCCCATACAATATTCTCAGACAACTTGTTTAACTTAGGGTGCGAGCTTTCAAAGCTAGCATGTAGCTTCATATCAGAATGTTGAACTAGTGCCGTCGCCCATGATTTATTGGGCATATAGTGTGTATCAAAACCGGTTATTTCGATGTATCGATAACCGTGATAAGTAAAAGTCGGTTGATATTCAATCACACCCGTTACGTTTGGCAGGTAATAATCGGTTGATTTTGCCGTTCGGTAATTATCGGTATAAAACTCACCTTTATGTAATGCTTCTGCAAAGCGAATTTTAACTTCTTGGCCTGCCACAACCGGTATGTTTATTTTAGGCACACCCACCATGTTTTGACCAAAATCGAATACAACACGGTCGTTATTAACGCTCACAATGTTTTTAACCGGTAATTGTTCTGTAATACGGATGGGTTCATGACGTTTGGGTGCGATCGCTACCTTTTTATCAAGCGGTTCTGCAACAACCGGCTGCCAACCTTTTTCGTTAAAGTTTTTGTTTTTCCAACCTGACATTTCCATTGATTGATCATAGCGTTCACCGTCATAAATACTGGCAAAGCGGATCGGCCCGTTTAATGATGCGGTCCATGAGGTGTCGGTGGGTATTATTTGTTTTTGGCCGTTGGCATACGTAATTTCAACCTGGGCGAGTAAACGTGCCGGTTTTTTGTGATCTTTTTCAAATTGGTCAAATGCTCTACCCGCATACCAACCGCCCGCTAAACTGGCGGCTATTACGTTTTCACCGGCAACCAATTGATCCGTTAAGTCATACGTTAACGATTCAATTCGCTTTGCATAAGGTGTCCAGCCGGGTGTCATTACATCGTTATTCGACACCGGTGCATTATTAATAAACGGTTTAAACAAGCCTTTTGCACTGATGTAAAGCCGAGCTTTTACAACATCACCGGTAACCGTAAAGCTTTTACGTAAATATTGAGGTGTGGCTAACCGAGCTTGAGATGGTTTTTGATTAAGCGCCGTATCTGGATGACCAATCCATTGTGCTTGCCAATCATGATTGTTTAACAACCCTAACTCTAGCGTTTTAGGTAAGCTCCAATCAGACACAGAATCATTTAGCCCCCAATGGCGCACACGCCAATATACACGTTGCCTAGAATCAAGTGATTTACCTTGGTATTTAACCCAAGACGTTGCATTTGACGTGACTTTTTCGCTATCCCAAAGTTGTTTTTGAGAGCCCAATAAAATGGGTTGGGCAGCAACTTGAATTTGATAAGCGGTTTGCGTGTTTAGTGCGCTTTTATCTGAAATTTGCCACGAAAAACGCGGTTGTTGCTCATAATAACCAAGCGGTTCATTAAACCCTTCGCCCACGGTTAATTTAACCGGAGCCATTGGCACGGCAGCTTCTATTATCGACGGTGCAGTAGACTGACTACCGGTACAGGCCCCAAGCATTAAAGCCAATAGTAATGCACCGTATTTTTTTGTACATCTCGTTTTAATAAGCATCATTATTCCGGTCTTCTCTTGTTATTAAGTTGGGTTACATACTGATTTTGCATAAAACACCCCCCAGATCACACATAAACGTATATACCTTTTGTAACGGTATATACTCAAATCATTTCAACATAAGGCAAAAAAAACTCATTTAAGTTTAGGCCAACTAATTAAGTTAAGGGCACAGTACGTTGTGGTTGTTTAGTTATACAATTTAGTGGTCTCATGTTGACTCTCTGGCTCGTTAGCCAAAGTTTAGAATGTTTAAAATGAAACATAAAGACTACTAAAAACCATAATAGATTACTATTGACTTATATTGAATAAATATATTGTTATACAGTTTATGCGTTATGTAAATTAACAAATGGGTTAAATCACATTTACATTTAACGATCCAACTTCATTAAACCGGTATAAATTTATCTTAAATCAAAAATATCTAATCTAGCCAGATCATCGCAGGCACGGTAATATACTTTTTTATTTAATAACGCTTTTTACCTTATGATATTAAAACAAACGTTTTCAGCTGCACTTTGCTTTTTACTTCTCTCAAGTCCGGTTTTAGCCGATTTAGAAAAAGGCATACATGCCGCTAATTTTGGCGACTTTAAAACAGCACGTATTGAATTTGAAACCTTAGTTGAGCAAAACTATGCACCGGGTATGTATCACTTAGCCGAGTTATTTGAAAAAGGCTTAGGCGTTGTAAAAGATCAGAAAAAAGCGTTAGCCCTATATAATCAAGCCGCCGAAAAAGAATTGCCTGAAGCCATATTTAAGATGGGGGTTATATACCAAAATGGCATAGGTGTTGCGCCTGATTTAACAAAAGCCCATTACTGGTATAAACGCGCAGCACAAAAAGATATTGTTGCCGCACAATTTAATTTAGGCGTGTTTTACAGTAACGGCCAAGGTGTAAGGCAAGATTATAACCAAGCCTTTGATTGGTATGTAAAAGCGGCATCTAACAACAGCAGCTCAGCCCAATTTAATTTGGCATTAATGTATTACGAAGGTAAAGGCATAAAAAAGAGCATAAAAGATTCTTATATTTGGAATACAGTCGCCGCCTATAACGGACATCTAGATGCGCAAAAAAGCATGAATATCGACAAACGTAGCTTGAGCCAAGAAGAAGAAAAACAAGCAAAAAAAGAAGCTGATAGCATTTATTGGCAAATTAAAAACGGTAAATATTTTGGACCGAGCAAACGCTCTAAATTATCGTTTTAAGTTAAAAATCACGTTAAATTAGACAAAATAACGCCATATTTTGTAAGCAACTTGGTTTTGAATCTACCCAATTAACTTGAGTATAGATGATTGAACGAGAATACGAGAAGGTTGCCATGCCTTTCACGCATAGCAACCTACAAATAAAAACAACACATTATCGATGCCTGCTAAGATAAACACGCCCTAGCTAACACGCTTGGTTATTATGTTTTCGCATAATACGCCTAGTTTAATCAACGCCTTTAATCGTTTTCCGGTAGTCGGATGTGCAAAGCTTAATCGAATAAAATTCGAAAATTTATCTTCCGCCGTAAATAAGCCTCCCGGTGTAATGACAATGTTATCGGTTATGGCTCGGTTATATAACAACAACGTATTGATGCATTCAGGCAATTCAATCCAAATACTCAACCCACCGTCAGGCACCGTATACCGAACCGCAAAATGCCAATAAGTTTGAATAGCATCAATCAATTGTTTTTGTTGAATTAACAATGTTTTACGAAATTGATGTAAATGACGTTCAAAATGCCCTTCGGCCATAAAACTGGTTAAGCCTTTTTGGGTTGCCTGACTAGTCGATAATTGATAAATCAATTTGAGGTGCGCTATTTTTTTATAATGCCTTTTGCTAATGATCCAGCCTATGCGTAAATCTCGTGACAATGACTTTGAAAAAGAGCTACATAATATAACGTTGTCATGCGTGTCATACGTTTTTAATGGCTCAACAGTTGAATGAAAACCCAGGTCGCCATAAATATCGTCTTCAATGAGCGTAATGTTGTGCTTATGCGCTAACGCCACAATTTCTTGTTTATCTCGGCTAGGCATTAATGCCCCAGTCGGCGTTGCAAAATTAACGGTTAATATACAAACGTTTACATGCCAAGTTTCAATTGCCTTGTTAAAAGACGCCACACTCAACCCCGTTGTAAACGAACTGGGTAGCTCAACCACTTTTAATTGCAGGTGTTGTAGTAATTGCAGTAAACCATAAAAAGCAGGACTTTCAATCGCAACAATATCACCCGGTTTACACGTGGCCATTAAGGCTAAAAATAAACTATTTTGGCAACCCGATGTAACACAAATATCGTTTGTATCGCTGATCACATTTCGTTTTCGGTAATGCTTACTCATTTGCTGTCGCAATAATTTATCGCCCGAAGGTTCAGAATAATAGAGTGCGTTATGTTGCGCTTCATGGCGCAATGCACGACTTATATGACGATTAAGTAGTAATAAACTATTGGCATTTTTTGAGCTTTCAACTTTTTGAGGCGAAATATCAAACGCGGCACCCCGCTCCATTATTTCATAAAAAACATCAGGCACATTCACCAGTTTAGGCTGACTAATTCGGTTTTTAACCGTACTAAGCGGGTCTTGTTGCGGGGCATTAACATAGTAGCCCGATTTGTTTTTAACCCATAAAATGTTTCTGGCTTCAAGCGTGTGAAGGGCTTTTTGAACCGTAATAACCGACACATGATAAGTTTGCGCGAGCGTTCTAATTGAAGGGACTTTTTCATGTGTTTGCCACTGCCCTGCATCAATTAAATTTTTTAATTGATCGGCTAATTGTTCATATTTAAATTGCCGCATACACCCTCTTTAACAACCCCAATCTGTACCTATTGTAATTTAGTTTTTTGTGCATACCAATAACAGTTTAACTCGTTACACTCTAATTCACGTTATTATCACTCGGTGCATGACAATGAGCACTTCGCCTTTATCACCCAAAAATCTTATTTTTAAAACCAACAACACTGATGAAAAAATATATGTTCGAGAACAACATGGGGTATTTCAACAAATAAGGCGCTCTTTAGCCTTTGTGTTAATCGCCCTATTTATATTAATACCGTTTATTCAATACGATAATAGACAAGCGATATACATCGATTTAGTTCAACAACAAATGCATATTTTTGCTTTTACCCTTTTTCCACAAGACTTAGTTATATTCTCGCTTCTGCTTATTTTTTCGGCTTTTTTATTGTTTTATCTAACGCATCTTTATGGCCGTATTTGGTGTGGCTTTACTTGCCCTCAAACGATATGGATGTTGCTTTTTAATTGGGTTGAACGCCGCATTGAAGGCACTCACCATCAAAGCAAAGCACTCGATAAACAAGCGTTAAACTTGAATAAATTAGCTAAAAAAACGGTTAAACACGCTATTTGGTTGAGTATTTCATTACTCACGGCTTTAGTGTTCATTTCGTACTTTGTGCCAGTGAATGAACTCTATTACCCTTTTTTTACATATACATTGTCTTCAACCGCGACTTATTGGGTGGTTTTTTTTGCAGTTTGCACTTATATAAATGCCGGTTGGATAAAAGAAAAAATGTGCCAACATATGTGCCCTTATTCTCGCTTTCAATCGGTTATGTTTGATCAATCAACCAAACTGGTAACCTATGATGCAACCCGAGGCGAAAAACGAGGTAAAAGAAAACGAAGCCAAGAGAAACCCGCAGGACTAGGTGATTGTGTGGATTGTGATCTGTGTGTTCAAGTGTGCCCAGTGGGCATTGATATCAGAAACGGCTTGCAATATGAATGTATTAATTGTGGGTTATGCGTTGATGCATGCAATTCAACAATGACAAAGTTTAATTATAAACCAGGCCTAATTGCCTTTACCGCACAACAACTCAATAACAGCAACATAAAAAAACATATTTCATATGGGGTTGCCGTTATATTAACCTTAATCGCCATGATGGTTTGGGCTGTTAGTTGGCAAAGTTACGATGTGAATATTCTACGAGACAGGCAAGCGCTTTATAACATTAACCATGCCGGTAAAGTCGAGAATACATATTTGTTTAAAATTAGAAATAAATCGGCATCGCAAAAGCGGTATGAAATCACGTTAACCGGCTTACACAATATTAATATTGTTGGCGGATCAATCGTGACGATACAACCCAATGCGTTAAAAGTTATTTCGATAACACTCGAGAGCCTACAACCACAACCTAAACGGGTTAATAATTTTTCATTTAATATCAAAGACACACAATCTAATACGATGATTACAAAAGAAAGCGCATTTTATAGTCGTAACGATGGCTAGTAGCAATCACACGGGTTATCGGGTTAGAAAACTAAAAAGCCGCTAACAAGGTAGCGGCTGGTCTTAATGTTTTTCTATTATAGGCTTAAATCTATTATAAACGTCCGCGCACACCCACGGTATAGCGTGCTTCATATACATTTTGCCATGCTTTTTGATCGTTCCATTGCAAATAGTATTCTTCAAACTCACCGGTTAAGTTACTCCCGTTCAAGTATACGGTTAGATTTTCGTTGATATCATAACTGACCGATGCATCTACATACGCGGTCGCATCTTGATATAAAGTTAAACCTTCAGTGCCCCAAACTTGATTAAAGGCTGCTGCTCGTTCACCCCGATAATTATACGCGATACGGGCTTGTAGCTTGTCGGCTTCGTACCATGCGATTAAATTATATTGATTTTCTGAGTTGTCAATAAACGGTATTTTATTACCATCTAAATCTTTTTCACCAGAATCACTGGGCGAATACGTATAGTTAGCTTCAATACCAAAGTTTGTTAATAAACCGTCTTTTAATACACTGATATCGCTAAAGGCTTGTTTTAACGCGACTTCAACCCCTTCGAGCGTACCGCCTTCACCTTGAACATTCGTTTGTACCGATGTAGTTCTACGCACAACACCATCTTGATCTGGTAATTCAGCATCAACCGAACCGCGTTCAATAAAGCTATCAATATCCACTTTAAATAAACCAAGACTGAACATACTGGCTTCACCGGTGTAATATTCAAATGATAAGTCGAGGTTACTTGCACGCCATGGATCGAGATCAGGGTTGCCATTTGAGCTAGCTGAAATGATCTCAAACACACCGGTATCTGAGTTGATAGCATAGGTAGGCGCTAAACCACCACCCCATTGATCTAAATCGAGTGAAGACATGGTTTTTGAATAAGCAAAACGAATTAACATTTCATCATTTACGGCTAATGCTAAGTTCAATGCCGGTAAAAAATCACTGTAATCACGTGGCGTCACGCTATCACCTTCATCGACTTGGCCCGCACCATACGGTAATGAAGCGCCAACGATATTTTGAGTAATAGACAAATCCGTTTTGATATAACGTGCACCCAAGTTACCCGTTAATGGCATATTGGCAATGTCGGTTTCAAAATTAGCTTGAGCATAAAATGACGTTTCATCTACATCAACGTTGTAGCTTTGCCCCGGGATCACTCCCTCTACATTACCCGGATAATAAGTATTATGAAAACCAACAACATCTTGCATGGCTAGTGGGTCTAGCGCGTACAGGTTAGGGATCCCCGTTGCAGGGCCAAAATCACTAATTTCGATAGCGGCGTTACCAAAACTAGATAACGCAAGCGGCTTACCGGCAGTATAGGTGGTATCGCCATTAGTCCAACTACATGAGTCGTTATTTAAATCAACATCTGTTGCCTTCCAACGCACTTTACAGTTATCAGGGCCAAACGTACCCAATAAATGATATTGTGTATTGCTCGCTGAACGTTGGCTAAAACGCGCACCCGATTCGATAGACGTAACCAGACTGTTTTCTAAATCATATTTACCATCAAAACGTAAAATCGCCATATCGCCTTCACGGTCGTAATTGTTTTCAGACGTTAACGCGCCAATGCCATAGCTATTAATATTGCTTGTTACATCGGTTGGTACACCCGACCAATGAGGGTGTTCGCCACGATAATCAACCGTGATGGTTTGTAAACCTGCATAACCACCAGGGTTTGTTGCTAAGTTACCTTCCGGATAATCTTGGAACTCAACCCCCCACTGACTACCATTGGCCATGTCTGCATCAGCGTAACTGTTAATATTGTTGTCTTCGGCTTCGCCATAAATGGCACGGGCTGTAAAAGTAAATGCACTGCCATTATCGTAGCTAAGCTCAACATTGACATTTTTTGATTCTTTTTCAAAAACGCGAATATTTGAATACGATTTTAAGCGACGTCCCGTCCCAATATATTGCTGTGTCGAGCTAATACCTTCGGCACCTGTTTCTCTTGATATACCAGGTTTACCCCATCCCCATTGTTGCCATTTATCAGAAATAGAGGCACCGGCAGCCGCTTCAACTTCAGTTAAATCCGTAAAAAATACATCTGATGTTAAAATTAAACCTTCGCCAAAATCATGATTAAACGATAAGTTAACGCCTAAACGTTCCCGACTGGTTGTTCGATTATAAGCCGTATGACCTTGATAAGAGATAAAACGGTCATCTAAATCACCATCGCCATTAACATCGGTACCGTTGTAGTTCCAGTTATCTCCGGCTGCGCCGGCTTCTGTTGGCATACCAGACCAACCCGCATCTGAACCACCGCCAGCCATGCCGTTATAATAATTACCTAACGTAACATCTGAAAAGGCAACCGATAATAGTGCACCTGACTTACCGCTATTCCAACCCGCTAATAAGTTAAAAGCAGGCTCAACTTCTTGGGTATCAGCCCCATAATGAGATTCAACTGCACCCGTGACGGTGTAACCTTCTTCTAAGTCAAATGGGCGTAAAGTTTGTAAATTAACCACACCGGTAATACCACCACCTAATGTGCTGGCATCAGTAGATTTCATTACATCAGCGCCTTTAAATAACTGAGATGGAATATCACCAAAATCAGGCTGAATACTCGTCACAGCACCCGCAGCCATATATGACTCACCATTTAATTGAGTAAGTACTTGCGCCATACCACGAATATTAACAGATGACCCTTCACCTGCCGTACGGCGTATTTGCACACCCGTTATACGTTGTAGTGAATCAGCAATGGTTGCATCGGGTAATTTACCGATGTCTTCTGCCGAAATAGAATCGATGACGCTTGTTGCAAAACGCTTGTTATTAATTGACCGAACTTGTGAACCTCGAATACCTCGAATTTGAATCACTTCCATCCCATCTGCTTCGTCAACAGCAGCCTCGTCAGCGGCAACAGCCGTTGTTGATAAACTAATCAACAACGATGAAGCAATACTAGACGCAAGAAGCGTTTTGCTAAATTTACGGTTAAACATGTGTTTGTCCTTCTTAAGTATCTAAGTTGTATTTATTATAATAAGTAACCGGTTACATATAGATTTTGAGATAATTATGATAATAAAGATTTATTTTACAATATATTATATTCTAAAAATAAAACCCATTAACACAAAAAGTAACCGGTTACATAATACTAACCAATGTAACTTATGAATTACAAGATAATAATGCACACAATTAAATTTAAATTAATGAATATAAACGAGAACACAAAATAATTATGTTTGAACTCGTATACTATCGGCTAATCATAAAGGGTAAGCAAAAACCAAATAAAGCAATCACCGTTAATAATTAATTTAAACCACTCAGGTGGTTGTTCATTAACAACGATTGGTATTATTTAGGTAGGGTTATTCATAATAATTTTTGTTTTAAAACAGCCCAGCGAGCAAAAGAAGCTAACCCAATTCCAAACACAAGCCCCAAACCGTTTGCGCCTAAATCTAGCCACTCACCATAGCGATTAACATAAGGCTGAATGAGCTCAATAACCCCACTATAACCTAATAAAAACAGTGTGATAATTAACCATTTATTGGGTCTAGCCAATGCCACAGGAAAAGCCAAAGCGCCATAAGCAATAAAATGATGCGTTTTATCAGAACCCGGAACCGAAGGCAGATTATCAACTGGATATAAAGACAAAATCGAGATTGGTAAGATTATTATAATGGTGAATAGTAACCATTGAGATTGAATCAAATGTAACAATTGCTTCAAGGAATGCTCCGAATCGTAATAACGTTAACTTAAATAATTTAAAACGTTTTGGCTATAGTAACGAATACACAGAGGTGAACCAAGCATTTAAAATTCATTAATGACATACAAATAAGCTAAATATTCAACCCAATTGATAACGAGCCAATTACACCCTTGTGTCAACAACAATTGAATAGTGATCCACCCCAACAATCGAAAAGTGATCCACTAATCCTTTGGTTTATCCATTAAACCAGCTTGTTTCTTTTCCTTTATTCGATAGCTATCTCCTTTGATTTGAATAATGTGCGAATGGTGCAATACCCTATCTAACATTGCAGATGTCAGCGCTGTATCGTCTGCAAATACCTGCCCCCATTGTCCAAATGGCAAGTTGCTAGTTAAAATTACTGACCCTTTTTCATATCGTTTGGCGATCACCTCGAATAACAATTTGGCTTCGTGGGCACTGAATGGAAGGTACCCGATCTCATCAATTATCAGTAACCTTGGCGCAATTACCGAGCGTTGCATTACTTGTTTATAGTTATCTTGCCGTTGCGCGGTGACCAGTTGTAGGATCAAATCTGAAGCACTGATAAAGCGCGTTTTTATCCCTGCTTGAACGGCTTTATAACCTAGCGCAACTGCGATATGAGTTTTGCCAACACCTGAAGGTCCCAACATCACCACATTCTCTTGTCTCTCGATAAAGGAGAGCGATGCTAATTCCATGACTTGCTTTTTGGGGACGCCTGTTGCGAATTGATAATCGAAATCCTCTAAGGTTTTCAGGCTAGGGAACCCCGCCATGCGCGTAAACATATGCTGTTTACGCTGATGCCGTGCACGTTTTTCACATTGCAACACCTGTTCTAAAAAAGTGAGGTAATCCCATTCCTCTTTGGCCGCTTGCTGAGCTAAATCACACGCATTGGCATCAATACCAGCTAACTGTAACACCAAGGTGAGTTCATTTATACGTGATAATTGCAGGTTCATATCGCCTCCGACAATTGGTCGTAAATACTAAGGGGGTGGTGTAATGGCTGTTCATTTAACGCCGTTAATGCTGAATGCAGAGGCACGTCAGGCGCAAGGGACGTGACTACTGGAAGCAGTGTTGGTGGCAAAGACTGTAAAGCGAGTCGTTCTTCAATCAAGCGGTTCGCTGGTTTTTGTTTGGTGGTATCGTGAATGCGTTGATGAGCCACTGTATCAAGCCATAACATAACTTCGGCATTGGCGGTCATGACATCTAACGTTTCTCCTATAGCCTCCAATTTGGTATTGAGTGGTCTGAAAAAATTATCGCGAACATAACGGACCATACGCTCAACCTTACCTTTAGTTTGTGGTCGGTAAGGTTGGCAGAGCTTAGGTATAAATCCCATGCTTTTAGCAAATTGGTAAAAAGCTTGGTTGAGTTTATGTTGCCCTTCACCATAAGCGTCACGCTCAATCACGACCGTTTTCATATTGTCATACAATGCTTCTTGTGGCACACCTTGAAAATAGTCAAAGGTTAAACGGTGGCACTGCTCAAGCGTGTCGTAACGCATATTATCGGTAAAGACGACCATCATAACGCGGCTATAACCCAGCACAGCGATAAAGGCATGTATCGGGAACTTGCCCCCGCGCATTTGCCCCCAATCTACCTGCATCTGCTTACCTGGTTGGGTTTCAAATCGAACAGTCTCCGTTGGGGACGGCTTACCACGATATGCATATAAATACTGACGTAATAGCGATAAACCACCACAGTAGCCTAATTCTTTGAGCTCTCGAAATAGAACAACGCCCGATAAGTGCACAGGCTTGGCTTGTGCAATACGTGAATGAAGAAACGGTTTATAGAGATCGAGTAATGAAGTCGTTTTCGGCCGAGCAGAATAAGCTGGCGAATCAACTTGCATGCGCAAATAACGTTTAACGGTATTGCGTGATATCCCGAGTTGTTTAGCAATGGCCCGTTGAGAAAGGCCTTGTTGGTGCAGAATCTGAATTTTCATAAGTTCTTCTTTTGTGATCAAGGTGCCTCCGAAAAGGCACAATAGTGAAAACAAGTGGATCAGAATTCAACTGTTGAAGTGGATCAGTTTTGCATTGTTGGTAACAC
>NZ_QMED01000045.1 GCF_003286125.1 Algibacillus agarilyticus
TTACAGCTGAAGGACAAAAACACGATAATAGATTTAACGGCTCAGTGGGATAAAAACCCATTTAAATACAGAGTAATAGCGTTTTGGTATAAAAAGAAAAAGCGGATTGGCTACTTGGTAACTAATTTGCCTAGAGAGACCATTCCCGCTTCAGATATTGTCGAATTATACCGACTAAGGTGGCAAATTGAGTTATTGTTCAAAGAGCTAAAATCGTATTGCAACCTTAAAAAATTCAGCACACAAAAAGAGCCTATTGTTTGTACCTTAATCTATGCCAGCTTCATCACAGTGTTACTAAAAAGGATGATGGCATTTGCAACGGAGGCATTAAAATCTTTATGGATATCGACACAAAAAGTGGCGAGGTCTGCACCAACATGGCTATCACTGTTAGTTAATAAACTGAGTCAACATCATGCAGTAGCGATAGCAGTGGAGGAATGCGTAGAACTAATATCAAAGCTATGTCCACGCGCCCACCCCAAGCGAGATTTGAAAGATGGGCTATATCAATTCGGTGTTACATCCTTGGTTGAGAATAACGGGATTGATTAATAAGTGAGCTTAAGTACCTACATATGAATTTCTTTTAGCCTAAGAGACAACCTTCGAATGAGTTTTAAAAGACTTACCACATGGGGTTATTATTAGTTTTCACTTCGAACACTGAGCTTGAACGATATAATAAACATCGCCTGAATTGGCAACAATACTGCAAGTGTATAAGGAATAAACGCCACAGCAGATGCATTTAAATAGAATGCAGTTATGAATATTGAAAGACCTAAATTAGCTAAAACACTATAGCCTGAAAAGCTTATCCAGCTATGGAGATAACTAGAGCCACGTCTAGTTGCAGAACTTATTCCAAAAGCCAATACTCCAGGCAAAAGGTACAAAGAATTAACAACATCTTGCCAAACTAGCTGAGTACAAAGAATACTCACCAACATGGTCAAACAGTAATCAACAAATAATTTTTTATTTCCCACAAATATTTGCTTTACTACCATTCCATAGCCCTCCTCCCACTGTTGCGCCCCATATACCCCCTACAAACCCATTAAACCCGACATACCCACTTATATTGCAAGGTTTTTTTAATTGCTGCCATTTTTACTTATAGCCCCTGAACCAATCAGCCATCTAAAAAATGTAATCAAAAACCAAAAGCTTGATGGTATTATCAACGATATTACTAAAGTGTACTGACTGATCATAAAGAAATGTCCAAGCTCAGCAAATTCAAAAAACCAAATAGCAGAAGTGACAACGATAGAAGATACTAAAAAATTATATCCAATCAACCCTATCATTTTAAAGTAACTACCTTCAATTAAAGATAGGATAAAAACAAAACCCTGAGTAAAAACATTACATCCCATCCAACATAACAAAATCCAATTTTCTTTATCATGCATATATTGAATCGAAACAAAGAATAAGCAACAGGTCAATAATGGTAATGTGATTTTTAGTAGCTTAATTTTATTTAGTAACATCGTTTCGAAAAACCTTTTGTTGCAATTCTTGAAAAATACAGCGTTGGTACAACCTCATCCAAAGCAGTGCCAAATATATATTAATTTTTACGAATTCAGTGGTCGCGTCTTGAACCTTGCATTATAAATTTCATCTGAGCTTTACCAAAATTATTCCGTTTGTGCCTGGCAGTCACCTTAAATAAACCCTGCATATCCATGACTTTAATTCCTGAGGTACGCACATGTCATTGGCTCAACGCGTTATCGAGAACATCTAGTCTACAAACAAAAAAGCCCGAGTATCTCTACTCGGGCTTTCTATAATTAGCTTGTGAGCTAGGCTAGCTTACATCATGCCGCCCATTCCGCCCATTCCACCCATGCCGCCCATATCAGGAGCGCCACCAGCTGGAGCTGCATCTTGAGGGATGTCAGCAATCATGGCTTCTGTAGTGATCATTAATGATGCAACAGATGATGCGAATTGTAATGCTGAACGAGTTACTTTAGTTGGATCTAAAATACCCATTTCAATCATGTTGCCGTATGTGTCGTTACCCGCATTGTAACCAAAGTTAGCTTCATCTTTGTTTTTGATGTTGTTAACAACAACAGAGGCTTCTTCACCTGCATTGCTTACGATTTGACGCATAGGAGCTTCCATCGCGCGTAACGCAACTTGAATACCATGAGTTTGGTCTTCGTTCTCGCCTGTTAACTCAGTGATTTTTGAAGCCGCACGAACAAGCGCAACACCACCGCCCGGTACAACACCTTCTTCTACGGCCGCACGAGTTGCGTGTAATGCATCTTCAACACGCATTTTCTTTTCTTTCATTTCAATTTCAGTGGCTGCGCCCACTTTGATTACTGCAACACCGCCAGCTAATTTAGCTAAACGCTCTTGAAGTTTTTCTTTGTCATACTCTGAAGTTGATTCTTCAATTTGGCCACGAATTTGATTTACACGACCTTGGATTGCATCTTCTTCGCCAACACCGTCAATGATAGTTGTGTTGTCTTTAGTGATAACAACACGCTTAGCTTGGCCTAAGTCTTCTAGTGTTACTTTTTCGATGTCTAAACCAATTTCTTCAGAAATAACCGTACCTGAAGTTAATGTTGCAATGTCTTGTAACATCGCTTTACGACGGTCACCAAATCCTGGCGCTTTAACCGCTGCAACTTTAACAATACCACGCATGTTATTAACAACTAATGTTGCTAAGGCTTCGCCTTCAACATCTTCAGCAATAATTAATAATGGCTTGCCTGCTTTTGCAACACCTTCAAGTGTTGGCAATAATTCACGGATATTAGAGATTTTTTTATCAACTAATAAAATGAACGGGCTTTCTAATTCAACGGTACCGTTTTCTGGGCTGTTGATGAAATAGGGTGATAAATAACCACGGTCGAATTGCATACCTTCAACAACGTCAAGTTCGTTTTCTAGCGCTTGACCTTCTTCAACCGTAATAACACCTTCTTTACCCACTTTTTCCATTGCATTTGCAATGATTTCGCCAATTTCTGAGTCAGAGTTAGCTGAGATAGTACCTACTTGAGCAATTGCTTTCGTATCAGCACATGGTACTGAGATAGCTTTAAGCTCGGTAACCGCGGCAATAACCGCTTTATCGATACCACGTTTAAGGTCCATCGGGTTCATGCCTGCCGCAACGGCTTTAAGGCCTTCATTGATAAGCGCTTGTGCTAACACAGTTGCAGTCGTTGTACCGTCACCCGCTTCATCATTTGCTTTAGACGCGACTTCTTTAACCATTTGTGCGCCCATATTTTCGAATTTATCTTCTAATTCGATTTCTTTCGCAACTGATACACCATCTTTAGTGATTGTTGGTGCGCCAAATGATTTATCTAAAACAACGTTACGGCCTTTTGGACCTAATGTTACTTTTACTGCATCCGCTAAAACATTTACACCCGCTAACATTTTGATGCGCGCGTCGTTACCAAATTTTACTTCTTTTGCTGCCATGATTTATAAATCCTAAATTCTGATTATTTTTAAAGTCAATTTATTCAAGGTTGATAATTTGCTTTGGAGGTTTGTAAATACAAACTAAAGAGCAAAGCGTTAATTATTCAACAACACCTAGAATATTTTCTTCTTTCATGATTAATACTTCTGAACCGTCAACTTTTTCAGCTTTTTCGATGTAAGCACCAAATAATACGGTATCACCAACGTTTACTTCTAATGCTTGACGTGAACCATTTTCAAGAACACGACCATTACCAACAGCGATAACTTCACCTTTAGATGATTTTTCTGCAGCGCTGCCTGTTAATACGATACCGCCAGCTGATTTAGTTTCTTCTTCTAAACGCTTTACGATCACGCGATCATGTAGAGGACGAATTGCCATTATCTTATTCTCCTAAGAGCAATGTTATTAGAGTTAAAAAAGACAACGTTAAAAGTAACGTTATCAATATCTTTGTTGGAACAGTATCTGGGGTTAGCAAAAATTATTACAAGTGCAAAAAGTGATTTTTTTTGCTTTTTTAATCTTTTATTTGAATTGAGGTTTAATTAGATAACAATTCAGAGAATGAATATGAGTTTAACCCGTGATTTGAGTTTGGCTGGAAGTGGTGAGTATTATTAGATATGAGGTGAAAAATGAGAACAGAGTAATTAATAAATTACTCTGTTTATGAAAATGATCTGTTTACTCAATGAAATGATTAATCATTTTTACGTTCGTATTCACCTTCAATTACATTACCACCACTTGCATTATTTTGAGAAACATGGGCTTGTGAAGATGAAGGTTGAGTTGAATAATGAAAAGATTGCGCAGATGAAAACCCAGCCGAATGAGCCGATTGAGCCGATTGAGCAACAATTTTATCTTTAATTTTAGCATAAACGATTGCGGCGATAGGTTTACGTGTTAAAGGTATCGTTAGTAAAAAACCAATGATATCGGTTACAAAACCAGGGGTAACCAGCAACACGCCCGCTACCAATAGCATTAAACCTTCAACCATAGTTTCGGCCGGCAATTGGCCCGTTGCGGTTTGCTTTTGTAGGTTTTGAAGCGTTGAAATACCTTGTTCTCGAACAAGTTTAGCGCCTATAAAAGCAGTTAAAATAACGATGAATACGGTAATCCATCCACCAATCATTTCACCCACTTCTAATAAAAGTGCAATTTCAACAATAGGCATAACAGCAAATAATATAAACAATCGAGCAAACATTTAATGTTCCTTTAAGTTAGAAGCGTTAATATCTTATTTTGCTAAACACGTTAGTATATAGACGACAACGGCAAAATAAGTTTGTAATAAATAATGATCAATTAAGGTCTTATTTAAATATCTGAAACCAGTTTACATGACATAATATGACAACGATAGCCTTATTTTCACATTTTATCGTGTTGTATTGTGCATTGAAGTGATGAGTAGCGTTTAAATTTATCATACTAAGATAAGCTGTACGAATTAATCAATAAAGTTGATTCTACCGCTGGTTAATGAGAAATGAGTGAAAACAAAAAACTAACTAATGAAATATCTCAATTTTAAATAAAACAGGGAACGATTGATTCCCTAATTTTAACAACTTAAATTCTAAACATGTGGATCACACACTTATGCGTAAACCTTTCTCGCTTGCGATTAGCTTTCTATTTTTATTAAACTTAATGAGCATTTCCATTTCTTCCGCTTCAGATTTGGAAGAGCCGCTCCCCTCTTTATCAAATAGCACCAGTTTAAGCTTGGATATATTAGATGATGAACCCGAGTTTTTAGATATCGACCAAGCCTTCGCTTTTGAGTATCAACAAACTGAATCGGCAGTCACTATTAAATTTACCATCGCTGAAGGTTATTATTTATATAAAAAGCAATTCAAGTTTAAAGCAGAAAGCGCCAGTATAGGTGTTATTAATTTACCTGTGGGTATACTTTATCAAGATGAATATTTTGGTGAAACCGAAATTTTTAAACAACAATTCACTTTAAATTTACCGCTTAACTTTGCATTAAGTAACGGTGAAATAAAAGTCGCTTATCAGGGCTGTGCTGAAGCGGGTTTGTGTTATCCACCCAGTATTAAAACGATATTTTTAAATGAAATAAATACCAATACAGCAAAAAACATATCAATAAATGACATACAAAACAGTGAATCAGATTTAAATAATTTTTTACAAAAACAAAATTGGTATACGATTTTATTAGTCTTTTTTGTGCTCGGTATAGGCTTAGCATTAACCCCGTGTGTTTTTCCGATGTACCCTATTCTATCAAGTATTTTGGTTGGCCAAGAAAAGCTGACTAACAAACGCGCCTTTGCACTATCGGTGGTTTTTGTTCAAGGCATGGCGTTGACCTATGCCTTGCTCGGTTTAGCGGCAGCACTGGCAGGCGCTAGCTTTCATGCCATTTTACAAAGCGACGCCATGCTCATTACACTGTCCATTATTTTTATCGCACTTGCAGGTGCTATGTTTGGCTTATACGAATTGCAGCTGCCCAGTAGTTGGGTAAATAAGTTAAATTCTAAAAGCCAATCACAAAAGCAAGGCAGTTTACGTGGCGCTTTAATAATGGGGGTTTTATCAGGCTTAATCGCCTCACCTTGTACTACGGCTCCCCTTTCAGGTGCATTGCTTTATGTAGCTCAAACCGGTGACGCCCTATTTGGTTTTATTACCCTCTATATTTTATCTCTTGGTATGGGATTGCCTTTGTTAATTATTGGCGCAAGTAGTGGTAAATGGTTACCTAAAGCCGGCGGCTGGATGGAAAATGTAAAAAAACTATTTGCTTTTATTTTGCTTGCCGTGCCATTAACGTTAGCTTCACGCTTTTTAGCTGAACATATTATTTTGTGGTTAGCGACAGGATTAACCTTGTTGTGCGCCATCTATTTTTCGGTTTTATATTTCAAAAAACAAAACCGTAAGTTCTCCAGTGTTATCGTGATTGTTATGTTAATAGCAACAGGGTATTTAACTTATTTGGCACAAGGTTATAAAGAACTCGTTTTACCTTTTTATAAAACGTCAAAAATTGCCGAGCTAAATTTACAATTTGAAACTGCAATCAATAACAAGCAACCCGTTATGCTTGATATCACAGCAGATTGGTGTTCTGGCTGCAAAGAGTTCGAACATTTAACGTTTGCAAATTCAACCGTTCAATCTGAACTCGCTAATTTTGTTTGGTTGCAACTCGATGTAACCGAATATAACGCTCAACATGATGCATTTATAAAAAGCCTAAACATAGTCGGCCCTCCGGCGCCAACAGTTTTAATATATGATCCTAATGGAATTGAATTAAGCGAAAAACGAATTCGTGGCTTTTTACCAGTAGAAGAATTTATTGAGGCCGTTAAACTAGAAAAGTATTGACTCGATGTGGTAGAAATGTCGCGCATTCAGTCTATACTTTTATTGAGATTTGGAATGGGCTGACTAGAATGGCATTAACAGATGAAAGCGTTCATTATGAACGCTTTGTATTATTAACCGCGCAAATAGATGTGGACGGCTTACATAAAACCTTTGTCGATTTAGTTTTAGAATTATACCCCGACATTGCACTCCGTCTATACAGCAATAAATTGCCAGCCAACTATGGCCGCTATGAACTTGTCTACATACAAAAAAACAATAACAAACAGGAGATTAATCAACAGATAGAGATTGACACCGAATTAATGAATAACTTAATAAAAGTGGATGGTGATATAACAACCTCGGCCTCTCAGGTCGTATACCCCATAATAGTACGTAATTTATATTTTGGTGTATTAATAATTGAAGGCCCAAATGTAGACGATATAAATAAATCAAGTTTGTTAACGACCTATATCGCCATCTATTGTAATCAGCTTAACTTACTCCGCACCAGCAACCATGATTCACTTACCGGATTATTCAACCGACAAACATTTGATGGCACGTTAAATAAACTAATGTCATCTAAGCAAAGCTTACATCGCCGATTGTCTGAAGATCCAAGCCAACCTGATACTCACTATTTTGCGATGCTAGATATCGACAATTTTAAACGTTTAAATGATAATTTCGGCCATTTAATGGGCGATGAAGTTTTATTATCGATGGCGCAATTAATGCAAAAAGCGTTTAGAGATGAAGATATGTTATTTAGATATGGTGGTGAAGAATTTGCCATTATAGTCAAGCATGTTGATTTAAAGTTGGCTCAAATAATATTAGAAAGACTAAGGCAGCTCGTTAACGCTCAAATTTTCCCACAAGTGGGTCTTGTTACCGTTAGTATTGGTTTTACCATTATCGATAACAATATTTTACCTTCAACGGTAATTCAACGTGCGGATCAAGCTTTATATTACGCCAAAGAAAATGGAAGAAACCAAGTTCATTGTTATGAAGACTTAATTAGAGATGCAAAACTAACCAAGCCTAATAACGTAGAAAATGACATCGAATTGTTTTGAATGTCTAAGAAAACGATTATAAAACCTCACTTAGATGAGGTTAGACCAGTAAAAATCATTTTTTCGTTTCAAATCACATAAAATCACGTTATATTTAGCCTAATTCTTCCTTGAAACAAGTTTTCTCCGAAGATAACATCAAATTAGCTTAATTTAAGGTATTTTTAATGTCGGCTTTCAAACAAGTCCTATTACTTAATGGTCCTAACCTAAATATGCTGGGTAAACGTGAACCTGCAGTATATGGCAGCAAAACGTTAAATGACATCGAACTACAATTAAGCCAAGAAGCAAAAGCCCTCGATATCGAATTATCCTGTTTTCAGTCAAATTCTGAAGCAGAAATTATTAACCGAATTCACGCTTCATTTGAAACTATTGACTTCATTATTATTAACCCTGCCGCTTTTACGCATCAGAGTGTCGCACTTCGAGACGCTATTCTGGCCGTTAATATACCTTTCATTGAAGTCCATATTTCGAATGTGCATGCACGAGAAGCTTTTCGCCATCACTCCTATTTTTCAGATATTGCCCAAGGCGTTATATGCGGCTTAGGCATAGCGGGTTACAGTTACGCACTGCAATCTGCATCAAACTATTTAAATAACTAATATAACTATTTCTAAGAGAGAATTAACACCATGGCTATGGATATTCGTAAAGTAAAAAAATTAATCGAATTAGTAGAAGAATCAGGCATTTCTGAGCTAGAAATTACTGAAGGTGAAGAATCGGTACGAATCAGTCGTGCAGCACCTATTGCACAACAGTTCGCCTCTTACGGTCCTGCACCGGTTGCTGCACCGGCACCCACTCAAGCAGCAGCACCTGCTGTCGCGGCACCCGTAGCTGAAGCGGCTCCAGCTGCACCTACAGGTCATATTTTAAACTCACCAATGGTAGGTACTTACTACAGCTCTTCAAAACCAGATGCACCTGCATTTGTTGAAGTTGGCACGGCAGTAAAAGTAGGCCAAACACTTTGCATTATCGAAGCAATGAAAATGATGAATGAAATTACCGCAGATAAAGCCGGTACGATTAAAACTATCTTCGCGCAAAATGGCGATGCACTAGAATTCGATCAACCATTATTTGAAATAGAATAAGGTTGACGTATGTTAGATAAATTAGTCATAGCAAACCGAGGCGAAATCGCATTACGTATATTACGTGCATGTAAAGAACTCGGTATAAAAACGGTCGCGGTTCACTCACAAGCAGATAAAGAGCTCAAGCATGTTCTACTTGCCGATGAAACGATTTGTATTGGTAAAGCTTCATCAATAGACAGTTACTTAAATATTCCTCGTATTATTGCCGCAGCAGAAGTAACCGATGCAGTTGCAATTCACCCTGGGTATGGTTTCCTTTCTGAAAACGCTGATTTTGCTGAACAGGTTGAACGCAGTGGTTTTATTTTTGTTGGTCCGACTGCGGATTCAATCCGTATTATGGGTGATAAAGTAGAAGCCATTCGCTCAATGAAAAAAGCGGGGGTTCCTTGTGTTCCGGGTTCTGACGGCCCACTTGGAGACGATGCACAGAAGAATATTCAAATAGCGAAGCGTATCGGTTATCCCGTTATTGTTAAAGCAGCAGGTGGCGGCGGTGGCCGTGGTATGCGTGTTGTCCGATCTGAAGCTGAGTTAGTTGAATCAATTGAATTAACTAAACAAGAAGCCGGTGCCGCCTTTAACAACGATGTCGTTTACATGGAAAAATTCCTTGAAAACCCTCGTCATGTTGAAGTCCAAGTCTTATCTGACGGACAAGGCAACGCTATCCATTTAGGCGAGCGTGATTGTTCAATGCAACGTCGTCATCAAAAAGTAGTTGAAGAAGCACCAGCGCCCGGTATAACCGAAGAAATGCGTAAGTACATTGGTGATCGTTGTACACGCGCTTGTGTTGAAATAGGCTATCGTGGTGCGGGTACATTTGAATTCTTATTTGAAAATGGTGAGTTTTATTTCATCGAAATGAATACCCGTATTCAAGTAGAACATCCTGTAACTGAAATGGTAACTGGCGTTGATTTAATTAAAGAACAACTTAAAATTGCCGCAGGTCAGCCTTTATCATTAACTCAAGATGATATCAAAATTCACGGTCATGCGATTGAATGTCGTATTAACGCTGAAGACGCAGTATCGTTTATTCCATCACCGGGTAAAATAACACGCTTTCATTCACCAGGTGGCTTAGGTGTTCGTTGGGATTCACACATTTATGCAGGCTATACTGTTCCTCCACATTACGATTCAATGATTGGTAAATTAATCACGTATGGTGAAAACAGAGGCATTGCGATTGCTCGCATGCGTAATGCATTAGATGAGCTCGTTGTTGAAGGTATAAAAGTCAACGTACCTTTACAACAGTCAATAATGAAAGATGAACACTTCCAAAATGGTGGCACTAACATCCACTATTTAGAGAAGAAGTTAGGTTTAGATCATTAGGTATTATTGCTAGTCATTTAGTTTTGGCTTTAAAAAAAGGTAAACAAATATTTGTTTACCTTTTTTTATGCCTCTTGTTTATCGAAAATAAACAATGCCCTCACACCGTTAATCAGTGTTCACAATTAGCGTAGAAACGCTTAAGAACAAGACAAAAAACTCATTTAGTCATTATCAAGTTGTTTAACCTGCTAACTTGATCAATTATTAATGATAGTTAGTATTAGGTTTAGTCTACGTAAGTACAGCAATAATCAATCACATCTAATGCATTGATTTTGAATGAAGAGTTAGCAGGAACAATAAATTGTTCACCTGCGTTAATGCGAGTCCACTCTGATTCGCCTTTAAGTTGAATATCAACATTGCCCTGCTGAATTTCCATTATCTCTTTTTGCTCTGTGCCAAATTCATAATCACCCGGCATCATAATACCTAATGTTTTAATGTCACCATTGGCAAACTTAACAATTCGGCTAGTTACCTTGCCATCAAAATAAATATTCGCATTACGTACGATAGAAACTTCAGTAAATTCACTCATTTTACTTTCCAATTAATTAATATTTTGCGCAATACTAGGCGTAAGACGCTAAAATAAAAAGATTAATTAAAACTGAGTTATAACCGATTATTAGATATTTTGACTTTTTAACCAATCGCCATAATTTGCATAGTCATGTTTTGCGCCAGCTTGCATAACTTGGGCAATAATTGTGTAAGCTTGGATCCAAGCCGCTTTTACGTCGTCGGTAAAAGCGGTACCTAAACCTTGACCCAAGGTCCAAAGTAATGCATCAGCAACCGTTGCAAAATGAGAGTCTTTAACGCCATAGACGACATGCCGTCTACCTAATAGCCAAACCGTTTCTTGCAATTTATCTAGCTGTTTAAGTCCTCTAACAACCGTTGTTAATACCGTGGTTAATTTTTTACCTTGCTCATCAATATCATCACTAAATAATGATCGTAAAGTTGGGTCTAGTTCAAATAATCGATTATAGAAAAGGCTTGCCGCCTCTTTGGCAATAGGAACCACTTGTTCCCAACTATGTTGAACTAATTCAATTTGTTGTGGTGTCATACCTTTCCAGCATTTTAATTAAATATCTATATATATAAATTAGTTCAAAGGTTTACTTAATACCAATTTAAGAGATATTTGAATTATTAATGGATCCAATCCCATTGGATAGTGGAAAACCGACTCGTGGGGCAAGATAATTTTTGGCGAGCGACCCCAGCTTCCATATAAACTTTACCATAGCAAGTAAAGCCACCACGTGTACAGAGTTCAACGTAGCGCAGGTCAGCGGCAATCGTTAGGTAGTTAATGTTTTTTTGCTTTGCAATCCCTGTCAGGGCTTGGAATACCTTGGTAGCAGCATCCGTTTCACGTTTCGAAGGCAGTACGGCTACACGGCTTAAATATCCATCTGAGCATAGCCGTCCTGTGGCGATCGGTTTGTCTTTTTCATAAACGATAACATGCTCGGCAGTTTGATCCGACATATCAAATTCAACGGCGCGGGGAATGCGCCATTCGCACACAAAAACACTGTTGCGTATGTCTTTTACAATGGCAGCAGACTGCTGCCAATTTGCGTGTTCTATCCGTGTCATAATTATGTCATCGAGTAAAAGTAACCTTGGTTGATGAGTCTAGTAAAAAGTTCAATATTTTCTTGTTTAATTGTGTGTTTTTTTAACTGGTCGGATGTGTATGAGTTTTGACCTGCAATCAGTTCAACCAATGAATGAGAGTCAGTCGAAACGCCTACTGCATCACCGTTTATATAAAGTTGTTTATCAATCAATAAGGTACGTAAGCCGCCTAATTTTCTCCACTCTTCATCGGAGTTTAACATCAGCTCAACATCACTATTTTCGTAATGAGGTTCTGGCTCATGTATATCAAGCTCATGCTTAGCTTGACTCATATATTCACCTAACCAAGTATTAAAATGTGCATCTTGATCTAACGTTTTTAGCATTAACGATTTTATTTTTGCCATTTCTGATTGACTGATTTCAGCGGTGTTAGCTTTAACACTCAAACCAGGATCGGTATAACGGTCTTTAAAGCATTCTTTCGCTAATGCATAATCTGCAAACGATGAAATAAGATCTTGCTGATTAGGTGCTCTAAACCCGATTGAATAGTTAAGCGCATTTTCGATAGCATAACCTTCATGTGGACAACCAGGAGGTATGTACAATACATCACCCGGTTCAAGTACCTCATCAATACAAGCGTCAAATTCACTGACTTGTAATAAATCCGGATGAGGAATTTTTTCATCCAACACTTGTTGTTCACCAACTCGCCAATGTCGTTTACCCTGGCCTTGCACAATAAAAACATCATATTGATCTAAATGGGGTCCTACCCCGCCATTAGGCGTAGAAAAACTCACCATTAAATCATCAATTCGCCAATTAGGTATAAACCTAAAAGCGTCAACTAAATCAACGCCTTCTTCCCACCAATGATCAACCGCTTGAACTAATAGTGTCCATCCATTTTCACCAAATTCACTGTAATCATCAAAAGGCCCATGTTCGACTTGCCAATCATTTCCATTACGAGCAATAACTCTTGATTCAACTTCTTGTTCAGCGGCGAGTCCGGCTAATTCATCAGGTTCAATCGGATCAGAAAAATGTTCAAAAAGGCCTTTTAATAATACCGGCTTTTTCTGCCAATATTTATCTAGAAAATCTTGTGGGTCAAAATTATTAAGTGAATACACTAATGAATCTCTCTTAACTGCGATACAGTACTTTAATAATGTGATAACCAAATTTGGTTTTAATTGGCCCTACCGGTTTAAGCAACTCAGCTGAGAATACCGCTTGATCAAAGGCTTTAACCATTACGCCGCGAGAAAACTCACCCAAATCACCGCCTTTTTTACTGGTTGGGCAATTGGAATAACGTTTTGCAAGATTGGCAAAGTTTTCACCTTTATCGGCTCTTGCTTTAATTTCATGGGCTAATTTTTCGTTACGCGTTAATATGTGTAATGCAGAAGCCTTTGTTTCACGACCTATTTTTCTTTGCATTCGCATGCTATTTACCTATTCTGTTTATTTAAGAAACGTTTTATAACGCTCTTTGAATTTATTTAATTTGGGTGTAATAACCATCGCACAGTAAGGCTCTTGTGTATGACCATTATAATATGCTTGATGATAATCTTCAGCAGGGTAAAAAGGCATAATAGGAACCAGTTGAGTGGCAATATTATGTTCATATACATCCCCTTCAACAAAGTCACTCATCGCACTTTTAGCTATTCGCATTTGTGTTTCATCATGATAAAAAATGACTGAACGATATTGCGGCCCAATATCGTTACCTTGTCTGTTCAACTGTGTTGGATCGTGCAAACTAAAGAAAAAGGTCAGCAATGCTTGAAAACTGGTGACTTGATCATCAAATGTAACTTGAACCACTTCTGCATGTTCTGTTGTACCTGAACATACGGCTTGATAATTTGCACTTGCTTCATCGCCGCCACAATAACCAGAAACAGCACGAGTAACACCTTTTAAAGCATTAAAAGCCGTTTCGATACACCAAAAGCATCCACCACCAAAAGTGGCTATTTGTTGTGCCATTTTATCTCTCCAGCCTAGTTAGCATATAAAGGTTTGAGCAACTCAATTTACTAACGCTAATTTAATAACACTGAGTCACTTGAATATAACTATTATACGGTTATTTGTGATAAGCCCCAAGCTGAGAAACCATAATAGCCATAAGTTAGTAGCGATAGTTTCGTTTTTACTGTTAATATATTGCTAAGTTAAAAAACAATAAGCACTCAAATGTCACTTTTTACAGGTATAAATGAAGACGTCACGTTAGTCGCTATGTTCGACGCTCATTTTCTACTTAGCCGAACATCTGCACACCCATTTAATTTAGATAATCAAACATGGCCAACGGTAGAGCATTATTATTTAGCCATGCGTTTTGAAAATCAAAATGATAAAGACATTATTCAAAGCGCTAAGTCTGTTGCTGAAGCGCAAAAACTCAGTAAGCGTTGGTTCAAAAAGAAAAGAGCCGATTGGAAAAAAGTAGAGACCGTGGTAATGACACGTGCGCTTTATACTAAATGTAAAACCTACCCTGAAATAGCCCAAGCCTTGCTTGATACCGGTAATGAAGCGTTAGTTGAATCAAGTGTTTATGATCACTTTTGGGGATGTGGCCGAGATCAACGAGGCGATAATCATTATGGCATTATACTCATGAATATTCGTGACAAACTCCGTTCAGAATTAGCTTAAAGCAATAAAAAAGCGAGCTAAACAGCTCGCTTTTTTAATCATTAACAGCTACAAAAGCACGTTTATTAATCTTCAAGAATAATACGTAACATACGACGTAAAGGTTCTGCCGCGCCCCACAGTAGTTGGTCACCTACAGAGAAAGCAGATAAGTATTCACCGCCCATCGCCATTTTACGTAAACGGCCTACAGGTACATCAAGCGTGCCTGTTACTTTTGCCGGCGTTAACTGCTGAATAGTTGATTCTTTATCATTTGGTACCACTTTAACCCAATCGTTATGCTTAGCTAGCATATCGTTGATTTCATCCATTGGGACATCTTGCTTTAACTTAATAGTAAAAGCTTGAGAATGACAACGCATTGTACCAATACGAACACACAAACCTTCAACAGGAACGATGATACCGTCATTACCTAAAATTTTATTTGTTTCAGCACCGGCTTTCCATTCTTCACGTGTTTGACCATTGCCTAAATCACTATCAATCCAAGGAATTAAGCTACCCGCAAGTGGTACAACAAAATTATCAGTCGGGAAACCTTCACTGTTTAAAGAGGAGGTGATTTTACGGTCGATGTCTAAAATTGCACTTGCTGGATCTTGTAATTCTGTTGCAACACTATCGCGTAAATAACCCATGCCAGAAATTAATTCACGCATGTGTTTTGCACCGCCACCAGACGCAGCTTGATAAGTCATTGATGTCATCCAGTCGATTAATCCTTTATCGAATAATCCACCTAATCCCATCATCATTAAGCTGACCGTACAGTTACCACCTACAAAGTTTTTAACACCTTTGCTTAAGCCATCTTGAATAACATTTTTGTTGACTGGGTCTAAAATAATTAACGCATCATCTTCCATGCGAAGAGTACTTGCTGCATCAATCCAGTACCCATTCCAACCTGCTTGGCGCAATTTTGGAAAAACACTTTGAGTGTAATCACCACCTTGGCACGAAATGATGACATCCATCTTTTTCAATTCGTCAATACTAGTTGCATCTTGCAATGTACCAGCATCTTTACCAAAATTTGGCGCTGGTTTGCCTGCTTGTGACGTAGTAAAAAAGATAGGCTCAATTAAATCAAAATCTTTTTCTTCTACCATGCGGTTCATTAATACCGAACCTACCATGCCACGCCAACCGACTAAACCCACTTTTTTCATTTGTGTTATTCCTTATTGAATATCGTATAGAAAATACTTCATAGTTTAAGCGCGCAATATAACATTTATCCCCTGTATGCCTCAAGTGATTAGCCCCATACAAATGAAAGATAAATTAAAGAGACACCAATACAAAGTTTTTAGCCGTCAGGATGACTCAGGAACTTTATTTTTCAGGCGTGAGTTGTTTTAAGAAGACCGATTCAGCAATAACATCTGTCATCGATTCCACTCGATCAAGCCATGTTTTTCCCACCAAATGATCATGTTCATGTTGCACAATTCTAGCTAAAAACCCTGACCATTGAACCGCATGATGTTGACCCAAAACATCTTGATATTTAACGTCAATAGACTCGTAACGTGGAATAAAACCGCGTAATCCAGGTACGCTTAAACAGCCTTCCCAACCTTTTATTTTAGATTGACCAACTGGCGTAATAACCGGATTAATCATAACCAAAGGATCCATATCGGGTGCGTCGGGATAACGAGCATTGGCGCGAGACGCGATAATCATAATGGCCGAAGGTATAAAAACTTGTGGAGCCGCAATGCCAATTCCATTTGCGTTCAGCATTGTTTCTAATAAATCATCAACTAAGGATTGCAGTTTACTATCAAAATGAATAACGGGGGAAGCCGGTGTGCGCAATACATCTTCGCCAACTTGCGCGATGACTTTAAGCATATTAAACCCTATAAAAAAGAAGAGTGTGGTCTTAAAAGAGATACATGGTGGCAAACAGAATGACAAGCCTCAACAAACATAACAAATAAAGTATATACCTAAGTCGGTTAAATATGCTTGTTCTGCCTTTACCGACACTTAGGTATATTATCGTTTTTCGATTAGCTCGAAAATAAATTAAACATCATCAAAATCAACGGTAACACCATCCAAAAAGCCCGAACTTCGGGTTTCATTTGATCGTAGTTTAATTTTAAGCCGTAAATCATTAGGTGAATCAGCGTAATGCAATGCATCTGAGAAGTTAATTTGACCATTGTTATACAGTTCAAACAACGCACCATCAAACGTTTGCATGCCTTGCTCTTTCGATTTAGCCATCACTTCTTTTATCGCACCAATTTCACCACGCGCTATCATGTCTGAAACAAGTGGCGAGTTTAACAAAATTTCTATAACCGCCGCGCGCCCTTCTCCGTCTTTAGTTGGTATCAGCTGTTGAGCAACTATCGCTTTCAAATTCAAAGACAAGTCAAACAATAATTTATCTTTCATGTCTTTAGGGACTAAATGCATAATACGATCGATCGCTTGGTTAGCATTATTGGCGTGTAATGTTGCAACACATAAGTGCCCCGTTTCGGCAAACGATAAGGCATATTCCATCGTTTCACGCGAGCGGATTTCACCAATCATTATCACATCCGGTGCTTGACGGAGTGAACTTTTCAAGGCGGCTTCAAATGATTCAGTGTCCGTTCCAACTTCACGTTGATTAACAATACACTTTTCATGTTGATGAACAAATTCAATTGGATCTTCAATCGTTAATATATGGCCTTTTGAATTACGATTACGGTAGCCCATTAACGCCGCAAGAGATGTAGATTTACCCGTACCGGTTGCACCCACATATAAAAACAATCCTCGTTTAGCCATAATGACTTCTTTAAGTACATTAGGTAAACGCAGCTCATCAGCGTCCGGTATCGTCGTGTTAATACGTCGAATAACCATGCCAACTGATTCACGTTGAATAAAAGAACTGCAGCGAAAACGACCAATACCCTCGATAGAAATCGCATAGTTACATTCTTTTGTTTCTTCAAATTCCGCTTTTTGACGCTCTGTCATCGATTCAAGTGCAAATTCAAGACAACGATCAGCCGTTAATTTATCATCATCTAACGGTGTCATTTCACCATTAATTTTGGCACAAACAGGCCGTCCAACTGTGATAAATAAATCTGAACCGTTTTTAGTACACATATCTTTTAAATAGGGTTCAAGCTTCATCGTTACATGCCCCCGCCAAAGCTTTGTTTGTTAACCGCTTTAACCATCGCGGCTTGACGTGAAATATGCCCACTATTAACTAAATTCATCAAACATTGATCCATCGTTTGCATACCATTTGATACGCCCGTTTGAATAGCTGAATACATTTGTGCGACTTTATCTTCACGAATTAAGTTTCGAATAGCGGGTGTGCCCACCATGATTTCATGTGCAGCGATACGCCCACCGCCTGATTTTTTTAATAAACTTTGTGAGATAACGGCTTGTAAAGATTCAGACAACATTGAACGTACCATTGGTTTTTCTGCTGCAGGGAATACATCTACAATACGGTCAATGGTTTTAGGGGCTGAAGTCGTATGTAAAGTACCAAAAACAAGGTGGCCCGTTTCAGCCGCAGTCATCGCTAAACGAATCGTTTCAAGATCACGCATTTCACCCACTAAAATAACATCCGGATCTTCACGTAATGCCGAGCGCAATGCATTATTAAATGATTTAGTATCCCGATGAACTTCACGTTGATTGATCAAGCTTAATTTATTTGAATGAACAAATTCGATAGGATCTTCAATCGTTAAAATATGATGATGCTTCGTTTCATTTATATAATTAACCATCGCCGCTAACGTCGTTGATTTACCTGAACCCGTTGGCCCCGTAACTAAAACGAGCCCACGTGGTTTATCAGCTAAATCTTTAAATATATCAGGCGCATTTAATGCTTCAAGTGATAAAACTTCACTTGGGATTGTTCGGAATACGGCACTCGCCCCTCGGTTTTGAACAAAGGCGTTAACACGAAAACGGGCAAGATTGGGGACTTCAAACGAGAAATCCGATTCTAAATGCTCTTCATAATCTTTACGTTGTTTGTCATTCATAATGTCATAAATCAATTGACTCACTTGTTTATGATCGAGCGGCGGGATGTTAATTTTTCGCACTTCACCGTCAACGCGTATCATAGGCGATACGCCAGCCGATAAATGTAAATCTGATGCTTTGTGCTCAACGCTAAAAGCCAATAATTCTGTAATATCCATGCTTATAAGTCTCGAATTTTGTATACTCAATTCGCTATAACAAGATAGCGGGCGTTATCTGTTTAAAAAACAAACAATTACGCGGCAGATAGAATATATATTGCTCTAAAATCAATTTGAGCGCACTCAACAATTAAGGTTAAGCGTTAGCTAAAATCAATCAACGAATATGAATACAATAGCAGAAAGACTGGAAATCGCACGTACTAACATCACAAATTTTGCAAGAAATTGCTCGCGAAAACCTAATGAAATTCAGTTACTTGCCGTGAGTAAAACCAAACCACTGAGTGATATTAAAGCCGCCTACACAGCAGGACAACGCAGCTTTGGCGAAAACTACGTGCAAGAAGGTGTAGAAAAAATACAATCATCGACTGAATTAACGGATATAAATTGGCACTTCATTGGGCCTATTCAATCGAATAAAACTCGTCTCATCGCTGAAAACTTTGATTGGGTACAAAGTGTTGATCGCGAAAAAATAGCGAATCGTTTAAATGAACAAAGGCCTAATCATCTGCCACCGCTTAATGTCTGTATTCAAGTGAATATAGCCAATGAAGAAAGTAAATCGGGTGTTACAGCAGAGCAAGCGCGACTATTAGCGAATACGATAAATCATTTACCTAATTTATGCTTACGCGGCTTAATGGCGATCCCCGTTAATACAAAAGACAAAAAGATTCAAATACAACATTTTAATTCAATGAAATCACTTTATGATGAGTTGAAAAGTAACATAGCAACCCTAGATACATTATCAATGGGGATGAGCCAAGATACATCGACCGCGATTGAATCAGGCTCAACAATGGTAAGAATAGGCACCGCCATATTTGGCGCAAGAGAGATAAAAAAATGAGTTCAAGAACAATCGCGTTTATTGGCGCGGGCAACATGACAAAAAGCATTATTGGTGGTCTAGTCAAACAAGGTTATCCAAGCGACGATATTATCGCAGCCAACCCTAGCCCAGAAAAATTAACCGCGTTATCAACACAGCACCACATTTTAACAACACAAAATAATTTACACGCCGCTAAGCAAGCGAGTGTGATCGTACTCGCTGTTAAGCCACAATTAATGGCCAATATGTTAAGTGAGTTAACACAAGCAGCCAAAGCCGAAAATATTGATTTAAGTCAGAAATTATTTATTTCAATTGCTGCCGGTCTCCCCATCGCACGCTTAAACGATATGCTGGGCGGTGAACATAAAATTATCCGAACCATGCCAAATACGCCTTCACTACTCGGACTCGGCATGACCGGCTTGTATGCACCTGACAACATTAACGAATTAGATCAAGAATTTGCAGATGATTTAATGTCAGCGGTGGGTAAAACAGCTTGGGTCGAAGAAGAAAATGGCATCGATAAAATAATTGCGGTCGCAGGAAGTGCACCCGCTTATTTCTTTTTGTTTATGGAATGCATAGAACAAGAAGCCATCAATTTAGGTTTTTCGCAACAAGATGCACGTGTCATCGTTGAGCAAGTCGCACTCGGGTCAGCTAAAATGGTTTGTCATAACGAGACGACTTCATTAAGCTCGTTAAGAGCACAAGTAACCTCAAAAGGCGGTACAACCGCAGAAGCAATCAAAACATTTGAAGACAAAGGGTTGCGCAGTATCACCGCAGATGCAATGCAAGCCGCGATTAAACGCGCCGAAGAAATGGCAAAATTATTCTAATAAAGAGAACTTAATATGAACGCAACCTATTTTTTAATTGATACTATTTTTGGTTTATATCTCATGGCTGTGCTGTTGCGCTTTTGGTTGCAAATTGCTCGTGCCGATTTTTATAACCCATTTTCACAATTTGTTGTTAAAGTAACTAACCCATTATTGATCCCATTACGTAAAGTTGTGCCTGGTTTATTTGGATTAGACATGGCCTCTATTGTTTTGGCTTTGCTTATTGCTCTGCTTAAAATTGTCGCTATTTTATTACTCAGCACGGGCTCAATAGATAACCCACTTATGTTGATTTTACCCAGTGTGGTGATCGTGGTAAAAGAAGCCTTAAACATTATTTTTTGGATCATGGTTATTCGGGCATTATTAAGTTGGGTAAGCCAAGGTCAAAGCCCAATGGATGCGGTTTTATTTCAATTAACAGAACCCTTGTTACGCCCAATCAGAAAAGTATTACCATCGATGGGTGGCATCGATTTATCAGTACTCGTCTTTTTAATCAGTATCCAGTTCATTAATCTACTGTTGGTTGACATGTTTGGTCGTATCTAGGCGGTTTATTTGCTATCGATAATAAGCCAACATAAGCAGTTGAGTTTACATATTAATTGATACAACCAACAAACAATATTTTATAAGACAATATAATGAAATTACTTAACATCTTGAATACCAAATCAATACGCTTAACGGCTATATTAATCGTGAGCACTTTATTTAACGTAATGGCTCAAGCCCAAGAGATGACACAAATTGGCACTTGGGACGTGCATCATATCGCCTTCCCTTCTACTTTTATTCAACCTGAAACGGCAAAAGCCGTCGGCTTAAAACGACGTAATGATTTATCGTTAATCAATATCAGTGTTTTAGATACACAAACCAAAACCCCTTTAAAAGTAACGGTAACAGGCGAAGCCCGTAATTTAGTCGGTCACATTAAAAATCTAGATTTTGTGAAAGTTGACGAAGGAAATGCCATTTATTATCTTGGTCAAGTCGGTTATTCAAATGAAGAAACACTTAAGTTTACGGTGACGATCACGGATGGAAAGCAAACACAAACCGTAAAATTTAAAACAAAATTTTACGTTGATTAAGCAAAAAATGAATTAATAACTCAATATCTTTAATTTGATTTAAACAATGTACCACTTGGGTATAGCTCGCTATACCCAAGTCACGAGAACGGTAACCTTACTTTAATTTCATTGTATCAACTACATTATTGTCTCGACCTTGCTTTATAAACTTGTGCTTTTTCTTTATCTATACCCACAATATCTGCATTTTCAAAGCCCATCGCAATCAACTTCATTTCATCCTTTAAAATGGTATTAACGTTATTACCAACGGGTTTGCTTAACTTAAGCGTGCGCCGAATAAAGTCATCAATATACGCTAATTCATGTCTTGCACTTTTTCGATCAAGGTGGCCATGTGCTGAACGACGGTAATATAAATGTTCAACGGGGGCTGACAACTGTGTTAATACATATTTAAGTCGATTACTGTGCTCAAAGCTCGCGCGTGTATCCACTGCCCCCGCGGTAATAAGTACAGGTACTTTTATTTTTTCAGCAAAATAAACAGGCGAAAAATTAAGTAGCTTTTCATCATTTTTACCGACGACACGCTCCCAGCGTTTAATCATATGCTCGTCAATTTTAATATTGCGATCATTAAAGATAAGCGGTAAATCAAAAACACCAAATCGAGCGATAACGCAGCGATAAACAGTTGGATTTAACACGGCTAACATCACGCTTGAATAACCACCGTAACTGCCACCAATGGCGCATGTATGTTTAAATTCATACTGTTCATGAATAAAGTTAACCGCGGTTGTAATATCCTTTTCAATATTTTGGCCAAATTGTCCACGCCCATCATCTAGGTATTTTTTTCCATACCCTTCTGAACCTCGGTAATTAACCTGCAACACACTGTAACCCCGATTAACCAAATATTGTATCGGCGTTCTAAAACGGCTTAAATCGCGAACGCCAACGGGCCCGCCATGTGGCATCACCAATAAAACATCGTTACTAACCGCTTTTGCCGGCTGAGTTAAAAAAGCTTCAATTTGATGCCCCGCTTCACTGGGTATATTTAACGTTTCAGCGGGCCTAAAGTGATAAGCTTCATTATTTTGATATTGCGAAGCTAAAAAATCAGCAGTGTTGTTATCCGTATTCCATAAATAAATATCACCGCTGTTTGCACTCGAAAAAACCCGCAATACCCGTTTATTTCCCGTTTTATTTTGTGAAACAATTTGATGTTGCTGGCCCTTAAATGTATTGTCGGCCATGTTATTTAATTTTTGCTTATCGCGATCAAAATACTCCGTTTGTAATTCACCGGCATCATAATAACTCACAGATAATAACAAATGACCTTGCTGATCGAATTCAGCGGTATCTAAATCATACCGATCGTGTTGATAAATTAACTTGCCAAGCTGCTGAGTATTAACGTCAAATTCATAAAGTGATTTAAGATCTGAGCCAATATTAGTGATCACCGCTAATTGACCGTTTTCTAAAAAGCCAATCGGATTAAATGAATATTCTGTTGGATCAAATTGATACAATTCCTGCCATTCATTCTCGTCATCTAAATACCATTGCGTTAATAAGATCGCCTCTTTATCGTAAGTTTGCGTAAAACGAATGGTATGACGAGGATCGGTGCGATAGCGAAAAGCATCGGATATTAAGTTATCAAATTTTTCAGCACGTCTAAAATTATCTCTAACTAACTGCTGACTCGTGGCACGGTAAATTTTTAACTTACGATTAAAACCATTCCACTTAATATGGGCAAACAGCACTTCATCTTCTGAATCAACTAATGGATCAATAATGTAGCCGGTCGCATTAATTCTATTAATACGATGACTCACACTATTAGCATCGCTTTCAAAAGTGACCAGCCAGTTCACAACGGTATTTCGATAAGAATGCCTAAACGTTTCAAAAACAGCTCGCTTATCATCTATCCATAAAATTCGACGTAAACGGTAACCTTCTTTATCTTTCGCATTAAAAATAGCAATCGATTGACGGGTCGCGAGTTGTGTCACTTCAATATTCAAGTTGCCTTTTACGTAACCCGAAGTCAGTAATAACTCCCCACTTGGATTTAAAGATGCACTCGACAAACTCGGCAATGATATCAACGTGCGAAGCGGGATGAGCTCGTGGCTATTAACCCAGTGCGTAGAACAGATAAAAATAAATAAGCTAATTAAAATTTTCATTTAGCATCACCTTTAGATAACTGACCTTTTGGCACTGAAACAGGTTTGAGTGCCGTCTCAAGTTCAGGCATCGACTCAACCTGGTACTGAGCACGAGCGCGATACTGCGCCATCGCAAAATCAATAAAAGTATCACTACCGGGGCCTTTATATACCAGATCGGTTTGTTGTAACAATTCAGTATGTGTTTGTTGTAAATACTCCACGGCAAATGAAGATTTGTTGGCTAACTGCAAACGATAACAATGGCACCACTTAAAAAGGCTTTGCAATTCTAAGTGCCCTACATAATTAATTTTTTGAGAATCAATTTTAAAAGACCAAGCATGGTCACCATCCGCCTCTATTAATCCAAGGCCAGTTTCAACACTGCTAAACGCATAAAAACCAACCGGGATTTCAGCTAAAATAAAATGATTATGTTGTAAACTATTTTTAGGGCTGTAAGTCAGTGGTGGAACGCCCATTATATTAATATGTTCAATGTGCGCATCAGACTGTAAACCAAACAAGATATACCCTGTCAGTTTTGAAGTAGACGAATTAGCACTTTGCTGTGTTGTCATCGGCTTTAACGTTTGGCTACAGCCCACAGCAAATAAACATAAAACAAAACAAAAGACCAATTTAGCTTTCGTCAACCGTGTTGAAAAATATTCATGTAAACAAATCAGCATAAATTAACTCTCTAGCGCTTTTTTATAAGCCTGCCAATCCGCTATGTTCCATTTATAACGCTGCCCAGCTTCAATCGCTTCTTCAATGTAATCTTCGGCTGAAGATTTATCGTTGATCGCATCATGCAACTTGGCTAACCAATAAAACACTTGTGGGGCTTTGTCGTTTTCAATCTCTTCTAACCATTCAATCGCTTGCTCAGCAAATTCAGGTGCTAACGGGCCTTGCATTAAACGCAATTCCACTAGCTTTTGTTGGGCATTAGTGTGGCCTCGTTGCGCGGCTTTATTCAGCCAATAATCCGCTTTGATCAGATCTTGTTTTAAATACGGTGATGGCGATTGAAATAAAATACGCCCTAATCGATATTCGGCATTTAACAGCCCCGTTTTAGCGGCTTTAATTAACCATTCAATCCCATTATCAATATCATCATTTTCATAAATTTGATATTGCGCATAATCATATTGAGCTAATGCATGACCAGACTCAGCCGCTTCAAGTAAAACCGGCTCAAATGCCTCTAATTCAGGATCATCTAAAATCGGTTTATAAGCACGTAAAAAACAAGCATAAATATATTTTGCATGTGCGCTTTCTGCGGCCCGATTGCGATGTGATTTAAATTGTTTATAAAGATGTGGATAGCCTTCCCTTAATGTGGCGATACCATGGATCCCAAATCGACTTTTAGCCACTAAGCCAAATTGCTCAACCTTCTGTTTAGCACGCAAAGCCGGTTTCAATTTAGAGTTCAAAACAGAATCTAACGACACAGCGTCAAATTGGCCTGTAGGCCAAGAAAATAAAATTTCAGGCTGCCGAGTACGACCGTCAATATCAACATCATATTGCACGACAACACGACCACTATCAGGGTTTACCAATGTTTTATTTAGATTAGTTAATGCCGAAGGGTTTGAACGCACATTTCGAATAGCACTATCAATTCTGGCTTGGTTTCTGGCATTTGCAGCCGCCGCGCCCGAATAATGAATACGCCCTCGTTTAAGCATTTTTGCCGCTTGATTTATGTCTTGATTTTTATAAGGTGAATTCCTAACTTCAGGATAATAAAGCGCATTAACGGCCGCTTTGCCGTATTTTTTTATTAACTCATCGGCTTGTAAAGCCGCGATATCTTGCTCTTCTTGGCTCAAACCTTGAAACAATTGCTCTGCAAATTCCAACGCTTGAGGATACTCATATTCGCTCGCTAAAAAAAACCAAGCGATGGCTTTAGCATGATCAATTTTTCCAGCTTGGCCTTGGAAATTCATAATACCCAGTTTAAATTGAGCTTGTGCATTTCCAACTTGCGCTGACTTTGTTAATTCGACTAAAGCCGTTTTAAAGTCTTTTTCATCTATTGCTTTGTTGGCAGTAAACATATTGGCTTGAGTTACACATGTTATCGACGCTAGAACGGCGGCGATCAGCACTCTCTTTTTAAATTTCATACAATTCCCTTTACAGAAAACAAAATAAACATACTAATAAAACAAAGATAATATGTTTATTTTATATTATTCTCAATAATAAATTGATAACTTTTTTGAAACCAAAATTTACGATCTGCCTTTGATTTAATGAAGAAAATGGGGTTTGTAAAGGTTTAATGAGCCAATAATTGATAACCCAAAATATAAACAATACCGGTTTTTAGGGCTCAAAAGCGTAATTTAATAGCAGAGAGGTATATGAAATGAAAATGAATAAACAATTGAAAGACTTGCTAGGGCGTGTTTATCTTTATCGTATAGATTTTGTTCAATTCCAAAGCGTTTTGATCGCGGCATTGGCTTGATGGCATAGTGGTTCTACGTCAAAAGCCAATAACAAAGAGCAAAACGTTTTGGATTGAACCCAAAGGGCTGCGCATTTGCACTATTTCTACTATGTTGCCCCACATGGATGTGGGGTAAGGTGACTTTGCAGGAGCATAAAGTCTTTATCGCTCTTTTATGTAGAATTACTACACCGCAATCGCTCTGCCTTGTATAAATCGTGCAAATACCGCTGCAAAAGCATACACAAAAGATAAACACGCTCTAGTTTGAACTTAATTTAAAAAACGTAAAACAACGCCGCTTAAGCATAATTCAGGCCGCGGTTGAATGGGTCTGAAAGCAGAAAACGAAGATCATAAGCTAAAGCAGTTGCTTAAAATGACTAAATTAAGACCATTTTAATACCGATAAGAATGAGCACAACCCCTCCAGCTAGTTCTGCTTTTTGTTTAAGCTTATCTCCCGTTTTAACGCCAATATAAACGCCCAAAAAGCTCATCAGCGCGGTTAATACACCGATGATAATACATGCGAGATAAGCATTCAGCTGGATTAAATTAAGTGTAAAGCCCGCAGCCATCGCATCAATACTCGTCGCAATCGCTAAGGTAAACATAACAAAATGCGTTAATGCTTTAGTTTCTTCTTGCTCTTCATCATCATGGTTTAATGATTCATAAATCATGTGCCCACCTATCACGATTAATAAAGCAAATGCAATAAAGTGACTGTAGCCCGCAACCAAACCGAGTAACTCTCGCCCACCAAGATACCCTATCAACGGCATTGCACCTTGAAAAAAGCCAAAATATAAAGCCGCTTTTATCGCTAACCCCTTGAGAGATAATTTATGTTTAGCGCCTAAACTAAGTGATACCGCAAATGCATCCATACTCAAGGCAAACGCTAAAATAATGACTTCAATTATAATAAATTCAAACATAAAAAATTCGGAAACCACCAATTCAAACAAACCAATTCAGACTAAACAAGCCTAAGAATAAGCGCATTATCTCATTCAAAAGGTAGATTATATACTTAAATAATTTGGGCATATTTTTAATTCCCCCCTAAAAAATATATAGCGATGGCATAAGTAAATATCCACGCCCAAAGGACGTGGTTTTGATTTAGCCCTAGAAGGGCTTTACATGTTGAGGCTAACTCTCGAGTTAGCCATTGTTACCGCTCGTTATATACTAAAACTTGAGTTCTAAGCTTTTTTCTACTTTTTCTTGATACTTAACATATTTTCTTATCATTTCAGCATCTACCCCTACTGTATCTACACAGTTACCCTGCGCCCAAAAATGATTTCCCCAATATGGCCTTTGCTTTAAGTATGGGAACTGCCTAAATACTTGTAAGGCTGTTTTTCCTTTCACTGTTCCAACCAAAGTGGAAATCGATACTTTCGGGGGCACTTTTACCAATAAGTGCACATGATCGCTCTGGACGTTGAGTTCTATTACTTCACAACCTAACCGTTCAGCATAAACCCTGATACTTTTGTTAACTTCGTAAGCAACCTTACCTGTTAATATTTTATATCTA
>NZ_QMED01000046.1 GCF_003286125.1 Algibacillus agarilyticus
AATAGCATAAACTCCAACTTTACAATCTAAAGCGACTAAATCAGCCTGTATACGTCGCTTACCATATGTCGCGTATGAATCACTGAACGCTTGCTCTACGCGCTCTATCAGCTTCTTTTTTTCAATACTTTGAAGTTTGGGTTTGTAATAAAAGCTACTACAACTGGTCTCAAATACTCGGCACAATTCACTTATTTTAAATTCAGGGTTTGCTTTCTTTACTTCGCGTATCATTTTAAGTTTTGATTGTCTCGAATGAAGAAAGCTGCTGCCTTTTTTAAGATATCATTATCCCTCATGGCTTGTTTTAGCTGGGCTTCTAGCAACTGTATTTTTCGTTGGTCTTCGGTTAATGCTTTGGCATTGTGTGGCGTTTTACCGGCTAATTCTGCCTGATACTGTATTTTCCATCTAGATACGGCCGATTTGCCCGCACCTGACATTTCTTCAATTTGTTTATTGGTGTAACCCTGTTCAACCATCAATTTGGCATATTCTAATTTTTGAAGAGTGCTGACAGTAACTTTCGCTTTTCTAGTCATAATAAATACCTTTAAGATTTTACATATTTTAAGCTATAAATCTCTACAGTTTCATTAGACCACTACACTTTTTGGCAAATGTGGCAAAACTTAACAATCCCCGATTCTTTACAACACAAATTAGATCTCTTCAAAGGTCAAGGCCAGCTACATCATAATCAAGATGACCTATTCTCATCAGATAGTTGGTATGCCGTGTTAAACGGCATGGGCGTTAAGCCGCAAACTTATGATCCCATAATCGACACCTCTAAATATGAGATAATAGAGCAAGCCATGAAGCGCTCAGCTCAAGCGTTAATGCAAAGCGCAGCACAAACACTAGACCATCAAGACTACATCCAAAAAATGAAAAAATAAGACCTAAAAACGAGCATAAGTAGAGGATAACAGCAACACATTGTCTACTTTCGCTGATGTTATCTCGCATTAAATTGCTAACATCGCGTTAACGCTTAAACAAAATATCTATTTTTTATACAATTCTGGTCCTTTTTAACTATATTTAATAAAAATATAAAACTATCGCTGTCACCCTTGCCCTGTGAGTTATAAAGCTCCAACAAAAGGTAAAAAGCGATTTAGTCAATACACTTCCTGAATTTGGAACGTTTGCATGAATTTGTTAAATCAATTAAATATTAAAAGCCGAATTATTATTTTAGCCATATTGCCCATGCTGATCGTCGGTATTTATTCACTCAACCAATACAGCACAGCACAGCATCAACACAAAAACAAACCATCAGTGATTTGAAGTTTTTAATGGCACTGGCCAATGAAGCAAGTGAATTAATGAATGAAGTTCATAATGAACGTGATTTATCTAACGGTTACCTAGCAAAAGAAAACAATTTTACAGGCCCCAAAGGCGAATATTTTGGTAGTACAGGCAATGATTTTGAAGGCCCACTAAAAGAGCAACGTAAAAATGTCGATCGAAACATAACGCGCTTTAATCAATACCTAGCCGAAAATGCGGAGAAATTAGCGAATATTCCGGGAATATCCGGCGAATTAAATGGTTTAAAAACCGGTTTAACCAACATACAAGGTGTACGTGAAAAAATAGATAAATACATGATCAAAGACGGTAAGGTTTGGACGTTAATGATCTATGATGCAGCTGCTGAACGTTTTTTTAAACTATTTGAAGCAATTATTCGTCTTGCATCTTCCAACGCAGAATTATCACTACTTAGCAACGCTTATGCATCACTTGTTTATTTAGGTGATCGATACTCAGTAGAAAGAGGCGTTGTTGTAAGAGCCATCTATATGCATAAAATTGATTACAATTTATATGCACGCGAAAAAACAACAAGACAAGAAATAAATAAATAACGCAATATCTCGTTTTGATTCATTTGTATCGCCTGAAGTCAGCGCACAATTTAGAAACAAGCACTTATCAACCGATGCCTATAAAGCGGCCGATAAATCTTAGCGGGTTTACCGTGATTCCGCCGGTAAAAAACTAGTGCTAAATTCTGACCAATGGTATAGAACCGCCACAGACAATATCGAATCTTTAAATCAATTTAAAAAATACATTGCTAACATCATCTTAAACAAAGCTAATCAACTTTATGATGATGCCAGCTTTAATGTAACACTTAGTTTACTCTTGTTTATTTGTGGTGGCCTATTCATGATCTTATTCTCATATGTCATTATTCGTTCAATTATCAAACCCTTAAAGCAACTCATCAAAGAATTAAATCATGTTGCCGACAACAAAGACCTCACCTATAAAGTAAACCAAACGGGTAACGATGAATTAACCGACGTGGCCAAAGCCTTTAAGGTATTATTAAGTAGCTTTGACAAGACACTTGCAGGTGTCAGAAATGTTGAAGCACAGATGGTTTCCTTAACCGGTCAAGTATCTGATTCGATGACAAGAATAGAACAACGTTCGGCCAATCAGAATCGCAGCACCGATGGTGTATCCGTCGCGATGAATGAAATGACCGCATCAGTAAAGGAAGTCAGCAGCAGCGCAATATATTCATCAGATGCTGTACAACGTTTATATGAAATGTCGGTCAACAGCTCAAAAAGTGCGACAACATCTAAAGATATTATGGAAAATTTAACCGTTGATTTAGACAGTGCAACCGCTTTAGTTGATAGTTTAAATAAAGAAAGCGATGCCATTGGTGCGGTAATAAATGTAATTCAAAGTATTGCAGAGCAAACCAACCTACTCGCTTTAAATGCAGCGATAGAAGCGGCTAGAGCCGGCGAGCAAGGTAGAGGCTTTGCTGTTGTAGCCGACGAAGTGAGAAGTTTGGCAAGCCGAACTCAAGAATCAACCGGTCACATAAAACAACAAATTGAAGCTTTACAAAAAGGCGCTAACACGGTCATGTCGACAATGGATCAATTAAAAACCCAAGGCAGCCAAGCGGTTGACATCGTAGTGGAAAGCTTAAATGCATTTGCTGTTTTGCATGAAGAACTCGATAACGTTGCTAAAATGTCAACGCAGATAGCGACCGCTTCTGAGCAGCAAAATTTAGTGTCGGCAGATATTAATCAGCAAATACATGAAATTAAAGAAGATTCTGATGAAATGACATCTCATGTTAAAACAACTAAAATGGCCAGTCAGGAACTTGATGAAACGGCGGAAGTATTAGATTCTTATATCAAAGAATTTAAATGTAGCTTATAAATAAATTGCGTTTTTATTAATAAATTAATATTTTTGTCATTATATGCAAAAAATCGTATAAAATACGAACAGATGTTAACAAATGTCTTGCTTTAATCATTCAATCCAGTATGATACGCGCCATTCCGACAAGTGCTGAGGGACGCTCCAACGAGCCATTTTAAGCCAAGGTCGGTGTCGCAACTTTATGTTGTGAAAATTAGCCGAGGTTTAAAACACCAACTGCAGCATTTAGATTCTGCCAGAGCGTAAAACAATTATTGTTTTACACCAACTAAGACTGAGATTAACACCCCACATTTATATGGGTTGATATGACAACAGCGACTTGCTGTTTTAATCAACGGGATGTCTTTTTTAAGGTTTTAGACCTCACTTCATAACAAACACCAGTTTGTTTTTATATTGTTATCGTGCAATTAGTTGACTCCTGCTCACATTTAAATGGGCATTGCTGTGTCATATTCCTGTGCGTAACATCGCAAAATAAGAGATATACATGACTGATACAAATACATCTGTTCGCTTTGACGAATTAGGCCTTTCTGACGAAATTTTAGCTGCAATTACTGAAATGGGTTACGTAGAACCCACTCCAATTCAAGCTCAATCAATACCTTCGTTAATAGCCGGAAAAGATGTTTTAGGTGAAGCACAAACAGGTACCGGTAAAACGGCCGCTTTTGGTTTGCCTTTATTATCACGCATCGATGCCAGTGTGCGTGAAACCCAAATGTTAGTAGTTTGCCCAACACGTGAATTAGCCATTCAAGTTGCAGAAGCATTAACAGACTTTGCTAAGCAAGTTCGTGGATTATTTGTTGCTACCGTTTATGGTGGTCAATCTTACACTCCACAATTAAAAGATTTAAAACGTGGACCACAAATTGTTGTTGGTACACCAGGTCGTATGATGGATCACATCGCAAAAGGTCGTTTAAAAATGGACCATATTCGCGCTTGTGTACTTGATGAAGCTGATGAAATGTTAAACATGGGCTTTTTAGAAGACATCGAATGGATCTTAGAGAAGTTACCTGAGCAAACACAAATGGCGTTTTTCTCGGCAACAATGCCTGCGCCAATTCGTAAAATTACTCAGCAGTTCTTAAAAGACCCAGTACACGTTAAAATTGCAGTTGTTCGTGCTGAAAAGCCAAATATTACGCAAAAATCATGGCGTGTAAGCCGCATCGGTAAAACAACAGGCTTAGAGCGTATAGCTGAAGCGGTTGATTACGATGCGATGCTTGTGTTCGTAAGAACACGTAATGATACCGTTGTTTTAGCTGAACATTTAGTCAGCAAAGGTTTTTCGGCTGCAGCCCTAAATGGTGACATGCAACAGCAAGATCGTGAACGTATCGTTGAACAATTAAAATCAGGCCGCATTTCAATTTTAATTGCGACCGATGTTGTGGCTCGTGGTTTAGATGTTCCACGTATTTCACATGTCATTAACTACGATTTACCACATGATTCAGAATCATATGTTCACCGTATCGGTCGTACAGGTCGTGCGGGTCGTGAAGGTGAAGCTATTTTATTTGCGACCGGTCGTGAAATGCGTAGTTTGCACCGTTTAGAAAGAGCGACTGAAAGCAAGATTGGTCATTTTGATATGCCAACGGCAGAGCAATTAGGTAGCGCGCGTATCACTCGCACCCAAGAACAATTACAAAAAGTAATTGAAGGTAAAGATTTAGCTCAATTCCAAGCTGTAATTGAAAAAATGGCTGAAGAATCAGAGTTGTCTGTTGCAGAACTAGCAACAGCCATGTTGTTCGAAAGACAAGCTAAGTTACCTTTATTTCCAAAAGCAGACCCTGTAGATCGCGAGCGTTCTGACAGAAACAATCGTGGCAACGATCGCGAATTTGGTGGCAATGATCGTGGCCGTCGAAATGAACGTGGCGCAGACCGTCGTCCTCGTCGTGATAATGGTGAATTTGACACATACCGCTTTGAAGTAGGTCGTGATCATGGTGTACGCCCAGGCGATATCGTAGGCGCGGTAGCAAACGAGATTGACTTAGATTCAGCCAATATCGGCCAAATTAGTTTATTTGGTGGTCATGCACATGTTGATTTACCAAAAGGCATGCCAGCACCACAGTTCACTAAATTACAAAAAGTATTTATCCGTAAGCGTAGTATTTCTCCACGTTTATTAACGGCTGAGCAAGCAAATGAAGCTAAATCACAACGCAGCGATAGAGGCGACCGCCCAAATCGTTCTAACGATCGTCGTCCTTCTGGTCGTGGTGGTGAGCGTTCTGATAGAGGCAACCGTGGTGGCGATAGAAACGGTAATGGTCGCGGTAGACCACAGTTTCAATAAGCTAACCTCATTTAATTAGTTCTTAAAAATCCGGTACTCAGTTACCGGATTTTTTTTAATCGCGGATTAATTCGCTTAAAAACTCATCCAAGATAACATCAAGCATTATGTTATTTTTTTGTATATAATCGCAGCCTGCAAATAATAATTCACAAGGATGCGAGCTGAATGCCGTTTACCCATAAATTACGTGCTATCACGTTTTTCATTTCCACATTCATTTTTTCTACCACCTTCATGTCTACGGTTTATGCACAAATCAATAATAAAGCAGAACCCAACTACTCAATCTCGCCCGAACCAGACTGGGTATCGATTAATCCATTAGCGAATTTAGAAAGTAAAGACTTGCGTGTACCAAGTCATTATCATTTAGTTGATCGTCAAGTTAATGTAACTAAAAACAAACAAGTCTATCAGCGTTACGTATATTCACTTACGGATGCCTCAGGCGTTAGCAGTGATTCTGATATAAAAATACGCTTTTCGCCAAGTTATGAAGAATTACGCCTACACACTATTAATATTTTACGTGATGGTAAAATAGTTAATAAATTAAACCGCTCCGATATTCAAATAATAAACAGTGAAGACGAGCAAGATAGTAATATTTACTCTGGCGAAGTGGATGCATTGGTTTTATTAAAAGATGTACAAGTTGGCGATATTATCGATTACAGCTTTACATTAATTGGCGATAACCCAGTATTCGATAACAAATTTGCTTATGCGAGTGCTTTAGGCTGGGGAGTCGGGGTCGATGCTGTTAATGTAAATGTGATCACACCTGCTAGCATGCCAATCCAAACACAAGTTTATGGCAGCAAGCAAACAATTACCGAAACACAACACGATACAAAAAACGGTCAAGTTAAACATTTTAATATTACGACCCTTAATGCCCCCGCAGTAGATGATGCTGACAGTGTACCTTCTTGGTATCGAGATACCCCTTATGTCGCTTTTAGTCAGTATAAAAACTGGCAACAGGTGAATAATTGGGCACAAGATTTATTTAAGATTGAAACCAAGCAATCATCCGAATTAATAAACTTTATTGCTGAGTTGCAACAATTGCCAACAATTGATGCTATCAATAAAGCAATTGATTTTGTTCAAAATGATATTCGTTATTTAGGGCTCGAAATAGGCGAAAATTCACATCAACCACATACACCAAGTGATGTATATGCTAAACGATTTGGCGACTGTAAAGATAAATCGTTGCTGCTCTCTACCCTGCTTTCAGCGCTTGATGTTAAAGCCGATATTCTACTGGTATCGACCCGAAAAAAACAAAAATTAAATGATTATTTACCTAGCCATAAACAATTTAATCATGTTATTAACCGCATACATTGGCAAAATAAAACATATTGGATTGACCCAACCATTACACATCAAGCTTATCATTTAGAGGCAAAATACCAGCCTAATTATAAACTTGCACTGATCGCTAATGCACCATCAAGTGAGCTAATTGATGCTAATCCAAGCTTTAATTATAGCGCTGCTGTTTCGGTTAATGACGATATTAGAGCGATTGATTATGTGTCACCTGCTGAATGGACTATTACGAGTGTGATGACAGGCAGTGAAGCCGACTATATTCGTTATAAGCTTAACTCCACGGGAAAAGATAAACTTTCGAAGCAATACATGAATTACTATGCCAAGCGCTATCCAAAAATTCAGGCAACACAACCGCTTGAAGCCATTGATAACAGTGAAACCAATACCATTACGTTGATAGAGCGTTATTTGATACCTGATTATTGGGAGCATGATGAAACAGGCGGCGCTGAATTTGATTTATTGGCTAATTACGTTGAGCAATATATACCAAGCCCAAAAACGATAATCAGAAAACACCCTTTGAAATTAAGCTATCCAATAAAAGCGGAACACACCGTAACATTACAATTACCAGAAGACATTGATTTTGGTGTTGATGTCGGTACTGATGTTTTTGAAGACGAGCATCTCTATTTTTCTTCGAGCTTTGACTATGATCGTCGTAAATTAACGTTTAGTAATACACTTGATATGCGAAAACCTTATGTTGAAAACAATCAAATCGCAGATTATTTAACCTTAATAAAAAAAATATCGAATACAATGCAATATACAAACAGCATTACCAATGTAGCAAATGAAGCAAGTAAAAAGCCGATGTTTACCTTAGTCGATACGTTAAATAAAATCAGTAAGGGTACTAAATAATGAATTTAAGTAACTTATGTACTCTCGGGTTAATTTTATTACTGACAGCATGTGCTTCAACGAAGGTAGAAATCGATACCGAAAAAACAGCGTTTATACCGTTGGTGCAATTTAATAAACAATTAGAAATCAACTTGAATCAGAAAAACTTTGCGTTTGTTGATGCACATATACCCATCTCAAAAATAGTTGAAAAAATAAAACGAGATCATGCTGATGTAGGTTTAACGTCGGCCGCATTAACTAACACCGCGATCACGATCAAAAAAACCTACTTAACGTTATTACAAGCGTATCAAACAAACTCACCTTGGCATTACTTAAGTACTGAAACTCAAAACCCTGATTATAATATTAGTCATTACCGGGTTGATATGGGAGAAAGTGGTTATGCTTACGTAGATTTATTTTTAACTAAAAAAGCCAATAAAATAGTGGATGTGTATTTGACCAGTACGGCATTCACCACTTTAAATTTCATTATGGAATTTAATAAAATGATTGGCAATCCGACTAAAGACCCACTGTATGTGGGTCATGAAGCTGCATTAGAAAGTGTTATTACGGCAGCACATAATGGCAATATACTAGAATTAAAGCAAAGCTGGACCCAATTACCAGAGTCAATTCAAACGTCCCCCATATTAGTTGATTATCTTCTACGCCGAGTGAGTGCGCTTGCTAAAGAACTCGGTGATTTATTTAAACCAGAGCTCATCGCCACATTAAATAAAATGGGAAAGACAACCAGTATATTAGAAGCCTACTTTGTTGAACGTAAAAACTATTCAGCGGCTATCGCAGCTATCAATAGCTTGCCCCCCGCAGCATTAAATGATGTTAAAATGCAAAATGAATTAGCAATGCTTTACGCTTTAATTAAAGAATACGACATCGCCATTAAATATAGCCACAATGCATTGTTAGCTTCACCTTATGATTTAGAAGCATTTCTTGTTTTATTACAAGTATCACTGATGGCGAATAATTTTGAGTTAACAACACAAACCATTGATGTGATTGCGAGTCGCTTTGAAATTGAATCGATCACGAATATGTTATTAGAATTAGATAACAGTGAAGATTATATTCAATCACCTGAGTTCTCGGCTTGGCAAACCGCACCTTAATTGGATCGCGTTATACACGTCATCACACTTAACAGCTCGGCTCTTATTCAGATAAAGCTTAGCTGTTAAGTTATTAAAGCAAACAAGCCATTATTTCTACTTTTTATCACCACCGCCCTCAAGCTAAATCATCATGACTAAATCAACAATATTTCATCACAACTGATGAACCCTATGATACACTTTGCGGTAATTATACTTGGTAACTTAAAGATCAAATGTCTGAAAACACTCCAATAGAACAAGAAACCGAAAACACCACGCACTTTGGTTACAAAACCGTAAATAAAGAAGAAAAAGTAAAAAAAGTCGCCGAAGTTTTTCATTCAGTCGCTGCAAAATATGATGTGATGAACGATTTAATGTCGTTTGGTATACATCGCCTTTGGAAACGATTTACGATTGATAACTCAGGAGTTAGAGCGGGTCAAAAAGTGCTAGACTTAGCCGGTGGTACCGGTGATTTAACCGCTAAATTTTCACGTATTGTAGGTCAATCTGGCCACGTTATTTTAGCCGACATTAACAACTCAATGCTAAATGTGGGCCGTGAAAAATTACATGATTTAGGCATTGTTGGTAACGTTGATTACGTGCAAGCAAATGCCGAAGCTTTACCCTTTGCTGATAACACATTTGACATTGTCACTATCGCATTTGGTTTACGTAATGTAACCGATAAAGACGCGGCATTACGTTCAATATACCGAGTATTAAAACCCGGTGGACGCCTATTAGTACTTGAGTTTTCAAAACCCAGCACAGAACTATTAAGCAAAGCGTACGATATATACTCATTTAATATTTTACCTAAAATGGGTGATTTGGTTGCCAGCGATGGTGAGAGTTATCAATATTTAGCAGAATCAATTCGCATGCACCCCGATCAAGAAACACTAAAGCAAATGATGGAAACGGCAGGATTTGAAGAATGTAATTACCAAAATCTAACCGGTGGTATCGTTGCTTTACACAAAGGATTTAAATTTTAATGCCCAGCAGTGCACTGATAAGTGGATTTGTAGAACAAACCCTTAATCTATGGCTTGAACAAAGCCATAGCACTAAAGAATGCCCTGCTCACCTCATGAATAGGCAAATAGGGGTAAAACTAACCGATATTAATTTACCGCTAGCCTTCGCCATTAATGAAAAAGGCTATGTATCTGTTATCGGTAATGTAGATTCGGTTGATTGCTTAATACTGACCTCTGTATTCACCCTTAAAAAATTAGAAAATAGTCACCTGATCACTAAATTGATTAAGCAAGGTGAACTCGATATCGAAGGCGATGTTCAGCTAGCACAGCAATTTGCGGATTGGCTAAAAAGTTCACTCGCAAAATGGCAAGCTGTATTAGCAACGATAGTGGGTGATATAGCAAGTTATAAAATAATTAATGCCGGTGAACAAATCAGCGGTAAAATTCAGCAACGCATCAACGCTGATCAACATGCGTTTTTAAATGCAGCTTGGTACGAAAAAAAAATATTACCGCATCCTAATGAAATGCAAAATTTCTCCCAACAAGTTACCAAGCTAAGACAAGATACCGATAGATTAAATGCAAAAATACACCATTTAATCCAAACATTACAATAGAGATAATATAAGCCTGTGCGTATTCTAAGACTGTATACCATTGTTAAAACCCTTCTTATATTTGGCTTAGATGATCTTATCCCTGATCGCTTTAAGCCTTGGTATTATAACATTTTGCGGGCCAGTTTATTTTGGCTGCGCGACCGTCACGTTGATAAAAGTCAAGGTGAACGATTACGTTTAGCATTGCAGTATTTAGGACCCGTTTTTATTAAATTTGGCCAAATGTTATCGACTCGCCGTGATTTGATGCCGATTGAAATTGCAAACGAATTAGCACTATTACAAGATCAAGTGGCTCCTTTTCCTGGCGAGACGGCTAAAAAATTAATAGAAGAAGCTTGGCAAGTTGATGATATATCTGAAGTTGTTGAATTTTTTGACATTACACCGCTCGCTTCAGCTTCAATAGCGCAAGTTCATACTGCTACCCTTTATGCAGATAGTTCATTTGCACATACTGAAATTGTCATCAAAGTCATCCGACCCGAAATAGATAAAATAATTAACGCAGATATTCATTTGATGGAAGCACTTGCTGGCTTTGTCGCGCGCTTCTTACCCGATGGAAAACGCCTACGTCCGCTTGAAGTTGTCAAAGAATATGAAAAAACCTTAAAAGATGAACTTAATTTAATGCGAGAAGCGGCGAATACGATCCAGTTAAGCCGAAATTTTGACAATGACGAACGCTTATATGTTCCTGATGTGCATTCTGATTTATGCCGTGAAAATATTCTCGTTGTTGAGCGTATTTACGGTATCCCAGTAGCCAATGTGGATGAATTAGTCGCTCAAGGTACCAATATGAAACTACTCGCAGAGCGTGGGGTAGAAATATTTTTTACCCAAGTCTTTCGTGATAGTTTTTTTCATGCAGATATGCACCCTGGTAATATTTTTGTTTCACGTAGCAACCCAGAAAGCCCCCAATATATCGGTATTGATTGCGGTATAGTCGGCACCTTAAATAAAGAAGATAAACGTTATTTAGCCGATAATTTTATTGCCTTTTTTAACCGTGATTATCGCAAAGTAGCAGAATTGCATGTGGATTCAGGCTGGGTGCCAGCCCACACAAATGTTGAAGAATTTGAATTTGCTATTCGCACGGTTTGTGAGCCTATCTTTAATAAGCCATTAGCCGAAATATCATTTGGTCATGTATTAATGAATCTATTTAATACGGCTAGGCGCTTTGAAATGGAAGTTCAACCACAGTTGGTATTACTGCAAAAAACCTTACTCTATGTTGAAGGTTTGGGCCGACAGTTATATCCACAACTTGATCTCTGGACAACCGCGAAACCCTTCTTAGAAAACTGGGTTAAAGATCAAATAGGCCCGCTATCAATTTTTAAGCATCTAAAAGAAAACGCGCCTTTTTGGGCCGAAAAATTACCTGAAATGCCCGATTTGCTTTATGCAGCGCTCAAGAATCATAAACAACAGCAAAGTATTCAAACGGCACTAGCCCAACAAATCAGTACACAACAAGGTGCCAAAACCAATACGGTTATCGCGCAAATAGGCCATGTATCGGCATTGTCAGCTACGTTGCTCTATGTTTTTGATAAAGACATCACGATCACTGTGATCGCGGTTGGTATCGCTATTTTTAGTTGGGTTTACGCTTTAAAGAAGTAAGTTAGTGGGCTTGACTTAGTCCATTTAGAAAGTAACGCGATCGAAAGTAAACAATAACCGTTGATTTAAATATACCCAAACAAGGTTTGGGTATGCGCTCATTTAACCGCGTAATACGTTTTAGATTGCCATTCCAACATCGTCATATTATTTCCCCATACACAACCTGTATCGAGCGCTATAACGTTATCAATCCCTGTTACACCTAGCAATGATGCCCAATGACCAAATAGAATGTGATAGTTTTTCATGTGTAATGTTTGAAAATTATACCAAGGCTTTAAATGATCAGGTGCATCATCCGTTGGCATTTTAGCCGTTAGATCTAAACTTAAATCAGGCTTTAGATAGCGCATTCGCGTGCAAGCATTAATGGTAAAACGAAACATATCAATATCGTCAAGGCCGGTATGATATTCGCTTGGTTCATTTCCATACATACAACTTAACCAAGAAACATATTCTTTAGATTGTAACTTTTTACTGGCTTTTTTACTGCGCTTTAATAACGTATCTAAATGCCAACCTGGATACCAGCCGGCATGAACCATCACAATATCATCAATGTGCTTAACAAGTGGCTGTTCACGTAACCAATTCACGTAAGAATCAATAATCTCACTTTCTAACAATTTAGCTAATTTGTCATTTTTTTTAGCATGGCGCAAACCACTGTGGATCGCCATTAAATGTAAATCATGATTACCTAAAACAGGTTGAGCTTGTTGGCCTAATGACAACATGAGTTTTGCAACCGCTAACGAATCATCACCTCGGGCAACTAAATCGCCTACCGGGTATAAAATGTCTACTGCGGGATCAAAATTAACATGATCAAGCAAGCGCATTAAAGGTTGGTAACAACCTTGAATATCGCCAACAAAATATTGAGCCATGAGTATTAATTTAAGATATTGGGGATCGCAAGGCGAAACACATCTATGTTAGCTTTAAACTCTTGTCCATCTTCAGCTAACATTTCATAGTAACCTTGCATGGTGGCAACGGGAGTTTCAACCAGTGAGCCACTTGTGTATTCAAAACTTTCACCGGGGGCTAAATTAGGTTGTTGGCCTATAACGCCAGAGCCACTCACTTCATTAGTTTTGCCATCACTATCAGTAATTAACCAATATCGATTTAATAATTTAGCGGCTTTAGCCCCTTTATTAGTAATAGTAATGGTATAAGCAAAAACAAAACGATCTGCGTCAGGATCAGATTGATCCAAAATATAGCGACTCGTTGTTTTAACTTCAACCAGGTATTCAGCTGTTTGATTCATTAGCTTGCTTCTCTGATAAATACTGGGTTAAACGAATATAACTGGCTAAATCAATATTCTCAGCCCGCTGAGTAACATCGATATTTAGCGCTTCTAACTCATCTGCACTCACAAGCTGCTTCAAGCTATTGCGTAAGGTTTTTCTGCGCTGGTTAAACGCATTATGACAAACTGTCGATAATAACTTAACATCCAGTTTAACCATTTCATCAGGTGATTTTGGCGTTAAACGCACAACGGCAGAATCAACTTTAGGCGCAGGCTTAAAGCATTCTGGTGGTACGGCTAAAACGGGCTCAGCATGACAATAGTATTGAGCCATAACCGACAATTTACCATACGTTTTTGAACCTGGCTCTGCGCATAAACGATCAACAACTTCTTTTTGCAACATAAAGTGCATATCCGCTATTTGATCGCTGTACTCAAAAAGATGGAACATTAAAGGCGTTGAAATATTGTATGGCAGATTACCAAAGACTTTTAGTTTACGGCCTTCACGTAGCAAACTTGAAAAATCAAACTTCAAAGCATCCGATTCATGCACCACTAACTTTTTACTTAAAAATGGGTGGTGACGTAAACGCGTGACTAAATCACGATCAAGTTCAACAACATTTAGCTGGCTACAAAGTTCGGCTACAGGCTCAGTTAATGCACCTAAACCGGGGCCAATCTCAACTAATTCATAATCATCACTCGGATCTATCGCTAAAACGATATCAGAGATGATCACATCATCATGTAAAAAGTTTTGGCCAAATCGTTTTTTTGCACGATGCCCTAGGTGGGTTTTATTATCACTCATGTATTAAATTCTTTTATTTGCCATGTCTATGGCTGTGTTTAAAGCAACCATAAAGCTACCTGAATCAGCGTCACCTGAACCGGCTAGGTCAAGCGCGGTACCATGATCGACTGATGTGCGTACAAAAGGCAAACCTAATGTAATATTAACTGAGTTTCCAAAGCCTTTATATTTAAGAACCGTTAACCCTTGATCATGATACATAGCTAGCACAGCATCAGCTTGCTTTAAATATTTAGGTTGAAATAAAGTATCAGCCGGTAATGGACCAATTAAATCCATACCTTTAGCGCGTAAAACATCTAGAGTGGGTTCAATAACTTCTATTTCTTCGCGACCAAGGTGTCCGCCTTCTCCTGCATGTGGATTTAACCCACAAACATAAATTTTAGGTTCGGGTATACCAAACTTAGTTTTCATATCATGGTGTAATATTTCTACAATATTAGTGATACGTTCAGGTGTAATCGCTCTTGAAACATAAGCTAACGGGATATGAGTTGTCATTAACGCAACACGTAGGCCTTCTGTTGCTAACATCATAACGACATCAATCGTACCTGATTGCGCCGCAAAATACTCAGTATGACCACTAAATGAAATACCAGATTGATTGATAATACCTTTATGAACAGGACCGGTTACAACCGCATCGAATTCACCATCCATATTTTTTTCACAGGCTAAGCGTAATGTTTCAACCACATAATGACCATTAGCCGCATTTAATTCACCACAAATTGCAGGCTCTGCAATATCAACCTGCAACAAGGTGATTAATCCTTTTCGTTGTGGTTTAGCGGTTACATTAGCGTCGTACAGCTCAATATCGACATCAATGCCTAATTGCTTTGCACGCGCTAAAATTAAATTTTCATCGGCAATAACAACTAATTGCGCAGGCCAGTCTTGTTGAGCCAATGTGAGTACTAAATCAGGGCCGATCCCCGCAGGTTCACCGGGGGTAATTGCTATTTTTAACGTCATTTTATTAATCCAATACTTCTATGAAAGCATTCTCTCGTAGCTGTCGATACCAAGCTTCAGCCTCTTCAGCAAACTTTCGTTTGAAAAGCATATCGTAAGCTTGGTCTTTTTGTAAACTTTCAGTTTTATCTTGTGTGCGGCGATCGAGCAATTGCACAATATGCCAACCATGAGTTGTTTTAAAAGGCCCAGCAAACTCATCTTTATTTAATGAGTTAAGAGCATCTTTAAATTCTGGCACAAATACACTTGGATCAGCCCAGCCTAACTCACCACCTTTAGCAGCAGAACCAGGATCGGCTGAATGTTCTTTGGCAAAAGCCGCAAAGTCAGCTTCGCCGGCTTTAAACTTACTCAAAAATTCTTTTAGCATATCTTGTGCTTTAGCATCACTTAGAATGATAGAAGGCTTAATTAAAACGTGACGGCTTTTCACTTCGACAACTTCAACAACTTCACGGCCACGATTATCAAAAATAGTTAAAATATGAAACCCTGCACCACTGCGAATAGGGCCGATAAATTCACCTTTTTTACTGTTTTCAACGGCTTCAGCAAATAATGTTGGCATTTCATTAATATTCATCCAGCCTAAATCACCACCATCAAGAGCTTTTTCACCTGATGACGAGGCAATGGCGACTTTTTTGAAGTCGTTACCTTTATTAAGTAATGCTAATACTTTTTCAGCACGTGTTTTAGTCGCTTCAATATCGTCAGCAGATGGATCACTCGGTAACCCCACTAAAATGTGCCCCAAATGATATTCATCGTTTTCACGTCCTTTCTCTTGCAACGCTTCAACTAACGTATCAATCTCTTGGGGCGATACATAAACACGACGTGAAACCGAACTACGGCGCACTTCATTGGTAATAATTTCAGTGCGTATTTCAGCTCTAAAATCATCCCATTTTCCTGTTATTTCAACTTGGCGACGTAATTGATCCGTTGTTAAACCTTGGCTTTGCGCAACATTGGCAATCACACTCTCTAGATGGCTGTCAGTTACTTGAAAGCCAGCACGTTCTGCCATTTGCATTTGTAATTCACGTAAAATTAAACGCTCTATAATTTGGGTTCTAAGTGCTTTATCCGACGGTAACTTTTGGTTATTCGCAAGTGAATTGGCTTTAATATCATTCACCATCTTAACTATTTCACTCTCGAGAATAACACCGCGATCAACAATGACAGCCGCTTTATCTAAAAGTTTTGCAGCAAAAACATGGCCACTAAATAAGCTTAAGCTCAGTAACCACATTATGGCTTTTATATTCAATTTCATACCTAACTCACTGATTTAAAAAATAAGGTCGACGATACCCAAAGGTGCCATCTTGTAATAAATTTGTTGTTGAATCTGACTGCGAACCTAATCCCGTTGAAAAGCGTAATAAAAAGCCTCGATCATATTCATTATTCAAAAGTGTACTGTTACTGTCGTCTGTTTCAATATCACTTAACAACCTCGATTGCCAAGAAAATTGGATCCCCCAACAACAAGACTGATATTGGACGCCTATTTTGCTCTCTAAGTTCCTTGATAAAGCAAAATCATGATAATAACTAGAAAACAGTTGCCAATTTTTGTTTACTTCCCATTGAGCCAATATCCCCGTCATGTTGATTCGACTATCAGAAACTCGACGCGCATAACGATGTGAGAACTGAACAAAATGCCCTTCATCTAAGCGATAATCAAGCGTGAACTGACTTTTATTCGTGTGTTTTAATTCTGTATCGTACTGTAAACCATAATGTAAAAACCATCGTTTGCGAATATCAGCTGCTAAATCAAATGCAACAGCTGATTTACCGCGTGTTTGGCCATCTTCTTCATCAACAATTTCAATTTTAGGATCATCCAAATAGAAAATTTGGCCAATACTCACTTGTAACTTCTCTTGATTACGATCGTTGATTAAACGAGATGAAGCACCAAGGGTTACCTGATTAGCTTCTAGAATGCGATCGACACCACTATAACGACTTACTCTGAATAAACCATGAAAATCATCTTGTAATAAAGTGGAATCATAAAAACGAATATCACTTTGATCATGCTCTGGTACCCACAAATATTGCATTTTAGGCTCAAAAGTTTGCGTCATTGGTTTACCAAACCAATCGAGTGGGCGCTCAAAAATAACTCGGCCATTCAATCGAACACGCGGTAATACCCGAGTTATATTTTTATATTCACTGCGATCTAATGTTTGCTGACGGTAAGCCGTCGCCAAAATACTACCTTCAGCGCCTAACTCCCATGCAGGCCGGTTTAATTGCCACTTCAATGTGGGTTGAGTATGCAGTCGGTAAGCATTGGCTCGAGTTTCTTCCGCGGTATCAAAGTAAGCAAACTCAGCAGGTATAGATAACGAGGTATTTTGGATATTTAATGCCGGAAAATATTCAAACTTTACTTCAGGTAACGTTCTAAACGGTCTTAGGTGATCACCAAAAACTTCAAATTGCCTAACATTAACTAACAATGACCAATCTTTTTGTAATTGATACAAACTAACAATACTTTCTACATGCGTATCAACTCGGTTTAAATTTTTAAAACCAAAATCCGATAAATACCGATCATCACTAAACGAGTGTAAATCAACATAGGTGTGCCAATCCCCAAATGCTTGGCCTTGATAATTAAACGCTACAGCACTGCGCGAGTCATTATAACGGCTGTCGTTATCATTACCTAACCACTCGACGTTTAAATCACTTTTTCCGCTTTGGTGTAAATAACGACCTTCCGCTTTCAGCATCGCGCCGCGGTTAGTCATTAATCTAACCGATGTGGTTGCATCTATGTTCGGGGCTATATTCCAATAATACGGTTGCTCAATATCTAAACCATGTTGGCTTGAACTGCCAATACTGGGCAATAAAAAACCAGATTTGCGTTTATCGGTAAGCGGGAATGAAACATACGGTATATACAATACTGGCACCCCCATCACATTAAAGCGACTATGCCAGGCTTCACCGCGCTCGTCATCGGCAGATAAAAAGATTTCAGAGGCTTCTAATTCCCATTCTGGATTTTTGTGATCTGGGCAAGTTGTAAAAGTAGCATCAAGTAAAGTAACACCTTTGGCGCTTTCAGATACATTTAATTCGGTGGCATTACCGTGTCCCACGTTTTGTGCTAATACATAACGAGAGTTTGTAAAAATTAAACTTTTATTGAGCATATCAGCCGTCACTGATTCGCTATTTACCTTAACATTGGAACCAATAAATTCAACGCCACCATCAGCAACAAATACATCTCTATTTTCCGATGTTGATGCTTTATTGGCCGTGATTTTTTGTCCACCTTGTATAACTTCAACTTGACCGGTGAACTCAGCACCACCATCAGCTTGCATAGTCATAGAGTCAGCTTCGATCACTAGACTATCTAATGATAGGCTTTTTACAATAGCCTTTTCTTGGGCAGTATCATTCGCAGCGGGTACAGAGAAAGCATCAATAGCAGAATAGCAGCTAGGTTCGTCAACGGCCAAGGCACTAACGCTAAATATGCTCAAACAAATGGCGGCGATAGATGTTCGCGCTTCTTTAAATAATGCCATTAAATAGGAAAACCCCAAATCATTAATACTTTGTTAACCAGCAATGAATAAAATAGTACGCCAGTTAATGTTAACCACGATATCAATCACGCAATGCCATAGGCGTCGCGACCTGTTTTATCTGAATACATTTAACAAAGCGAGGGAATGCCAATCATCAAGACTGGCGCTATATATCCGTTTAGGTTATATAAAAGACCGCAAGTATAATCGAATTTTTCGCGCACGGCTATTTTGAAGTCATTAAAGGATGCGTTATAGTGACTTTAATAGTCTCTTTATAAAAACAAAGTTATGTTGCAAGACACGCGCGCGGATTCTTTATTCAAATGGTTAAATACTGTTACAACGATTCAACACGAAAACTTTAAATTAATCTCAGGAGATGCGAGTTTCCGTCGGTATTTTAGATGTAAAACCGAAAACCAAATTTTTATTGCGGTTGATAGTCCGCCGCAAACAGAAGACAACGCTTTATTTTGTGCTTTAGCCAATACGCTTGCTCAATGTAATGTAACGGTGCCAGCGGTAATTTCGGCTAACATAAATGAAGGCTTTTTATTATTATCCGATTTAGGTAAAACTCACCTCAGCGATATCATTACTCAACAAAATGCGAAAGCGCTATACACTGAATCTTTAGATGAACTGGTTAAAGCTCGGGGCGTTAATGCAACAACACTGGGACCCATACCGGCTTACGACCATAAACAGGTTATTTTCGAATTAAGTATTTTCTCTGAATGGTTAATTAATACATATTTAAAAATAACATTGACCGAAGCTGAAAATAACCTGATTCAAACGGCTTTTGGTTTTATAACCGCTATTTTTATGCAACAACCTACTCATTTTGTACACCGAGATTATCATTCTCGAAATATCATGCTGACCACAACGCCTGAAAAGCAAAATCAAATTGCTATCATCGATTTTCAAGGCGCCTTAATAGGCCCTGTTATGTATGACTCGGTATCTTTATTGCGTGACTGTTACATTGCTTGGCCACAAGAATTAGTATTGCAGATATCTGAGCAACATCGGTTAAAATACTATTCAGATATTGCACCTAAAAATTGGCAACAAGGTTTTGATATTGTTGGAATTCAACGTCATATAAAAGCAGCTGGGATATTTGCGCGTTTGCATGAGCGCGACAATAAACCTTTTTATTTGAACGACATCCCACGCACCCTGCAATACATAGTCGATGTAGGGCAACAATATTCTGAGCTGCTTGAATTTGCAAACTGGCTTGAAAAAAAGATATTACCCAAGGTAAAAAGCTGACGATGAAAGCCATGATCTTAGCCGCAGGAAAAGGGGAAAGAATGCGCCCTTTAACTAACACCACACCAAAACCTTTACTCAAGGTAAATAACAAACCTTTATTGCAATATCATATTGAATCTTTACGTGATCAAGTAGGCATCAATGAATTTATTATTAATACAGCTTACTTAGGCCAAAAAATACAAGATTATTTTAACGATGGTTCAAATCTAAACGTATCGATAAAGTACAGCGCAGAAGAAACGGGAAGCCTTGAAACTGCTGGCGGCATAAAACAAGCCCTTCCATTATTAGGCAATGAAGATTTTATATTAGTTAATGGTGATATTTTTACTGATTTTGATTTCGCTTCATTAAACCAACCTCTTTCACAAGGTAAATTAGCGCATTTAATTTTAGTTTCAAATCCAGAACATCACCCAAAAGGTGACTTTGCAATAAATAATAAAACAGCAGCACTGGCTTTAAATAATGATGTTAAATATACCTATTCAGGTATTGGCCGTTATTCCGTTGAATTATTTAAAACGGTAGCAGAAGGTAAACAACCATTAGGTCCAATATTAAAAAAAGCGATAAAAAATAATAACATTACAGGCTGCTTATATTCAGGGTTATGGTCAGATATAGGAACACCTGAACGCTTATCACAAATAAAAATATTAATAGAGAATTAGTCATGCATATTTGGGGAAAAATAATAGGTTTCTGTTTTGGTTATATGTTTGCCAGATTTCCTGGCGCTATTTTAGGGGTCATAGTTGGGCATTTATTTGATAAGCAATACAGTAAAGCCTTTAGCGGTGTAGGTGGTTTTTCAGGTTTATTGCGTAACAAAAACGCACTAAAGAGCCGTGCGTTATTCTTTTACACATTATTTTCAATTATGGGCCATATTGCAAAATCTTCCGGTAGAGTCACAAAAGCCGATATAGAGTTAGCAACGTTGCTTATGGCAAAATTAAATTTAAATAAAGAATTAAAAAAAGAGGCACAAGCCGCATATACCGAAGGGAAAAAATCAGACTTTCCAATTACAGAGGTCGTTAGCGAGTTCAAACGCTTTTGTGCCGGCCAAAAAGAATTTATTCGTATGTATTTAGAAATACAAATACAGGCCGCAGTGATTAATGGTGAAATACACCCAAAAGCCAAGCAAGTACTCAATCAGATTGCTAAAGTTCTCGGTTATACAACAGAAGAGCTCGAAGCATTGATCCAACAATGTATGGCAAGCGCTCACTTTTCATCAGGTGAACAATCTAATCATTATCAACAACCAACAGCGATACAATTAAATAACGCTTATCAGATTATTGGCATCACAAAAGATACACCTGAAAAAGAAAGCAAAAAAGCGTATAAAAAACTAATGTCGCAGCATCACCCCGATAAACTATCTGCCCAAGGCTTACCCGAACAAGCCTTGTTATTAGCGAAAGAAAAAACACAAGAAATTCAGGCCGCGTGGACGCTAATAAAACAACATAATACTTGGTAATTTACCACCCTAAATAAGCTATATAACCAACGATTTCGCGTGTTAAACGCGCGTCTCGTTGCTCCCATCCCATATCACCAAAAAGTTGGCGTTGACGATAATGTACGGTTAATAGCTTTCTTGCAAAACGTTTACGGCTTTCAACCGTAGCGCGAGCCCAAGGATTATCATAATCTGACCAAATATCTAAGATAGGACTTTGCAGACTCGCGATTTTTTTTGCTAATAATTTATTGGCTTTATGATCGGGTAAATAAGGTTGAATCAGGACAAATATTTCTGGCTCTATAATAACACCATCATGATAGAGCTCAGTTAAATAGCCAGCTGTCGCACCTTGAGCAATCACCATATTAATACCAGGATACTCAGATGCTTTATTAACTAAAGCCGTGATGCGCATTTGTAAATTGAGTTTTTGTTGTTTGATATATTTTTCTGATAATTGCTCAGCACTTTGATCCGGCCGAGACATATAAACCTCTAATTCACTGGTATCTAAAGGCTCTTTAGAAGCTAGTTCACCGGTATCAGCTGCTAGCGTCAGCCATCCATGTTCATTTAATGAATGACGTAAATATTGGTAAGCATGTGACCCAACTTGACTCGTTGCTAAATCGGGCAATAAGATGGCAGTACCTCTTGAAAATGAGGTTGTTTCCTCGCTTTTAAAAACCACAAAAGGCTCTTCCCCCGAAACTAACTCTATTATTTCATCAGGTTCAGCCAAGCGTTTAAAATCATCGAGCCTTAATTGACTCTCTGATTTAAAAGTAGATCGCTTCGTTTCAGCTATCGAATTGGAGATAAAAAAGCTTAAACCAAGCAATAACAACAACGAGCCAAATGAGATATTTCTATTTGTTTTCATAATTTAACTATCGGCCCTTATTTCGTGAACTTTATACTCTGAGCCGATTAATATATATTTAGTCACTTCAAACTAAATACCTTTAGCTTTTAATTTAATTGCAGTTAGTTTTTTTTTGTTGAACAGTTAAAAATTATCCGTGTTCGTTTTATTCCTTTCTACCTTATTAATAATTTAATCAACAAACTTAAAATTAGATTAACTTAAATTTAACTTATAATAACTTCATCAAGTCGATTAGGCATGATAAAAACGTAATTCAATGCTTATTTTACTAACTATAAAGTTTCCAATTGCCGTTAAACCCACCATACTGTAAGCTTCAGCCGCCAATACTGGCCCGCTTCTTAGACAGATTATTATTCCGCATACGTGGTACAAGAGAGAAAATATGAGCTTTGCCTCACTCGGATTATCGGCTCCGATTTTAGACGCCGTTCAAGCTCAAGGTTATGACACGCCTTCACCTATTCAGCTTCAAGCAATTCCAGCCGTTTTGACGGGTCAAGATATAATGGCAGCAGCTCAAACAGGTACAGGAAAAACAGCTGGCTTTACATTGCCTATTCTAGAAAAGTTATCTCAAGGCTCTAAAGCGCGTGGTAACCATGTTCGCGCACTCATTTTAACCCCAACACGTGAGCTCGCAGCTCAAGTTGCTGAAAGTGTAAAATTTTACGGTCAGAACCTAAATTTAAGTTCTAATGTTGTATTTGGGGGCGTTAAGATAAACCCGCAAATGCACAAATTAGCAAAAGGCTGTGACATATTAGTAGCAACACCCGGCCGGCTAATGGATCTATACCAACAGAATGCGGTTAAATTTGGTCAGTTAGAAATTTTAGTTTTAGATGAAGCTGATCGCATGTTAGATATGGGCTTTATTCGAGATATTAAAAAGATAATCGCGTTACTTCCAAAAAACAGACAGAACTTACTTTTTTCTGCTACGTTTTCCAACGATATAAGAGCACTCGCGAAAGGGCTAGTCCGTGATCCTGTCGAGATATCTGTTAGTCCACGAAACAAAACGGCAGATACCGTTTCACAAAAAATTTACCCTGTAGATAAAAATAAAAAACCCGCGTTATTGACTCAATTAATTAAAGATAACGCGTGGAAGCAGACCCTTGTTTTTACCAAAACTAAACATGGTGCAAATCGATTAACACGTCATTTAGAATCTAAAGGCATACCCGCAGCGGCTATTCATGGAAATAAAAGCCAAGCGGCTAGAACTAAAGCTTTAGCACAGTTTAAAAATAATGATGTGAAAGTATTAGTTGCTACTGACATTGCAGCTCGCGGAATTGATATAGATCAGCTTCCTCATGTTGTCAATTTTGAATTACCTAACGTCCCAGAAGATTATGTACATAGAATAGGTCGTACCGGCAGGGCAGGCTCTACTGGAGAGGCGGTTTCTTTAGTCTGTGCAGACGAAACAAAACTACTAAAAGCAATTGAAAGGCTCACAAAACAAGTGATCGAGCGAGAAGTAGTTAAAGGCTTTGAAGTTGTGCATAACATTGAAGAGTCAAAATTAGATACTCGCCCAGTAAAACCGAAAAAGCCAAAGAAACCGAGAGTAAATAATCAGAACTCTGCAAACCAAAATGCAAGCAACGGTCACAATAAGAATACTAACAACAAACAAGCGTCGCCAGGTAATAACACGACTAAGGCCACAACACCTAAGCGTAAACCTACAAGAAGCAGAAAACCGGTAAGCAGTTTTAGTAAACCGGTGTAACCCATAATTATAACTCTGCATTTGAATGTTCATTTGCAGAGTTATTCGCATATAATTAGGTATCGGCTAAACTAATAATTACTCTATGTAATTGGTCGATGTAATGCAACGTTACTCCTGTATATTGTTTCTCCTTTTCAATTATCTATTTACCCCTCAATCAACAAATGCTAACCCTTCTAATTTAAATACGCTGACTGTTGCTACTTATTCGGAACACCTCAGTATATTTAGCAGTTCTTTAATTAATAATAAATGTCCGGATTTAGCTAAATTTAAGGCTCATGATAATCAAGTATTACTCGAATTTTATTTTTTCTGCAACGCTTTAAAACGAGCTGGCATAAATCCAAATTACAAATTTGTTGATTACCCCCTTATGGCACGCATACTATTAGAAAACGCTAAAGGTAACGTAAATTTAATTGGCTTTGGTTTATGGTCTAGTAATATCAATACAAAGTTAAATTATGTGTCGATTCCTATATTGGAAAAAGGCGAATTTGTTAAAGGTTTATATACCGCCTCTTTTAACGAGTCGCTAATAAATAACGCCAGCCTAGAAAAAATAAAATCTTTAAAAGCAGTTACCAATGAGCACTGGCATTTAGATAACGAGGCCTTAAAATGCCTTGTTAATCATCAAATTTATAGATTAGGTTATAGTGAAATGTATGGCAGCATTAATAAAGGGCATGCTGATTTTGTTCTAAAATCATTTACTAAGGCACCGTCTCTCAGTTCTAATTTATTTGGTTATAACATGAAACCAATCAAAGGTTTTAAAGTTAAAATAAATGACGAGCTACGCTATGTTATCAGCAAAAATATGCCAAACGCTGACGCTTTGCTCGCTAAGCTAAACCTTGGGCTTACAACATTAAAAAATGAAGGCTTAATAAATCATTATTATAAAAAAATAGGTATCATTAATGATGCCGTTAAAGACTGGAAAGCATTAACTTGTAAAACCCAGTAATACCTATCAGTAATAATAAGTGCCCACTCAACGAGCGTTTAAATGCGCTTCATATGTAGGTACTTAAGCTCACTTATTAATCAATCCCGTTATTCTCAACCAAGGATGTAACACCGAATTGATATAGCCCATCTTTCAAATCTCGCTTGGGGTGGGCGCGTGGACATAGCTTTGATATTAGTTCTACGCATTCCTCCACTGCTATCGCTACTGCATGATGTTGACTCAGTTTATTAACTAACAGTGATAGCCATGTTGGTGCGGACCTCGCCACTTTTTGTGTCGATATCCATAAAGATTTTAATGCCTCTGTTGCAAATGCCATCATCCTTTTTAGTAACACAGTGATGAAGCTGGCATAGATTAAGGCGCAAACAATAGGCTCTTTTTGTGTGCTGAATTTTTTAAGGTTGCAATACGATTTAAGCTCTTTGAACAATAACTCAATTTGCCACCTTAATCGG
>NZ_QMED01000047.1 GCF_003286125.1 Algibacillus agarilyticus
TTAAAATATGCGGTAGAAAGTAAAACTTAATGCTTGCTGTCCACCTCAGGGCGTGTTGTTAGCAGTAATTATTTTCAACTGGCTTTTTAGGTGCGTCTCATATAAATACTCTACTCTATCGATGGTCATCAAACTGCCACGACATGAGAGAATATTTTCAGCTTTAAAAAGTTTAGATAATTCACCTTTAGCATTAAAAAGATAACTTTGATCAAAAATATAATAAATTTCCGCTGCTGCATCAATGAACTCACTAGAGTATGTTGTAGCCCAACTACCAGGCCCATGATCGGATGGAATATATTGCCCTTGAAACTCTTTACATATATTTAACTGGGTATTTATTATTTCACGAAAATTATCTTCAAAAGATTGAGCATCTTTTTTAGTGCGTTCAAGAATAGCTTTAAATCTTTCGTGAGAATTCATGCACAATCCTTTGTATTACTGCTAACAATTTAATAGTGCGCGATTTGCGCATTTTTCTACTAAATCCGCGCGCACTTTCATACTTTCTGTATTTTTAACAAATTAGCTAACACATTGCTATTTATATTGTTTATTTGCAGATAAAAAATTTATCAAAGACAAAAATGCGCAACTTGCGCATTTTCTTGAATATAGGCGCAAACAAACTAAACTGTATATACATACAGTAATAAAATAAGAGTTTAGTATGAAAACACGATCACCTTTTTTAAACAGTATCTCCGAATATATGCTTTTGCATCAATATTCATTAAGAACGGTTGATACTTATCTTACGTGGATCACGGCTTACATTCACTTCCATAAAAAGCGCCATCCGGCCTCCATGGGAGATAACGAAGTAGAGCAATATTTGGAGTATCTCGCGTTAAAATCTAATGTCGCACCAAGAACACAAGCTACAGCTTTGAATGCGCTATCATTTTTATATAAACACATTATTAAAAACGAATTATCGCTCAACTTAAATTTTGCCCGCAGTAAAAAACAATCAAAACTTCCTATTGTGATGACACCAGATGAAGTTTCTCAACTTATGAAGCATTTAAACAAGCGGTATTATCTAATTGCAGGTTTAATGTACGGTAGTGGTTTACGCGTTATGGAGGCAGTGCAACTTCGTGTTCAAGATATTGATTTTGATTTCAAATGTATCAGAGTTTGGAACGGAAAAGGCAATAAGCATAGGATCGTAACACTGGCTGTAGAGTTGATCCCAATGCTCAGGAATCAAATTACTCAAGTCGATGAATATTTGCAGCTAGACCTTAAAAATGAACTATTTTCGGGCGTATGGATGCCCCATTCGCTGGCTAAAAAATATCCATCAGCAAATAAATCACTTGCTTGGCAATATTTATTTCCATCTCATAAATTGAGCGGCGATCCTGAAACGGGAGAAATACGCAGGCATCACTTTCATCATACCTGCATCCGCAAAGCCGTTAAAAAAGCAGTACAATCGGCGGGGTTAACTAAACTCATCACACCACACACGTTTAGGCATTCATTTGCTACACATTTATTACAAAATGGTGCTGATATTCGCACGGTGCAAACCCAACTTGGACACTCCGATATAAAAACAACACAAATATACACTCATGTACTCCAACAAGGTGCAAACGGTGTTGTTAGCCCATTAAGTAAACTAACCTAGCAAATAATGTAGGTTTAAAAAGAGTTGGTAAGTTAGGTTTAGGTATATAACTCAACAAGCCCTCCCCTTAAAATACAACGCAGTATACCCCCTGTTTTTTGCGGTTTATCGACTATATTCTCTTAATATTTCGACAATTTGCACAGTATACGATTTATACCAAGTCGATTGTCCTTTTGCCTGAGCTTGTCTATGTTCAATATTGTTTTTCCATGCTTTTATGTTATCAAGGTTATCCCAATATGAAATAGCAATTTCGCTATCGCCTTCGGTGTTAGCGATAAATTCTTTGCATCCAAATTCATCCATGGCGAGTTGGCGCATTTTAGCGGCCATGTGGGTATATTCAGCATCAAATTGAGCGACTTCGGCTTTAAAAATAACGGCATACATTTTAGTTTTGTCCTGTTTTGTAGTCTTTTTTTAGGTGTCTTTTAAAACCGTTTTTTGGCTTGCTGTTAGCCCGGCTTGTTATTTTATTATGTCAATATAGCGCACTAAAAACTCGAATTTTCTTGTTTTAAAAAAGCGATTTCATCTGGTGTTGATACTCGGCCTAAAATTTTATTTCGATGAGGGTAGCGGTTAAATTTATCAATAATGGCTTTGTGCTTTAATTCAAACGCTAAGGTGTTTGCATTACCTAACGCGGTATAAAGTTTAAGCGCTTCACAATGGATTAAAGCTGACTCGCTATGCATATAAGGCATATACATAAAAACACGTTTGGTCTCAGATAATTCCAAATCAAACCTTTTCGCAATGGCATGCTGAGACAATGCAAGCGCAAGGGGATCATTCGTAAATGATTCAGGTTGTTCGCGATAAATATTACGTGAAAATTGATCTAAAATAATAATTTCTGCCAGACTGCCTTCTGCCGTTTTTCGCCAATGATTTAGTTCACCGAGTTGGGCTTGTTTATGTAATACCCCAAACCGCTTTTCAATCATTAAATCAAAGGTTTTGTCTTTTTTCCACCATTGTTGTGGGTCTAGTTCTGAAAACCAAAAATGAATAATTTCATTTTGCATACTTTGCATCGTTAACGCCTTTTATCGCTTTAAATATAACAAGGTATTCTACCCAGTTATTAACATCAAACCACAGTGGCTTTAATACTAAAAAGCCGCTTCTATCATCATGTGGTGTTTATCATGATAGAAGCGGCTAGCTTATTAAACCATTTTTAATGCATTCAATGTTGCGATTATACCGTTAATAAATGAGCAAGATTATCAGCGTTATTCAGCTATTAACGGCAAAAAGCATTAGGGCTTAATTAATCAGCAAAACGCCCTACATCACTGGCAACTAATGGCGTTGGCGCAGAAATATTAGGGCTAGACGTTAACACTTCTACTTCAGCCGCGCTTAACGCACTGCCACCAACGGCAATGGCGCTACTTGTTGCATAGGCTTTATTATTAGTCCAAGTGTTTGATGATTTATTGGCTACATTATTAAACAATATGCCTTCATCACCGACCACTACATTACCCGAAATTAAGATATCGGTTGGCATATTGGTATATCGGTCGCCGCCAATGTGTATGCCGCCTCCCACACTGTTAACGATCGTGTTGTTATAAACTTCGGCATTGGTTGAGGTTTCATGGCTATCGTTACCTGAGCTTTCAGATGTATCGCCTGAATCAACTAGAATAGGACGTCTCCAGCTAATACCGGTTAAGTTTTCCATGTAGTTGTCATAAATTTTATGGCCAGCACCGTAAATACGTACACCACCGGTTTGATAATTATCATTGGTGACGGAATCACCAACACCCGTGCCATAAAAATAGTTTCCGTAAGCTTGGTTATTTGAACCTAAACGGAACGATAACGAACCCATTGAGTTTTTAAATGTATTGTAACGGAACACATTGTTTGATGTTTTAACCGTTACGATTTCATTTTCACCATCACAGTTTTCAAACAAGTTGTATTCAACAATGTTGTTTGTGATCACATCTTGAGAATCAGCGATACCCATTGCGATAACTTCGCGGTCTGAATCGCCAGCGGGTACGCCATCAACCAAATAAGGGGCGATGTTGTTGAAGTGATTATGATGAATATGTAAATTTTTGGTCATTAACGGATCATCAAATTGTGTTTTGATAAAACTACCGGTAATTTTAGTGCCACTGCGATCACCTAAGTTTTTATCACGAAATTCATTATAAGCGATCTCGATATGCTCACTGGCTTGTGTCATCACTAATGAGGTTTGGCTTTCGGTTACATCTTTATGGTCAAACAAGTTACGCAATATTTTGATGTTGGTTGAGTTAACAATTTTAAGCAAGGTGCTTTCATCGTTAGGGCCAAATACAAACCCTTGCAAGGTCAAGTTGTTTGAGTTTGTAATGGTTGCATTGTCTAACGTTGTGTCACCAACAGATGCCGCGCAAATAACAACCTGCGAATCAAAACTGTAATTTTTTAACGATATTTCACCCGAGCCCGTCACAATAATAACGTCTCCGCCTTTTGCTGTGGCGAGTACATCATTAAGAGAATCTGGCGTCGCATTATGCGTGTCACCTGGGCCTGGTTCTGGCTCTGGCTCTGGCTCTGGCTCTGGCTCTGGCTCATCAGTTAACACTAATTCTAACCAGTTAATATTAAAATCACTGCCTGTTACATCAAGGCGTAACGTATGTTCACCGGTCGTTAGCTCCCCTAAATCGAGGGTGTTAGTTACCCAATTTTGCCATCCGCCGGTTGCATCAACGGCAATATTACCTTTTGATGCACCCTCTATAACAACATCAAACGCGCCGGTTGATTTTCTTGATCCCACTCGTACATCTATTCGGTAAGTGCCGGCTTCAGTTACATTAATCGGAAATTCCAACCACTCGCCCGCTTTGATCCAACCGACATTGTAACCGCCACCTGTGTCATTTGTGGTTTGTACATCAACATCGTCTGTGCGGTATTGACTGCCAGCGTTACCCGAGGTTGTATCTGAGTAATCAACATAATCTTCTGCTTGTATTAACCCCGGTACAATAAATGAATCGCTCGGTATAATCGGTAAAGCATCGCCGTCAATAAAATCAATTTCGGTTACACTATTCCAAGTATTGCTGCTATTACCAAAACCAACATAACGCACGTAACGCGCACTCACATTTTCAGAAAAGTTGAAATCTTCTTGCTCGACAGTATCACCACTGCTCATACTATCAACTTGTGTTGTCCAAACGCTTGCATCATCAGACGTTTCAATTTTGAAATACGTACTGCGTGCATCTCCCTTATAAAAAGCGATGCTCACACCACTGAGTATTTGCTCGCTGCCAAAGTCGTATTGTACCCACTGACTCCCATCATTGCCGTTAGCCGACCAACGTGTATTTAAGTCATTATCAACGGTATTCTCTTCTACATTACCATCATTGCCACTGGCGGTTACATCTGTAGGGGTCGCAGCAAAAGCATTAACACCTAAAACGCCCGATAGCGCTAAACATAGCGTTGAAAGTTTAAATATCGTGTTTGATTTTTTCATTTTAATATCCATTATTATTATTTTGGTATTACCAATTGTTGTTTTAACCAACAATAATAGAACATAATAAAAACAGAATTTCCATTACTATTTTTTAACAATTGGACTTACCAATAAACATAATACATACAACTGTGTAACTTACCCCCTGATTAACGAGGCCTGTATCGATCGATAATTAACCACAAGTGAGTAAAAAACACTGATCCAACCAGTTTAGTTTCTCTTTTTGATCAGGTAATAAATGAATAAGTGCTAACGGTTTTTGAGTGTTCTTTACATTGGTGTGACAGAAAGATAAAACCAATAAGGCGTAGCGGTTAAAAATAAGATTCTATTTTTTACACATACAGATATAGATTAATTAAGACGAAAGATGATTAATCGGCAGGTTAAATATAGACCTAAGTCACTCAGGTACAGGACTGTTATTAACGGGTTATAGGGGGGAGTTTTTGATTTGTTAGTGGCTGTAGACATAAAAACAAGGCGGGCTAAATGAGCCCGACCTTGTAGTCATAAATTAAAGCTTACCTTGTTTTACTTGTTTGTCGGCATAATCAACCGCGCGTGCCGTTAAGGCCATATAAGTAATACTTGGGTTTTGGGTGCCAGCACTGGTCATACACGCCCCATCCGTTACAAAGACATTAGGCACATCGTGCATTTGGTTCCATTTATTAAGCACACTCGTTTTAGGGTCGTGTCCCATTCTAGCGGTGCCCATTTCATGAATACAAGCACCTATCGCCGTTTCACGATCTGAGCTTTTTATATCGGTACAACCGGCTGCTTCAAGCATTTCAATCGCCGATTTAACACCGTCTTTTCTGATTTTATACTCATTTTCGCGTAATTTAGCGTCAAACGTAATAAGCGGCAAGCCATGTTTATCACGCTTTGAAAAGTTTAAATACATGCGATTATCATGATGTGGCAATATTTCGCCAAAACAATGTAGGTTAATGCGCCAAGCGCCCGGCTTAAAGATTTCGTCTTTAAGTGCCGCGCCAATCACCCCTTTAGGCGCATTTTTGACTCGGCTAGCGCCCCCTTGATAAGAGAAGTTACGAATATAGTCGCTCTGTTTGGTTTGCTCATCAATATTAGTAAACGGCGGTATAAAAAAGCCCTTCGGTTTTCGACCTAAATAATATTCATCGTCAAAGCCATCAATTAAGCCCGAAGCCCCCATGCCATAATGGTGATCCATCATATTATGGCCGAGCTCTCCGCTTGTATTACCTAAGCCATTTGGAAAGGCTTCTGAACGGCTATTAAGTAATATAGCCGCCGTGCCCACGGTGCTGGCATTACAAAAAATAATGTTTGCGGTATAAACAACGATTTCACCCGTGTTAGCGTCTTTTACTTTAACACCGGTGGCTTTTTTCAATTTGGCATCGTAGATGATTTCCATCACGATACAATCTGATTTTAAGGTTAAGTTACCCGTTTCTTGCGCGACCGGTAACGTTGCCGATTGCGTACTAAAGTAAGCTCCAAATGGACAACCTCGCTTACAACGATTACGTGCCTGACATTGACCGCGTAATCCTTTATGTACATCCGGATTATATTCGCTTAAATTAGCGGTTCGGCATGGGGTAACCACGCGGTTTGGATATTTTTCTTTAACGGCTTCGCGAAACTTTTGTTCAACCGCATTTAACGGAAACGGCGCAATAAAGTTACCATCGGGTGCTTGTTTTAGCCCTTCAGCTTGCCCTGCCACGCCAACAAATGTTTCAACATATTCATACCAAGGTTCGATATCGTTATAACGAATTGGCCAATCAATAGCGACGCCATCACGTTTGTTTGCTTCAAAATCGTGTTCGCTCCAGCGTGGGCAATGACGCCCCCACATCACTGAACGTCCGCCAACATGATGCCCTCTGATCCAATCAAACCGTTCGTCTTCAAGATAAGGGTATTCATCATCGCGATTAATAAATGGCTTAACGTCTTCTTTAACCCACCAACTCAAACGGTTTTGTTTTTCGTAATGGTTTTCTTTTTCAGCTAGGCTCACTTCGCCTTGATTGGGTAAATCCCATTTATCTAACATCGCGGTTGGGTAATCACCATGCTGAACCATTCGACCACGTTCAAGCATGAGTGTTTTGTAACCTTTTTTACAGAGTTCCATCGCGGCATAGCCGCCTGAAATGCCTGAGCCTATTACAATTGCTTCATAGTTTGTTTTCATATTATTCGGCCCACGCTTTGCCGCCTACTTCCTTAACCGATATAGAAGGTACATATCGTCCAGGAATAGGCAAATAGTTAAGATGATTTTCGGCGACTTCTTCAGTCGATAAGTAATACGTTATGGTTTGCTGTTTAATATCCATATACGCTTTTCTCGCTTGTGCATTATCCGCCGTGTTTAATTCTAAGTCGGTTAATAACTGCACCTGTTCATTCACTAACAGTCTTGTGAATTGTTTGCTCTCAAGATACCGTTTAAGTTCAGCAAACAAGGTTAAAAAGTTAGCTTGGTAACCTGCAGGAAAAATCTGATTAAACATGTTATCCATGATGTAGTTAACTTTTACGTCAGATGCCGATGGACTGTCTGTACGGGGTAATATCACGTCCATTATCTGAGTGAGTAGTTCAAATCGATTAACATCAAAAAATTGCAGCTGATCAAGGCTGCTTTTTGTCCGTGTTAGATCTAAACCTTGTGCCAATACCGAACCCGATATCGGCGCTAAGATTGAGCTACCGGTTAAAGCGGCAACATATTTTAAAACACTGCGTCTATCCATTATTTTACTCCCCCCGTTGGTAACCAAGTATTTTTAAAGTCAGGTCTATTTTTAACTTCTTCGGTTCTTTGATCTTCATATTTTTTAATGTAATTGCTCACTTTGGCACGCATTTCTTTAGCTCTCGCTTGATGCTTAGTTGAATTAATTAAATTATGGGCCTCTTGTGGATCATCGATTAAATTATAAAGCTGACGATGGCCATGTTTGTAAAATTCAACATACTTCCATTCTGGTGTTCGTACCCCCACCATCGGTGGAATTAAAGCGCGCTTTGGTTGATACATATGTTCAAAGAAGAATTCTTCACGCCAATTCGCCACAGGCTCTGCGCTCATTAGCGGCAGTAAACTTTGGCCTTGATACGTTTCGGGTGGAGTGAGCCCCGCTAAAGTTAACATTGTGGGCGCAAAATCAATATTTAACGCGGTTTGCTCCACTTCTTTACCGTGAGAATTTTTGTTACGCGGATCATAAATAATTAAAGGCACGCGTAGGTCTTCTTCCCAGCCAAACCATTTACCGGCTAACTGGCGTTCATTAAGCGCATAACCATTATCACCGGTATAGATAATAATCGTGTTGTCTGCCATGCCATTGGCTTCTAAACTTTTATAAATCATGCCAACGGCTCTATCAACACTACTAATAGCGCGATAATGACGCTTGGTCATTTTTTGATATAATTCAGGTGTTGAATAACGATACTGCCATCTATCGCGCGCAATAGAACCTTTTAAAAATTCAGGTAGTGCATTAAAACTCGCATCGTCTGAAAATTTAGCGGGAGGCACATCAACATCTTGATACCAAGATTCAAACTCTTCGGGGTAGTGATATTGCATTTCTTGGTCGCGGTCATGTGCGTGTGGGTTCCAAAAATTTACCGACATAGCCCAAGGCTGACCACTGGTTTTTGATTGCTCTATAAAATCGTTGGCTAACTCAGCAATATAATACGTTTGCGGTAATTCTTGGCCTTCGTAAGTTTCGGTTTTAGCCTGCAATAACGGTTTGTAATAATCAAAACGGTCGGTTGGTTCACCTGATATTTTTATCTCGTATTTACCCACAAAGGCAGAACGATAACCGTCTTGTTTTAACAATCGAGGATAGGCATTAGCGGATTCTTGTATACCCGTGCTAGGCTGCTGAAACGTAAAATCATGCGTTCGCTCGGTTAACCCCGTTAAAATACTCACTCGGCTTGAAGCACAAATAGGGGTGGTGACAAAGGCATTTTTAAAAACAGTACCGCGATCAGCTAACGCATCTAAGTTGGGTGTTTTAATAATCGGATGATATTTGCCAATCAAATCCCAACGGTGATCATCTGCTAAAATAAAAAGAATGTTAGGCTGCGTTTGCTTTTTGGCATCAGTCACCACATTGGCAACGGCCGGTTTCGTATTGGCTTCTTCGTTTGTTGGCTGTTTATCGTTACAAGCAACTAAAAAGCAGCTTAACGCACTCGCCAACCATAATGGCCGGTGTTGACCAATCCATTTTTGTTTTAGGTAGTTGTTCAGTTTCATCATGTGATCACTTTTTATAACGTTGTTAATCTATGTGTCATTAATAATTAGGGGTGGCTAGTTACTAATGCGCGCCATAACCCTTTAGGATATAAAGCAGGGTCAGTTGTCGGTGTATCGTTTTTTGTAACAACCTTAGCAGCGACTTTAATTACATCGCCTTTATTGAGCTGTACCGGCTTGATTTTAAAATAGGTTTCTTGGTTGCTTTTTATTATGTTGAGGTTGACAAATTCGGCTAATAATTGATTGTTTAACCAAACTTGATAATGCGCCTCTCCCTTGCTCTCTCCCTTGCCCTCAGCTACGGTCACTAAGGTCAGCGCTAAATGACCGGTATCTTTTTTACCCACGGTAAATTCGGCATAAGCATATTGATTAAATTGCTCTGGCTTGACTAAGTTAATAGCCAAAGCCGCTTGCGCATCATGACGAACAAAATTTGGGTCGGTTTTAGTGACTATTTTAAAGTCATCAACGGCCGATATAATACGTTTATATTGGTGTATACCTTTATACTGCGTTTTAATTGGCAACGGGTTAGCAGTGGCTATTGTTGCCGCGCGATCAACCCCATCTGGCTGATAATGTTTATCACGGGTTAACAAAAATTTATCTAATTCAAAACCGTCTTCGCGCATCGATACCATAATGTTATGCACGCCCGCAGTTGGCACCTTTAATGTTACGGTGTTAGGCTCGCCACAGTGGTTTGTTTTTGTGCGCTGCGCCGAAGACCATGTCCACTGATGCTTACCTTGGCAAAGTTGTAAACGTTGCCCACTCGATGGCCATGTGCCATTAATACCAAAATGCACACCATTATCTTCACTGCCTGAACTGTATGATCGGGCCCAAACATAATAAACACCGGGGGTTTTAAAATAGACAGGGTAGCTTAAAACGGCAATTTGTCCGGGCTTATCACTAAAGTTTTCACCGCGCACTAATGTTTCATGATGATTAACCCGAGTATCGGGTAATAACTCGATATACTGGCCTGCACTCGCGTTGTCGGCATGAACTCGATCACCGTCGGGGTAATTATGGGGTTTACTTTGCGCCGAAAAAATATGCCAACGGCGTTTGTCATCTAAGTGTTGGGTAGCAAAAGCTTCTGCTTCTACCACCACAATGTCATGTTGCTCAACAACGTTTCGAGCATTTACCTCAACCATCGTCGCATACACAGCGCCGTTGATTAAAACACTCACCACAAGAAACACAACATTGAACATGTACATACCTCAGTAACACTTTATCTATATTTAATTAACTTATTGCATTAAAGCAAAAACAAACCCCAAATACAATCCAGATTAATCATATGTAATCATCAAACGGCCAAATTTTGATTTAAAAATACTAAAAAAGAAATTTCGTAAAGTCGTTACCATAAATGTAACTCACGAGCAGCCGAAAAAATAGCGGTGAGTCGCGATGAGGCGCAATGAAAAAAGATGTCATCGGGCTTAAAGGCAAGAGTGCGGACAAGAGTGCAGACAAGGCAGAAAACAAGTAGAAAAAGCGAAGTAATAAATAAGTAATAAAAAATTGAACAGAAATAAAAGGCGGTAAAAACGTCAGATTAAAATTAAAAATGCATATCGATTTTCACCGATATGCATGTTAAGTAAACTAATGATTACATTATATAGTCTTCTCGCTCAGGTTTTATGGTTCATTGTCAGCGCTTACTCTCGACTTTGGCTCCTGCGTCGTTCTAACACCTAAATCCATTTAGGCGGCCCCAATCACATAGTAGAGCATATGCTCATGAGGTCTCGAAGCTTGACGGCTTCCCCTAAAACCCGATCGCTTTGACTATAGTTTACATTTTAGCGGTTACGCCAAATACCACTCGGCGGTCGGTTAAGCCTTGAGCACAAAATAAAGCGCCTTCATTAACACAGTATTGTGAACGATCTTCTCTTAATAAATTAACGCCTTCTAAGCCTAGCGTAACGTCTTCAGAAATATCGTAACTTACGCTCATATTAAGTTGGGCACGATCGGCCACGATACGGGGTAAATCAAAACTGATTTTGTCCTTTGTTTTAAACTCTGAACGCCATGTATAACGCATACGCACGTTTAAATCATACTTGTCATAAAACATCGTGATGTTATAGGCATTTTCAGATAAGTTTAAAAATTCAATACGCTCTTGTACTTGATCATCATCAAGTGTAGCTGTTGATTGATCAGTATCAAAACGATCTAACAATTTGTTTAATGCATTAGCATCACCGGTTGCTTTGTTATAAGCATCAAGCTGAGAGCCCGCTTTTTGGTAAGTATAGTTAGCTATTACACCAAAACCCGATGCCCAACCCAGTTCAGATTCATAACCGGAAAGATCATACTGTGCTGAAAGTTCGATACCCGTTTGAGTTTCATCACCCGGTACATTAAACACGGCTTCGAGCGGTACACACATACCTTTACCTGTTGTTACCGAAGACCATACACCACGGTCTGTAATTTGTGGGTTAAAGATACCGCCGTTTTCACATGGCGCGGTTACATCACGTTCAATTTGACCACTGACTGCACCAATAGGCTCTTCAGGGTTATCTAACGTGGTTTCATGCAGCTCACTTCGCACTTTATGGAACAAACCCACACTGATCATACTGGCATCAGAAAGGTAATACTCTGCCGATAAATCAAACGATTTGACTTCTTCTGGTTTTAAATAAGGATTACCCGCTTTAACAGAACCGGCTCCGCCACCAAATCGAGTTGAGGTTGATAAATCATTAAAGTTGGCACGTCGAATATCTTGTGCATAGCCCGCACGCACTAATAAATCTTCATGCACTTCTGCGGTCATATTAAAGCGAGGTAACACATAATCGTGCGACGTTGTTGTTTGCGTTGGCGTAGCAACATCATCTATCACATTGACCCCGTTAGAGGTTACATCAGTTGTTATATAACGCACACCAACATTACCACGAATGGGTATATCGCCTGCTTCAACATCAAAATCACCTTGCAAGTATAACGCTAATGTTTCTTCTTCAATTTCGAAGAACGACGTCACTTCAGCCGTTGGCACTTCAAGTGAATCGAGTGTCGTACCCTCATTGGCATTATGCGTTTCAATAGCGCTATTAATTGAGCTGATCACCGCTTCTGGGTTATTAAATGAAGCACTTGGATCAATCACTAAATAGTCTTTAACGTATAACGAACGATCATCGGCTGCATTAAAATTATCGGCACCTGGTGTTAAGATGTTTGAAAATAAATTACCCAGTGGTCTATTGAGCACCCGACCAAAATCAACCACTGAATTAACATTAATACGCTCAGAAGAGTTAGTGTTAAAGCGCATACCCGCATGCACATCCATGAAGAATTCATTCATATCAGACACATCATAAGTCGCATCAATACGTAAGGCTTTTTCTTCGTTTTTCACTTCATTAAGCTGACGGTTTACTTTTTTAAGCGCATAATTTTCAGGCGCAAGTAGCATGGCGGTCGTTGGTGTTTCAGCTAAACCTGGGGCGATACCAAATTGCAGTGTGCCCCCTGTTGTATCAAAAATGATAGGCACGCCATTGTCATTTTTAGTTCTGTTGCTTGCTTCGTCATAATAAGGTTGCGTGTCATTTGGGTTAATAAAATCAAGCTCAGTGGTTAAATCGGGATGAACAGTCTCCGACCCTGAATATGAAAATTCAGCTGTCAGCTTTAATTTATCACCTTGCCATTCACTACCCAATGCAAAAACCGAACTGTCGGTTACACGTGAACCCGTAATGCTCGCGGTACGTAAATTGGGATCAATTGAACTACCCTCACCCGTACCTAAAATACCTTGCGACACAACTTGCACTTGGCCTAAATTCAATACACCGTTAGGCCCATCAATTGTGCCTAAATCAACCGTTTCAAATGCGGTGTTATTCGTATTGTCGACCACATGACTGCCACCCGTACCTGAGAACATGGCACGTGCATTTTGCTTAGCGCTTTCTTGATCACTTAACGTCATATCCATATAAAACTTTAAGCCGTCGTACGGTTCATACTCAAGTGAGCCGGTTACCGTTTTTGTTTCGTATTCATATCTTTCTATAATTTGGTCAAAAAACTGGGCGCGTAAAAATGGAAAAGACTCTGCGCTTGCTCGGCCTGAATCGGGTAAAACTTCTCTGTCGCGGTCAACACGAGGGTTAAACGAGGCGATATCTTGACGTGTATAACTCCCCGTTAAAACCACACCCACTTTACCGATGTCGGTTTCCCAATTATCACCAAAAGTACCCGAGAGGCGTGGTACGACGCTTTCGGCTAAATCACTGTGCTCGCCTTGAGCTTTAACTGAAATAAGGCGATCTTTTAAACTTAAACCTCGGAGTGTACGCAAGTTAATAATACCGCCTACAGAACCTTCAACATCTTTTGCGGTTGGTACTTTTGTCACTTCAACAGCCGCGACTAATGCCGCAGGTACATCTTGGAAATTGATACCAGAACGACCAGTACCCGAACCTACCGTCGAAACACCATTGATTTCAACGCGGTTTGAATCTGTACCTCGAATTTGTACACCCGAACCCACACCCGCAGTTCGTGTGATTTGTATACCCGTGATATTTTCTAACACTTCCGCTAAATTTTGATCAGGCAATTTACCAATATCTTCAGCTTGTATCACTTCTTTAATATTGGCAGATGCACGCTTCTCATTTAACGCGCTGGCTAAGGCACTGCGGATCCCCGTCACTTCAATAACTTCAGTTTCTTCTTGCTCTTGTGCAAAAGCAGTCCCCGTCATACTGGTTAATGCAGCTGCAATTGCAACAGCCACACTTGAGCGTTTTATTAATGTGTTGTTCATTGTGTTATCCCAATTATTATTTTTTATATGTTAAATCAAGCTAAAAGAAACCACATAGGGTCATGTTAGGTCACCTAGCACCTTGAGATTAATGAAAAAAAACAAATAATCAACAAAAATTACATAAAAAAAACAATTTGGATGGATGATTTCATAATAAGACATCAACCACGCATCGCGTAACATGTTAATAAAATCGCTCTAAAAACCAATTTCATGTAGATTAATCTGCTAAATTCGGCCAACTTCGGCTAAATATTAAATAAATTTGATTTCTAAACTCATAAATTTTGAGCGTATTTAAAATAATAATTTTTTGTTACATTGAACCATATAAAACCATTATAAATCACCTACACTTAAATCATCTAAAATTGGATGCGCTATTAATTGATTAAATACGAATTTATACGTTATCTGATGTGTTTAATGAACAGATAAGTTCCTTTAGTTAAACCATTGAGAAAACATGAAAATTAATAAACGAATAACACTTATTACGCTGTTGTTTATCAGTGCAGCTTGTACACATACTCCGTTTTCGGATGACCTTAGTCCAAGGTCTTATCAACCTAATTTACAGCCAGATTTTACCTTGCAAGCCGACTTCACCACACAAACCAATCAACAGGGTTTGATTTACGATTTTTTTGATGTGTCAGTTCGAACAGAACGCGGCAACCCGAAGGGAATGCCAGCGACTTTTGGACGACCTAAAAAAGTAAATACCGTGAGAATGCTCGGCGGCTGGCGCAATCAAAATACCGCAGGCGATACGTATCAATGGAATGGCACACAGTTTGTTTATAACTTCGATGCGGCCACTAAACGAATAGACGGGTGGCTCGACGGGGATTGGGAAATATTTCAAATTGTGTTAGATAACCCACCTTGGGCGTTTCAACGTGGCTATCAGTTTGTTAAAACACCAAATGGTAAAAACTACCTAGAGAAAGATAAAGTAGGGGTTTATGGTAACGGTTTACCGCCTTTTGATGCCAAGGCATGGAATGATTACATGCAAGCCTTCATTAAACATTTAGTTAAAACCTATGGTAAAGACCAAGTCATGCGTTGGCGTTTTAGAGTCGGATCAGAAATAGACACTCGCCCACAACATTGGGCTGCAACCCGACAAGAGTTTTTTGACCATTATAAAAATACGGTTGATGCCGTTCATGCTGTATTACCTAACGCGACGATTGGCACCCATTTTAGAGAAGGTTCATTTAAAGGGCGCTATATCGATTATACCGGTAACACCGAAGATAGTTATGCGCCGCATTTTATTAAATGGGCCAAACAAAATAAGGTTCACTATGATTTTTTAGCGATTTCGTATTATCCACATATTACCAAATCACATGAGCTTGATATGCAACAGGTCTATGAACATGATTTAGCACCGATTCAACAACACCCTGATTGGTCTAATAATGCCAGTTTGGAGATCCACGAATTTAAATTTATTTCACAAATGAAAAAGGCAGGATTTGTTAGTGTTGCAACCTCTCATGCATCGTCGTTTTTTGCCATGATGGCTAAAATGTTTTACGACCATAATATTCGTAAGGTGTTTCAGTGGGGCAATGCATCACAAGGCAATTATTCACCCGATGCCATGACCCAATTAGCATTGCATTCTATGGTGGGTAATCAATATTTTAAAAATACGAGTCAGCATCATAATCAACAAACAATCCCAAATAAGCCTGAGCATGATAAGACGATAAAACAGCATGAAGTTGATGCGATCTTTAGCCAAAATCCGCAAAAAAACGCTTATGATATCTTATTATATCGTTTTAATTCAGCCGATTTTAGTTATCAAAAACCACAAACTACTCGGGTTATATTTAACGTGACTCAATCGGTTGGATCCGTATTTAACTATAGAATAGGCAAAATTAACCGCTTTAGTAATGTCGAAGATCAATTTTATGCCGAACACCCAAAAGCCAAGATATTGGGATCTGATGGTGGATGGTTAAAACCTAAAGTTCATTTTACCGCTGCGGTTAGCAAAGCATTAAACCAAGCGGGTCAACAAGTCTTTAAACAAAAACGCGCACAATACGCTAAAACCAATAAATTAATTTGGGATAAATGGCGAACCGCAAAAGTGGTTGCACATAATGGCACGGCGGCCATTTTGATTGATACACCGATTGAATCGTTTGGTGTACAAAAATTAGAAGTCAGAATGACAGAGTAACGGTATAAAGCCCCCACTATTTTTACGAAAGTGATGTATTTGTGCCTATTGATACCGATTTTAACGACAAAAAAACCGATGCTATTAACATAACATCGGTTTTTTATTGCATTGAGTTATTTAGCTTCATTATTTAGCATTGCTATTAACTTAGGTATTAACTTAGCTATTGAACTAAATATGCAGCTTAAGCATCCGCGATTAAAGCTAACCAAGTCGCTTTGTATTGATCAAGACCTTGTAACCGAGTTTCATTTGCGCTTGAAGATTCAACGTTCAACGCATTAGCTCCCCATTGGGTTAAACAGGCAGTACCGGCAACGGTACCAGTGTCATCACGCGATAAATGAACAGCTTGGCCGTTTCTGAGCTGTTTAATTAAGCCACACAACAATGGGTTCTTTAAAAAAGCTCCTTCAATGTATATGTCACCTTTTGCTTCAAGCAAACTTAACTGATAATCAACCATATAAGCACAATACAATGTGGCTAAAGCCGCGCCCGTTATCGTTGTTAATTCACCAACAACTTGACCTTGTGATTGACTAAAAGGTCCACTGCCGCCACTAAAATCAGGTAACGCAAATACGTTACTATCAATTAACGTTTGTAAGTCGGCTTCGGTAAAGGCATCGTCTACTTTGGCACCCGTTAGGTCACATATCGCGGCAAATTCGCGCCCGCCCATAAACCGCGCACACGCGATTGGCGTACCCAGTGCATCGATATTGGCTAACATGTCTTTAGTGGGTTCTAAATTTTTAACAGAGACTTGTGAAGCCATTAAAATGGTCCACGTGCCCGATGAAATAACCGTAAACGGTTTATCACCTTGTGTTAATCGATAGCGTAAAAAGCTCGCATTACTATCGTGTAAACCACTGTACACTTGGCAATCGGGTGATAAACCTAAGGCTTGGCTTAATTCAGGTTTGATCGCACCACAGCATTGCCAGGCAGGTTTGAGTGCTGGAAATTTATCGCGACAGGCTAAATGATCAACCAGACTCGATAAACCATTTTCATTAAGATCCCACAAATCAGTATGGCAACCTAACGAGGTAATTTCAGATGCTAAATAACCGGTTAATCGCCATACCCAATATTGCGGATACATCAAAATATCAGTTGCTTGCGTAAATTCATGATTAAATGATTGGCTCAGCCAATGTAGTTGACGGCCTAAATTAAGACCGGCAGGTAAACTCGGTGAATAGGTCGATGCAAAATCAGGACGAACCGATGAATAACTCGCATCCAGCACATTAATTTCAGTATATTCATAATCAAGAACCGGTAAAACTAAACCATTGCCGTTAGTTTCGGCCCGATCAATTAACGCCGCAGTCGCACCATGTGTCGTAATACTAATACCAGAAATAGCATATTTAGCGGCAGCTTCTTTGATCGCTATTTGAAAAAATTGCCAAATACCGTCTACATCAGCACAAGGATATGGCGGTTTATTTAATACCGTGTTGCTCATGTGTTTTGAAAAGATAGAGTTATACCCAGTATCTAACACATGCACTTTGACGTGTGTTTTACCGATATCCATAACTAATGTGTATGTTTGATTTGAAGTTGTCATAAATAAATTCTGTTTAGATTAAATAAAGAAATTACGGTGATGTTATACAAGTCACTTCAAGTGGCTCAGTCAAAGCGTTAAATAAACTTGGCTTTGTGTTTTTTATCGTTACAAAAAACGAATTGAAGTGGTAAAACGTGCAGAGCAAACTCATTGATTAAAATGAGTTTGCTCTGTTAAAACGGATAAAACGGGGTTGTTCATTAAACCCCGCTTGATTGAGCTTAACTTCTCTTAACTTCTCTTAATGAATACTACGCCGTTGTATTTGCCACTTTTTCAGACGACGCATCAGCGGTAGCAACTTGCTTGTTTTGAGCTAAATAGGCATACGTTGCTGTTACAAAGTAAATTAAGGTCGGCACAATTAACCAAGTGGTTAACGTGTCTACATCTTTATTTACATAAGATTGAATACCCATGTATAAACAAGTGATCAATGCAGCCCACGAAGCATATTTAGCAACGGTCGCGACAAAAGGAAGTTCACCTTTATCAGCCGCTTGAGCCGCTGCAGGTGAAGCAAGATATGCCACTTCAGCCGCTTTACGATCTGACTCAATTTTTTCAGCTTTTGCGGCTTCAGGGTATGTATCTTTAGCACCCATCGCCGACGCCAAACCGATATACATCACCGTTGCAAAAATCCAAAGCGGAACCAATATGAAGAACAAATGCAATAAACCGGCTTGTTCGACGGCAATACCCGCAGCCATCGACGCAATCCAAGTGATAAATGCAGCCATGTTGGTTGTGTTGCCTTTATAAGAAGACCAATAACGCGTTAAACCTAATTTAGGGAATAACCAATGCTCAGTCACAATAATGGCACCCACAGGGGCCAGTAATAAGCCCATGTAGCCAACAAAACCTAATAAACCTGAAAATACAAAAGGAGAACACGCAATAATCGTGGTGATAATACCCACAACAATCGTTACTTTTGTTCGGCCCCAAGCGTGATTTAAAGAACTAAACGCTAAACCTGCACGGTATATGGTCGGATTTGATGTTGTCCAACCTGCAATAATAACCGCTAAAATACCTGAAGCCCCTAAAGCCGTATAAGCAACTGAACCCGGATCAATCGCGGTGATCGTGGTATTCAATAATATAGCTGCACCCGCGCCCATAATACCGGCACAAATCCAAGCCATGTAGTGACCAATAAACATACCTAACGCTGAAAAATAACCATATTTAGCGCTTTTAGCAAAACGTAATAATGTCATGTCACCTAAGCTACCATGCATCGCTAAATTGGCGATCCAAGCAAATGCAATGACATGCCAAATACCAATATCACCTTCGGTGTCTTTCCAAATAGATTCACTGGCAACGGTTAAGAAATCACTAAAGTTATTAATGCTATCAACACCTGCTGTTGCGCCAACGGTTGTAGGCATCATTACTAAAGCGCCAACAACGAACATTAAAATCATCCAAGGGGCACATATTTCAGCAAACGCGGCCAGTTTTTCAAAACCTTTTACGGCCATATAAACAACAACCGCACCCACACCTAATACCACTAAAACAAAACGGAAATCAGTGGGAAAATAACCAACTTGGTCTTCAATACCAAATAAAATACGGACGGCGGAGGCGGACACCGTGATCATTGCCCCAGCTAGCACACAGAATAAAATACCATTCACCACACTATAAAGTTTAATAGTGCCCGGCCCTGCAATTTTTTCAAGATAAGCATAAAGGGTTAAACGTGTATCGGTTGCAATAGGCGCCGTAATAAGACCCCAAGTTAAAACTGCAAACAAATTACCTAAAACAAGCCCCAGTAGAACGTCGACTGCGCCTACTCCCCACGAAACAAATAAAGCACCAATAACAAACTCAGTACCGGCAACGTGCTCGCCCGAATAACTGGCAGCAAACGTTTTAGCCCCCTGTAGTTTATTTGGCGAAACCGGTTGGGTTTCAAATTCTTCAGCTGATGACATAATGACCTCTATCCTCTCTTTTATTATTTTAGTGAGAGATATTTTGTTGTTTTATTAACGATAACCAAGTTACTTAAAAGTGCTCGTTGAGCTCGATTGAAGGTGATTTAAACCTCTCATTAGCTTAGTCGCACATTTAAAAATCAAGTTATAGTTTATGCTAAAAATAAAGCCGCGGTGAGAAATTAATCGCGACTTTAATATTGAGTACGTACTCATTCTTGTTTATGTTAAAAAAAGGCTTCCGTGCCTAAAACACACACAAGATTAGAGATGATCCAATCATCTCTATGTTACAAAACGTATTAAACCAAGTGTGATACTCGGTTTTTATCGAGCTTAAACAATACCCGAACCGTTGCCGCCACTGTTAGGACGCTCAACGCCCGCTTGCGCTCGGTAACCTGATTTACGGTAAACCGCGATTGGGTCTATCGCTCCACCTTTGCGTAAACGCGCCATCGCTAAAATAGGCGATACATCTGTCGTAAACGCATGCTTCAATGTATTGCTACACATCAAGGCATCGTTTTCAGTTTGGTAACCTGTTAATTTCTCACGGTCTACTATCAAAGCCGATACGTATGAACGTTGTACGCTCGCCGCTGAATTAACTAAACTTTCTATTGGGTCTGTCACATTGTGTGATTGGTCCAACATGTAGTTCGGGCCAAAACCTTCTTGGTTACGGTATTCTGCATCCACTAATTCATTAAAAATTAAGAACTGTTGATACGGGTGTAAACTACCGCTGTCTAAATCATCATCGCCATATTTAGAGTCATTGAAGTGGAAACCACCTAATTTCTTAAATTGTATTAAACGCGACACTATCATTTCAATGTTCACGTTTGGCGCGTGATGGCCTAAATCAACTAATGATTTAGCTTGTGGACCTAATTCCATCGCCGCTAAGATGTTGCTGCCCCAATCTTGAATAATCGTTGAGTAGAACGCCGGCTCAAACATTTTATGTTCGATATGCAGTTCCCAATCACTCGGTAAACCCGCATAGATTTTTTTCATGCTTTCTAAGTAACGCTCAAACGCGCCTTGGAAATGCTGTTGTCCCGGATGATTTGAACCATCGCCAACCCAAACCGTTAACGTTTTTGAATCCAATGCTTTACCGTATTCAATACAATCTAAGTTGTGTTGTATCGCTAAATCACGTGAAGCTTGGCTGGTGTTACTTAAACTACCGTATTTAAAGCTATGCTCTTGACCCGGTTGGTCTTGGAATGTATTCGAGTTAATCGAATCCCATTTTAGGTTTAAGTTATCTGACGTTTGCTTAAGTTCGCTAAAGTCATCCACTTTATCCCACGGAAAATGCGGTGATACGCGCTCGGTACATTGCGATAAATCATTAATAACCGCGCTGTCTTCTAGTTTTTCCCAAATATTGCGTGGCTCGCCTTCACCTGGAAAACGGGCAAAACGTGTGCCGCCGGTGCCAGTGCCCCATGACGGTACCGCAATTTGAAACGTTTCCGCTTTGGCCGTGATGTCGTCAATATTGATGTTTTCACGCGCTAATTTTGCACCTAAAGCCGCGTAATCTTCTTTTAAGAAGCCTTCTAATTTTGCATTTTCTTCTGCAATTAGGCCTTTATCTATACGTTGAGTCATTTTTATGTTTCCTAATATCGGTTGTCTTGTTTACCCAAGTCAGGCTCTGCTCGCTTTTTAGCGTGCCGTGAACATCACTCGGGTAAAAACGGCTTAGCGTAAAAACGCTTCGTGTAAACCACCGTCTACACTAATGATTTGGCCTGTCGTTTTGCTTAACTGACCTGAAACCATTAAGTAAGCCGCTTCCGCTTGGTCGGCCGGGGTTATCGGTTGTTTGGTTAATGTACGTTGAGCATAGAACATCGCTAACTTATCGCGTAATTCATCATCTGAATCATCCGCAGTAAATTCAACGTTGTACTTAGTTAATGACGCTATCACACGGTCACGTGGGAACATGGTGCTGCCTTTAACAACGGTCGCGGGTGCTAAACCATTCACGTTCACTAACGGTGACAATTCAACCGCTAATTCACGCACTAAGTGGTTAGCGGCCGCTTTACTGGTGTCATAAGCCAATGAACCTTTCTTAGAAACCGCCGCATTAACACTCGTTGTTAACACTAACGCACCCGGTAAGTTTTGCGCTTGCCATATCTTGTTAGCTTCGGTGCCAACGATATAACCGCCTTTAACATTAACCGCAAAGCTCACATCAAATTGCTGGTCGTCACTCATACCCGATTGACCCGGCGCAAGGAAAACACCCGCCGTGACAATCACTTTATCAATACCACCATAAGCTAAGGTCACTTGCTCAAACATTTTTTGCACGCTATCACGCTCGGTAATATTTACCGCTTGCGCAATCGCTGGACCACAACCCGAAATACCCGTACCGGCAACACCGATACCTTGACCATAAATGGCCGTTAATTCATCTGCCGTTGCTTGTGCCGCTTCAAAACGTAAATCAGCACAAACCACATGTGCGCCTTCTTTGGCAACACGGAATGCGGTTTCTTTACCGATACCATCACCTGCACCGACAACCACAACCACGTCACGCGCTAATGGCGCTTCTTTTGGCATACGCTGTAATTTAGCTTCTTCAAGCGCCCAATATTCAATATCAAACGCTTCTTGCTGTGGTAACGCCGTGTATTCGCTAATCGCTTCTGCACCACGCATCACTTCTATCGCACAGTTATAAAATTCAGTGGTTACACGTGATTCTGATTTGTTTTTACCCCAACCAATAATACCCACACCTGGGATTAAGATAACCGTTGGGCTTGGGTCACGCATAGCCGGTGAATCATCACGCTTACAGTTGTTGTAATATTCAGCATATTCAACACGATATTGCTCGATACCCGCATTAAGCTTTTCAACTAAGGTGTCAAAGCTGTCGTTTTTCGGGTCGAAATCAATGTAAAGCGGTTGGATTTTAGTGCGTAAGAAATGGTCAGGACATGACGTGCCTAACTTCGCTAAACGCGGTGCATCAACGCTGTTAACAAAACGTAATGCATTTTCATCTGATTGCACCGTACCAATAAATTTAACTTTATTTGATAAAATACCACGGGCTACCGGTAAAAATTTAGCTAATAATTCAGTACGCGCGTCTTCTGGTAAACTTTCAACTTTTGCACCACCAAAGGTCATATCGCCTTTGTCGTGCTCTTCAATATAGCGAGCTGCCGTTTCAATCACCCATAACGAGGTTTCGTAACAACTTTTACTTTCTGATTCCCAGTTGGTATGGCCGTGCTGACCTAATAAAATACCAATACTGTCTGGCTTCGCTGCATAGGCGTCTTCACACACCTTAGCCGCTTCCCAACCCGGACGCATCCACGGTACGTAAGCCATCTTGCCGCCCCAAACCACTTCGGTTAAGGCTTCTTGGTCTTTACATGACGCGATTGCAATAACCGCATTAGGGTGTAAATGGTCAACGTGCTTTTCAGCAATCATTGAATGTAATGGGGTATCAATTGACGAAGCACGTGGGTTTAAGCAAAAGTTACAGTGCTTATACATGCCAATCATCGCATCTTCGCCTGCTTGCTTATAACCTTTGTCATCACGCGCTTGGTAAGTCGCATCTAAGGCGTTTAATTTACCTTGATATAATGATGAGAAATTCTCGACTTTTGATGTGCGTAAATCACCGCCAGAGCCTTTTACCCATAATACTTCAACGTCTTCACCCGTTAATGGGTCCTTCTCGATAAGCTTGGCTGACGTGTTACCGCCGCCCGTATTCGTAATGCGTTGGTCTGCACCTAAAACATTAGAACGATAAACTAAACTTTCGATTGGCGATAACGTATCCGCAACAGCATCATCCCAGTTGTAATCAACATGGCGAAATTCATTTTTTTTGATCGGCATT
>NZ_QMED01000048.1 GCF_003286125.1 Algibacillus agarilyticus
TAAAAAAGGCTTCAGCCTTTTTTGCGAAAGAAATGAAGTAAGGTATTCATTTATTGCTGAGCTTGATGCTCGATACCCTGTCTCACTTGCCTGTGAAGTCATGCAAGTGAGTACATCAGCCTATTACGCTTGGTTAAAGAGACCAGGTGAACTTGTTAGCGCTGAGACATTAAGATTATACCGATGTGCCAAAAAATTATTCAAGGCCAGTCGAAATAGTCTAGGGAGTCGAGAGCTGGCTAAAGCATTACGTAAAAAAGGCTTTGATATATCACGTTATAAAACAAATAAGTTAATGAGCCAATTAAAACTCTTTGTAACTCAACGGGTTGCCTACAAGGTAACGACAAAACGAAAACACAATGATGCCGTCGCTGATAACTTGTTGAACATGAATTTTAATCCCGTAGCCCCAAATCAGGTATGGGCAGGCGATGTGACATATTTGAAAACAGGCGAAGGTTGGTTGTATCTCGCGATTGTTATGGATTTGTATTCCCGCCGTATTATTGGCTGGCACATATCTAAGCGTATGACACGAGATTTAGTTGAAAAAGCGTTGATTAAAGCGCATAACTTACGTAAACCGCCAAAAGGCGTGGTGTTTCACAGTGATCGTGGATCACAATATACGAGTACAGGGTTTAGAAATTTACTAACAAAATTAGGCTGCCGAGCGAGCATGGGCGATGTGAGGGCATGCTGGGATAATGCAGTTGTAGAGAGGTTCTTTGGTAGCTTAAAACATGATTGGCTATTTAAAATACCCCAACCAACCCGTTTGCATATGAGAGAAGATGTAGCAAAGTACATGAAATATTATAATGTTGAGCGATTGCATTCNTCAGTCGCCAATTGAATATGAACATTCCTTTAGAAAAGTGTCCGGTTAGACTTGACCAGAACACTGCGACTCATCATACGCTTATGAAGTATTTAGCCACAAGCAAGAGCAGAGCCAAAAGTTTAAGGATTTAATTCAAAGACTCATAATGGAAAGGTTATGTTAAATTCAGTGCCCTTGTCGGGTTCACTTAAACAAACAATTTGTCCTTTTAAACGCTGCGTCACTAAATTAAAAATAATATGCAAACCCAGCCCGCTGCCACCTGTTGCTCTATTGGTGGTGTAAAAAGGGTCAAATATCTTTTTACGCACCTCATCGCTCATGCCTTGTCCGTTATCTTTAAAACACAATTCAAATTGATTGTCAGCGTTAACAAAAGCATGAATAGAAACTTGAGCATCATTTGAATTTATAAAAGCGTGGATCAAGGTATTTTCAATTAAATTGGTTAAAATTTGAGATAAAGCCCCTGGGTATAAAACAACGTCAAGCGCGGCTGGGGTAACTTGCAAATCGATGTTGACATGATAAGCGCGTAGTTTAGGCTTTAACGTTGTAATAACGCCCTCAATATAATTTTTTACATTTATATTTCGCTGAGTATCATGCGATTGATCAACCGCAATCAGTTTAAAATTACTGATTTGCTCAGAGGCACGTTGTAAATTTTTTAATACAATTTCGCAACCCGTCGATAATTCAGCACAAAATGATTCAAACTTAAGCTTGGTGAGCGAGCCGGCGTTCAACCCGGCTTGAATTTTATTAACCACACTCACTAAATGGCTTGATCCTGTAACGGCAATACCAACAGGCGTGTTAATTTCATGGGCAATACCCGCGACTAACCCTCCTAGCGCGGCCATTTTTTCTTTATCAACTAAATGCGCTTGCGCTTGGCTCAGATCAACTAATGCAGTTTCTAGCCTCACATTACTTTCAGACAAGGCTTTAGTTCGTTCGATTACACGTTCTTCGAGTTTTTCTTTAGCGAGAGAAAGTTCAGCTTGAATATTTTTAAGTTCACTAATGTCATCGTAAGTGCCAATAACGCCGATAACCTCATTATAACTATTAATAATGGGCCGCTTCGAAGTGCGTAACCAAATAGTTTGGCCATTAGCGTGAGTTTGCGGCTCTTCAGAGTTAATTAAATGAACTCGTGTATCCATTGTATTAGCATCATCACGACGATACAGCTCTGCTTGCTCAGGAAATATATCGTAATCAGTCACACCAACTAATTCATCCGGCGACGTTAAATTAGCATCATTAGCAAATGCTAAGTTACCACCAAGGTAAACAGAGCGTTTATTCTTCCAAAAGACGCGTTGCGGCATTAAGTCCATCACTTGTTGATGAGCTTGCAAATCATGCGTAAGCTGAATTTTTTGCTGACGATTGAAAAAAACGAGCCTTAGCGTATTAAATAAAGCCACATAACTACCGCAAATTGCACGGTCATTTTTAACTGATGAAAAAGCTAAAAAGCCGACCAACTGGCCTTTAGCTCTTAATGCGATTAAGGTAACGGTATTGTTTTCAGGGAAGACCAAACCGAATTGCTTGATGAGATCTTGCGGCTCTATTCTTAAATATTTATCTTGCCCTTTCAGCAATGCCATTAACCAAGGGAGTTGCTCACAAGATGAAAAAGGTAGCCGGTGTTGATGATGTGCAATTTTGGTTGTGGGGCCAAACCACGTTAATGAAACTTCTTCATTTGCATGATCCTCAAATACACTGCCTAGCAAAATATCATTTGCGTTAAATAAATATTCCATCAATGAAAGCGCTTCATCAAACTGTGAAATATTATCATCACATTCCAACGCGATGATATTAAGCGCATCAATACAGCTGATTTGCATTGAACTTTTAAAGATCCCTTCCATTAAAATAGTGTGCTCTGTCATTGTTTTTTCCATCTTAAAATTTGCCAAAAAAGTGGTTTATTTAGCTAACTCTTTTCCGATCACTTCTTTTTCGGCTTGTTCAATTAATATTGCCAAATCACCTGTTTGTATTAAACGTTTTATTTCGTTATTAACTAAAGGGCTGAGTTTGTAATGACTTGGGTGTAAATAATGATATAAAGGTAAAACATTTAACGGTTTAGCCATGTGCATAATTGATTTATCTTGCATACGCTTTAACACAAGATCACCGTCAAGGGTATTGGTGAGCGCAATATCGATACGCCCTTTGTTTAGCAAATTAAACATATCCTCAGTCGATGCTGAGTTATACAAACGAATAAACCCCCTGGTTATAACATTAGTATGTTTAACACCACGCACTTTTCCAATAAAATAAGTCTTTAATTGCTCAGGGGTTGTTATATTAATATCACTGTTTTTTAGCACGTACGGCATGGTTTCGAGATAATAATAAGGTGTCGGCACACGTATTAAACTCGGGTTTTCTTCGCCATATTGCCAAATGCGTAACACTTCGCCATCTTTAGTGCCCGACACTGCACTAAGTTGCGCTCGATTGGCCGGCTGAGCCGTGATCTGCATCGAGATAAAAATATTACTGTAAATTTTTTGCAAAACAATTGAACCCACTTTTTGTTCAATTAAGTGTTCTATCGATGCAAATTTGTAGTGCGACTTTAAACTTGAAGCTTGACTCTTACTTAAGCCTAAAAATATAAATATAACAAACCCTGTTAGCATCGTTGCCTTCATTGATTTGTATCCATTTTCTTATGCTAAAATATAAATATAGCAGCCAATTATCATTGCGTAATATTTTACTTCGTAAAAGTAATTCACCATGAGGAAATCAAGTTATGACAGCAGCCGAATTATTAAAAATAGCATTAAACAACAAGGGGAAATACGCAGGCGAATACAGCAAACCCGCGGAAAAAGCATTAAGGCAGTTAATGTCGGTTCAAATAAGAACAAACGACGGTGAATTTTCTGTTATTTTTTTAGACCGAATCGATAAAAAAGCCAACATTCTTGAATTTATGTTATCAAAAACCGCGCTAGAAAATAAAGCACTACTGACTTCTGCAGTTTAGCTAAATAACCAAGAACCTATTAGCCAGTGTAATTGCGCACATCAATGTATTTTTCAATATTATTAACCACGTAGTCTATATACACTCGGGCTATTTTGGATAACTGTTTCCGACTTGGATACACCAAATTGATATCAAATTGCGGTAAAGGATAATCAGGCAACACCTCTATAAATTCACCGGACTTTAAACCGTCTGCAGCCAAAAAAAAGGGCACTTCAGTTAAGTATTTACCGGTTCTAGCCAAGTGTAATATATGAGCATAATCGTTAGTGCGGAGTTTAGGCTGAAAAACGAGCGTTTCTTTCGGTAAACGCCAATGTACGGGTTGATCTTTTTTTGCCCAAGCCACAATGGGCACATTTTTTAAATCACTAGGCTGGTTTATTGCTTGTTGTTGTGCCAAATAGTCAGCGGTGGCAATCAACACATGCCGGTAACGCAAAATACGTTTCGCGACAGATGAAAGAGATTCAACTTTACCAACACGCAGCGCCACATCGATGCCATCATCAATTAAATCTAATTTTTTTTCGGTCACTAAAAGATCAACCTGGATGTTTGGATAATCCGATTGAAAAGCCTCAATTAAATGCCACCAAGGTTCAAAATTAGGGGGTGTAGACAATCTCAGCACACCTTTTAGCTCAGTTTCTCTCTCTTGTAGTGCTAATAGTCCAGCCTCCATTTCAACTAATCCGCGAGAGATAAAGTGAAATAAAGTAGAGCCCGATTCGGTTAACCGTATTTGCCGAGTTGACCGTTCAAGTAAACGAATATTTAATGATAATTCTAGCTCTGCAACGCGGCGGCTCACCGTCGAAATAGGCATATTCAACGCTTTAGCGGCAGCGGTAAAACCGCCGTGTTCAACCACACTCACAAACACTTTTGCTGAATTTAGATCCAAAGCTATTATCCCAAATATGAGAAATTAATTCCCTAAAATACCCACTAATAATCCATAAGTAAAATAATTATAGTACAACAGAAATATAATTTAAGGATATAAATAATGAATTACATCAAAGTAGCCACGCTTTTTATCAGCCTATTGTTTGGCTTTTCGAGCGTAGCCAAAACCGATACCACCCAAATAAAACAACTTATTAAGCAATATGAAACGGCTTTAAATACCAGTAAAACAAGCGATGTATTAGCACTTTATAGTCAACAGCCTATTTTTATGCCGCAGCATGCGCCCGCTCAAATAGGTCGCGAAGCGGTTCAAAATGCTTACAACCATGTGTTTAATACTCTTAATTTAAACGTTGAATTCACAGTGCACGATATTGAAATATTAGGTGATACCGCGTGGGGACGAACATCGTCATCCGGTAAAACAACAATTTTAGCAAATGAAGCCAGCGTAATAGAAGGTAATAACGAGCTCTTTATTTTTAAGAAAGAAGCCGGTGAATGGAGAATACATCAGTATTTATTTGCCACTAACCAGCCACGATAAATAACACAACACCCTTTTTAAAAGCATAAAAATAATAATCAACAAATTCACAGCTTAGGCTGTGCATTTAACATACCCACAAAGGAAGTAAAAATGAAAGCAGTAACAGCTCAGCAACCCGGTAATGCCGAAGTATTAAACGTTGTTGAAATAGAACAGCCTCAGCTCGCTGATGGCGAAATAAAAATAAAAGTTAAAGCATTTGGTTTAAACAAAGCCGAAAGTTATTACCGCAGTGGTAACTATGGCACCTTTGTGCCCGGTCAAGCACTCGGTATCGAAGCCGTTGGTGAAGTGGTTGAAGATCCAAGTGGTCAATTTGTTGTAGGCCAAAAAGTAGCAACGGTGATGGGCGGCATGATGTTTGCTCGGCATGGCGGTTACGCAGAATATATTTGTGTAAATGCATCGAATGTTGTCGCGCTTGATAGCCAATTAAGCGATGCCGAATTAGCATCATTACCTGAAGTTTATTTAACCGTTTGGGGCGCTCTGGATAAAAATTTGAGCATACAGGCGGGTGAAACCTTATTAATACGCGGCGCAACTTCCGGCTTAGGTATGGCAGCTTTAACGTATGCAAAAGCGCGAGGTTTAAGTGTGATCGCGACAACCAGAAACTCAGAAAGTGTAGCTCGTTTACGCGACCTAGGGGCTGACCATGTGGTTATTGATAATGGAGATATTAGCGAGCAAGTACGTGCATTATACCCAGCGGGTGTTGATAAGTGTTTAGAAGTCGTTGGTGCCGCCACTGTTAAAGATTCAATGAAAGCGATCAGCCCTTGGGGACAAGTCACGGTTGTCGGTTTATTAGGTGGCGCACCTGTCATCGAGAACTTTAATTTAATGGGTGACTTACCCAATACAATCAAATTAAGCTTTTTCAGTAGCGGTATGTTAGGCACAGATGCAATGCCTTTAAATGAGTCACCGCTTAATTGGGTTGCACAACAAATAGCCGCCGGGACGATCCCAAGTATTATCGCAAGTGAATTTAAAGTTGACGATATTGTAGAAGCGCATCAATTACTCGATAGCAACAAAGCCGGTGGCAAAATCGTTGTTAGCTTTTAAAGGATAAAATTCATGACTTTATTTAAACGACAAGACGATTTACTCGACTTAGGTTCACGCTTTTTTTTAGCGGCTATTTTTGCGCTTTCTGGCTTGAGTAAAATAACGAATTACGAGGGTTCAGGTCAATATATGGAAGCAATGGGCATACCTGCTATGTTATTACCGCTTGCTATTATGACTGAAATATTCGGTAGTTTGTTAATCATCTTGGGCTATAAAACTAAAATAGTTGCGTTCTTATTAGCCGGTTTTTGCATTGTTTCTGCCATTTTGTTCCATGCGCAGTTAGGCGATCAAAACCAGTTTATACATTTCTTTAAGAACGTGGCAATGACAGGTGGATTTTTAGCCCTTTGCGCTAAAGGTGCCGGTGGTTTTAGCCTTGATTCAAAAATGAAACAAGCCTAAACCCAAAAGAGCATATCAAGTAAATTGATATGCTCTTTTATATACCTAAGTCACTTGGGTCTACCCCCAAGCCACTCAGTACAAACTGTACTCAAATCTAACAGCCTTTAAATTCGCTGATATATTCATTTAAGCGATCGCTTGTGTCTTTTAAGTTTTGTGCGGTCAATGTTGTTTCATTTGTTTTGCTCGTGATCAAATCGGTATCGTCTCTAATACTAATGATTCGCTCATTAATCTCATTCGATACGCTGGTTTGCTCCTCTGATGCGGTAGCGATTTGAATCGCCATTTGTGTGATCGTATCTAATTCAGCTTTCATTACACCAAAAGCACTCGCGCTTTCTAATACAATCTCAACGGCTTTTGTTCCTTCATCCTGCAAGGTCAGCATATTTTGCGTTGCCGCTTCTGCACCTTTTTGCAGTGTTTCTATTTGCTTACGAATTTGCTCAGTAGATTCTTGTGTTCGCCCGGCTAAGCTTCTTACTTCGTCGGCAACGACTGCAAAACCACGGCCTTGTTCACCGGCTCGTGCAGCCTCAATTGCGGCGTTAAGTGCTAATAAGTTAGTTTGTTCAGCAATACCTTGGATCACATTTAACACATTGCCAATTAAGTTTGTTTCTTCGTTAAGTTTTTTAACGACATCGCTCGTATTACCTAACTCAACCGTTAAATTTTCCATCATTGTTTTGCTCGTTTCGGCATTTTTAGAACTCTCTACCGAAATATCATAGGCTTTTTGTACAATATCAGATGTGCTTGTTGCCATACCGGCAACCTCTTTGATGGTGGCAGCCATTTCATTAATCGCCACTGAGATACTATCGGTTGCTTGTAGTTGGTTATTAGATAAGGCCGCTGATTCGTCCATGGATGTCGCAACAGAAGCGGTAGCTTCGTTTATCACACAAGTTTCGGCTTTTACACCTTTTAACGTGGTTCTAAAGCTATCAAGCAAAGAATTAAATGCCTTGGTTAATTCCGTTAACTCGTCACTCCCTTCAACCGGTATATTGCACTCCATATCTTTATCACGCGCTAACGTTGAAAACGTTTTTACAAAGTCTCGCAGTGGGTTTGTAATACTATGCGCAATAACATAAGAGATAACCGATATCGTAACAAGTAACGTTAGCATCATGCCAAGCGTTTTATAAACTTGAGCTTCTGATTCTGATAACAAAATATTTTTGGTTTCAATTAACTCAGTTAACACTGCATCAATCGTTACTTGGTAAAGTTGAAATAAATCGGCCGTAGTTTCATCCCAATCTATATTTCCTTCTATAACCAGTGGTTTATTAACATTTTGATAAATATTAGTTCGAGCCTGTAAGGCGACTTTCTCTGCCGTTTGATAGACCGCAGAATTAACCATTTTATTATAAGCAGCTCTAGCTTGAGGACTGGCAAAGCTTTGGAATAATTCATGGTCACTTTGCATTTTAGTTGCCCCTCTAAAAATGGCACCATATATATAAACATCAAGATTATTCATTGCGCTAAAAACAAAGCTATTATGGAATGATGATTCCGTACTCGCAGACATTAAACTGTAATAGGCATTCGACATTTTACCCAATTGTTCATTTTGTGATGCAATAACCACCATTTCGCTCAATGTGAGTACCAAACGACGGATCATAACGGTCATTTCATACATGGTATGTACATCTCGCCCGCCTTCTTTTAAGAGGTGTACTTTTTTATCCGCCGCTTTTCGCAATACCGCAAAGTTTTTTATCATGCCTCTTAAAGCTTGAATGTGCGTATTCAGCACTTGAAATTGCGCAAGCGCTTCACGGTTATCATCGATAAACTTTACGTATTGTTTTTGACGCAATAACGCTTTACGGCGAGCGTCTTCCAAAGCTCGTTTATATTGTGATGTTTTTTGATCGGTACTATCAATATATAAACGTGTATAAAAAGCTTCATTTAATGTAGCGGCAACATAAGGGGATGCGACACCTGCATAGTTAAGCACATTATCGAGTAATTGCATTTTATCTTGCTCTTCATTCGCATCGCTCAAACGTTCTAAAGAAAGCATAAAAGTAACAATTAATGGGATCAGAACTAAAAATATAATCCGTGTTTGTATTTTAAATTGGGTAAGTATTTGCATGTAATTATATCCCGGCACATTTACTGCTTAATGTGGCATTGTTCGGCCAGAGTTCAGCCAGTTTCATTTATAAATTAATTAACAACATAAAGAGTATTTACGATAAATTGCAAAACCGCTAACTCGTAGTCAGCTTTTTATCGGTTCTTTCTCAAATAAAAAATCAAATAAAAAGTGAACAAAAAACAACTTAGTCAACTGTATACAAAATATAAAACAAAAACACAAATATAAATGTCGGTTGGTCATTTATTTTTTACTTATTTTATTGTGCTAATTTCAGAATATTTTCCGGTAAATAAATCAATTTTATTAACTAACGTTTTTTTTATAAATTGTCGGCAGGCATTTATACGAGCTGAATTACGTAAGTCTTCGTGGCTAAGTAACCAAACACCCCAATTAGACCGCGGGATCTCAATGTTCATACGTTTTAATGATTGGGTTCCCGATTGCTTTTGTTCCTCTAAATTGATTGCGTCAGGCAAAAAGCAAGGCATTCTGGCAATGCCAAATCCAGCTTTGACAGCTCGGTACATTGAAGCTAAATCATCCACCCTTAAGGCTATATATGGCGAGATAAAATGCTCACTAGCCCAATGAGGAAGCTCTTTTTGTCCTTCCCAAACAACTAACGGTGTTTTCTTATCCAGACTAACGGCGTCACTGGTATAAAAAGCATGTTGTAAAGTAGTCAATCTAGAACCAATAAGATAATCAGGTGGGTTGGCCGTTATACGCACAGCAAGATCCGCTTCTCGATTAGCCATGTTTCTTAATCCCTTAGAGACCAACATATTAAACTGAATATTAGGATGCAGAATACCAAACTCACGTAAGGGTGAAACTAATAGATAGTCGAAAATATCATGTGGCATTGTTAAGTTAATTTCGCCTTCTAATCTTGCATCTCTACCTTGCAAAATCCTCGACGCTTTTAACGTGCTATTTTTCAGGTCTTGTGCAATCTCAAAGATTGAAGCGCCAGCTTCTGTCATTTGATAACCCGATTGAGTTCGTTCTAATAATCGAACACCGTGACTAGATTCAAGCACCTGTATTCGTCGTGACACTGTCGAATGATTGACTGATAGTTGTTTCGCTGCGGCCGAAAAACTGCCGGTCTCGACCACACTCAAAAAATATTTAAAATCATCCCAACTGTGCATTTTTGCAGACTCATTGTGCTTTTTCTGTGAATTTATCAACATAAAAGCAAGCTGTACACTGTTTTTCGTCGAAGCAGCACAGAGGATAATGATTAATGGAACCGGCATTTGATGCAGTTTGTAAATTGCTTAAAACGTATTTTGATGGACTTTATTATGCCGATGTAAAACGGCTCAATCAGGTTTTTCATCCGAGATCTCATTATGTTTGCGCGACTAGAACAGACGTTATTCTATGGACTTTGCCAGAGTATTTATACGCTGTAGCTCAACGGGTATCTCCTGCTAGCCTACACGCACCAAGATACGATCATATTTTATCAATCGATTTTGCAGGCCCTAATACTGCGCTTGCTAAAGTCTCTTGCACAATACAACCAAAACATTTTACCGATCTACTGAGCCTCATTAAAACTGATGGCCAATGGCAGATCATAAGTAAAAACTTTCATTTTACAATAGAGGAATAAACCATGCCTTACGTCAATATAAAGGTGACAGATGAAAACGTCACCGATGCGCAAAAATTAGCATTAATTAAGCAAACATCTGAAATGTTACAAACGGTTTTAGGGAAAGATCCGGCAACGACCTTTGTGGTGATCGATGAAGTGCCCTTAACGAATTGGGGCTTTAAAGGTACGTCAGTCGCTGAACTATAGTCAAAGCGATCGGGTTTTAGGGGCAGGTTTCTAGTGCCAGACGAAACCGAAGTACTTACATCCATGTCAGCAAAGCCGTCAAAGCTACCGCGTCCTGCTCTCGCCCCTTACCTGCATCCATGCAAGGGGCGAGACGCCATGAGCATAGGCTCTACTATGTGATTGGGACCGCCTAAATGGATTTAGGTGTTAGAACGACGCAGGAGCCAAAGTCGAGAGTAAGTGATGACAATGAACCCTAAAACCTGAGCGAGAAGACTATACATAAAAACCAAACTTAATATCAGAGGTAAATCTATGTACACACTTTATTCAATCCCAGGGAGTTGTTCGACAGGTATCCACATTCTATTGAACAAATTAAATATCTCTGTTGATGTTGTTAACCGCAGTGACGTCGCTGATTACGCTGCGCGCGTAGCAACGAATCAAGTACCGGCATTACAGTACGATAATTACATTATTACTGAGGGTGCAGCAATCGTATTACACTTATTTCGCCAGCATAATATCGATACAGCAGTTTATGGGGGCGATCAAGAATTTCAGCAATGGTTATTATTTAATTATGCAACCTTACACCCAGCTTACAGTAAGTTATTTACCGTTAATGCGCTGTTAAATGAGGGGCCAGACAAGCAAGCCTTCAAACAAGCCCTAGCCCGTAAAACAGCCGATTTATGGAAGATACTTGATACTCGTTTAGCCGAGAAAACATTTGTACTCGGTAATGAACCCAGCATTGTTGATTATTTAATAGCCATTTATGCTAATTGGGGAAATGCATTTGATGATGTAAGTATTCCACTCGGTAATAATGTAAAACGCGTAATTAAGCATGTTATTGAACTGCCTGAGTTTATTCAAGCATTTGAACGTGAAGGTGCAACTTATGCCTTACCGGCTAATAGTTAATTTATACCGCAACAATAGCGTCGATATTAAACAAAAAAACACCTTATCTAATCGATAAGGTGTTTTTTATTTTACGTTAAAACGTCAAATACGCCTCTTATTCATCATCAATATACAATTCTCTGTCTATCGACATTAAATAGTTTATTAAGTCATTTTGCGCTTGCTCTGTGATATCAACGTTATGATCACCTTCCGTAAAAACATCGGCTAATGTTAATGCACTACCATCATGAAAATAAGGCGCACTCGTCCACAGCTCAATTAAACTCGGTGTCCGAATAGCGGTTAAAGCTCCACCTAAGTGTGACCCTGAGCTCTGTTTAATGGTACCAACATCATGTGTTAAACCGTCACGAAAAGCGCGCCCCGTATGACAATTTACGCACCCTTGCTCATTAAAGATTTGTTGACCCTTTAAGGCCGAGGCACTTAATTCGCCTGAATACTCTCGATAAGGTGAACGTGATACGGTTTCTTTGCCTAACCCATTAACATAAGCCGCTAAAGCATCTAATGTCTCAGACTGCCCACCACTAATATGATCTAAGGGTGACATGCCGGCTAAAAACGTGATATCGGGGATCAACCCTTCACCACCATTTAATTGCTCCAGTTGAATTTCAAAATCTTGCACCTCATCAAAGTTAGCCGACCAGTGCAGGTTACCAAAGCGCGTACCACTCGCCCCGTTAAGCGACAAGGTATTACGCATACCTTCACCTAATGACGTGATATCCCATGTCATACCATCATGGCTGCCATCAGCATGGCAAGAAGCACAAGTCATGTAGCCTTCGCGTCCCATTGCGGGAATATCAGAATGATAAAACGTTTGTAAGCCTAATAAGGCTTGATCTGTCAATTTTTCTTCTGTGACAGAATGCAGTGTTTCTGTTTGCAGCTGAATAGTTTGACTATGCATGAAATCAGCAACATCAATAGCCGTAATGGAGCGTTCGGTATAGTTTTTAACATACAAAGTACGTAACGTTGTACACATTTCACTGGGCGCAAAACCCGTTGTAATTAATGCCGATTGATTGGTCGCTTGGTTGCTCAACATAACCACGTTATTCCCCCGTAAGGTGTAAGCTCGTATATTGGGATCAGCAAGTAATGTAACACCCGATGGGTCCGCTTTATTATCAAAATCGAACGTACCTTCTCGTGTAGTTGGGTCAATATTAATATCTAGGCCTGATATTAAATCAATTGTCGCTAACATCGGGCGAATAGTATTGTCGTCATCTAACGGTAAACCATTTCGTTGTAAGCCCCGATCAATATTCGCTTTATTGGCGGTAACATAAGCTTCACTACCATCAGCATTAATCACAATACTTGATAAATAATTAGGTACGCCGGCACCATGAAAGATGTCATCAGGGATCAGTAGTTTATTCAATGCGATTGTTTGAGTTAACGCCATCTCTTGAGCAATATTAATATCATAAACCTGCCCTTGTTCTGGCGTTGAAATAAAACGAGTCACCAATAGACGATCTGCAAACAATGCCATTGCTTTTGGTGTTGGCCCTACATCAAGCCGTTGTGAAACTTCTTTTCTCGACACGTTTAATTTAACGACTTCACCACTGCCATATAATGCAACATATAAATTGTAGCCATCTGCAACTGATGCGATTGGGTGAGTACCATGCCCCGTATCAATCGTAAATTGTGGAAATCCATCTGCGTTATAAAAAACGACTTTATCATCATCGGCATGTGTTACGGCAAAAAGTCCATTTATTTGACTCACTGAAGTGGGCTTTTCAAATAACAATTTTACTTCACGGCGTAATTCATGCGTTTTGGTATAATCATTGGGATTTAATACGACAGAGAAAATGGAGACACTATCGTTATCTGGATTAACAACCCACAAATCATTGTCTTCTGCATCAGGTTGACAAACAAGCTGACTCGACTTATTAGGGAAATACGGTACACCGGTATATGAAGGCGTCACATCACTGGGTTCACCTCCTATTTCACCCAATGTTGGTTTAAATAAATCGCCATTGTCGGTCATAAAATTAAATGAATAAGGAGCCATTTCATTGCCCATAAAATCACGAATGCCTGAAACATCGACCGTGTATTCCGTGTTAGGTGCAAGATATTGATCAGGCCAAACACCTAAAATACCGGTATGTGATAATTGCAATCTAAAGGCGACCGCTTGGTTGGTTTCACTTTCATAAACTGAAACAGCCCCCACTAATGTTTCACTGCGTAGTGTTTCAGGAATATGTATTTGAATTAATCCATCGATAGGGTAATCGGTTTGACCATCTAATGGCCGGTGTCCTGCCACATAAGGAGCACGAGTATCCGGTTCATCATCAGTTACAAAAAAGCACATGCCCTGTTCATTTATATCATCGGTTTCCCACCAATCATAGCCACCAAAAATACCAACCTGCCCTAATGGACGGAAGTATTGACTTGAGTCACATTGATTCGCAATATCATTAAATTTATAAACAATTTGCTCAAATTCGGCCGGTGAAATATGTTTATCTATATAAGCCGCTTCGCATGCATCCATATCAATTTTAAAGTGGTCAACATAAGCGTATTGGTCTTGAAAGTTAACATACATTGGATCGCTTGAAGCATCGCCATCACGAGTATCATTTTTATCTAAATCAAAATAAAGCTCGCAACTCAACTGTGGCTGACTCGGGTTAGTAAAATCAACAATAAACATGGCAGGGTGTAATCTTCGAGGCCCATTGTCACGCGCGCGGGCCGAGAAAACCATTTTGTTAGCACCATATGACTCAACCCAATATCCACCTATACCAATATTATTAGTTTCATTACCGGCATTGGGTTCTGTTAATTGTGGCTGATAAACGCTCAACAAGCGCGGCTCTCTGCCTTCTTGAAAACCTGCAACATCGTATATCGCTAAACCTGTTGATTGTTGGTCTGAAGCGACAACCAGTAAATTACCTAACCAAGTGCTAAAACCTGAAACACCCGTTGTACCCAGATGATCCCAATGTGTTTTAACTTCGCCTAACCACCCATGACGCTGGCCATAACCTAAAAAACTATCATCAGGAAAATCGTCAACAATATTAGCGGTATCGCGTATAGCCATCTCACCTTGGGTATCAAGGTTATAATCCCAATAATTTCGCACAAAATAAGGCGCGGTTAAATGAGTGTAACTAATGGGATCATAACCCCACCAGCCCCAACGTTGTGTTCCATCAATATCGGCAATGAAAAGCTGTTCATTTGAGTTATTCGCCGAGGGATCAAAACCAATATCCCCCGCACCTCGGGCATACAAAAGAGGGCCAAATCCAGGTTGAGTCGCCGTTCCTTCGTCAACACGAATTACCGTTGCATGTGCATGAATAGGCATTGATGGGCTTTGGCCATCTTCACTTAATTGGCGAATGAGTGTTGGGTTTGTCAGGTCAGATAAATCCCAAGCAGTATCTCTAGCTACATCAAATAATGAAGTCGCATCGGGTATATTAACCATGCTACTGCCAGGAAACTCAGGTAAATTAATCATGACAGGACCAATTGGCATTAAAATAGCGGTTCGGCCATAGGCCTCTCCGCGCTTAACAACGAAATCCCCCTGTTCTCCATAATCTATATTCGGCGGATAGTCGGCGGCCGAAACGGCACATGAAGATACAATCAAAAATACAGAAAGACAGGTATGGATAAAAGACGGTTTAATTTTAGTTAACATATTCATTAGATCCCCTCCACAAAAATAGGTTGGCTATATACCGCATTACCTTTAGCATCGCTGGCTTCAACTAAAATAGTTAAGCCAACCAGCTCTGTTATCGCGGATAACGTCATAGACAAGTTTTGTGTTGTGATTTGAGTCGGCGATTCATTTCCATACCAATATAAAACACGGTATTCAACAGCCCCTGTTTCAAGCCAAGATAATTGGATTTGATGGGCATTTGATTCTGAACTCACCGATGCAGTAACAGCAGGAATCCTTAAGGCAATAGCGGTTTCAGATGAAAATTCATTGGGAAACAAATCTGTTTGGTCGCCAATGCCATCGTTATCTGAATCAACACTTTCAGTTGGGTCAGCCGGAAAAGCATCGCGCACATCGATAACGCCATCGCCATCAGCATCGGTTTGCCCATGATTATCTGGCCATGCAAAATAAGACTTGACGACTTGCCAAGCTATACGTTGATAATATTGTGCTTTGTCTAACGGTAATTGATTGTTAGCCGGGTATGGCGTTTGTGGATGTTGCTCAGGGTTATAACCCAATTCACCCATGCCATTAAAAGCAATATTGTTCGTGGCACCAATTGGGCTCACTTCATATAAGGTTGCATAAGTCACTAAAGCAATTAAATATTCACCTTCAGGGCTTAAGCTACCAATCAAATTTGTCCCATCTCCATCATTCCATTCATAAAAGAAATCAGGATATTTGAAGACTTCTGACAAAAATTCACGTCCATTGGGTGGAAGATCATTGATTTGATAAGCATCATAAAGCGCAGCTAAAGCAAGTCCAGCCGGGATAATAGTCACATCGTCAACCGTTTCACTAACCCGATCTTGTTCTGGAATGTAAAAAGCACCCGGTCTGTCACTCGACGCTATTACACCATTCACGGTATCAGCAACTTGCTGCCACCTGTCGGTGTTATCCGTTATTTTTTGACGCCAAGCACTCAAATCTTGATTTTGCACAAAAGGCCAAGTTTGCATTAAATACGTTTTACCACCAGGGTTTGCTTGATGCTGGTAATTTGCAAATCGAGCCGTGTAACGACTAATATGCCCCCAACCGGAACGGATATGATCCCAATTATCCGCAATAATTAAGGAATCAAAATTGCCACTGCTTAAACCATTAAAATCTCGATAAGGTGTACTACCTTGGCGATGACGTAACGGCGCATCACCTACGTAAGTGAAATCATCAACCGCAGGGTTATAATTATCTCCCCAACTATGAAAGAGTGAATCATTCCAGGCCAGCTGATATCGATAATCCATATTGTGCCCAAACGTATCCGTGACATTTTCGAACATAGACATCATGCTGTTAGAGGTAATAGTCGTTGCGATGAAAAAGACATCACCAACGTGTTTTTTATCTACATGTGTATGCAATGCCGGGTTATTGGGGAATAAATCGGCATTATCGCCCACCCCATCACCGTCCGTATCTGATGATTCATTAGGGTCGTTAGGAAAAGCATCACGATTATCACCTACACCATCATTATCAGCATCATGTGTTTCGGTAGTATCTAAAGGAAAAACATCACCGTTATCGCCAACGCCATCGGCATCCGTATCATGTGTTTCACTTGCATCTAAAGGAAAAGCATCTCGGTTATCACCTACACCATCATTATCAGCATCATGTGTTTCGGTGGCATCTAGAGGAAACACATCTCCGTTATCGCCAACTCCATCGCCGTCCGTATCTGATGATTCATTAGGGTCGTTAGGAAAAGCATCTCGGTTGTCACCTACACCATCATTATCAGCATCATGTGTTTCAGTGGCATCTAGAGGAAAAGCATCTTGATTATCGCCGACACCATCAAGATCTGCATCAGCATGTTCTGCAGCGTCTAGAGGAAAGAGATCAAGATGATCTAAAACAGTATCATCATCAGCATCCCATCGATAATATTGACTCAAAAACTGCCATGCTAACTGTTGATAATAGGTTGCCTTATCAATTGTGATTTCAGCGGGATCAGGGTAAGGAGTATTAGGAAACAATTTATCACTATAGCCGCTCCAACCTCTATAATTGAAGCTAATATCACGAGATGCCCCCAGCGGGCTCCTGTTATAGATTGCACCATAGGTAATTAAACTAATGTAATACTCACCTTCTGGGCTGAGATAGCCAACTTCTTCATCTCCATTTGCATTAGGAATATAGTTTGAAAAGTCAGGATATTTAAAAATCTCGGCAACAAATGGACGGCCGTTAGGGGGGATATTGTTAACTTGAAATTCGTCATATAAAAAAGATAATGCATTAGCCGCAGGAATTAATGCTACATGAGGAAAATGAGACTCGCGGCGATCATGTTCTGATAGATAATAAAACGCGTCTTGAATTGTATCGGGTGCGTTTTCATTATTAACCGTTGCTAGCACTTGCTGCCATTTAGGTAACGAACGTTGAATTTTTTCTTGCCATTGAGCTAAGTTTAGTGACTCAATCGTTGGCCACGTCTGAAATAGATAAGTTTGAGCCTGGGGGTTAGCATTATTAATTTCATTGGCATATCTAGCAACGTATTGGGGAGTGTGACCCCATTCATGTGCTATCGCATTTGGAGCTTCGGCTAATATCACTTTATCATAATTGCCGCTTGGCAAAGCTTGTGCATCGTTATGCGCTAATCCATTATGGCTTGCGATAAGCTCGCTATTTGTTGCTTTAAACCCACCGTTATCGGAGTCGATTTCATCGCCCCATAAACTAAATAAAAAACCACCAACATGATAATCATATTGATAATCGGTGCCAAAGTCGCTAGATATATTGCTTAAAGTAGAGAGTGTAGACCACTGTAATTTGCCATAACTGGCAATATAAATTCGGTCCGAATCGGGTGCGTTTTTAAATGATGATTGATCAATTAATGCTTGGCTCATTGCATCGGGTAAATGCATTTCAGTGGGTGCAGCAAATAGATTTCCCGTGAAACAAGCCAACAACAGAATAGAATGAGATCTATTCATAGCTTTCTCCTTTTAATTTATGCGGTAACAGTTCGAAAAAATCATTTTCCAAACAACTCGACCTAAATAAAAGCATAAATATTTCAGGTAAATCGTTTAATACAGGTTTTGCTTAAACAACTGAGACTCGTGTCACAAGTAAAAAAGATAAAATAACAATTGGCATGAAATTAAGGATGAATTAAAAGAAAAACCAAAGATAATTGGTAAAACAGAACAAAAAATAACAAGGAAATTTAAGTAGCATCTATTGAAAAATAGATGCTGTAATGACGATTATCAAAGCTTATTATTGGTTGACCAATTTAAAAAAAAACAGTATTGACTATCCGATTAAATGTTTTAATCGTTAGAGCCAGTTTTTCGCCTGTTGACCAAGTAACTTGAGTTTGATCAATTTTTTACATTCGCCTAAACCCATGTGTAAAAATGGATTAACACTATGTGAAAAAGCAGCTGATGTTGCGCCCACAACTCTTTTGTAAGTTTGGCTACAAGGTGTAAGTACTCTATGAGCCCCCCGAAAAATCGCTTTCCGTGAAGGAGAATCACCAACCTTTAGCACGATATATTGATGACGATTATATTGCTGCCCTTCATTATTAAATAAATGCCAACGTCATCTTTATTTACGTAAACTAAATCAAGATCACCATCATGATCATAACCAAAAATTAGAAAGGAATGTGACCCTGTCTAACTTCATTGAAAATAAGCCACTAATTAGTAGAGTAAACTATAGAGCTTGCGTCTAAATGAAGTTGCTACAGGATCGCCAGCAGGCGCGGCTTGTAAAATGTCCATAAATACTTTTTTACCTTCACCATTTTCTACACTTAAATCTTTTTTAAGTAGGATGAACAATAAATTAAGTGCTTCTTCATCACGTTTAACTTGGTGCAGCTGTATGGCAAGCTGAACAACCGCTGAAGTGTTATTAGAATCTTGTTGTATAGCCAACTCTAATGCCTTTATTTCAGGCGTATCAGCCGCTTGTTTATTTAATTCTAATGTAGCGAGTAAAGAGTGGTATTCATCATCTTGATCGACCATTTTGATGTTCTGCAGCAATAATTCAGCATCACTATCTTTGCCTATGTTTAAACAAGCGTTAATTAATTTCTTTTGAATATCAACTCGCTCAGGAGCAATTTCAATTGCTTGGCATAAAAGCGTATAAGCTTCAGAAAAGTTGCTCTCATCAATATAACTAACTGCTTGCTGTAGTAAATTATCTTCTACTTTAGGTAAATGAGGAGTCAGTAACTCTCGGATCTGTTCGATAGACTGTTGGCCCGGTAAACCTCCAAGTGGCTTTCCTTCTTTTACTAATGCAAGAGTGGGGATATGCTGCACACCAAATTGCATGGCAAGTTGTTGTTCTTTAACACAGTCAACAGTCGCGACAATGATATCGCTAGCATATTCAGCAGCAATAGCTTGGACAGTCGGCATATATTCCACTGACTCAGCGACACTATCAGCCCAAAAAGCAACAACAACTAATTTAGAAAATGAATCTTCAGCTAGTACTTTCTGAAAATTGTCAGGTGTAAGTTCAATAATATTTTGCAAAATGAAAACTCGAAATTAAATTTATGTACTTTAATATCGTGGCATAAATAGTTTATTCAAGTTTAATAGATCATTAAGATAATAATAATTTGTAAATAAACAAGATCGGGATCAAAAAGAGAAGGTAGCAATTAGGAAGCAAAAGCGTGATAACGGATATCATGTGTCGGTAGGCATTCAAGCAAGCTAATTTGCAACCCGCGGCTTAATCCACTAAAACAAAACTAAAAAAAACCAAACGCCAGATACAACAAAGCCCAGTCATAAACTGGGCTTCATCTTAATAAGTGCCTGACAGTGTGCTACTCTCACATGGGAACTCCCACACTACCATCGCCGCTATTGTGTTTCACTACTGAGTTCGAGATGGGATCAGGTGGGGCCACAATGCTATTGCCGTCAGGCGTAAAATCGTCAATCAAAAACAAAAAAGTAAAATTCATCAAATCTTTAGCTAAAAACAAAACACTCAAATTATCCAAAGCCACATTGGCGTTGTATGGTTAAGCCTCTCGGGCAATTAGTACAGGTTAGCTCAACGCCTCACAACGCTTACACACCCTGCCTATCAACGTCGTAGTCTCCGACAACCCTACAGGACCTTAAAGGTCAGTGAGAACTCATCTCAAGGCTTGCTTCCCGCTTAGATGCTTTCAGCGGTTATCAATTCCGAACGTAGCTACCGGGCAGTGCACTTGGCAATACAACCCGAACACCAGCGGTTCGTCCACTCCGGTCCTCTCGTACTAGGAGCAGCCCCTTTCAATTCTCAAACGCCCACGGCAGATAGGGACCGAACTGTCTCACGACGTTCTAAACCCAGCTCGCGTACCACTTTAAATGGCGAACAGCCATACCCTTGGGACCGACTTCAGCCCCAGGATGTGATGAGCCGACATCGAGGTGCCAAACACCGCCGTCGATATGAACTCTTGGGCGGTATCAGCCTGTTATCCCCGGAGTACCTTTTATCCGTTGAGCGATGGCCCTTCCATTCAGAACCACCGGATCACTATGACCTGCTTTCGCACCTGCTCGACGTGTCTGTCTCGCAGTTAAGCTGACTTCTGCCATTGCACTAACCGTACGATGTCCGACCGTACTTAGTCAACCTTCGTGCTCCTCCGTTACTCTTTGGGAGGAGACCGCCCCAGTCAAACTACCCACCAGACAGTGTCCCTGAACCCGATTAGGGTCCGAGGTTAGAACATCAAACATACAAGGGTGGTATTTCAAGGTCGACTCCACAACATCTGGCGACGCTGCTTCAAAGTCTCCCACCTATCCTACACATGTAGGCTCAATGTTCACTGCCAAGCTGTAGTAAAGGTTCACGGGGTCTTTCCGTCTAGCCGCGGGTACACAGCATCTTCACTGCGATTTCAATTTCACTGAGTCTCGGGTGGAGACAGCGTGGCCATGATTACACCATTCGTGCAGGTCGGAACTTACCCGACAAGGAATTTCGCTACCTTAGGACCGTTATAGTTACGGCCGCCGTTTACCGGGGCTTCGATCAAGAGCTTCTCCGAAGATAACCCCATCAATTAACCTTCCGGCACCGGGCAGGTGTCACACCGTATACGTCATCTTGCGATTTTGCACAGTGCTGTGTTTTTAATAAACAGTTCCAGCCACCTGGTCACTGCGACTGTCGTTCGCTTACACTGTAAAAGTTTAACAAACAACAGCGTACCTTCTCCCGAAGTTACGGTACTATTTTGCCTAGTTCCTTCACCCGAGTTCTCTCAAGCGCCTTAGTATTCTCTACCTGATCACCTGTGTCGGTTTGGGGTACGATTCGAATAAACCTGAAGCTTAGCGGATTTTCCTGGAAGTATGGCATCAATCACTTCAACGCCGTAGCGCCTCGTCTCGTATCTCAGTCTTATAGAAACCCGGATTTGCCTAAGTTTCAAACCTACTTACTTTCACGTGGATAACCAACACCACGCTGATTTAGCCTGCTCCGTCTCCACATCGCAGTTTATTCAAGTACGGGAATATTAACCCGTTTCCCATCGATTACGCCGTTCGGCCTCACCTTAGGGGTCGACTTACCCTACCCTGATTAGCATGGGATAGGAAACCTTGATCTTTCGGCGGGGAAGTTTTTCACTCCCCTTATCGTTACTCATGTCAGCATTCGCACTTCTGATACCTCCAGCATGCCTTACAGCACACCTTCAACAGCCTACAGAACGCTCCCCTACCACTTGAACCTAAGTTCAAATCCGCAGCTTCGGTGCATAGTTTAGCCCCGTTAAATCTTCCGCGCAGACCGACTCGACCAGTGAGCTATTACGCTTTCTTTAAAGGATGGCTGCTTCTAAGCCAACCTCCTGGCTGTCTATGCCTTTCCACATCGTTTCCCACTTAACTATGACTTTGGGACCTTAGCTGGCGGTCTGGGTTGTTGCCCTCTTCACGGCGGACGTTAGCACCCGTCGTGTGTCTCCCGGATAGTACTCATCGGTATTCGGAGTTTGCAAAGGGTTGGTAAGTCGGGATGACCCCCTAGCCTTAACAGTGCTCTACCCCCGATGGTATTCGTCCGAGGCTCTACCTAAATAGATTTCGGGGAGAACCAGCTATCTCCCGGCTTGATTAGCCTTTCACTCCGATCCACAAGTCATCTCCTAACTTTTCAACGTTAGTGAGTTCGGTCCTCCAGTTGATGTTACTCAACCTTCAACCTGCCCATGGATAGATCGCCGGGTTTCGGGTCTATACCTAGCAACTCGACGCCCAGTTAAGACTCGATTTCTCTACGGCTCCCCTATTCGGTTAACCTTGCTACTAAATATAAGTCGCTGACCCATTATACAAAAGGTACGCAGTCACAGAACAAGTCTGCTCCCACTGCTTGTACGTACACGGTTTCAGGTTCTATTTCACTCCCCTCACAGGGGTTCTTTTCGCCTTTCCCTCACGGTACTGGTTCACTATCGGTCAGTTAGGAGTATTTAGCCTTGGAGGATGGTCCCCCCATCTTCAGACAAGATATCACGTGTCCCGTCCTACTTAATATGTATAATAAAGCCTTTCGCATACAGGACTATCACCTACTATGGTCAAACTTTCCAGAGTGTTCTGCTGGACTTTATTATATCGGCTGAACCCCTTTCGCTCGCCGCTACTCAGGGTATCTCAATTGATTTCTTTTCCTCCGGGTACTTAGATGTTTCAGTTCTCCGGGTTTGCTTCTTACACCTATGTATTCAGTGCAAGATACTCTACATAATAGAGTGGGTTGCCCCATTCGGAAATCTTGGACTCAACGTTCTTTATCAACTCGTCCAAGCTTATCGCAGATTAACACGTCCTTCATCGCCTCTAACTGCCAAGGCATCCACCGTGTACGCTTATTCACTTAACCATACAACCCAAGGTGTCCTCGGATTGCATGTCTTTTGACATTTTCGCGCGCCTTGTTTCAAATACTAAAGTTCTGATGAACTTCTTTATTTACTTTTTTGTCCTGATTGTTAAAGAGCATGGTCTTCTCTTTCGAGAAT
>NZ_QMED01000049.1 GCF_003286125.1 Algibacillus agarilyticus
GTATTAGCCGCAACGCTAATGCTGCCCGCAGTTGTGCTTGACGCCGTTGGTGTAAAGACGGCTGAATAGCTAGAACCTGAGCCCGATAAACTGCCTAATGTGCCCCCAGTTACCGTGATATCCCCGATAGTAAAATCAGTTGCACTTTCACTGAGCGTGAAGGTCAGGGTCGATGTCTCACCTGATTGCAAGGTTGAATCTGAACTAACAATCGAAATAGTAGGAACGACGGTATCAATGGTTAACCCTAAGGTATTTGAAACGGTATTGGCATTGCCGGCTGCATCCGTAAAGGTATTAGCGGCCACGCTAATGCTACCAGCTGTTGTGCTTGAGGCGGTCGGTGTAAAGGTCGCAGTATAAATATTACCTGAATTAGAAAGTGAGCCTAACGACCCACCACTCACGGTAATGTCACTTTGGGCAAAGCTTGCGCCGGTTTCATTCAAGGTGAATGTGATAGTTGTTGTTTCACCTGATTTAAGGGCACTGCTAGTGCTGGTGATAGCGATGGTTGGCACTTCAGTATCAACCGTTAATCCTAATGTATTTGATACGGTATTGGCATTACCGGCAGCATCGTTGAAAGTACTAGCTGCAACACTCACACTCGCGGCGGTCGTGCTTGATACTGTTGGCGTAAATACGGCAGAGTAACTGGCACCTGAGCCGGATAATGAACCGAGTGACCCACCGGTTGCGGTGATATCGTCAATGGTGAAATTCGTCGCGCTTTCACTTAACGTGAAGGTCAGGGTTGCCGTTTCACCTGATTGTAAATCGGGCACCGAGCTTGTAATGGCAATAGTCGGAATAACGGTGTCAATGGTTAAAGTATCGGTGTTTGATACGGTATTAGCATTACCGGCCGCATCGGTAAACGTATTAGCGGCGACGCTGATAGTCCCCGCGATTGTGCTTGAATCTGTCGGGGTAAAGACCGCTGTGTAGTTTGTGCCTGAGCCTGATAAGCTACCAAGTGACCCACCAGTCACAGTGATGTCACTGCTGACAAAATTCGTTGCGGTTTCACTTAACGTAAAGGTGATAGTTGCCGTTTCACCTGACTGTAAGGCTGAATCAGAATTACTAATATTGATCGTCGGTTTTAATGTATCTATTGTCAGCGTAAGTTGTGTTGCGGCTTCATTGCTATTACCTGAGCTATCTAAAAACTTATTAGCTGTTACATCAATGGTTCCCGCTGTTGTACTATCTGCGGTTGGAATAAATGAAGCAATATACGTTTTATCTGACCCAACAAAGTTTTGCAAAGTACCTCCTGCAAAATCAACATCTGCTGATGTGAAGTCAGTGCTCGTTTCACTTAAGGTAAATATAATGGTAGCGACATCACCTATCTTGAGTTCTGAATCATCACTGGTGATTGTCACCGTTGGTAATTGTGTATCAATGGTTAAATCAACGGTGTTTGATTCGGTATTCGCATTACCTGAAGGATCTGTAAAGGTGCTTGTGGCCACACTAATAGCACCGGCTGTTGTGCTTGATGTTGTAGGCGTAAATACAGCAGAATAATTTGTACCTGAGCCTGATAAACTGCCTAGTGTACCCCCAGTTACTGTAATATCCCCGATGGCAAAATCAGTGGCACTTTCACTAAGGGTAAAGGTAATTGTCGAAGTCTCACCTGATTGTAAGGTTGAATCAGAGCTATTGATTGCAATCGTTGGTAAAAGTGTATCAATAGTTAAGTTTATAGTGTTAGATGCGGTATTCGCATTAGCCGCCGCATCAGTAAATTGATTAGCCGATACAAGTACTGTTCCTGCCGTTGTACTTGAAGCTGTTGGGGTATAAATAGCGGTGTAAGTAATTCCTGAACCTGAAAAACTCCCTAATGTACCGCCAGTGGCTGTTATATCATCGATAGTAAAGTCTGAACTACTTTCGCTGAGCGTAAAGGTCAGCGTTGACGTTTCGCCTGCCTTTAAGGTTGAATCACTACTATTAATTGAAATTGTAGGTATAGCAGTATCAATGGTTAAATTTAGCTCATTTGATACTGTATTGTTATTTCCGGCTGCATCTGTAAATTTATTAGCGGCAACACTGACTGTGCCGGCTGTTGTGCTTGATGTTGTAGGTGTAAAAACCGCTGAATAGCTTGCACCCGAGCCTGATAGTGAACCCAGTGATCCGCCGGTTACGGTGATATCGTCGATGGCAAAATTTGAAGCGCTTTCACTTAAATTAAAGGTTAACGTTGCCGTTTCACCAGACTGTAGATTTGAATCAGAGCTGCTGATAGAAATAGTAGGAACAACAGTATCTACCGGTAAACTTAACTCGGTTGCTGCTGTATTATTATTACCAATACTGTCAGTAAAACTATTTGCAGCCACATTAATTGTAGCATTTGCTGTGCTTGAGGTTGTTGGGGTAAAACTAGCCGTATAACTTGTACCAGAACCACTAAAACCAGAAAGTGAACCACCGGTATATGAAACATCCGCTTCGGTAAATAGGGTTGTTGATTCTGTTAATGTAAATGTGAGGGTTGCTACGTCCCCTGTTTTAAGTGCGGAATCATCGCTTGTGATCGTAATAGTAGGGGCAACGGTATCAACGCTTACGGTTGTCGATGCGCTTGATGCTTCTGCTAAATCTGTATGTGAATTGCTTCTTGCTGTTCCTGCACTAATTGTGATACCGATGGTGCCGTCACCACTTAAATTACTTAACGTAACAGTTCTTTCTGTTGTGCCAGAACCCGATATCGCAACGTCAGCTGTTACCCCTGAGCCATTCAGTGTGACATGGCTCGCGGCAAGTACTATCTCATCTGCATCAGCATATGTGACGGTATAAGCAATACTTCCACTGGCTACTGGCCCTGTAGGGTTAGGCGACGATATAGCACTAATACTAGGCGGAGAAGCAACCGTCGCATCATAATCAATACTAAGTTGGGTTGCAGCTGGATTTTTTACGCTGCTATCGACCGCATCATCGACAACATCAGCTGGCAGATCAACTGTGACGGTTCCCGTCGCTGTTGGGGTTATTTCTACGGTATAAGCTAAACCCGATCCCGCTAAGTTAGCTGCCGTACCATTACCAACAACTAAATCACTTGCTACAAAATTACTAATGCTGCGGCTAAAGTTTATGGATACAGGAATAGGCGTTGTTTTGGTTGTACCCACGACCGTTGTTGATAATGCTGCTGTTAACTGCTCAATTGTTAATTGAGCTGAGGCTGCCTCTGTACTCGTATTATTAGCATTGACAGTAGCGGACATTGCACTTGTTACACTATTGTATGTACCCTCTGTTGCACCGGCTGGAATTGAAATAGGCACATCAAATGTACAGCTAGTTCCTGGATTTAGTTCGCCATTTGAAAACGATAAGTTAGTGGGTCCTGTTATTGTAGAAGAGCCGTTACAAGGAGTTGTAGGTAATGGTAGTGCTGTTATACCACTTATTATTTGTGATAAGTTATGACTAAATTGAATTGAGGTTGCCGTTTGTGCTGTTGCCGCATTACTTATTGTATATCTGATTGTACTGGATGATCCTGGAAGAGTAGGGTTTGTAACAAATTCTTTGGTAAATGTTAACCCTGAAACGAGCAAAGTCACCGTTGTAGCGCTCGATGTAACAGATTGACTAGAGGTTGTTCCGGTTATGCTAGAGCTTGTTAAAGGATAAGTCCCAGGTGTTGAATTGCTTGGCACGGATAAAGTAATTGAAAAAGTACAACTGGTATCGGCAGATAGTGTTGCACCGCTTAAAGTCAAAGTCGATGTGCCACTAAAGCTAGATCCACTACCGCAGATATCACTTTGAGAACTTGTTGTTGAGGTTAAGCCCGTTAAAACTGAGTTCAAATCAAGTGTAAAGCCTACCCCTGTTACATCGGCGGCTGCATTTTGATTGTAATTAAGTGTAAAGCTAGCGGTTATATCACTATCGCCCGGGTTTGCTGAAGATGAGCTTAAGGACATTGCTAAACTAGGTGCAGCAACAATAACTAAACTGTCGGTTGCTGCACTACCATATACAGTATTACTTGAATTTGTAGCACTAATTGTGCTGGTTGTAAAATCGTAACTGCCAGGTTGAGCATCACTGGGCACAGTTAATATCACGTCAAATGTGCAGCTTCCGCCTGCAACTAAATTGGCACTACTAACCTTAACAAAATAAGTGTTACCATCAGATGTGCTATTGGTGAAAGTTGACCCAGTTCCACAAGAGTTTGCACTTGGTAGTGTTTTAACAACCATACCTCCGACTGCTGTGTTCACATCTTCGGTAAAGGCGATGTCTGATATACTATTTGCCGTATCAGTATTAGTTATAGTATAGCGAAGTGTAACGTCAGCACCGGCACTGACTGGATCATCTATAAATAATGCGGTTACTGTTGGGGCTTTTTTAATTATTAAATTATTCGTTACCGCTGTTTTAGTTGTTGCTGAACCTAGCGTTAAGTTTATGGTACTTGTGGTATTGGTATACGTGCCTGCTGCTGAGTTGCTTGGAACTAATACCGTAACAGAGAAGGTACAAGATTCACCACTGGTGATGTTTGCTCCTGCAATAGTTAAAATAGATGAGCCAGTAATTGTTGAACCATCACCACAAAAACCCGATGAGGGTAATGCTGTTGCCGTTAAACCCGAAAGGGTAGCGTTTAAATCATTAGTAAAGGTGATATCTGTGGCATCATTGTCTCTACTATTGTTTATTAATGTGTAAGTTAAATTTATGCTGGAACCGGGTGATGCATTATCGGGAAATGCAGCATACATAAAAGGTTGTTCAACAGTCAGCGAAGCTGTTGCTGATCCGCTCGCACTCAGACTAAACCCATTTGTAGACAAATCTCCTGTGGTCGTATTATAAATACCTGCATTTTCAGATATTAAATTAACACTTACTGTGCAAGAAGCTCCCGCCGCAACTAACATGCCGGCCGCACTGATATTCGAACCTCCGCTTTCTGCTGTTATTCCACCACCACAAGTGTTATCACCCAGGTAGTCTGTAGCTAAAGTCAAATTTGTGGGTAATGTATGGCTAAATGTCTGAGATGACGCAAAAGAACCATTCAAAGTATTATCAATGGTATAGGTCAGTGTACTTATTTGATTTGGTGCTACTGTGCTTGGCGAAAAGGCCATCGAAAACCCTGGGCGGCTAGAGTCAACGGTTAAGGTGGCAGTTGCGGTACCTGAGCTGCCCGCACTTGTTGATAAAGCGTCGGTTGTTAATATGCTTGACCCTACTGTACTACTCGTGACGTCTAACGTTAATGTACAACTTGTTCCTGTTCCTAACCGATAATCACTAAAACTAATTGAACTACTACCATCTGTCGCCGTAAAGTTACCATTAATGCAATCAGTTGTTGCATTGCTGGGTGATGCTATGGTCATACCTGAAGGGAAGGTAACCGAAAAAGCAGTGTCACTGACACCTACATCATTAGCCGTGTTATCTATTGTAAAGGTTAAAGTTGAAGTTGCCCCTGGGGCGATTGTTGTCGGCGAAAATGAAGCTGAAAAAGTTGGGGTGCCAGCTAATGCTTGCTGGCTAAAACTCGCTAGCAATAATATGAATAGGAGTGTGGATAAGCGTGTTGCAAAGCGCATAAACGTAAAAATGCGCTTATGCACTAAATTAGTTTTAGTCATAGGTGTAATATCCCAATACTACCGTTAATTCTTATTGTTGTTTTAAGCCTGAAAACTTAATTGAACGTCTTGACAGCAAAAGAAGTATAAAAGAAATAATGAATGACAGTGGAATCGAACCACCACTTGCATTATTGGTATTTGTTACTTGCACGTTAGCTTGGGCGTTTGAAGTATTGCCAAAGCTATCGCTAATCTCATAATCAATAACGACATCACCCGAAAAACCATCATTAGGTTTAAAGCTAATTTGGTTGTTGGCCATAATGCTTACGCTGCCGTTAGTTGAACTTGCTGATGTTAAGTTTAAAGTATCAGATACGTCGATATCAGCATCGTTTTTAAGTACGTCTAACGTTGTTGTTTCATTTGAATTGACTGTATAGCTGTCATTATTAGCAGTTGGGGGAGTATTAATTGTAACAGCAGTGGTTAAGCTATTATTTTCAAGGCTATTATCAATTTCAAGTGCTCTCGCGACTAAAGTGATTGAAGAGGGGAGTGATGACATACTGCTTAAGTAGAGGTCGAGTTGTATTTCTTGCTCGGCGGGTAAAACGCCTAATGAGCAAACATTAGCGCCTTCGTCGCTAACACTGCACACCCCGTTACTTGAGATATTAATATCATTTGTGTTGGAATAAACGAGTTGTAAATCGTTTGCATCATAAGCACTGTTATTTTGTAGGGTCACAGCAAGGTGTTGCTCAGCGCCATTTGCAGGAATAACAATCTCGGTCTGTAAATTAATTGCTAAATCGATATTATTTTGACTGGTTGCAAAAAGCCCTGAACCTTGGCCAGCAAAAACATCTAACTGTGATAAGCGCGAGTTATAACTAATAATATCGGTTATCGAATCTTGATTGTTATCGCTTGTATTAACAACTGAACTGGATTGAATAATGAGTTCTTGTGTTGCTTCAAATTGTTTGCCCGCATTTTCGTTTAAGAAAACTTGATAAGCACCAGAAGCGTATAGTAAGGCGATATCAATCGCATCATCTTGATCAAATTTGGCAGCATTTAACTTTGTTACTTGCGAATCACCAAAACTACCGAGCTGACTGAACGCCTTATCATTGTTGTTATAACTGAATAAGCTCACTGCTTGTAATTCGTCAATAGCCTCATCGCTATCTGGCACGTTATTCGCTACCATGTTATTCGCTACCATGTTATTCGCAATAATAATATCGTGATTACCATCAAGGTTTAAATCAGCTAGAACAATAGCGCTAACAGAATCAGAAATTAATTGTTCAGAAACACCATTAGCGGCAGTCGCTAATTGAGAGTCGTTATTTGAGTCGTTAGCCGATACGGGGGTTAATTTATCAAATAAGCCAAATATAATAAAACTTTGTTGTTGTCGAACAAATACTAAATCAGCTGATTTATCGCCATTAATATCACCAATATCAAAGGATGATACTTGCTCACCTAGTGGTAAAGTTAACTTTTGGTTAAATTGACCACTATCATTCAAATAAACGCTTAATTCTGTATTGGTTAATAGAACCAGATCAGGTTGTAAATCATTGTTTATATCGCGCAATACAGCGGCTGTCGCTAACTCGAATGATTTAATCTGTGTAAACGTACTATTACCGTTGTTTTTATAATAACCAGATTGTTCACCCCACTTATTTACAATAATAATATCTTGAAGTCCATCTTGATCGATATCACTGATTAATGGAGATATTGATTCACCCGTATTATTAATGGCACTGATAAGTGTATTAGTTTCGATGTTGACAATTTTTACGTTTTCACCTGATTGAGTGGCTAATACGGTTTCTAAGCCCGTGTGCTTATCGTTTAGCTCAGCATTAACAATAGCCGTCACCTTGCTATCGGTTAATATTGAATTAGTTGCTGTTTGTAATATTTGATTAGCAATACTGATATCTTTTCTAACTTGCGCGATTAAAGTTGTTTGTTCTGCTTGATATACATTTATATGGGTTATTAATTGCCCTGAGGCAAGGGGTAATAGAGTGACATTGCTTTTATTAGTACCTGACATGGTACAACTTAAACGGTGATTTTCTATTTGTTGGCAAGTGTCACTCCAATTTATAACCGATGCTAACGTATCAAAACTAATTTCAAGTTTATATTGTGTGGATAGTGCGGCGTTTTTGGGTTCAATACTTAATTGCATTGGCTGGTTAGTTAGGCCAGCTTGTTTGTTCCACGCAATATTTAGATCATCTAATTGTGTTTTTATCGCAACAAGCGTTAAATCTAATGATTGTAAGGTTGAATCAATACCATCCGATACTGAAAAAGTTACCGAACGCGAACCTAATTCATTATTGGGTACAGTCCCCATTAAATTATTATTTAAATCAATTGATAGCCACTCAGGTCCACTAACGATAGATAACGTATGTTCCTCACTATCAACATCTGATATTGTTAACGGTAAAGAGAACTGCGCTCCGGTGAGGAGTTCAATCGTTTTGTTGTTAGTGTTCAATGCTGGGGGATCATTAACATCTGCTATTTGTACATTAACCGATGTCGGTTCAGATGTTTTGCCTTGTAAATCAGCGATCGAATAGCTGAATACATCTTGCCCAGTCAAATTGTTATTGGGTAAATAAAGTAACTGACCCTGGTTTTTATCGAGCGTTAAAGCGCCTAAACTTGGGTTGCTTAAAACATTAACACTTGTAATATCAAGATAGTTTTCTATATCTGAATCATTATCGACAACGTTAATTAATATACTGTGATCTTCTTGAGTTGATATTACATCTGGGTTAGCAATAGGCTGGATATTAGCGGTGATAAAGTTAATTTGATGAGCTTCTGTATTAAAAGAATTACCCGCTTTATCTAATACAGAATTTGCACTTAGTATTATTTGGTATTGACCATCTGGTACTAAATTGTTGCTAAATGCAATATTAATTGTGTCTTCATTGATCGTACTTATATGAGGTGTGTTCACCTCTGAATCATCAGCTAATACTTGCTGCACAATGATGTTAGGCGCGTCGAGTTCACTAAATACAATAGCTTCATCAAACTCTAGGTATAAGCTGGTATTTTGGCTAGTAATCTCTTTTTGCTGATCGGCTGGGTAGCTTGCCGACATTGTGGGGGCTGTACCATCATATAAGCGGGTCAATATAGATTGATTAACATCGCTACTGGCGATGAGTGTTTTTTTATCACTAACGGTTACTTGACCATCTTCAATCGGGGTAATTGTTGCTTTATAGGTTAAACCATCGCCTGAAAATGCGGTTATATCACCGTTTATCACATCTAGGTTATCTTGGCTAAACGTGGTATCAGCAACAGCTAAGTTAATGTTTATATCAAAGCTACTATTAACAATTTCAGGGGCGTTTGTTGCAAGCACAATAGATTGAACGTTACCGGTAGTGCTATTTAAGTTGTCTAATTCAACATTAACTGCATCACCTAAATCTGAAGTTAAGCTGCCATTTGAGGTATCTATAGCACTAAATGCAATATCTTTTGAACTCACTAACGCAATGGGTAAGGTTAACTCAAATGTAAGTTGTGTTGATTCTGAACCACTTACATAGGTTGCAGTGTATTGCTGGCCATTAATGGTAATGGTTAAATTAGGACTGCCGTTAACGGTTACATTGCCCGAAAAATCAGCTGTAAATGTTATCGTATCGCCGGCTTGAGCATTTTCAATTGATTCTTGGGTAATATTAATTATTTTAGGTGTATCAGAAAGGCCAATTTGAGTTGGATGGCTAGCACTGTATAAACCTGAATATTCAAACTGTGCATTTGTTATTTCAACTGAATGATTAGTTGAATTTATATCGAATTTTTTATTTAAAACGCCAACCAAGGTGACATTATTGGTGAGTAACTTATGCACTATGATTTTATCAAACCCAGTGTCTTGATTTGTGACTTCATAAGTGAATACAAGTTCGCCTTGGTTGTTTATTGTACTGTTAAGCAGATGCTGTTGTGTGCCAAGTGTAACCGAAAGTTGCGGTGTTCCCCTGGTCATTGTTAAAGCGCTAACACCGCCCCAACGCAGTTTGAATTCTAAATTATCACCGGGAAAGTACACTTTAGGGGCAGGCAGTTCAGCCACATTACTATGCTGAATAATAATGTTATCTAGTTGGATTTTTTCTTCAATAATAGGTTTTATAATAGATTCGTCAGCTTGACTAAATTCCAGCTGTGCAAAATCCACGATCTGCACCGTGCCATTAGTAAAGTCAGTAAAACTGGGCTGATAAGTAAATGCTATTTCATTACCTGAATGGTTAGCATATTGAGCATATGCATTACCTGAATCTAAACCTAAAACCAGCATAGGTAAGCCATCATCAGGGATCACTATATGGTTAACATTTTCTGAAAATTTTGCTGTTAAGAGCAAGGTGTTTTGGCTGTTATAAGTACCTGCGCCTAACCCTTTAACATCCAATAGCTTGGGTTGTGCAACATTTGACATTGAAATGATTAATAAAGTGCATAATAAACAATACAAAAGTAGCTGTTTAACCTTACTTTTATTTTGATAGTCGAACATGTAATTGATCAAGGGTTGCGTATACATAGCTAATATCTCCTATCTGGTTTTAATTTCAAGGAGCATTTTCTTTATTTCTGCTATTTCAGATTTTAACTTAACGATCTCTTTATTTTGTTCGTATAGCTTTGTGTTTAATGCTTGTATTGAGGCTAATGAAACACCTGCTATATCGACAATCGCAATTTTATCTGTTACGTCTCCATTTAAGCCAAAAGCATCGTGAAAGTCTTCTGCCATAGGCCCAATGTGCATTAAGCTGTCGTCATCTTTTTTATATGACCATTGGCTAATTTCTAATTTACTCACTTTATCTAAAGTATCAAACGTGTCCACATCAAACCAAATGTTCTTAATATATTTGCTTGATGCAATGTTATCGACAAAATCTTCTAAGGTGTCACCACCAATCGTTAACTCGCCATCAATAGATACATCACTGTCAAATGTCGCATTGCCAGTTGCTTGTAAGGTTCCATTAACTTTTAAATTGCCAGATGTTTCAACTAATGATGTTGTTAGTACACTAAAACCATCAATTGAACTTGCGTTAACGGCTACAGTTGCGTTCAGGGTGCCTGTTACCGTTAAATCATTAGGTATGGTTACATCTCCGGTACCATCGACTAGCAAATAACTATCATTACCATCACTGCTTTTAACCTCAAATCGTCCGCCAGGTGTTGCAGTGCCCACACCTAAGTTACCACTTGAATCAATTGCTAAATAATTTGTTGTACCATCAGTGCTTTTAACTTCTAATCGTCCGGTTGGTGAGTTTGTACCAATACCGATATCACCTGAGTTGTCGACATTAAAATAGTTTGTCGTTGCATCCGTGCCTTTTATATCGAATATCCCATTAATAACGCCTGAGGTGCCAGTATTTATACCCACGTTGCCAGTCGATTTTACAATAAAGCGAGAGATACCACCTGTTGATTGAACATCAAATAAGCCTAATGGTGAAAAGCCGTTATCAATATTGACACCAACGTCGCTGGTTGGTGAAATTAAAAAAGCATGGTTATTTGCATCTGAAGAGTGGGCAACGTCAAATTGCCCGTCAGGGGTTGTGGTTTCAAAACCAATATCGCCATCGACATCAACATAAATAGAAGAATTAGGAGCTCCTGTCCTAATCCTGAGCGGGAGTGTTCCTCCACTGTTAACGTCTCGTATGAAAAAATTAGTTTCATTACCGCCAATGTCCCATGATTGGGCCGCAAAACCCGCGCCTTGATTTTGCTCTAACCGAAGAGTTGGGCTGTTGCTAGTTTCTGTATGCAAATTCATTATGGGGGTTGAGGTACCGAAACCGACGTAGCCACTAGACGCAACATAAATACTGTTACTTGGGGCTCCGTCAATTATCGTAAATGGAACTGTTGAGCGATCTATATTTTCAATAGAAAATTTATTTAAACCGCCATTTGTAGAGTCATTAGCTGTTATTTGCCAATCCACTGTCGGAAATGAGCTAGAACTACTCGTATCTTGAAATTTTATTCTTACATTATTTTCTTTGAGTCTAATTGTATCAAAATTGAAATTTTCACCATTAACACAATCCGTACCAACACATTGGCTGCCCACTACAATTAAATCGTCTTGGATCCGTTGATCGGCTAAAACATGGATAGAACTTATTGTCAAAGCTAAGCCCAAGCCATAATATTTTATTTTTGATATATTGAACATTTTAGCGCGCCTTCTCAGATTCTTTCGGGTTAACAACTTGGCCTTGGTCAATCATAAATGAACCACTTTTTACTGTTTTTAATCCGGTAAACATCTGACGAGCATCATTGCTTCTGCCATTATTTAAAGAGTCTGCGGGGGCAAGCGTGAAATCAACAGGTGTTTGAGCCACTATTTGATAACTGTAGCGACCATCTTTAAAGCCTGCATCGTTATTAAATTGGCCGTTAGGGCTTTTGTATATCAAGTCACCTTGGTTTATCAGTACATGATCAACAAATTTAGGTAATGCGCTAAATTGAATACTTTGGTTGCTGCCTGATATTTCTACAGCAAATAGTGATATAGAAAAGGCGAACAATACGCCACTAATTATCATTGTAGATATTTTTTTAATCATGTGGGCTTTCCTGAGCGATGAAGAAGCAAACGGTTTCTCTAACATATAGACTATAAAGTGTAATTAAGACAGTTTAATTGGCTTAAATTACCATCACAAGTATAAAAGTATAAAGGTAATGTCATTGATGTTAATTACAAGATATTATAGCTTTAAATCCACAAATAACCTAAAGGTATAACCGCTTATTTTATTTTTAAAAAAATAGGGTTTATATGAGAATTATCAATTAGTTATCAATTGATAATTAATTAACTATTCTTTTGGTGTCAATAGTGTATTTTTATTGTAATTAAACTAGTATTAACTACTACCGTTAAAAAATTTACGTATGCGTAAACATGCTAAAGGAGCAGATCGTTGATATTTAGGAGCTTTCATGGTTAGGCAACCTCATTTTATATCAGGGCTACCTCGCTCTGGCTCTACTTTATTAGCGGCGCTACTCAAGCAGAATCCTGCTTTTCATGCTGGTATGTCTAGCCCTGTTGCAGCATTAATGAATTCGTGTTTAGAACAAGTGGGAGCCGGTGGCGAATTTTATACGTTTTTTGATAATGCTAAACGCCAACACTTGTGCAATGCTATCTTCAATTCTTATTATGCTGAGCATTCAGATAAAACAACAATTTTTGATACAAACAGGATTTGGACAGCTAGATTACATCAGCTAATTGAACTATTTGATGATTTTAAAATGATTTGTTGTGTTAGAAACCCTGCCTGGATAGCTGACAGTTTTGAAGTGATTTATCGTAAAAACCCTTTTGAATATAGCCGAATGTATACCCCACAAAACCGTCAGACAGTTTACAGTCGTTGTGAATCAATCATGTCAGGCAGCGGCATATTTGGCTCAGCTTGGTCTGCATTAAAAGAGGCTTTTTACGGAGAACACTCCGACAAAATATTACTTGTAGACTATGATTTACTAGCACAGCACCCTGAAAAGGCAATGAAGTTAATATATCAATTTCTTTCTTTAGATGAATATAAGCACAACTTTAATCAAATTGAATATGAAGAAGGCGAGTTTGATAGTCTACTCGGGGTTAAAAACCTGCATACCGTTAAGAAAAAAGTCGAATTTGTGCCTAGGCGAAGCATTATTCCGCCGGACTTATTTAAAAAATACAGTGAAATGGCTTTTTGGCAAGATACCGCTGGCAGCGCCGCTAGCATTTTAGCGCCCAAAAAAAGCTCTGATTAAACAATTTAACAAGCTATTGATGAATTTCGTTTTGTTATTAATAGCTAAAATCTCAGCGGTAGCTGTGATGGAAATTAAAAGATAAGGCAAACAAAATGAACAAGTATGTATTAAATAGTGTTGTGACAGCTATGCTACCTTTGGGGCTCGCACAAGGTCATATACAGACTGATAGTTATTTAAATGTAATCGATGTAAATGGCTATAAAGCGACGCCTAATTCAGTACAAAACCAATTATCTTTGACACTTTCATCAGAGCCTATAGCTAATATGGGTGCTGTTGACTCTAAACGTTCCGCTTCATTCTCGGATGAGCATGTATCTTTTTCACCTTTAATGACCCCACAAGCAGCTGAACCAATAACCGACATCGAGTTATTGAGTTCAGACGCGTCTTTAGCTAATACTGCAACAGGTTATCAATTGATCGATCGTTCAATTGAATTACAGCAAGCGATACTGGCTAATGAATTAATTATTATTGATGAAGCGGTTCCGCAAAAGCACTTATTTTATCAGCAATTAAAACCTGGTGTTGATGTAGTTGAACTTAAATCAAATAAAAATGGTTTAGAGCAATTACAAAATGTTTTAAGTCAGTACACCAACCTTGCTGCTATTCACATCGTGTCACATGCCAGTGCAGGTGTTTTAAAATTAGGTAACAGTGAAATAACCGAAGCTTTACTTAAAGCAGAAATTACGACGTTAGCACAACTTGATAACGCTATGATTGATGGTGGTGATGTATTACTTTATGGCTGTGATTTAGCCAGTTCAAAACAAGGCGAAAACTTTCTTGAGCTTATTGCATCAGTCGCCAATGTTGATGTTGTAGCGTCAAACAACCCAACGGGTAATAAAGAGCAAGGTGGTGACTGGCAGTTAGAAGTAGCAAGAGGAAATATTGAAAGCGAACCACTGTTTAATTCTGTTGCTTTGAAGGACTTTTCTGGTGTATTAGCCGTTACTCAGAGAACTTTGCGTTCTCTTTATGATGCAAAAGGGGGGCAATACAACGTCGCATCAATCACCAGTGTTGATAATAACTTTATTTATACTGATACTAGCGGTGGTGTTATTGGCCTATACGCTTCCGGTTCAGGTGCCAACCTATATGTAAAAGGTCCTAGCCCTGGACTAAATAAATTTTATCGAAGCTTCCAGATTGCGACGGATGGCACTAATGCTGCTACATTTGAAATGCATGCAATCGAATTACAGGCTGGTTTTGAAGGCGCATGTATTGGTACTGAACAAACAGTGAATGTAGCAATTAAAGGTTACTATGCTAACGACTCTCTAGCGGGAACAAGCACACTTTCCGTCACTTCTCAAGCCGCGTTTTGTGCGTATGATGTTGATAGCTTTGATGTGTCTAGTACCTTTGGGGCGGGTAAAGATCTCAAAAAATTAATAATAACTTTTGACGGTTCTGCTCCGAGTGATAAGTATATCACGGTAGCCTCTTTTTCCGTTGATCAGATAAAAGCACCTGCTGCTAACTCTGCCCCAACTATCTCGACTAATACCGGTGTTAGCTTAACTGAAAGTGATGTAGCCGTTATCTCAACTGTTGAATTACAAGGCAGCGATGATTCAGACGCGGCAACCGCATTAACTTATACACTAACAACGGAACCAACTAACGGCGTCTTATTTATTGATGATGATGATGATGGGCTTATTGATGCAAGCTCGCATTTGGTAGGAAGTGGTGACACCTGGACGGGCACTAATTTAGCAAATTCAACGACCAATCGATTAAAATATTTACACTATGGTACTGATACAACCAGTGATAGTTTTACTTTTTCAGTAACGGATAGTGCTGCTGCCTCACTAACTGGCCAGACGTTTAATTTAACCATTGCTGATGCCGCTGATTCTTCAGTTACCCTTGCGCAAGGTGATGTAGTTATCACTAAAATTGATGGTGAAAACGACCTTTTTGATTTTATCCCGTTAGTCGATTTACCCGTTGGAACTGTTCTAAAATTTACGGACAAAGGCTGGGGTGAATCAGACGCTTTCACGACCGCATTAAGTGGAGAGGGGTTTATTACTTGGACTTTAACAAGCGCTGTTTCGGCTGGTGAACTCATTAGAGTCACTATGGCGGGTAATAGTAGTGTAACATTTACTAAAGTCGCTACTTCAACAGACATTACAAGTGAGATAACCCATACCGGCTATTATGCTTCCGGGTTAATGGGTACGAGTGAGCAAATATTTATATTTCAGGGGACTGAATCGAATCCATTTTTCATTTTTGGTATTAATTCAAGTAGCGAAACAACCGCAGTTGATGGTGACGGTTGGTCAACAGATGCGGCAAGTATTGGGACGACTACGGGTAACAAGTCGGAAAAACCTAGTGGCACAGGTAGTCAAAATGCATTAACGTCGTTTATTGCATTTAACACAACTAATGGTGGCCACCTAAATATTCGAGCCTACAATGGTTCTGTAACCGCAACAGATAAAACATCTTGGTTAGCTCGCTTCGTAGATAATAGTAATTGGAGTGGGGACGATGATGCTATAACAGGCTCGGTTACAACCGATATTAGCCTAGTGAGTAACGATGCGCCAACCGTCTCTAACACTCCATCAACATTAACGGTAACCGAAGATACCGCATCTGATTTAACGTTAGCGGCTACCACTTTTGCCGATACTGATGGCGATACGCTTTCTATTACCTTAACAAATAGTGCTGGTACTTTTTCTACACCGGTTGATGGCGCTAATGTGACAGAGTCGTTGTCGGGCGATGCAGTTACATTAGTTGGTACTGCTGCCAACCTAAATACTTATTTAGATACCGCAAGTAACTTACAATATACTCCTGGTTTAAATGCAAATGGAGCTGACTACGCAACGATAACGATATCGGGTACTGATGGAACTGCTAGTTTAACTAGCACACCAAGCATTATTATTGATGTGTCGGCTGAAAATGATGCGCCTACTATTTCAGGTACGCCAAGTACTTTAACCGTAACCGAAGACACTGAATCTAATTTAACGTTGGGTGCTGTGGCTGTTGCCGATGTAGATAGTAGTGATACGTTAACGATTTTAGTGAGTAACAGTGCTGGTACTTTTTCGACACCTGTTGATGGGGCTAATGTTGTCGAGTCGTTATCTGGCGATATAGTTACCTTAGTTGGTACTGCAGATAATATAAATACGTATTTAGATACTGCGACAAATTTAAAATATACGCCAGCTTTAAATGCAAATGGTGCTTCGCAAGCAACATTAACCATCACAGGTAATGATGCTTCATCTGCTAATTTAACAACTTCGCCTACCATTTTACTCGATATTACCGCTATTGATGATGCACCCACGGCATCTAGTGTTGCTTTTAGTGGCTCGCTTGAAGAAGATGAAACACTGACGGGCACATATTCTTACAGCGATGTTGATAGTGATGCAGAAAGTGGATCTACCTTTAAATGGTATCGTTCAAGTGATAGCGGTGGAACAGGTAAAGCCGCCATAAGTGGGGCGACGAGTTCCACTTATGTTCTGGTTTCGGCTGATATAGGCAACTTTATTAGTTTTGAAGTAACCCCTGTTAATACTAATAGTTCAGGTATAGCGACTGAAAGCGCCATCAATACAACCGCAGTTACGGCCGCTAATGATGCCCCTACCATTACATCTGCACCTGCTACGCTTACGGTTACAGAAGATACAGAGTCGAATCTTACATTAGGTACTGCCGTTCTGGCTGATACAGACAATAATACTATTACGCTGTCTGTTAGTAACAGCTCTGGTACTTTCTCTACTCCTATAGATGATGCTAACGTCGTTGAATCAATTGCATCGGATATAGTGACATTAGTGGGTACAGCTGCAAACCTTAATACATATTTAGACACAGCAACTAATTTAAAATACACCCCCGCTTTAAATGTAAGCGGAACGAATCAAGCGACTATCACTATTTCTGGCTCTGATGGTATTGAAGCTTTAACCAGTTCACCTGAAATTATCATCGATGTTATTGGTGAAAATGATTCACCTACTATTACGACTAATACCGGTAAAAGTTTGAACGAAAGCGATGTCGTCGTTATTTCAATATCTGAGTTATTAGGCAGTGATGTTGAAGATGCAGCTACTGATCTTACCTATACTTTAACAACTGAACCGTCTAACGGTGTGTTGTTTATTGATGATGATAATGATGGGCTTATTGATGCAAGCTCACATTTGGTAGAAACCGGTGACACTTGGACAGGAGCTAATTTAGCTAATTCAACGACCAATCGATTAAAATATTTACACTATGGTACCGATACAACCAGTGATAGTTTTACTTTTTCAGTAACGGATAGTGCCGCAGCCTCACTAACAGGGCAAACATTTAATTTAACGATTGCTGATGTCGCTGATTCTACAGTTACCCTTGCGCAAGGCGATGTGGTTATCACTAAGCTTGATACAGACAATGACTTTTTTGATTTTGTCCCACTAGTTGATTTACCTTTAGGCACTGTACTTAAATTCACTGATAAAGGCTGGGGTTCATCTAATGCATTTACTACCGCGCTCAGCGGCGAAGGCTACATAACCTGGACGCTTGCTAGCGCAGTTTCTGCCGGTGAGTTAATCAGAGTTGCTATGGATGGTAATAGTAGCGTAACGTTTACAAAAGTTGCAACTTCAACTGATATAACAAATGAAATAACACATACTGGTTATTATGCGAGCGGGTTAATGGGATCTAGCGAGCAAATATTTATATTCCAGGGAACTGAAACAAACCCGTTTTTCATATTTGGTATTAACTCGAGTAGTGAGAGTTCAGCACTCGCAGGAGACGGATGGTCCTCTGCAACAGAAACAATTGGTTTGTCAACGGGTAGTAAGTCGGAAAAACCAGACGGAACGGGTAGTCAGAATGCATTGACTTCATTCATTGCATTTAATACGACTAATGGTGGTCACCTTGATATACGTGGTTATAACGATGACATTACAGCCGCAAGCCGCGCAGCTTGGCTTACTCGTTTTTCTGATAATAGTAAATGGTCTGGCAATGATGATACCTTAACTGGTGCGGTGACAACTGACATCAGTATATTGGCTAATAGTGCGCCAACGATTTCAAGCACACCAGACACGTTAACGGTAAGTGAAAATACTGAATCTAATTTAGCGTTAGCGGATGTTGTTTTAGCAGATTCAGATAACGACTCATTAACGTTAACCTTAACGAATAGTGCAGGTACATTTTCGACTCCTGTTGATGGCGCAAATGTAACTGAAGTTTTATCAGGTGATGCCATTACGCTTGTTGGTACAGCTGCGAATTTAAATACTTATTTAGATACAGCGAGTAATATAAAGTACACCCCGGTGACAGATGCAATTGGCACTGACCAAGCGACTATTACCATTTCTGGTTCGGATGGAATAACCGCATTTACATCTTCACCCATAGTGTCTATTGATATTACAACTCCAAATAATGCCCCTGCTAATACAACACCTAATCTAACGGGAACAGAAGACACCACTTTATCGATAACAAGCGGTTTAAGCGTATCGGATGCTGATAGTGATGATACGGCAACGTTGATTATTTCTTCAACTTCAGGTGCGTTTAACTTCACTGCAACCGATAATTTAACGCCGACAGCAAACAATAGTTCTAGTGTTACTTTAACTGGAGATGGAACCGGAGATATTGCTGCGTTAAATACGGCATTGACTAACCTTGAGTATGTTCCTGCTACAAATACTAATGGTTCATTGCAATATACAATGAGCTTGTACGATGGAACGACCAGCGATGTTGATATTGGAACAATATCATTAAATGCGTCAAATGATGCGCCGACAATTTCGGGTGCGCCAAGTGGTGTAACCGTTCAGGAAGATACCGAATCAAACTTAACATTAGGTGCTATCGCCTTAGCTGATGTTGATAGTGGCGATACACTGACCATTCTTGCTTCCAACAGTTCGGGTACATTTACGTCGCCAGTTGATCAAGCCAACGTTGTTGAATCGTTAGCCAATGATACGGTTACATTAGTTGGTACTGCTGACAACATAAATACTTATTTAGATACCGTTACCAATTTAAAATATACGCCTAGCGCCAACGCAAGTGGTACAAATCAAGCGACAATAACAATCTCAGGTAGTGACGCATCAGCAGAAGCATTGGTATCGACTACTTCGGTAACTATTGATATAACCGCTGCAAACGATGCCCCTACTGTTGCTGTAAATAGCACAACAACTGTAAATGAGGGCGCTACCGTCACGTTAATGGCGTCATCATTATCTGCGACTGATGTTGATGACAGCGATGTAACTTATACTGTTTCAACTATCCCGACCAATGGTACCTTATATTTAAACAGTAGCGCTTTAGCTAATTCAGGTACATTTACTCAAGCTAATATTGCGAGTGGTATTGTTACTTATGCTCACTCTGGTAGTGAGACAACATCAGATTCATTTGTCTTTACGGTTGAAGATGGCAATGAAGATTCATCTACACCTTCTAACCAAACTCACAGTATTTCAATTACGGCTGTTAATGATTCTCCTGTATTAGCGACTAATTCTGCTGCTACGGTGGTTGAAGGTAATTCGATAGCGATTACGGGGAGCCAATTAAATACAACTGATGGCGACAACACCGCAAGTGAAATAACCTATACATTATCTACAGCACCAAATGAAGGTTCATTGGTATTAAATTCTACGACTACGTTAACGGCTTCTGATACCTTTACACAAGCTAATGTAGATGCTAGCGATGTGGTTTATCATCACAGTGGTGGCGAGGCGAGTTCTGATAGCTTTAACTTTGCCGTATCGGATGGTACAACGTTAAGTGTGAGTGATACGTTCTCCGTGAATGTAACGGCTGTAAATGATGCACCAGCGATCAGTGGCGCGCCAGACACGCTGACTGTGACGGAAGATGTAGCAAGCGGACTTAGTTTAAGTGCGCTTACGTTAACAGACCCAGATACAACCACAGCCACGTTAACCTTCTCGGTAGGCGCGGGTACTTTAAGTGCGACAGCTGGGACTGGCGTTACAACAGGTATTATTAACTCTCAAACTATTACGATGGTAGGCTCGCCAGCAGCGCTAACGACGCATTTAGATACCGCTAGCAATTTACAATTTACGTCGGTGAGTAACTCGGTTACGGCCACTAGCTTAGTTGTGTCGGCAAGTGATGGTACAACTGATACCGGTAATACGGTTACCTCTACGATCAGTATAACGCCTGTTAACGATGCCCCTATACTTGACCTCAATGGTAACGGAACCGGCATTGATAGCGACGAAACAATCACATTTACAGAGGGTGATGTTTCTTTAAATATTGCGTCTTCGGCAAGTGTTACAGAGGTTGATGCAGGTGATTTAATTACCGCTATAACCGTTGCTTTAACGAATGATCAAGATGGTACGTCTGAAGGTCTTTATGTATCAGCGGCTGCTCAAAATGCGCTTTCTGGCATTTCAGGCGCATCTGATATTAGTGGTGACGATACCATTACAATTACAGGTGCGACAGCAAGTGCCCTGGAAGTTGGTACGTTATTAAAAACGATAACTTATCAAAACGCTTCAACTAATCCGAGTACAACTCAACGAGTGATCACGGTATCGGTAAATGATGGTGATGACACTACCACTAGCACGGTTAGTTTGGCGGTTGCTAGTTTAACCGCTGCAACAGCGACTGGCGTTTTATTTAATACCAGTTCGGGAAGTAATTTAACACCTGCTATTACTTTTGGCTCTGAAGATGAAACACTAACTGTAACGAATGCGAGTCATTTTGCCGGCTCTACATTTAGTGGTGGCGGTGGAAACGATACGTTAGTTGTTACCGCAACGGGTGATGTCAATGTGGGTGCTGCTACCTCTATATCGTTAACGGCCGGGACATTGCAAACGGCCGGTGGTGGTGATACCACTATCACGCTGAACACTGATGATGGTTTAGATGATTTTACAACTTATACTGGTCAAGCAAGTCATCAAGATATTTTAAAATATTCTGCTATTAGTGGAACCGACCTTTCTGGTGTGACATTTACAAATTGGGATGCAATCCAAAATGATTTAGTTGCGCATAGTGTGACTGGCGCAACGGTTACAACAACGATTTCTGCAAGCCTATTAGGAAGCGTACCGAGTATTTTAGGTGATGCTTCTACTGATGTTCTTAATATTGCCGCAGGCAGTTTAGATTTAACAAACAACACCTTTAGTTCGATTGACTTACTGCAATTAACGGGTAGTTCAGATGCTACTTTAACGCTTAACGCTTCTGTATTATCAGGCATTTCTAGTTTTGATGTAAGCAGTGCGGCTACGGCAACAATACAAAGCGATTCTAACCTTGATGTCACTTCAAATACTTTAACCAGCGCTGATGTTATTAAAACAACAAGCAGCTCGGGTGCTTCAATTGCGGTAACGTCTTCACAATTTAATGAGTTGACAAGTATTGTAGGTGGTAGCGGAACCGATACCTTAGTTGTATCGGGGGCTGGGTCTTTATCAGTAACGCCAAGTATTTCTGCTATTGAAGAACTTAATTTTACGGATGACACTGCCGGTGCTCAAACGTTAACTGTTGCGGCTGAAACTGCAAATAATTTAACGTTAAGTGCAATGTCGACGGATGTATTTAAAGTTGAAGCTTCAAGTGGTGCGCAAACTATTTATGCTGATGATAACGGTGGTTCAATTGATGTTGGGGCAGGTGCTGATACCGTTAGAGTGAATACCGGGGTTCATACGGTAACTTTAGGTGAGGGCGATGATACGTTAGTCGGCACGGTTACTGAATTGAATGGTGATTCAATTGCCGATCTTTCGGCTGGTGATAAAATAAAAGTGCTTAGTAAAACATTCACCAGTAGCAATGTATCATTTAGTAGCGCGAGCACCTTACTCATTGACACCGAAGCCGCTGGTTTTTCTTCGGCTAGCGTAACCTTAAACTTAACTGATTCTTCAGGTAGCACACTTACAGCGACCGCGAGTAATGATGGCACCGATACAACCATCACGATTGGCTTAGAAAATCGCACCCCAACAATAACTAATACACCGAGTTCAATTACGGTTAATGAAGATATATCTTCAAACGTAGATTTAAGCGACTTGATATTGGCTGATGCCGATACCGGCGATACGATCACATTAACGCTTTCATCTTCAGGTAAAGGTAGCCTTTCAGCATCAAGTACTGTTTCGGCAGTTGCGGTTAGCGGTAGTCCGAGTTCTAGTGTTACGTTGACCGGTACGCCAACCGAACTTAATAGTTATTTTGATACAGCGTCACATGTTACTTATACAACCGCATCAAATGATAATTCGGGCACGAATTTAATATTAACGCCACACGATGGAACGGTTGCAGGTACAGCTCAAACAATTTCTCTTGCTGTTACTGCGATCAACGATGCACCGACTATCTCGACAAATGGCTTGACCTCGGTTAACGAAGACAGTGCTTATAACTATACAATTTCTGCTTCAGATATAGACAGCAGCAGCCTAACGTATAGCGCGACGACGAAACCGGATTGGTTGACATTAACGGGTCGTGTTTTAAGCGGCACACCGACGAATGATAATGTGGGTTCACATGCGGTTGTCTTGAATGTATCAGACGGTACAGCGTCAGTAGACCAAAGCTTTAGTGTTACGGTGACAAATACGAATGATGCGCCGACGATAACCTCATCGGGTATTACATCAGCAACAGAAGACAGTGCTTATAGCTACACGTTAGCCGCGAGTGATGTTGATACGGGTGATACGTTAACGTATACCGCGACAACAAAACCGGATTGGTTGACACTAACGAATAACGTATTAAGCGGTACACCGACGAATGATAATGTGGGTTCACATGC